>PBVO01000088.1 GCA_002729015.1 Candidatus Poribacteria bacterium
CTTGTCTATCGTAGAACATTTTGCGGCATCGAATCGAAGATGAACAGCGGTGGAAACTTTATTGATATTTTGCCCACCAGGTCCGGAAGAACGAATAAATGAAAATTCTATACATTTGGGATTTATCAATAGATCCGGTGTGATTTCTATCATGGTTTATCTACAACTTTTTAATCAATTTAAACTCTTCTTTTTTTACGCGACATAGCAAGCGCCGCAACAATTTTAGATGGGCAGGAAACAAATCCGATGAGTACCCTTTTTAGACTTCAATATTTCTACTCTGTGAAAATCATCATAACATCAACTCAATTGTTTTTCAAGTTTTCGGGTGTGAAATTGACGTCTTGACGAGTTAGAGATTCTAGGCAAGAATTTACTTCCATCGGTATTATCCAGAACAGAATAAGAACTAATTTATTGGTAATTTTGAGTAAGTGATTAAGAATGGATCGTGTAAATGACCGATATGAAAAACGGATGAGAGTTAAGAGAATAAGCTTGAAGCCTTAGGTTAATTGAACAGAACTTAAAAGTTATAGCAAGGAAAAGGTATCAACTATTGATAATACTCACTCGATTAACTATAAGGTAACGTAACATTACATTGGAAAAATTTAGCTACTTTCATACTTGGAGTTATCAACCTACAACTCGATGATTTCCAATTCTTATATCTTTGTGGACTTGGTTGACAACATTTGCTAAGATGACTCAGTTCTCTCTAAGATTAATCAATTACAACATGAAATCATTATTACACATTGGTCTACTTCTATTCTTTGGTTTATATAGTCTCACAGCTCAACCCTTTTTTGAGATCCAACCTACTAATAATGCCCCCCAGGGATTTGAGCGCGTGTTCACCAAACAGGTTGAAATTTTTGGTATCTCTATCTTTGCTACAGCCAAAACACCTGATTCTAAGTTACTACATGCGGGGGGACTTCTGGCTCAATACCTAGATAATGACAACGATGGTCAACCTGATAATCAATTAGTGATCCAAGCCATTCAACGGAGTAAAGGGGCAGTCGTAATGTCAGCCACTAGGCAAGAAGCAGATGAAATTGATGTCCATCGATATATTCCGGAAAAGATCTGGGATAACATGACCATCTTGGGACTCCATGCTGAGGATACACACCCCCAGGGTGCTAGTCGTGCTGTGTTTGATACGGCTTACGAAGAGATCCTACACTTGATTACCTCAGCCGGATACGCCAAGGCCTATCCGGATATTTTCGGTGAAAAACGGGGTACTGCTATTGCCTTAGCCATGGACCAAGCTAGAGGCGGTTACTTTCGGCGGGCACCGAAGAAATACCCGGACCGAGCTTGGTATACTTACAATGAAAGAAGTTGTGATTATGGCTGTCAAATCACCGAATACATCTATTGGGGGATTACCTCGATCCTTGGGGCGCAGGATTTTCCGGGGCGGTTGGATAATATCTCTCAAGAATGGAGATTAAACACCGCTGCTAAGGTTAAGGCAGGAGATCCAACACTTTACCAACTGTTGACAGACCCTCAGTACGCATTTCCGACTAAGTTGCCGGATGGAAAATATAAACCACAGCCTTAACCACAGATAATTACTGATTCGAAGTTTGATTCATCTGCTAAACTATAAAAAAGCCACTATTCTAATGAACAGTGGCTATGGCTGGATTATTGGTTGGTTTCTATTTCAGTTGTTGACGTTTGACCTGGTGTGGTGTAACGTCTCTTCCCTCTTCCTCTGAATCCTCGCCGTCCCCCCTTCTTCTTTTGGGGTTTTTTCAGGCCAAAGCCTTCTAACATGCTATGGACCTGATTTCGGATCTCTCGACGATCGGTGCCCGCTTCACGCATCTCTTTAACCTTAGCATCTACTTGAGATTTTTGTTCTTCTGTCAACTGATCCAATGGATTCTGTCTTTTGGCTCTTCCTTTACCTTTTCGTTGAGTAGGCTCAACACCGAAATTCTGCATCATTCGGTCGACCGTCTGTTTGATTGCCTTGGGCGTGGATTCTGCTTCCTTCATTTGACTGACTTTACTTTTAATAGTTTCCCGCTGTTCAACTGTCAGTTGGGAGTGTTGTTTATCTTTAGATATTTTAACTTTATGACGTTCGGTTCTGGTTTTCTGACCGCGAGGGTGCCCATCTCGACCTCTGGCTTGAACTAAGGGAGAAATCGTTATAATCACTGTTAACAAAGATAGGAACAAGTTGAATTTACGTAGCATGATTGAATACCTCATAATGGTTTATTGATCTTTACTTGGTCTGCGTTAGGTAAGACATCAAGTCAATTGAAAGGTTCGGAAAAAAGATCGAATGTGTTAGTATTAAGCCACAAGATTGAATAATACCAGTTAAGGTAGAAAGGGAATTATCATCCAGAATTTGGCATTATTTTTGTTTGTTTTAGCTTCTTCAGCCTTTGCTCGGAAAGATCTGCCGATCGTATATAATTTCAACCAAAACCTTGAATCCAAGACCCCTTCTTTGAATCCGGAGTACTTGGTATTTTCGTCCCTCCAAGGATCCAGCGAGAAGGTGCCTTTACTGATTTATCTCCATGGGGCTGGTGGCGTTGGAGACCAGATAGAAAAAATCAAGGGTCAAGCTATGAGGGTCTGGAAGGGACTACAAAAATTTAATAAGGGAACATGTATAGTCGTTGCACCACAGTGCCGAAAAAGATGGGTGGTTCAAGATCTCAACTTATTTCTACAAAATTTGAAAGCCAATTTTCCGGTCGATAGCCGTAGAATTTATCTGACAGGTAACAGTATGGGAGGCTACGGGACTTGGGCGTGGGCAGCTCATAGTCCAGAACACTTTGCGGCTGTTGCACCCGTTGTTGGCGGAATTGGCCCAAAAGGGCCGAAAGATGTAACACCAGATCTAGCCAAATGGGCAGCTAAACTAACTACAGTACCAGTTTATGCCTTTGCTGGAGCCAAAGATAAAGTGGTACCAGCCGAACGATCAGAGAGAATGATTCTAGCCATTCGAGAAGCTGGAGGAAAGAAGGCAAAACTCAAAATTTATTCCAGTCAAGGTCATGCCGCCGGGCGGGTAGTTTTTTCGACCTCCGAGTTGTACGATTGGATGTTCGATCAACAAAGAGAAAATTCGAAATGATCGGATAATTAGTTGCCAGAAATTTAAAAATTAGATGGAAGAGAATCAGAGACGAAAAAATAGGTTTCTATCCTGACAGGTTGGGGGAATTACGAAAGAACGGTTGTTAGCTTTACAAAAATAAGGCCACAGCCCAATCCTACCGAATTTGCCTCGGTTTTTTATGCTTGTATATACCTAAACAGAGCAAACGGAATAATACCGAGAACGCCCCCAAAGTCGATCTCCAGAAGTTACTTTGATCCATCTTCAATGTGTAAATTAGGCTTCAAGACAGACTTTTTTATTACTGTTTCCCACCCGCTAAAGTTTGAGCCAGAATACTATTAACATTTGAATTTTGCTTAATTACAAAGAGTTAAGAAAGATAGTTAGTGATGGTCAATTATTTTCAGTCTGGACCAGGTCATAACTAATCTTTCTTTGGCTTCGATCGGTAAATTCGTTTTTAACATGTTTTTCATCAACTGATTGACTCCCTCCTCAGATAGCGAGCAGTTGAAGGCTACAATGTAATCCGACGTACCGGTCATCCATTAATCATCAATATCACAACCCCCGATAATACAACTCATTCACCTAATATCGAACTGGATATTAAATTTACCTCCATCATTTCTCGTTGTTAGGAATCCTTCCTTTATTGTATTAGATGCGTAGTTCGGATAGTTTCACTAAACTAGGTATCTAATTGTCCATAAAAAACTGTTATTTTCTCCGTAATTTACTAATTAGCAGGTAGTTTTCCTGTAAAAATCTAAAAAACTGTAGGATAGTGATTTGGAACATTTTTTGTATTTATTGACATCTATCTAATCAGTGAAGTATTAATATGCAAGCTGATAATTCATCCGTTGTTTTGAATATGAAAAAAGTATGTGAAGATTCAATATAAATCTGATACATAATATTATATTTTATGCCTTATTATTCCGATGCCCTTATTCCTTGAGGGTAATTTTTTTATAGTGCCTAGTTGGATTCGGCAGCTCCAACTAGGCATTTTAATACCTCGGGGATAATCAAGCCATTTGTTGCAGTCTTAGGTGTAAATATTCATAAGGTAAAAGTGAAAAGATTGGTTCGTCGGAGGTTTGTTCTATGCTGATAGATCGGCTGAGGCTTATAATGTTAATACTAATTCTGCCATTTGTATTAACATTGTTTTTGTATGTAAAGGGGTATTTGTCCCTTAAGCTGTTCAGGGTGTTTCTCGCGGCATTGGGTGTACTTTATGTTATAGTACGAGTGCGCTTGATGCTCACAAAATCTGCTAAAGAGTCGGATGGAGATAAGGATATATAGGTAAGAGGCTATTCTTCAATCACCACTAGAAGTCGATTTATTTTTCTCGACTAGCTTATGATAGCAATTCTCGGTTTTTTGATTCATTATACGGTCTCAAGAAGTTAAAAACTGGGTAGATGAGATCCGAAACAACTACCCCGTACCCTGTTGCATAGGTGATCCATATGCAACGTCAATTTGTATCTTTTTTATGTGAGTCTAAATTCATAAAAATAAGCTTATGGCTAAGAAATAGTCAAGAAACCACGAGTGCCTAATTAATCAGCAGACTAGGTACCTAGTCTTTTAAGCCGGGGAATACAGACATGGAAAATGTAGGATTCGGCTGTTACATATTCAAATCAATTGGTTGTTGATCAGAAGTTTTTGGAGTCTTCTGGTCTTCTCATAAGCCTTGAAGTTGATTCTCCTTTTGCTTGAGGACTAAATCTGTAATTGCAAAAGCTGAACTGGTGGTAAGACAGGTAGGGATAATGACTATTTTTTATCCTCGGAACTAATTTGTCTCAATGCTACTTCGGCCGAGTCTCGAATAGCCGAAAACTTATCTTCTAAGGCTTGAGTCAGCATTGGAACGGCCTGCTTAGCCTCAGCTCCTATATCTCCTAATGCCTCAATTGCATTAACACGAACAACCAGAGACTCATCATCCAACAGTTGAATCAGATCTGGCACAGCCTGTTTGGCCTCAGCCCCAATTTCTTCTAGTATCTCGGCTGCATCTCTACGAACAACTTCGTCCTGATCCTTCAGCGCTTGGATCAAACCTGGTACGGGCTCTGATCCCATCTCTATTAAGATTCTTTTGGCATTCCTACGAACAACTTCGTCCTGATCCTTCAAAGCTTGGATCAAATCTGGTACGGATTCTGATCCAAGCTCTCTCAATGCCCTTTCTGCATCTCTACGAACAATCTCATCCTGATCCTCTAAAGCTTGAATTAGGGCTGGTACTGATGATTTGGCCTTGGCTCCAATTGTCCCTAACGTCTTGACCGCTTGGCTACGAACATAACTATTCTGATCTTCTAAAGCTTGAATTAGGAATGGCACAGCCTGTTTGGCCTCAGCCCCAATTTCTTCTAGTATCTCGGCTGCATCTATACGAACAACTTCGTCCTGATCCTCTAAAGCTTGAATTAGGAATGGAACAGCCTGTCTGGCTGCAGGTCCGATCTCTCTCAGTGTTGATATGGCATTTATACGAATATCACTATCCTGATCCTTCAAGGCTTGAATTAGGGCTGGAACTGCTTGTTTAGCTTCAGATCCTATCGCTGCTAATGCTTGAAATGCACTGTCCCGAATTTCTTTCTCTACACATCTTAACATTTGAGTCAACTCTGGGACTGCATCTTTAACCTCAGGTCCGATCAGGCCTAAAGATTTTATCGCTCGCCTACGAATAACAGAATTTTGATCTGCCAGCAGTCGGACTAACATAGGAACTGACTGTCGGAAATTTGTCTGATCCTTGAGTTGTTGTTCGGCCTGTTGAGGGAGTGCATATGAGGGCAAAAATGCAGTCATAAAGGAACCGTCTCGCAATCTAACCGCGCCTTCAAGCCCCATCGGCCATTCGGGGTTAGATTGAGACTGATAAGTATCAAATGTCAATTCCCTAATTTTTTTATCGTGGCATAAAATAGCATAGATGAATTTTGTGTGCCGTTCGAAGACTTTGCTCTCGTGGGTATAGTCAGTATAGACCTCAGTCTCCATTTCAATGATTTTGGCTTTCAGATATTGGGAGCCAAACTTGATCTTCTCTATGGCATCTTCAATTGATTCTCGGACCCATTGATCGGTCTCATCACTCAAGGCTTGAGATAAATCACCTAGAGCCTGACGGGCCAGAACACCAAACTCACCCAAGGCCGAGATCGCATTGGCCCGAGCCTGCCAAGACGAATCACCGATTAATAGCCTCAGGGCCAAGACAACTTCTGGGCTAGCATAACCAATCTGTCCTAGGGCTTTAGCTGAATTACTACGAACTTCTGGGATGTCATCACCCAAAGTGTCTATCAATCTATGGATGGCAGGTTTGGCTTCGGCTCCAATCTGGCCTAGGGCGGATGGAGCTTGGATTCGAATCTCCGATTCTTCAGCCTCCGACAATTGAGTCAGATCATCAACCAAATTTGTACTAATCTTCCGGATGGCCTGTCGAACGGAAATTGTCACACGTTGATCTTTTAACAACAGAACCAAAGCCGGAAGGGCTGGTTTGGCCGCTGGGCCAATTTGGCCTAATTGCTTAACTACCTGGTTACGCAGGCGCAGGCTTTTTCTCTTCAATAGCTGGGCTAGATCCAAGATCACCTTTTCGCTAGTAATTTGTTGTAATGACTGATCGGTCTGGAGCCGAACCTGAGAATCGGGATCATCTAATAGGTGGATTAGAATAGGGATAACCAGTTTGGCCTCCGACTCCATAAGCCCTAATTGCTGGGCCAGTTTGGCTTTATTGATGGGGTCGATTCGATCTAGAAATCTGGGGCCTAGACCTGCCAGAGTTTTGGCCGATTGATGAATCAGCTGAGAATTGGCCTGAGGATGATTTAAGTGTTGAATTAATCGACGTTGGGGTAGAAAATCCTGGGTCAAGAAAACGAAAATAAAGAATAGGATAGTAATCAGGGTCAGAGATATACGAACCCAAAAATCATTAAGCGGTCCAAGACTGAGAGGACCAGATAACTCCCAGATAATAGCGATAACTAGGAAGCCAAAGAGGCTACCGAAAGCCTGATCAATTTGTTTGGCCCGATGAGGAGGAAAGCCAAGACGAAGAACGAGAGATTGAGTTAGAAAAATAACAGCTTGTCGCGCTAGCAATCCAAAAATGGGAATAATGAGAGGATTCATTGAATTTTGACCTGGAAATTAAGAGAAGTAGAGATAAGATTAAGATTTGGAAAGAAAAGATAGGAAAAAAGAAATCGAAGCTGTATTTGGAAGCAAAAACGGTCAGAAAGAGTATTAATGTGCTGAAATGCGAGTATCATTGTGCCTTTAACCAAGTATCGAAATTTGAATGTCATCAATTTATATTTTCATATTTCCAAATTCAACTTTTTTATCACTTGTCAATTTGTACCACATACCTTTATTCAAAAGCTGACGTCAACTTCTACCAAAATGATCTCGATTTAGCTAGCGATGTTCTGCATCGCACTTCTCGGTCATCATCTGTAACCATTGTGACTGGTTTAGTGATTCTTGCAACTTTCCAATTTGTTCATCTTTTTTAGCTAGTTGATCCAATAATTTGAGCTAGATCGTTTAGAATTCGTTGGATAGATATTATGATGTTATATTCTGCTTAACTAATTGAATCTGTGTTTGTTGATTAACCAAAATCACTGTTCATTTTAATAAGATAAATTAGGACTTCATATATCTAACTTACAGTATACTATTCAAAATTTAAGGGTAGATATTGAAAAGAATGCAGAATAGTTACTTCGTCAGGAAAGTAGCGTCGATGAGTTAATCAAACAGAAGTAGATAGAATCCCACCGTTCCTCTTTTACTAAATTGTTAGGTCTTTTTGGTATTGGAAACTTGGTTAATTCTACTTAATCTTTTATTAAGAAATCATTATGCCAAATAGAACTCTACGGATAATTGTAAGGATTATATTTGGAATAACTGCGGGAATATTCATTTGGAATTTGTTTCAATCCATCGGATATTGGTTAATTCACAAATTTACTCAATAATTCTACTGGATTAGATTTTGGTGTCAAATCAAGTTGACCTAATACTGACTGAGGTAGTATTAATCACTGGAATTTAAACTACCCAGAACACATAGGTCTGACCTTATTACTTAGTTTACTTCTTTCTGTTGTTTCAGGTGTGGTAGTTGCATTTATCGCCTATAAATTAGTTGTTGAAAGATTTTTTTCAGGTTTTATACTGATTATTATTCTGATTGCTTTCTTCTTATTTTCTACTTTCATTTTGGTTAATTCTTCTATCAACAACCTTTCAGACTGCTGATACAACCGGTTAATCATACCTCGATTGTGTCATTTTACAGTCTTAGTCTTTTATCCTAAACCAAACAGGATTTTTGAGATTTCACTGAGTGATTAGTGGTGAGTTAAAGTGAATAGCTAACGAATGTGGGTGGGTATATGGATACAGATTCTGTTTTGAACCGACCCCTTTAAAATCCCACAGGCATCTGCAATAAAGAAAACAACTATACACAAAAAGATTATACCCATAACCTGCCAAGCCTGTCGTTTTTGCTCTCGTTTTTCAGACTCTATTTCATTACCAAAACTGGCAATGTGGCCACAATTCGGTCAGGATTCGGCGTTTTTACTTATCTGCTTGTAACAAACTTTACACAATCGTAATAAATCGTTTCGGAATTCCATCACAAAGCCTCCCAAAATTAAAAGCTAATCTTTTTTGGACCTTCTAACCGTCTAAGTTAAGTCGAACAGTCAAAAATTGTATATGATTGACTTTTAATCAGTACATAGTAAGTTCGGGTGCCAGCTATATCTTCACCACAACCAGATGAACATAGAGCAGTAGCGGATCCACCATCATCAATTCCTTCACCCAGAGGATTCCTATAGCAACAACGTAATATAGGAAAAGACCTAACACAGAAATTCCCGTGATTATTATTAAGCATAGTCTTTAAACCTTTTGTTTTCTTCGCCTAAATCTTAGTAAGTGTCGTCAGGCATAAACGTCTAAGAGCAACTACTTTTTCTTACTTACTGGGGAATTGGTGAGCAAATATCATTACATTCTTCGGTTTCTTCTTCGTCAATCATCTTGAATGCAGCACGGGCCGTAGCTGCTGTTACACCGCTGTTAACAGCCGACGTAACAGCAATCAGTGCGTTTATTTCATCGTCTGTAAGACCTATACTTCGGGCTTTTTTAACGCGGTTACGAGTACAAATCTGACAACCACGAGTCATTGTCACAGCTAAACCGATTAGGTGCTTTTCTCTTTCACTTAAAAGTTCTGTGTTATGTGTTTGTTCGATGTGATCTAGAATTAACGTATTGTCATAAGCCATACTATATCTTCCTCTTGTTATTTTTGATAATCTACGGACGATATTGAGTCGGGTTACTACTACCTTCACCCAGAGTATTCCTCGCAACAACACAATATAGGAAAAGACCCAACACACAAATCCCCGTGATTATTATCAAGTAGTCTTTAAATCTTTTATTTTTCCCCAAAAGCTGTTAAAAAACATTTTAACAGTATGATTGAAGTGTCCTATAAGAATTAACAGTATGATGATAATACCAAAATAGAGATTTTGTAAATTAAATGGATTCTCAACTAATTCGCTCCATATATCATGGCCTACCATATAGCTGATTAGTCCTTTATTGCAAGGGGAGAAAATTATTAATATTTATGTTCATCCGCCATTGAAATATTTTTTGTCCTGGCATATTTGAAACTATGAGTATAGAAAGAAATAACAAAAATTGTATTGGCATAAATTCTGATATTCGACTCTCTCGAATGATTCCCGCCATCATCTTTTTTGAGGAAAAAGAAAACGTAAAACAAAGAAGTGAAGTAAAAAAACTATAACTGCAATAAAAGCCCATAGGAAACAACCTACAATTCTGTCAAGTCGCTTCTGTTTTTTTTCTTCCTCCTCCAACATTTTTTCCTCATTTATTAGATGAGGGGTAGGTTCTTGACAATGAGGACAATTTTGTTGCACATTCTTACTAAGAGTTTGACCACAAGTTCGACAATCATTAACCAAATTTAGGTTCATATTATCCTTTAGTACTACCTAACGACTGGGTTTATATTGCCTTCAACCTGAAGACTCTCATAAACACCGAAACTGTAAGGGGAAACATTTAATCATAATAAGATAGATAGATTTTGCACAAGTAATCAGCGATCGCTTTTCACAATCCAAGACAAATACATCATAGGATGCAACAGTGCTACCGAATCATATAAATATAGTTTCAGCCGCTTCTTATCATATTCAATTCCTAGCCAAAGCGGAGAAGGCAAAAACAGTTTACCACGGAAAGAACTGACTTTAGTACTGAGTTTCTGTTAAGCCCATCCAACCCCCAAACAGGCTACTAGCCATCTAGAAGTCAATATAGAGATTATTTGGATGGACCAAACTTAATTGGTTTCCAAAGGTGCCCCGACCATTGAAAAATCTTCGTCAACGAAACCGCCTGCCACTTGTGCCGATAAAGAAGAATATAATTCAATACCCTTGTATGGGCCAAAGTCAAAAAATTTATCCCCAATACCAAAAAGCCAGTGAAGCATAAAGAGACCAACTATTTAACTCTACTACCTGAACCTCAGTTTTATGGCACAGAAAAAGACAAATAATACCAACAGAACACAAATAAAAGGCAAATATCTACTCATAAAAAACCACCTTTCTTTCTCTGATTATCTTGGTAAATCATGTGATTTCCATTTACAAAAAAGCACCCAGAGCAATATGGTGAATTTACAGGGTTTTTTCTGTTTTTTATACAAAACGACTTAAAGAAGTTGTAACAAACCTGTAAAGATAGCAATATATTATTGCTCCACTAGACAATTACATGTAGTGCTTAGTTATTTTTATCCTTCTAACTAGGCACTTTCTATTTAATAATGAGGTCGTTGAATGTTCAGTTTTGTGATTCTTTCGGTTCTAGTTTTTGGTATCACGTTTAGTTATATTAAAGTTGCTAAATAGGAAAAACCTGTTTTCTCAAATTTACAGATAGTTCACTCTACACGAATATCAATATCTGGCAGGATTCCTACCACTATACATACTGTGTAAAAACCAGTTTTCACCGATTGGCATACCGTCTAACTCTATTGATATTGGTAAATACCGAGAGCTGCCAATGAGTAGTGTCGTATATTAATCTGCTGATTGATCGGCTAAAAGAATCATTTTTCAAAAAAGGTTCATTGAGAGTTATGATGCTGAATTCATCAAAGAAAATATCTGGTTCGATATGGGGTTATTCAAAGGTTTATTTCCCTGCCGTTTTTGAAGAAAAAAACCTATAAAACCTCTGAATTGCTAGTTTTTTAAGGGGGGGAAATGTTGAAAAAGATTTTTGTCAGTGTTTTACAATGACTGGGCTGAGAAGCGGTTAGTCTCTGGGATTCACCCCTTAGAAGCGGTCAAATCTATTAGTAGTTCACTGTTTGAAAACTAGAATATCTGAGCTCTATTCGCTTTGACGATGGTTATCTTTCGGCCGAAGTGTGTTAAACCTATCAACTTCACTAATTAGTTGATTGTCTAACTTATTGCTACTATCAAGAATTTCATTTTCATCAATTCTTATCACCCATTTATTGTTTTGCTTATAACAGTTGACCTTCTTTTCCCTGATTCTGGTTCTTACAGTTGTCTCAGAGACAGAAAAGACTTTTGCATATTCTTTAATGTTCAATCCCACAATAACACTATCAGTAAGTTGACCATCAGTTACTTGTATGTTCATAATCAAACCTCAACATATTCATCTGACAATCAAATACAACGCTATTGATTGTCAAAAGATTCCTAAAAAACATCTTCGTATATTGACATTATTTTTTTAGGGTATGTGAAAAAATAATGAGTTAAGAGATAAATCAACTAAGGAAGAAAAACTGGGAATCATTATCCTGTTTTTCGTTCGGTATCTTATCTTAAGGGTTGAAAAACTGGGTAGATGAAGACCAAAACAACTACCCAGTACCCAGTTGCATAGGTAATCCGTATGCAACCCTGATTTGTACTTCTTCAATGTAGGTATAAATTCATAAAAACACGCCATTTGATCAGTTTACGGTTAAGAAATAGTCAAGGGGCGTAAAAAGTGCCTAGAAAAAGCAAGAAAACTAGGTACTTTTGCCTTAAGGGAGTAAAAAGGATGTAGCTAGGTGGATGACAAGAGGAGTTGCGATGATTGACCTAGCATATTTTATTAGTTGCATAGATAAGGAGTAAAATATGCAACGCCAATTTTCTACCTTTTGAATGAAAACCTATAACCACCAATCAAAATCTTTTAATTAATTTATGGTTAAAAAACGATTAACAAGTCGTCGAAGGAAGAATCAGTCAGGTTATGTTTTAGCTGTAACATCCAACATTATATCGAGTGGAGTTATTATCAAGTCATGGATTTTGGACTGAAGACCGTCGTTTTTTGTGGTTCGACTATACAATACAATGTTTAGTCTCATGATAGTGTTGGGGATTCTGTTTTTGGTCTTGTTCTACCCTTCGTAGTATAACTTCCAAATCACCCTTGACAGAGGCAAGAACAAAACTGACTCAGATTCAGTTTTGTTCTTGGGTTTGCTTAAAGGGTTGAATCAACCAATTACTTGTCGTTCCATCGTATGCCCGACGGACCTTCTCGAATCAAGTGATGTGTTAAATATATTTCCTTCCAGGATGTAGTTCATCTCTGTTGCGCAATCCTTGAACCAAGGCTTGCTAAAACTGATAAAACATATTACAAAAGTGTTTCACACAGAGAGGAAAATAAAAGTCTAAATTGGCTACGCCACCAAACAACTAGTTGAATATTTATTAATCTTAACTCGAGCATAGCCAATTAGAACACGTGAGTAGGCCGTGGGACCTATGAACTAGATGTTTTACAAATTTTAGTGAGGTATTCTTAGCATCTTATGCTTAGTTTGGTTTCACTATCGGTTAATAGTTGTTAATCCTGAGACTACCCCAAATAGTAGTCAGTTTGTTTCCAGATTCTACGCTCCAGATTTTATCTAGACCTTCATCAATCAATGTCCGGACGTCTTTCTCTTCTAAAACGGTATCGAAAATGACAAATTCGTCAATCTGTCCTTCATAGTCTCGACCACCTCCATCCCATGAACCAATTCGAGCTGGACCTAATGTAGCTGGCCCTACGGCCGTGTATTTGCCTTCACTTTCTAATTTCCCATTGATATAAAACTTAACGTTTTTTTGAGGCGCACTATAAGCGATGGCAATGTGAACCCATTTGTCTTTATTTTTATCATCTATCCGGGTTTTTTCAGCCTTTACGTCTGTTGGTGTATTGGTATGAATAGACCAGCCAATTTCATTACCGGGGTATAGCTGGTGGTGGACTGCGCCTTTTTGCCAACCATCAACATTAATCCAGACTCTCCAAGCACCGATTCGCCCCGTACACTTTGACCAATGGGCAACTGTGACTTCATCCATCTCAGGCAATTCTGGGGTAACTACTCCGTCACCTTTACCTGACAGGCTAATCGCTTTACCAAATTTCCCGTCCACAAATTTCGGTTTTCCCATTATTTTTCCATTATGCCCATTCGTGCTCATATCTTTAAAATTTCCATCAAAAGACCAAGCGGCAACAGCAGAATCCTTCAATCCCTTAGCATAGGCAATATCGATAATTTCGGTTGACAGAAATACCAGATATAGAAACGAAACGAAGATAAAAATTAATCGATTAAACATAATCAAACTTCCTTTTCCTTATTTCGGAGATGATACTAATAAGTTAATCGGATTTTAGCCCAAATAGATGTGGCCTTACCGCTGGCATTTACACTCGTATCACTACTTAGTAGTGTGGCTATACTGTTGGTGGCCAAAGATTTGATAACCGTTGGTCCTAGAGCTGTATTGAAAATTGCGAATTCATCCATTTCTCCTTCATAGTCTCGACCACCACCATCCCATGAGCCAATCCGAGCTGGACCTAATATAGCTGGACCAGCCTGTGTATATTTCCCTTCTTGGTTCAATTCACCATCGATATAGAACTTAACATTTTTTTGAAGTGCACTATAAACAATGGCAATATGATGCCATTTCCCTTTCCTTTTATCATCGATCAGCAATTTAGCCTTTACGTCTGTTGGTGTATTGGTGTGAATAGACCAGCCAATTTCGTTGCTGGGGTATAGCTGGTGGTGGACTGCGCCTTTTTGCCAACCATCAACATTAATCCAGACCCTCCAGGCACCAAATCGACCTGTACACTTTGACCAATGGGAAACTGTAACTTCATCCATCGCCTCTAATTTGGGAGTGATGACACCATCTCCCTTTCCCGAGAGAGCAATAGACTGGCCAAATTTCCCGGTGACAAATTTGGTTTTACCGAGTGATTTTCCTTGGTGCCTATTACCGGAAATATCATTGAAATTCCCCTCAAATGGCCATGCAACGACAACGGAATCGTTCAAGTTTTTCACCTTAGCCCAGCTAAAAGATTGACAGTAAAAGACCAGTATACAAAGAAGAAAAAAAGTTGACAGCCTTGTTTTTGTTTGCACAATACATCCCCTTGTAAAAGATTAGTTGATTTTACGAGAAGGCACAAAAAAACACAAGGGAAAGGATACGAAAAGGTTAGTTAATATGCATCTAGTTAATATGCATCTAATTGTCAAATAATGAAGCTGGCAAGCAAGCCGATCAAACCTTTAACTACCAAGAAGGATGGATGATAATTTCAAACTCTCGTCCTGCAATTACCAAGGTGGAAGATAGTGGGTAATCCTAAAAGAATGTGCAAAAGACAATCATGACAATTACCGAAGAAGAATAGGGCAGAGAACAACGTATCGAAGTTGATCAATTAGTTTCTTCTGCAAGAAAGATACATCGAGAACCAACTATACAAACATTCAGAACAGTTTGAGCAACGAAGATAAAAATCTGAAGAAAAGAAAATAGAGCAATTAACGACAAAGAAGAAAGAAATCGAAAGTAGAATTGATATCATCTTGAAATTGCTGGTGGCTAGAGGAACACCATAGGAAAACATCACCATTAAAACAAAAATAAAATGAATAGAAGTTGATAGATTTGTAGAGTTTATTGTGTCTGTTTTATAAGGTGTGACGATACTCGTTAGTGTAGCTCTTCCTACCCTGTCCTTTTGCATACCAGAATAGAAAGAGCTGAATTTGAAAAACTAGGATTTTCTGCGTTTATGCATGGATTGTACGCATGGATACCTACACATGGGTAAATACAACATGGATAACACTACAACCACTAACGGTGTTACGCGTAAAACCGTTACCGAAAATAACAGGACCAAATCTGCTATCGGAAGTTCAGAAACAAATAAAAAGTGAGTATGAAGAAATAAAATTTATCACAAGTGTTATTAATCAGTCGAAATTGAATTTTCGGCACCTACGACCAATAGAAGATTTCAATGAAGTTATTATTATCAAGGAGTATTAAGTAATAGCACCTTCTTGTTCAGATTTTCTCTTTTTTTCTGATCTAATGCGCTGTTCGTGGTTCAGATCTTTTTTGCGAATTCGAAGGGCAATAGGAGTAACTTCCAGAATTTCATCAAAGCTTAGATATTCCACGGCATCATCTAGAGACAAAATCCTAGCGGGTGCCAGTGCCTTTACGATGGATTTGGGCGTAGATCGATGGCCAGTCTGATTTTTAGTTTTACAAACGTTGATCACTAAATCCTCATAGCGAATATTTTGACCTACTACTTGTCCCGAGTAGACTTCATCACCAGGGCTTACAAAGAATGTACCTCTTTGTTGTAAGTGTTCCAAAGCATAAGCTTTAACAGTTCCTGTTTCCAATGCAATCAGAGAACCAAATTCACGATCCAGGATTTCTCCTACTTTTGGTGCATATTGGTGAAATAGACTATGGAACGTGCCGGTTCCGCGGGTGATTGTCAAAAAAGGCTGACGAAACCCCAATATCCCTCGGGTTGGTACATGATACTCTGCCAATACAGTGTTATCTTCATTGTAACGTAAGTTAACCAATCTCCCTTGCCGCTGGTTTATTAATTCACTGACTGCTCCTAGATAATCGTTTCCGACTTCAATAAAAACGTGTTCTACTGGTTCCTCAATCCCTTTTTTGCTTTGCTTGTATATCACTTCAGGCTTACTAACCGTGAATTCATATAACTCTCTTCGCATCGTCTCGATTAAAATGGCCAGATGAAGTTCGCCTCGCCCTGCAACCACAAATTCATTAGCAACCGACGTCTCTTCAACCCTCAGAGAAACATTACTTTCCAACTCACGCCACAGTCGTTCCCGAATTTGACGACTGGTTAAAAATTTTCCTGATCTGCCGGAGAAAGGACTGTCATTAACACCAAATGTCATACGTACAGTTGGTTCTTCGACTTTGATAGGTGGAAGTGGTTGCGGATTTTCTGGATCTGTTAATGTGTCTCCAATACCTACGGATTCAATCCCAGAAACGGCTACAATATTACCAGCAGTGACTACTTCTTGTTCTTCCCTTTTTAAATTACGAAATATGTAGGTTTGACCAATAGTAGCCAGGTCAGATTCGCCATTAGATTTAGCATGGAGTATGTTTTGGCCAGCAAACATCCGTCCGCTATTCAAACGACCAACAGCAATTTTACCCACAAAATTGCTGTATTCTATTGTTGTGACCAACATCTGCGGCGAACCTTCTGGGTTCACTTCTGGTGCAGGTAAGTGATCAATAATTTGTGTAAATAATGGTCGTAAGTCATCTTCCAGTTTTTCTGATGACAAGCCTGATTTACCCTCTAGTGCAATAGTATAAACGACTGGAAAATCTATCTGATGATCATCAGCTCCCAAATCTATGAACAAGTCGTATGTTTCTTCCACTACGATTGCTGGACGTGAAGCGGGACGATCAACTTTATTAACCACAACAATTGCTTTTAACTTACGTTGTAGGGCTTGACGTAATACAAATCGAGTCTGGGGCATAGGCCCCTCGACAGCATCAATCAACAAAACTACACCATCCACCATGTTTAGTGCACGCTCTACTTCACCACCAAAGTCAGCATGCCCCGGAGTATCGACAATATTGATAGTAGTATTTTTATAAACAATACCAGTGTTCTTGGACAAAATGGTAATTCCACGTTCTTTTTCTAAATCATTAGAATCGAGAATTCGGTCGTCAACCTTTTGATTCTGTCGAAAAACGTTAGTCTGCCGAAGCATCGCATCAACCAAAGTGGTTTTGCCATGATCTACATGAGCGATAATGGCAATGTTACGGATTTGCGTGAATTCGTTTTGGTTCATGGGTGGTTCCTCAATAGGCGTTGGTGTAGACAACTATTCCTCCAAATTAACAGCGAGATTTTTGAAATTCTTTATTGTTCTGCAGCGGGACCTTATAGTTCCTGAGAGATATGTCTGTCAATTGTACATTTATTTTGGCACTTAAGCCTGTCACTGGTTGTGCCAGACAGCCGACAATTCTACCTCCCAATGATCTCAAAGGCAAGATATCATTATCTTTTCATCGTAGAAAAGGTAACAGAATTCGTTTGATTTGGGGGAATTGAGCAAAAATAACCGATTGACAGAGTAAGAATGAAAAACTATAAATGTGAGACTCAAACCGAATGATCAAATTGATGGGGCAAGAAAAGTTAAATGTGTTTACGGCTACTCAGATCTAGTTCCAATCTTGGGGGATTGAAAAGAAATTGATGACATTACAAAAATCATGATTCAGGTAAAACAACAAAAAAAGAAATACACCAAATAGTTCTGAACCTGATTCATAGTTATCATATGATAGTACAACGTTTTACTTGTCTTAAACCTATTATAAGAAATCAGTATTCTAACTGGATTACGAATAGTTGGCCTTCAATTCCCGTTCTGATCGCCGTATTGCTAATATTGAGAATATTAAATTTATTCTGTTGAGCTAGATTTCGAATATAACTTTCAGAATGAGCATAACGTCCCTGAGTTGTTAAGGAGTAGTCTACTTCTTGCACTAACTCGGTTGAAAAGACAAAAATACCCTTTTGATTTGAAGCCTTTGATATATTTGAAAACAACATTGTCAGGTCTCCAATATAAATGAGTAAGTCTGTCGCTATAAAAAGATCATATTTTTCTGAACTCTGTTCTAAGTAAATACTAATTTCATTATTTTCAACCGTGTCATATATATTTTTTCCTTTAGCTATTTCAATCATTTTAGGAGAAAGATCAATACCCACCAACTGTTTACAAATCGGTCTAAACACCTGGCCTGATAAGCCTGTTCCACAACCAAGATCAATCCCAACATCAAAAGTTAAGTTATGTCCCAACTGACTGGCCAATGCCTCTTTGAGAGACTGAGGAACTTTGTAATCTAAAATCTCTACTAAGTGATAATCAAACCTATTGGCGTATTCATCAAATAGGCCTTGGACGTAATGTGGTGGTGCTGTTTTTGTAGTAACCCCTACTTGACTATTCAGCAAATGAGCTGCACTTTGACGAAGTCTATATACTTCTTCATTATTTGGCTCTAGGGCCAAAGCATCATCGCATAAATCAAGAGTAACTTGATACGAATTGATAGCTTTCTCTTGCTGACCGATCGATTGATACAAGTGGCCCAAATTATAGTGTGCTTTCATATACCTAGAATTAATTTGGATTGCATTACGATAACAAGTAATAGCTTGCTCTAAGTTGCCTAATTCTTGATATAATTTTCCCAATTCATTATGAACTTCGATTTGGTTAGGATCAATTCTAGTAACGTTACTATAAAAAAAAATTGACTGTTGATACTCACCAACTGATCGATATAAATGACCTAATTCGTAGTGAGCATCGACATCGTTGGAATTGATGCGGATTGCATTTTCATAGCAGGTGATGGCGGCTCCAAAGTTGCCCGACCCTTGATACAATTTCCCTTGCTTGGTGTAGAGATTTGGGTCTTCTAGGTCATCCGGTAAAATTTTTTGATCGCTCATAAAAGAATTTTGAAACTTATTCCTGGCTAATGGATTTTAGGTATACGGTTGTGTATTTCATAGGTCAGATTTGATTTAATAAGATTGTCTAAGGCTAATATTTTTTGACAGTTTCCGCTTCCATTTTCGTTAGCTGATATTTTGAGTTAGTTATTTAAACCAATTTTACAACAATCGACTTGTAAATTTAAACAACCCAAGACAAATTATTAGTATCTGGTAAGATTGAAGTTAGTATTATTAATCTGAACTTATCAAAAAGGGAATTTTTACTTTACTTTTCTGATGAAAATAGTCTGTCCTTGATAATTAAACTTATTGAGAGTATTTTGAGGAAACAAGCAACTGAAACGATGGAAAATAATCTGAAAGTCCAAAAAAGCCTGAATTTTACTGAGTTTGGAATTCAATCAGATTAGTTTTTATTTTCTAATGTACGAAGATTTTGATCCAGTTGAAATAAATCGGATGAGGTGAAAAATAATGGAAATAACTGTAACTGAAAAAGAACAAGGAAAATTATCTGAAAAAAATCTTGATTTAGCTTGCCAGAAACTTTCAGAAATAGGTTACGTCATTTTTGAGAGCCTGTTACCACTTGGCTTTGTGGAAAAAGTGCGAAAAGAATTTGAAATCAACGAATCTCTTCCCGAGGGAGAGACTCAAAGAAACCATTTCTTTCATGGACCATTTCTTGACTCACACATCATTGATAATCCGATTGCGTTGCAGATCATTGAAGCCATGCTAGGAACGAAATTCTTTTCGTTTTTACCCTATGGATGTAACACGACCCGTCGTGAATCTAGATACTGGAATGATGCTGAAAAACAATGGATTCACCGAGACAGTGGTCACCTATTCCCTGAATTAGGTTTGGCATTACCTGTGACTAAGATTGTGGTTAACATTCCACTAGTCGATTTTACGATAGAAAATGGGTCTACTGAAATCTGGCCTGGTTCTCACCTAATTGTAGATCCAGTGACCGAGCCGAAAACAGAAAATGAAGCCTTGTTCAAAGACTACCATGTTTGTAGCGAAGAAAGGGGATCAACTTTTCCATCCGTTCGAATGGTTATGCCTGCGGGGTCACTTGTTCTTCGAGACATGCGCTGTTGGCATCGAGCCATGCCCAATTATACTGACCAAGTTCGTCCTATGACTGCTATGGTATATTTTCATCGCTTGCACAATATGACTGGTATACAAGGAGAGAATGAAAGAAGAAACTCTGGGGTTCCTGACTCAGTTTGGCACAGTTTATCCGATAGCTCTCAGCAGATCTATCGATTTTACCCAATGAGTTAGCATGGAATATTCGTCGTGATGGAGTTTTTTTTAGATACGGAGTAGATAGGCAGACTGTGGTTGAATTTATATGCTAGTGGATATGATCCAATCCTGAGTCCAGCAAGTAATGTTGGAAATCTAAAACTGGCAAAGATAAGCTTTAGTCATTCGATAGGAGAGACCACAGAAGGTAGGTGAGAGAAATCTGCTGGTACAAACAGGTCTAGTACTTTAGTTTCCCTTGATTGAGTCATTAACAGTAGAGGTGCAAGTAGGTACTTTAAATCGAACTAGGAGGGTAGGCTTACTACCTACTTGATAGACCCGTTTGCCAACTCCACTTAAATCAAGAGTAGCTGGCGAAAACGGACCTATTATTTCTGAACTCTGACCCGAGTTTTAATTATGGGTCGCATTACTGTTGAACCATGATTTTAGATCGACTCAGGTCGATTCCTTATTTCTAAAATTAACGAGCTTCCTTGATCAATCCCCAATTAGTTACCAAATTACCTTTTGCATTAACGGGTGTAGTTGCATCTGACTCCTCAGTTGAAATAATCACATTATCCATCAAGACGTGCCCGTAGTTTCCAAAGTCGCCCTTAGTAAAATTTTTGTTACTACCTTTCAATAGTGGTTCAAGATCACTAAATTGTGTTTCGTCTTCTAAATCTTTCATCTTAACCTCAAAATCAGCCCCTTTTACTTTCAATTGAAAGGAAAACCATTTATTGGGTTCCAAGTTTAACTTCTTAGAGCTACCAAAGTTTTTCCACTTTGTTTCTTCCCGTTTCCAAAAATCTAGCTTACTGGTATTTTCTCGTCTATCTAACAAATAGAAAGCCTCACTTCCGGAAAATCGAAAAACGACCCCCATGTAAAAAGCTTTAGGATACAACATATCCCAATGAACATAGTAATCTGTCCAGTCTTTACCTTTGCCAGTGACATAAATGGCGCCTCCACCATCATGTCTTTCCGTAGGGGATGAAAAAACCTGATTATTCTTTCGTTTTGGGTCTTGGATAACTTTGGAATTATCCTTACCATCATGACCAATTGCCCACTTCGTAGCTGGCTTCCCAATGGCATCGTCTTCAAAATTATCAATAAATAGAATTTCGCTCATACTAGTTGAGGTTACGAAAAATATCAGCAATACTGATGCTAGTGAAAAAATAATGGTCGATTTTTGCATAATTATCTCCTGAATTACATTTACACGATTAGTATTCGCACGTAAATACTAAGCGAATACTAATCGAAAAGAAATAATCAATCAAGGGGATCATACCAATAATCATGAAAATATACAGCTCTTATCTTAGCTAACTTTTGATTGTATGATCAATTATCGGAGGTCGATTATTTTTTCTCAGGTTAGTAAAATAATTAGAAATAATCTATTTTTGTTATTTGTAGGATTAAACATGGAGTAGATCCATTTTTCAACCACCACAGTATTATGTTTTAACTCGTTCTGTGTCAATTGGAAATAATTGGTAATTTAGGCACAAAGTAGATATCTAACAGGATTAAATCAATCGATATGCTAAGAAGCTTCGCATTACTTGGCATCCTCATGATGAATATAACTAGCTTTGCCATGCCCAGTAGAGCATACTTCAGCCCGGTTGCTTATGCACTACCTTAAATCATATAATTTTATTGCATCATTCATGTAATAGAAGATCAAAATTTATGGCAATATTTGCTATACTTTTTGGTGCTAGTACGAAGCTGTTTGTAGAAAGATTAATTGGTCGAAGGCAAAATCCTTTTCTATTGTTTTAGAGTCGAAATTTCTGGTTGTTAATAATCGGTTTAATCCATTCCTACCTTATTTGGTACGGAGATATATTGATTATTTATGCTTTGTGTTGTTTTATATTACATCTATTCAAGAATTTTCCACCGAGGTTTCAATTTACCATAGGTCTATTGATTTATTGCATTCCTTCACTTATAGGTATCAATAATTACCATGAATTTAACAAAACTGATGAGAATACGATTCAAGAACAGTCGAAACCTAATAATGATCGAATTAAAGAAGAATTATTGATCTATAGAAGTAGCTATAAAAAACAGTTGAATCATCGAATTCCCTTATACGATACTAGCCAAAAAGGAGAATTCGATTTTGTATTGGTATCATTAATTTTGAATGCTTTTTCCAGATCGTTTGGTATGATGTTGATTGGGATGTCGCTCTGCACTGGGTCAATTTTCAGTAAATTTAAGGAAAAATCGTTTTACAGAAAGATGTTATTGTGGGGATTCGGAATCGGTCTTCCCTTGTCAATGATGGGATTAGCTTTATCTTATCTGTTCGGTTGAAATTGGGGATACTCACAGTTCTTAGGTCGAATACCAAATATAATAGCCTCGCCTTTGATTGCCATTTCTTACATGGGTATGATCATGATTTGATCTCCAAAAGAGTTTATACAATTTGTCAAAACAGGATTAGAATCAGTCGGTAGAACAACTCTCACGTGTTATCTAATCCAATCTATCCTGTCAACTTTTGTATTTTCTACGGATTTGGCTTGGGCTTATATGGATACGTTAACAAGTTTGAGCAGGTATTGATTTTTTTATTGATGTGGATATTTCTTTACATCTAGGTGGTTACAAAAATTTCAGTATAGACCAATTGAATGGATCTGGAAGTTGCGGACACATCTAAAAATGATTCCCATTTATAAATCTGACTAAAAGGATGAAATTTATATTTAAACTGATAAAAATTAATATCAATTGAGAAGCCTCAAGTCTAGGCCAGATGTATATAATCTAGGATTTGGCCCGAAACAAGTAGATAATTGGATTTAATATAAAATACTTTTTGTTTCTCTGAAAAAGATGTCAGATTTTAATCTGAATTTAAGATTTTGGACTTCTGTATAAAATCTGGTAATGACACAATTTCTGAATTGCTTGGTTATGTTCAGCGCATAGGAATTTTATCCCCTGTTGTATACGTTCACTTTGGTTATTTACAATGTTCACTCCTGTTAAGATATGACAAATTTATGTTGGAACTTAAAATAGATACAGATCAGCCAAACGGTATTTTTGAAAATAATCAACAGGTCCGAGTTTTTGTGTTGATTCATAATCACAGTGAAAAACGCATCAGTGGTCAAATTGTATGGCAGCTCAAAACAGATAGTAGTAACCATTTGGCAGAAAATATAGCTAATATCAACTTACAACCTGGAAAACATCGGAATGACTACAATATAGAACCAGATCTGCTAGACGTAGGTTTTCACCAAGTCGAAGTTCTATTTCAATTTGATCAAGGGAAAGTAGTCTCCGACCAAATGACGATAGGGTACCAACCATCTTCTCTTCAAACTATTCTTACTAGAGAATCAGATTTTGATAAATTTTGGACTAATACAGAATCCAAACTTCAGCAAATATCTCCCGCTTATAAATTAGAACATCAACCTAATTTAGACAATGAGAAATTCACGGTACATTCGGTAGAAATGAGAAGTTTAGACAATCTCAAGGTTGGTGGTTGGCTGGAGATACCAAGGACATCCGGTAAGCATCCAGCGCTCCTGAGAGTTCCCGGTTATGGGCAAAACATGACCCCTCTCAACCCACCGTTCGACTGCGTTACTTTTTCCTTCAACCCTCGTGGACATGGAAATTCGGATGATACTCTAGATGACGATTTGGGGTATTGGGTTAGAGGTTTAGACCAGCCTAATAGTTATTTCTACCGAGGAGCTTATATGGATGTTTTGAGAGCCATGGACTATCTGGCTAGTCTACCAGAAGTGGATGTGGGACAGACTGCCGTCTGGGGGGGCAGTCAAGGCGGTGGTTTTAGCTTGGTAGTGGCAGCATTTAGAACAAAAACCCGATATTGTATTGCGGATGTACCGTTTCTTTGTGATTGGAGAAAATATTTCCAATTAACTCAATGGGATGAAATCGACCAGTGGTTAGCACAACAACCTGAGAAGCGGAACTGGACTAAACTAATGAAGACCTTGAGCTATTTTGATACTATCAATCTCGCTTCGAGAATTAGAGCAGAAGTTCTGATGTCTGTGGGCTTACAGGATCCAGTGTGTCCGCCTGCTACTTGTTTTTCTAGCTACAATCATATAAAGAGTGAAAAATCATATCGTGTTTATAAAACAGCTGGTCACAGATTGGACCAATCACACTACCAGTTTGTTTTAAATTGGCTTAAATCTCGATTTGGTTTGTCTCGTAATTAATTTAAGTAGGATTGATTAATGACTATAAAACTACCACTGACAACAGCCAATGGCTATATTGTGGACCAATTGGGCCATCCGTTAAGATTACAATCCGTGAATTGGTATGGTGCGAGTGATGTCGATAATATAGTAATGGGCCTTGATTGTAACCACATTTCTCAGATTGCGGCAATGATCAAATCTATTGGGTTCAATAGTGTAAGATTACCGTTTTCAAACCAAATGATCCATGATAAAGATCTGGCGGTAACAGATGGATTATCAGCTAATCCTCACTTACTGGGTAAGGTTCCACTGGAAATTTTTGATTCGGTTATACAGGCTTTAGCCGCAGAAGATCTACTTGTTATACTCAACAATCATACTACCACAAGTACTTGGTGCTGTAATTACGACAATAATGCATTGTGGTTTGACTCAGACCAAACCGAATTGAAATGGATTGACGATTGGTCTTATCTGATTGAACGGTACCTTGATATCCCGCAGGTAGTGGGTGTCGATTTAAGGAATGAAGTAAGAAGTGGGCCAATGGGACGGGCTAACTGGGGGAATAGAGATAGTTTTGATTGGCACCGAGCCGCAGAATCAGCAGGAAATCATCTACTAAAGTTGAACCCAAACCTGTTGGTTGTGATTGAGGGAATCGATTACGCGGCTGACCTTCGGCAAGCAGCAACACATCCTATTTGTTTGGTTAAGCCGGATCAGCTAGTATACTCACCACATGTCTATGGCTGGTTTGGAGGCATAAATGGTAAATCTTTAGCCGAACACTCCTACCAAGAACTATGTCAAGCTTTGGACTCAGCGTGGGGTTACCTTGGACCAGTGAAAAAGATGAATAAGACAGAAAAATTACTTGCCGATGTAGACCAATCATTCCCAATATGGATCAGTGAAATGGGGGCGGGGCCAGCGGATAAGCCTGATTTTTTAGAAAATCTTTGTCATTATATAAAAGAGAGAGATCTGAGTTGGGCCTGGTGGCCGCTTAATACAGGACTGAAGCCTGGTAGCGACGAAATGGAAACTTGGGGCTTAGTTGATCAGCAGTGGAAACATCCGATTGATGACTGGCGATTAAAGGTAATTCAACGATTGATGCGAGAGAAACTTATATGCTAGCCTCTTATCAAATAATTTGTAGAATCAGTTTTAGGCTTGGAGGAAGGCATGGATATGTATTTGATTCGGCATGGTCAGTCAACTAGTAATAGGGGAGATGAAAACAATATTGACTTCCCGCCGCTAACCGACTTAGGACACAAGCAAGCTGGATTAGCAGCTGAAGCCATCAAAAATATAAATCCGGTTAAAATTTATTGCAGTCCTATGTTACGTGCTATCCAGACTGCAAAGAAGATCGGGGATCGGGTCAAATTGGTACCACATGTCATTGTTGAGCTCCATGAAGGTGGTGAAACATATTCACTGCCAACAGCAAAAAAGATGGATGGGTTAACTCGATCGGAAATTTTGGAATTCTGTCCTAATGCTGTCTTAGGTGAGAATGTTACGGAGGAGGGATGGCGTTCTCAAGAGGCCCACACGAAAGAAGAAGGCGTTCGGTTAATTCAAAGAAATATGGAAAAGGTAATGGGTTTTCTGCTAGAAAACCATTATAAACAGAATGATAATGTGGCAATTATCACCCATGGTCGTTCAGGTTCAATTTTGATTAGTACTATTCTTGGTATGCCACCAGATCGTGATTACGCCAGATTTGGCCAAAACAACTGTGGGATTAGCTTGATAAGAATCTCATCTGAGATGACTCGACTCGTTTTTCTGAACCGGACCGATCATCTACCAACTGAATATGTCACTTAATGGCCTTGTCTCAGTTTGATCTTCAATAATTTAAATGGATCAATTTCGGTTGATCTACTAAAGCTTTAATTTCTGAGATAGTTTCTCTGATGACTGAAGCTTTCTTCAGGCTCAAGCGAGGTGGGAAATTTTCTTCCTCTGTTTCGAAATAGACGGCTACTGATTCTAATCTGGATATCATAGACTTGCTATGAGTCCCATATGATTTGATCATTTCCATGACCTTAAAAATACGCTTTTCACTGCCGTGCTTCTTCTGATTACGGGAATAATCGACCAGAAGTTCCAATCCTTCCTTAATTCGGTACTTGGTAAACAATTCAAGGCCTCGCATGCGGATAACATCTGAAAACATAATACCACTAGGCGAGGGATCTTTTATAGCTTGATAGATGTCTGGTAATAATGGCTTAATCTCATCATAAGTTAAATTTTCGTACACACTACCAATACTTCCTCTGGATCGGCCATCTTGATTCAACAAGCCTGAACGGACAGCTTGAATAAGTAAATTACGATCAACACCAGCCAAAGATTTGCCAACTAGTCCGTTTCGTCTATCAAATAGAGCGAAAGATACATAGCGTTGCTCCATATTTCTTGGATCATTCAGCTCGTCATACTGTGTGAGTCTTGTCAGCATTTCGGGGACCACGGTTTTAGCAGGATCACCTATTCCAGCAAGTGCCTCAGCAGCCAAAATTCTCAGCCATAGGTCGCTAGCATGAAATACCTGACGTAATATAGGTACGGCTACAGATCCACGTTCACGTTGCATCTTGATTGCTTGACAAGCGCCATATCGAGTATGGAGATCTTCTGTCTTAAGTAACCGAACTAATTGATTTGAAACTGTTTCTTTCCTACGTCCTAGTGCAATTGCTGCACGCTCTCGAACTACCGGTGACCAGCTGCTGAGACGTCGGAGAAGTTCTTTGTCTTCTAGATTATCGTAATAACTATGGCGATCCATGTTATTCCAGCCATAACCATCCAAAATTAAAGACTCAGCTGATCTTAAATCTAGTTTTTTAACAATACTAGATTGTTTACCAGTTAGATAAATCTTTTTAAGAGGCATAGCGTAAGATAGGAGATACAAACCACTGCAATCCCAGCCTTGGTAACTATCTGTGTTCATTTGAGGCGGTCCTTGATAAATATAACTACCATTCCAACGGCGTGCCAAATCGAAGTACCAGGCACCGAATTCTTTCATCCAGATACCAGTTGCATCAGGACCTAATCGAGAGATACTTGGTATTGCCCACAATATGTTGAAGAAATTACCGGTGTGTCCTGTATCCCGTTCGGCACCATGGGAGGATATACTCATATAAGAGAAGAACTCCGCACCTTTTGCTTCACCAAGTAAATTAAACATAACTGCAGCC
Source organism: Candidatus Poribacteria bacterium (assembly GCA_002729015.1). The sequence goes on from PBVO01000088.1 coordinate 28,005, forward strand.
ATACCACATTTACCGTTGTCTTCATGGGTTTGAATCCAAGGTCGATGATCACCGTATGGAACCGCACCTTTCCCAATATAGAATTTTAATAAGCGAGCACTACGTTGTATGGCATTTTCTACTGAAGGATCTGTAACTCCAGCCTTGTGAGCTAACACCAGAGATATGGTCATTGTTAGGCCGGGTGAGTTCATCATTCCATACCCACCTAGTCGACCGTCAGCTAGAGCAAAACGATGCCCCCACGAGCCGACAAGACTTTGTCCGTTGGCGGCTTCTAGTGATAGACGTTTCAACCCAGGCATAACTGATTTATCCCCGGTTGCCATAACATATTCTGCAAGGAACATAATAACGTAACCGTAATACCATGTTTGAAAACTGTCTGCCGAATAGACTGATGCCCATCGTGCTTCCTTTCTAACTATCTGAATATACTCTCTATTTCCGCTAGCTAGAAGTGCTAAGGCATTGAGAGAGCGAGTAATTGGATTATGTTGGTAGGAAGGTCCTTCCATACGATTAGCCAATTCTTGGCAACCAAGTTCTAGGATACGCTTCGATTTGAGGCAATCATAAGGAGCTGTTGAACTATAGGCACCTAGGATTGGGAGTTGTAATGTAACATTGTCAGTCTTTCCTTCTCTATAACGTACGAGATTCAGGGCCCCACCGCCAACTTCTGACTCTGCTTTGGTAAGTGCATTACCCATTTCAGTGCGTGGGTCGTACGAGAAAGGTGTACCATCAACACCGATAATTATGTCGCCGATAGCCAAAATACTATCTGCAGGAGATCCTTTTTCTACCTTTGTAATGGCAATCTGTCTTGCCTCTGTGGTGACTAGCTTTTTGCTGAACATCCATCCACGAGCTCCTGTAGCACCTAAATTCCAATCGTGTTTAGCTCCCTTCGGTATGCTTCCCCCCTTTGTGAAGTCTGGATTATTCATCTGTAATGAGGATCCGAAGACTCGTGAAACCTGACAACTGAAACAAAAAAATGAGATGAATATGATAGATACAAAAAAACGATTTCTTGGACACATAAAATCTATTAATACCCTCTGGTGCTAATCCCCAGCTTTCGTCAAAAAACTAATGATCAAGATACAGTAGTAGAATTAACGGTTCTGTAAATAAAAAATTCAGCAGAAATAAAGAATGAATATAGATCGGATGAATTAGAAAAATTGACAAAGCTGATCAAGATTGAGAACTCAAAATTCACCCAAAGACTGGATTCAGTTTAAAAAAATCTAGTTTTTTGTTAAGATTCTTACTTAGAACAAGTAGAAGATAATTTTTTAATAAAAAGGGAAATCCATAACAATACAAGAAACCCTTTTGAGTTATACATGTATAATTCTAGCTTACCAATCAAAAGATCTAATCACACTCGCATGTAAATTAGATTTTGCGTTCGATCTCAAAAAGTCAGTTAGGTTCATTACCCCAAGGGAAGGATTCAATCCGTATCGACCGATCCAGATCTGTCAGATTAATTCGTTTCCCATTAGAAAGAGAGGATTGATGGATGGCAAATCCGATTTCGGTTGCCCGTCGAGCCTGATCGATATCGCAGGCGGTTCTTTTTCCACTGTGGATGGACGAAACCAGATCAGAAACCATTGCTGGTCCTGCTGGCCAAGGATTGATGTCTCGAGGGGTTTCAATTTGTTTTATCTGCGATGTTTTATCTATGGTCCAGTGGAAGGTTTGTTTGGCATCATCTAACACAAAAAGTCTACCTTTACTTCCGACCACTTCAAAGCTCATCGGTAGTCCATCACCCTGGTGTTTCCCGTCCACTGTAATGTAGAGAACGACACCATTGTCAAGTCCTATTTGTGCTCGACCTGAAGGATCAATTAATCGTCGACTATCATCAGGTTCGTCAGATAGATCCTCAACTAATCCACTAACCCAAACTGGTTCTACGTCTCCGGCTAAGGCGAGTAAAGAATCATACCAATGGCAACCGTGGTTAATCAGGTTCGATAACCCATAACTGACGATACTACTGATATCTCCTACCAATCCTTTTGTAATAAGGCTCCGAATCAATCGATACCGATCAAACCATCGACGATCCAATGCAAAGAGAAGCGGTATATCTTGACAGGCCAATAAGATTCGGTCCATTTCGGATAAGCTAGTAACCAAAGGTTTGTCACAAAGAATGCCCTTGACACCTGATTGAACTGCCACTTCAATTTGATCGGCATGCATTGTTTGACGAGTCGCCAATAAGAGAATATCGGGATTAACAGTTGTCATCATTTTTTGATAGTCGTCATATGCTATGACACGAGGCCAAACATCCTTCCAACAATCAATAAATTCATCTCGAGTCTTTGAATCAAAATCGAATACAGCTACAACATCAACCTCTTCGATGGAGTGTAAGGCGGCGGCAAAATTGTGACTACCTAATTTTCTGGTTATCATTCGATGACAGCCAGAAATCGCGACGGTTAACTTGTCCATTGACTAGATTCCTCTTATAGATAACGAGCTAATAATTTCGGATCAATACAATTTCTTTAAAATCAGGGACTCTGCCAGAATCTATATGACCAATTACACTTAGCAGGATCGAAAAATAATCCCGTTAAGCTTAAGCCGACGGCGGAAATCAAAAAAAGGAGTGCACTTGGGCTATCCCACAACGAAGGAAATCCGAAGAAAGCATAATTAAGTCCAAAGTAAATCCAAGTACAAAATATGAGTGTAATTCGAATAAAAGACGGATGTTCTTCTGAGGATTCTGCTCTGCGTATAAAAAAAACAGACAGGGTTATAGCGTAAAACATCGGCAATATGAAATAAGCTAACCAACCCACACTAAGGTTGATGGGTTTATCAACAGAATAAACCAACATGCGTAACGTTTTTCCAGCTATCGGAAGTAATGTGATAGGGAGCAATTGTAAATATGGCCACCATAGATTACTAACACTTGCCACTAGAGGGATCAGTCCCATCATTAACCCAAGATCATAGATTCCATCAGCCCACGAAAATCGACCAAAGTCGACTAGGGTTAGTAGGCATAGATGCAAACATAACAATCCAAAAACTGCCCATCTGGATAGTGAACTTATGTTCGGTTGAGACGAAATCCTAATTCGGCTTCGGTTGAGCCATAACCCAAGTCCAACAGTAGCACCCATGACTGTTCCAAAGGTGGTTTCCATTATATTCCACCAGTTGAATTTCTGAGTAAAGGGGCCGATGAAGCTTTGGCGAAAGAACTCAGGATTCCATGCGTTGGTAGCTTGCAGCGTCTGGCCAATTGGAAAACCCAAGGCACCGCCAATTATTCCCCAAAAGGCCAGATTCCTAGCCATAATATCTTTCTTGGCTAATGCGGCATAGGTTACTCCTAAGATGAGAGCACACCACAGGCCTCCCCAAATTTCAGGTCGGTGTTTCAGTTGAACACCAGGTTCCCATTTCCAATGGTCAGAAAAATACAGTAAAGGTAATTTTTTGTTCTCAGGATCGTGTGGAGTATTAAATACTAACCATCCAATAACTAGAACCGTCAGCATAGAAGTGCATAGTAATAGGATTTCAACTGGACGATAACGCTTGCCTCCTAAACCTAAGCCGAAAAAAAATCCGAAAAACCCAATCCAAACCCCACCCTTGATGGCTAGGCCAATCATACCCCAAGACAATGATGACCAGTTTCCTATCAATGGTGCGTCGTGAGTCAGACCGACTGTTTGTCCATAAGTCATTGACCCGCCGAACCCCATGGCTATGGTTCCCAAAGCTGCTGCCCGGACCACTTGGATGGAATTATTGTTTGGGCAAAAGAGAAAAACGAGAATCAGGCTTACTAAGACACCCGCAATCATAGCCCCAGTCTCGTGCCCATATTGACCACGAATACCCCAGCCCATTCCACCGGCCATTGCAGAGGTAATCATTACCAGCCAAAGTGGCGGATTTGGCAGTAATGATCGATTTTGATTGCTATGATTCATAGAGTCCTATTCCGTTTGATCAATTGTCCAGGTTGTAGAAACGATTTTTCTTTTGGGTATCAACCCAATTTCCAATTTTATAATAGTCGTTTGTGTATTATCTCTAATTCTATCTCTGGCAAAAATTTGAGATTCTCTACTAGAATGGGCCATTATAGCAAAACTATGTTACTCCGCAAACACTAAAAGTAAGATACCATGGTTGTAAATTTTACTTTGTTTGGTTTGGGACAGATATTTTTTACTTATCTAATATTTTGTATTTTAGAATATTAATGTTCAAGTTAATACTTAATACTAATGAAACTAGTTAACAATTCTTTCGCGAACTGTTACTCATAACCAGTTTGCAAGGCTGATCACCGGATTCATCAATCGAATTATATTTATCCCAATGGTGAAAGGGATGTATGTTATAACTATCCAAATTTGATTGAATGAATTGACTAGGCTTATCATTTGATTTAACTGACAGTTTGTCTATTCGTGCAAATCGGTATAAATGGATAATTTTCTCTCTACTTACGAATTAATATTTAATAATGAGAAATTCAATAACACAGAACCTTTCAAAAGAACAGGTTAGGCTATACCATCAGCAAGGTTGGTTAGGTCCATTTACACTAATCTCAGAAAGTGAAATGATGAAAATTAAGCTGAGAATTGATCAAGAAATTCTAGAACCAGGAAAAACCGCTCAGTTAGAAGAAAAGGATTACCTTCACAATCGACATCTCGATAACCTATGCGTTTACCAATTGATAAGCCACCCCAATTTAGTCGAAAAAGCAGCTTCTATTTTGGGGAGAGATTTGGTTCTGTGGCGAACTAATTTTCAGTTGAAGCCTGCTTTAGGCGAGCAAGTAGGATGGGATACAGAGATCCCTTGGCATCAGGACTGCGCATATTATCAGCCTTCACCCAATGTTATTCTTTCGGCGTGGATTGCAGTTGATGAATCCAACGGTGAAAATGGATGCATGCGTGTTTTGTCGGGAAGCCACAAGAAGATTTACCCTCATATCCGAATACCCGAGGTTGATCAATTCGGTCTTGTTGCAGACCCTTCAAGCTTCGATCCTAGTGCCGCAATTGATCTTGAATTAAAAGCTGGAGAATTTGTTTTTTTCAATGAGAGTGTCCTTCATTCTTCTCCAGCTAATCGTTCTTCAGCTCGTCGGTTAGGCATAACTCCCCGAATCACCGTTCCATTCGTCGAAGTTGGTAATCGGGAAAATATCGATGTTTTGATGCTTAAAGGTGAAGATTATATGGGAGATTACAAGGTAGTTGCCCCCCCAGAAACTAGGATTTGACATTAACCAAGATACAATAATTGTAACGATAACCCAGAGTTAATCAAGATTATATAGACTTTCTTAATCAGTCCAAATCGATTCAGAAAATAGGTTAAGATTCCATCCGAGTGGTAGTGAGGACATCGTATCTTATCTATATCCAAATTAGGCTCTACTTGTAATGAATGTACAATACTTGTAATGAATGTACAATTTTGTTAGTATGCTGGCATTCTATGAGAATTTTGATTAATCTTAGCACTTTTTCGCAAATTGGTAATGGTCTGGGTGATCTTATTCGATTAATGTGAATCTTATTAAATTTTTATCCTGAACCAAAAAGAGAGTTTTTGTATGCAGTATCATAAGGGACTAATTTTCATCCTCACTATTTTTTTTATTATTTCTGCTACCAGTCAGGCAGAAATATTGTTCAAAGATAACTTTGAAGGCGATGCTATAGATAATCCCCCCAAGAATTGGGCAGTTGGACACAAAGGATTAGACGACTCTAAAGTGATTTGGGATCCTGACAGGCCTAAGAACAGGGTGTTTTCATCGCCAACCGAAAGACATGACGCCAAGGGGGCTGTTTACGTTACAGGAAAAGGAAAAGGGTGGACCGACTATTATGTCCAGTGGGAAATGTTATATCCAAAGGATTTCTATATGGGTATAGTCTTTCGTTACACAGGAGGCGAAGCTTTTTATCTACTGGATAGGAGACAAAATACAAAAAAATTGGATTTTTGGAAGCGACAAAAAGCGAAGTGGGAAAACTTTGGCAGCTCTGCGGTTTTGGACTTGGAGATAGAGAAATGGTGGTCATTTCAACTCAAGGTTTCCGGTAATGACTTCGAAGTCAAAATGAAAGATAGTGAGAAAAAGACTCCGTTCGCTAAGTTGAAACCGGTGTTGGAGGGTTCTCATAACGAATTTAAAAAAGGGGACTTTGGCAACTATGGATGGGTTTTATTAGATAATGTGGTGGTGGCTACCGAACTAGCTGATTTTTCAAACCCTTGGGCAATTTCACCGGAGAATAGCCTGTCAACTAGCTGGGCTGTTATTAAGCGAGTAGACTAGCCGAAACATATTTTAGGTGTAGCAGGAAATCCATTTATATCGACTATGTCATATCGAATCTGATGTTTATATGACATAGTCTATATAAACCCAATCATAATGATATATGGTTAGTAATAACGAATGGAATGGAACTTGGGACTATCGTCCACGTAATATCGTGGTAATCCAGGTTGATGATCTGGCCTGGCATCAACTTGGATGTCAAAATCCAAATTCATTTTACGAGACACCTAATCTGGATAATTTGGCCCAAAGAGGGTGGCGATTTTCCCAAGCTTATAGTGCGGCACCCATTTGCTCCGCTTCTCGAGCTGGCTTAATGACTGGTGTTTCACCGGCGAAGTTGGGACTAGAGTTCGTCACTAAACCTAGTCGCGCTTCATTTCCTACTCATACCAAACTCATTCAACCTTCTTACTCTCAAGAACTTCCCTTCTCAACTCCTACCTTAGGTGATTGTTTGTCTGAGGCTGGTTATAATACTGGGTTTGTTGGCAAATGGCACTTAACCCAAAATGGGTCATCTTACCTAGCTTACGGAGATGAAAATGGGCCCGAACAAAGAGGGTTCACTTGGAGCCAAGGCCAATTTGGGGCTCACCCGTACGCTTACAGTGATCGAGATCTGAAAGAATATGAGCCGGGGATATTTCCTGCCGATGACAGCTCACAAGCTGCAGTTCAATTTATTCGTGATAATTCTAGTCGCCCTTTTTACCTTCATTTCTCGAGTTACTTCCCGCATGTTCCCTTACACACTCCATGCAAATGGCTGTTTGAAAAATATCAATCCAAGAATTCATCACTCACCAAAGAACAAATTTTCTATGCCGCTATGGTGGAGAGTATGGATCACTATATTGGACATATATTTCAAGAGCTTGAGTACCAAAATCTATCTTCTGAAACCATGATCATTTTTACCAGTGATCACGGAGGAGATCCTAGGCACGATACCAACTGTCCTCACCGCGGAAGCAAATGGACCTTATATGAAGGAGGAATTCGAGTTCCATTTATGATTAGCTGGCCAGAAGTCTTGAAGCCAGAAATGATCTGTAACGATCCAATCGGAGGTATTGACTTGATGTCAACCCTTTGTGATTTGGTCAATCTGGTTCCGCCAAAAGGGCAAGACGGAACCTCACTGCTTCCATTGCTGGGTGGTACAGGTGACATTGACCGATCAACCCCACTGTTTTGGCATTTTCCTTTCTACCATCCAAGCACAGGCTATCAAGGGACGACTCCCTGTTCCGCCATCCGAGTTCAGAATTGGAAATTGATCCATTTTTTCGAAGACCAACGATCTGAACTATATAACTTGGAAGTAGATGTGATGGAGTGCGAAGATTTATCGCGCCACGAATCCAAGGTTAGTATTGACTTAGAAGGCCAATTGTTATCAATTTTACAGCGTAGAGGGGCGAGGCTTCCACGTCATAACCCGGAGTATTTAAGTTTTTAATTTATATATGAGTTTTGTTTGTAATACGGATCTTTACTGACTTTATCTATTTTACTTTTTTAGAATATAGCCACATTATTTTTGATAACTGATAATGAAACCATCTTCAATCCAGAAGCTAGATCCAAATTTCAGAACCACTGACTCTCAAACAGGTCTTGATTGGTATGATGCACAGATACTTGGTGTTAGAGGTCAAGGTTGGTCAGAGACTCAACGGTCTTACGCTCGATTACCAGCTAAAGCTGAATCTCTGGTTCGAGAACCTGTCTGGCAATTAGCTCAACATTCTGCTGGTCTCTACGTAGGCTTCATTACTTCTTCAAAAACTATTGATGTTCGATGGCAGCTATGGAGTGAAGACCTATCTATGCCTCACATGCCTGCGACTGGCGTCTCCGGACTCGATCTTTACATCAAAGACCCAAATCGACCTGGAGGATCATGCTACCACTGGCTTGGTTCTTGTCATCCACAGAGTTTCCCACATAACCAAATTCAACTGGTGAGCCAACTAAATGATCAAGCCAACGAATTCCGGATATATCTTCCACTTTATAATGGAATAGAAAAGATCGAAATCGGAGTCGAAACAGATGCGATTGTTGAAACACCACCTATAGACGTGAATCCACCAATTGTTATCTACGGTACTAGTATCGTTCAAGGTGGATGTGCTTCTCGNCCAGGNATGTCNTATCCGGCGATCATGGGNCGTNTTNTTGATAGNACNNTTATTAACCTTGGTTTTTCNGGNAATGGTCAAGCAGAAGAAGAAATNGCTGATCTGTTANCCGAGCTTAATCCNTCNGTATATGTCCTAGATTATTGCCCAAATCTGGATAAGGAAAGAATCTGCCATCGGACTGAGCCATTCGTAAACANTTTGAGGAATGTTCATCCAGANATACCTATNGTATTAGTAGAGAACATTACATATCAAAATCAGNCTTATGTTTCATNTATCAATCNGACTAATATTGAGAAAAATCTGGAATTGCGAGCAGCCTATAANAGAATGCGTGCCGATGGAATCAAGCACCTACTTTATATCCGNGGTGATCANTTGCTGGGAAGCGATGGNGAAGCTACTGTAGATGGAATCCACCCGACAGATTTGGGATTTATCAGAATAGCCGAATCTATTACTCCAATACTATCATCTNTACTTTAAATCACTGATTTATTCCAGCTCACCGCCGACCTCATACTGAGTAGAAGGTAGGCTAGACGTGTGGAGTTCAGGTGTAGAATTCGCTTTCAACTGACAAGATTTCTTGACTGCTGGTTAAAGTGTCTAATTAGCAGATCAATTCCGAATTTATTTTATCAACCTTTATTTCCTGTCGCTAATAACTTACAGCTAATAATCGTAAGTTTAGTTCACTCAACAAAGTATGATATCTGGGCTAATCAGAGGCATATTCTATTTTTACTTAGTTAATAATTTTTACGATGGTCGTACCATCTTACTGTCATGAAGTTTCCCCCAAATAATCGNAGGGGTTCTAAGATGCCAATAACTTTCATCAAACTATTTACACAATAAATGCATATCCGTTGGCGAGCAATATTAACTGGACTACTTCTAATTCCACTTAACTCGTTCTGGATTATACAGATGGAAGCTGTTTATTACTCAGCTCATTCAACTACATTTTCCCTNTTCTTCAATTCTGTTTGTAGTTTGCTAATACTGTTAGTTGGAAACAGTATATTGAAAAAAACATGTTACCGGTACGCATTGAACCCTGCAGAATTGATTACGATCTTTGTGATGCTGAATCAAGGATCCGCCTTGATTGGGCATAGCATGTTGCAAATTTTACCAGCTACCATAGCTGCACCATTCGGTCTAGCTACAACAGAAAATGAATGGATAGAATTATTTGCCTCCCGTGTACCAAGTTGGCTACTGGTCAGTGAACCGTCCGCTTTGGATAGCTATATTACAGGAGGAAAGACTGAATCATCTCTTTACCTAGAAGGTAATTTTCAGGCTTGGCTGCTTCCAGCTCTTACTTGGTCTATTTTTATCTGCTTGCTAATTTTTATCATGCTCTGCATCAACACGATTCTTAAGAAGCACTGGATGCAAAATGAAAGGCTAAGGTTTCCCATCACTCAGTTACCGAATGAAATGATTAATCCCCAGAGTCTCTTATTCAAAAACAAATTCTTCTGGATTAGCTGTGGCACTATTAGCCTAGTGAATATTGTTAATGGATTTCACTTTTTTGTACCAGTGGTTCCAAGCTTTCGGATTGTACCTTACGATCTTGGTATGCTATTTACCACTAAACCATGGGATGCAATTGGCTACATGCCTTTTACTATTCGCCCATTTNTAGTTGGCCTTATCTTTCTTATTCCCTTAGATATCACTTTTTCTTGTTGGTTCTTCTTCTTTTTTTGGAAAGCTCAACTAGTTATCGGTAGCGCTTTAGGTCAAGTTCAAAGACCGGAATTTCCAGAACAAAGTGCCGGTGCTTATATTGCGTTATGCGTTATTGCAATCTGGATGGCAAAAAAACATATTGTAATAATTTTGAAATCATTAATAGTAGGACCTGCTGGTAAGTTGGATTCATACCAGAATGCGGAGCCAATTGAATATAGAATTGCAGTTATCGGTGGAGTGATTGGTTTTATATTTATTCTATTATTTTGTTCTTGGGCAGGAATGTCAATCTGGGTCGCAGCTCTATTCTTCATCTTATACTTAATGACAGCTATAGGGGTGACACGTGTTCGAGCCGAAGTAGGTTCTCCTATCCACGATTTACATTTTGCCGGACCAGAATACCTAATTATTAATTTGTTAGGCACAAAGAGACTTGGGTTAGGTAATTTATCCATTTTCCCATTCTTTTGGTTTTTGACACGTGCTCATTATAGTGATGTGATGCCTCATCAATTGGAAGGTTTTAAACTAGCTCATGAAGCGAAAGGATACAATCAACGGTTTGTATTAGCTCTATTGAGTGCAACCGTTTTTGGTACAGTCGTAGCTTTTTGGATTATATTAGACTCTAGTTATCGACATACTGAGCCGGTGATGTCTTGGGCGGGAAATGAATCNTTCTTGCGTTTAGCTCGATGGATTTCACACCCAGAACCGCCTAATATAAAAGGGATATTTCTCTTTTTCTATGGTTTTCTATTTGGAATCCTGATTATGTTTATGCGGACTCAGTTTTTATGGTGGACCTTACACCCTGCAGGGTATGCAGTTTCAAGTACGTATGGAATGCGAGATTACTGGTCTATATTCGTTCTGGTTTGGCTGATTAAGTGGTTAATTTTAAAAATAGGGGGTCTTAAATTACATCGGCGACTTTTACCTATTTTTTATGGTTTAATAATCGGTGAGTTTGCTGTGGGCGGTTTTTGGGCCCTATTCGGAATTGTATTCAGAAAACAGACTTTTAATTTTACGGCATGGTGGTAGGATTGCTTAGATGATCAAGACGAAAAAGTCTGAATTTTCTTATTTATAAAAAAACCAGTACATAACAATACTAATGATCNGTTTAAAACAGATAAGAATCAAAATTAATCCAATATTCAGGCTGTTTGTGAAATTGAGTTTCAAAGATCCGTATGCTTGCGCCGGATGTTGATATTATCAGGGTTCATCTTCCAAGATTAGGCAGTTATTTAACTTACGATAGTAGCATTAAATATAAATAATTATTTTTAGTCAGAATCACTTGATAAATTTGAACAGATTAGAAAGGATACAAAAATGACTCAATCAATTCGGTGGGGTATTTTAAGTACAGGTAGAATTGCTCATCAGTTTGCCAACGGTTTGAACGATTTACCAGATACTGAACTGGTAGCGGTAGGATCTCGTTCGGTCAAGAGTGCCAATATCTTCGCTGACCAATTCAATATTCCCAATCGTTATGGCAGTTACGAAGAATTAGTTCGGGATCCAAATATTGATGTCATCTACATTGCTACACCCCATAATTTGCACAAAGATAACATGATGATGTGCTTAGAATCAGGAAAAGCCGTACTTTGTGAAAAGCCGTTTACCATCAATCAACAAGAAGCAAAATCCGTGATACAAATGGCTAGAAAGAAAAAAATATTCGTAATGGAAGCCATGTGGACTCGATTCTTACCGCATATTATTAAAGTCCAAGAAATGATCTCAGAAGGGCTCATTGGCGAACCCCGTATACTACAGGCTAGTGTTGGGTTTCAGAAACAATTTGATCCCGTAGGTCGGCACTTTAACCCTAAATTAGCGGGAGGAGCACTAATTGATGTTGGTATTTACGCCACAACCCTTTCCTATTTAATTTTTGGACAACCAGCTCATATTAAAAGTTTTGGCAATCTATCTTCAGCCGGTGTCGATCAGGAAGGAGTCATTACATTTCAGCATGAGAATGGACAACTAACCTATTTCTCTACCACCATTTTATATCATATGCCCCGAGATGCTACCATCATCGGTAGTAAAGGAAGCATTTATATCCATCCAGACTTTTGGCATCCTTCACAGATTTCTCTTCGGTTGAATAATGAACCAGAAAGATTGATTGATGTTCCTTGTCCTCTTAATGGCTATCATTATCAAGTCTTGGAAGTTAACGATTGCATTAGGCAAAAAAAAGAGGAGTCGAAAATTATGCCCTTGGATGAGACTCTAACCGTATTGGGTATCCTAGACGAAATTCGTAATCAATGGGGCCTAAAGTANCCGATGGAATAAATGGCCAGCCTAATCTACCAATCTAGATTAGACTAATTGCAGGATCTTTTTTTAATAAGTAACACATTCATTAACTTCAGATAAATTTTTTAGCCAGAAATAAAAAAACCTTTTAATGGTTTTTAATTAAGGTATAGATGATGAACATAATCTGCATTTGTTTGGATACGTTTCGAGCGGACATAATAGGTGAAGGGAAAAAATATAGCCACACCCACACTCCTAATCTCGATCTATTTGCATCTGAAAGCATAAATTTCACTCAGGCCTTTGGAGAAGGACAACCGACGTTACAGATTCGTCGTGGGTTATTTACCGGACAGCGTACTTTTCCCTGGAGATATAACTTTGATCGCCGCGGACATTGGCACCATGCGCCAGGTTGGCACAAAATTCCGCCAGAGCAAGATACAATAGCTGAAGTCTTACTGCAAAACGGGTACCTGACAGCCTGCATCTCTGATACGTATCATATGTTTAAACCCACCATGAATTTTTCACGTGGTTTTGCTCATTTAGATTTTATTCGTGGCCAGGAGTCTGATAATTGGCGAAGTGGGAACCCTCGACTAGTTGAAGATCAATTGAGAAAAATCGTCCGCGAGCCAATCAATTGGTCAAAGCATACTGGACTAATCAACTATTTACTGAATCAGCGTCATCGTCGTTCAGAAGATGATTATAGCTGTGCACGTGTATTTCAATCAGCTTGTGATTGGCTCATAGACAATCATCAAGTTGGTCCTTTTTTCTTGTGGATCGATAGTTTTGATCCACACGAACCTTGGGATCCTCCTCAAAAATACGCAGATTTGTACTATTCAGATTATTCAGGTAAAGATTTTATTAATCCAGGTGCGGCCAGAGAAGGTGATGGACCGACTGATGAAGAACTTCGGCGCATCGAAGCTCTGTACTTGGGTGAGGTAACATTTGTAGATCAATGTATTGGCAGATTATTATCTCAAGTTGAAACTTTGAAATTGAAGGATGAGACCATTATTTTTGTTCTGTCAGATCATGGTACCCAGCTAAGAGATCAANGGAATTTCGGTAAAAGTTCACGAGAACTTCACCCATTCAATACTCAAATAAATTTACTAGTGCGACATCCCGGNGGGCCTCGTAATCACTCAGTTTCATCATTTGTCCAAAATCACGATCTAATGCCGACAATACTTGGCCAATTAGGAATTCCTTGTGCTTGGACGGATGGTCAAGATATTTGGCCTTTGGTAACGGGACAGGTGGATTCAATTCGTGATCGGGTTATTACCTCTTGGGCCGATTTTTCAGTAGGAAATGCCCGAGGTCGTGTCAGTGTAAGAGATAAGNAATGGAATTTTTGTACNTCCGTGGGTTACGAAGATGAAAATGGAGATGAACTNTTTGACCTAAATACGGATAGTGANGAAGTCCATAATGTNGCAATTCAACATCCTGATTTAGTAGCCANCTATCGTTCAGANATTGAGTCTNTGTTGGGACAACCATTACCGGGCAAATTAGTCGAGGTTTGCGATCCNNCNTCTGGNCCCATGGTAACTTGGCTAGAAAAGAAACTNCAAGAATTTTGATGGCCTAAAAAATTANACTATCANGCTAANATTTTCTCTTTAGGCNAGANATTAACTTAGTTAAAATAAACNACACNAAGTTTCAACTTCTAGTATTTGNGTTNNNACAAATGNAAACTTTTACCGATTTATCAGAAGCTCTGGTAAAAAAAGATAAAGTTCAGGTTCTCGATTTAAGTAATCAGGGCTTAAATCAAGTCCCGATCGAGATTGGCCAGCTGACTAACCTGACATACTTACACTTGGGAGGCAACCAAATTGGAGAACTTCCACCTGAAATCTTTCGACTTATTAACCTGACTGAGCTTCGAGTAGGAGAAAACCGGATTAACAAGATTCCATATGAAATCGGTCAGCTTACTAATTTGACGCACTTGCATTTGGGAGGTAACCAAATTGAAGAACTTCCACCTGAAATCTTTCGACTTATTAACCTGACTTATTTACACTTGGGACGGAACCAAATTGAAGAACTTCCATCTGGAATCAGTCAACTAGTTAATCTGACGTACTTACATTTACATACAAAGGTAGTCCCATCCGAAATTGGTCAACTAATTAATCTTAAGCACTTATACTTGGATACAGAAGTGGTTCCATCTGGAATTGGTCAACTAATTAATCTGACGTACTTACATTTACATACAAAGGTAGTNCCATCCGAAATTGGTCAATGTACTAATCTGATGCATCTGCGTTTAGGAGGCAACCAAATTGAAGAAATTCCACCTGAAATTGGTCAATTAACTAACCTAACTGAATTTAAAGCGGAAAGACACCAAATCAAGGGCATTCCATCCGAAATTGGACAATTGTCCAATCTGATGTATTTGCATTTGGGAGACAACCAAATTAAAGAGATTCCGCCTGAAATTGGTCAATTAACCAATCTAACTGAATTTAGAATACAAGGAAACCAGATTAAGGTCATACCGCCCGAAATTAGACAGTTGGCTAATCTGACTTATTTACATTTGGGACGGAACCAAATTGAAGAAATTCCGCCTGAAATCGGCCGACTGGCAAAATTGAATATTCTTAGACTGCCATTTAATCAGATCAAAGTCATTCCCGCTGAAATTGGTCAACTAACTAATCTAGTTGAATTTAGAATAGGACAAAATCAGATTGAGGAGCTTCCACCGGAAATCGGTCAACTAACCAGTCTGGCCATATTCGGTGCGGGATCTAACCAAATCGAGAAGATTCCGCCTGAAATCGGTCAAATAGAAAGCCTGCATGTTCTTAGATTGACGTCTAACCAAATCAAGGAGCTTCCGCCTGAAATTGGCCAACTAACCAGTTTGATGTTGATATCTTTGGAAAACAATCAAGTTCAAACGATTCCACCCGAATTTGGCCAGCTAGGTCACTTACTCGAACTAAATCTGTGGAATAATATAGTAGACATTATTCCTTCTGAAATTGGGTGCCTGACTAAACTGACAAGTCTCGAACTAGGAAGTAACCGAATCACATTCATTCCTTCAAATATCACTCAGCTCAAACAATTGACCGATTTACATTTGTCATTTAACCAAATTAGGGAGCTACCTAAAGACCTATTCCAAATGGCTAAACTGGAAGTCTTAAGTGTAGAATCAAATTCAATCCAATCTTTACCTGATGAAATAAAAAATCTAAAGCGACTTAGAATCTTAAATCTGAAAGATAATAACTTAACTAGTCTACCAAACGAAATCGATCAACTGACTAACTTACAGGCTCTGAATCTAAGCCAAAATCGATTGTATCAACTAACAGAAAAAATTACTGACTTGTCCAGCCTAAAACAACTTTCTTTGGACCAAAATAATATACGGTTTTTGCCTTTATCAATTGAGAATTTAGTTGACCTGAAACGACTTCACTTAGGTGGAAATCTTTTAAAACAATTACCAATTGAGTTGGGTAAATTAACATGTTTAACAGAATTGGATTTAAGTGAAAATAGAATCTACGAGTTACCTGTGGAAATCGGAGATCTAAAAAGTCTGGTTTCGTTAAATCTGAGCCAAAACTATCTAGATGCTATACCATCATCGATTCTTGACTTACGCCAATTAGAAAATCTTAATTTAGAAGGAAATGTTAGAGATGACATTGTGACGGACTTTGGTAAATTATTGACCTACCGACAGCAAATGGAACACGCTCTGGAACAATCAAGAATTTCTCAAAAAGAGGCAGAAATTGCGAATCAAGCTAAAAGTCAATTTCTGTCTCAAATGAGTCATGAAATTAAAACTCCCATGAATGGTGTCATTGGTTCTCTAAACTTAATGAGTGAAGAAAAATTAGACACAGAAGAACAACAACATCTACAACGGGCGAAGAGGTCAGGACAACACTTACTGAGTGTAATCAACGAAATTCTGCAGTTTTCTGCTTTAGAAGAAGGGTCAATAACTTATCAACAGTACCCATTTAACTTAGTTGAGACTTGTCAGCGAGTGTTAGACATGCTTTTGCCTCTATCTCAGCAAAAAAACTTGGACTTACAACTGAATTACCCATCTACAATAGTAGGAGACTGGATAGGAGATGAGCAAAAGATTAAACAGGTTTTGGTCAATCTTTTGGGTAATGCTATCAAGTTTACGGCTGAAGGAGAAGTCCAGCTAAAACTGAAACACGTTAATTATGGTATCAGAATAGAAGTGATTGATACGGGAATTGGTATTGCCCAACAACAAATAGAAACTATTTTTGAATCCTTTAGACAAGTAAGTCAAGGGACAAGTCGCCGATTTAGTGGGACTGGTCTGGGCTTGACCATCAGTCAACAATTTGTCGAGGGAATGGGTGGTCAAATAGGAGTAAATAGTCAACTAAATCAAGGGTCAACGTTCTGGTTAGAGATACCTTGCAAAAAATCCGAGTCAAAATCGAAAGTATCAGAGATATCGATTAGACCCAACAAATTGGGTGTCTATACTGGTAAAAAAGTTCTGATAGTAGATGATGAGTTTATCAATCGAGAAATAGTAACCAGGTATCTAGAAAGATTGGGATTTAGTGTCGATCAGGCAGTGGAGGGAGAAGATTGCTTGAAGCAATTTAAATTAGGAAGATATGATCTAATTGTAATGGATTTGCAAATGCCTGTCCTAGACGGATTTCAAACGGCTCAACAGATCAGAAGATTAGAAGAACAAGAAGTCGTAGACAAAAGAGTTCCAATTTTGGCANTATCGGCAAGTGTTACGGGAAAAGTTTGGAACAAGTGTAAAGCGGTTGGAATGAACGGATACTTGAGTAAACCTTTCAAAACTGAAGAATTTCAGCAAAAAGTAAAGGAGATACTATTCGGTCAGTTTCTCAATAGCTCTCGAACATTATAACAATCAAGACCTATTGAGAAACTAATGTCTACTCTTATTTGATTATTGGACTTCTCTGAATTCTCACGCCAAGGAGCCTCCNTGTAGCTCTCATTGCCTTGAATTAAATTCTGATGAAGGTTGCTGATATTTAAAGAACAAAAGGAACAAGATAAATCTACGAAAAATCTATAGAAAATTAGTCAAACGAGTTAAATAGATACAATTCCCCCTCGATGAAATTTATTAATCTCTCTACAGAAGCGTGGCCAAGATACGACTGATCCATTTACTCTTCGGAACTTGATATTCTTCATGAAATTTTCAGATGAGAAAGCATATCTATCATGCCAGCTGATTTCATTGTTTCTTCTACATCATCCAATTCCAGTGGAGCCATCTGAGTCAAGTTATCAATTCCATTTTCAGTTACCAAAACCGTATCTTCAACTCGGATATAAAGTTTTTCTTCTGGTACCCAGATCATTGGATCAACAGAGAAAACTAGACCTGGCTGAAGCGGCTGTTCTCGATAATTACCATGATCATGAACGTCCATACCAACAGAATGAGAAAGATGTCCCCGAAATTCTAAAGCGTCTCGTACGGCTTTTTCATAGTGTGACTTAGTGAAAGTCATCTGATTAATCAAGGCTTTCATCTCAATAGCGGTTTGATCCATGATTGCCGTTGCCATTTCACCAGGACGAATTCTCTTCAATAGAGCTTTGTGATATTCAACGATGAAACCGTAAAGCTGTCGCTGATCGGAAGTAAAAGTACCGTTGACGGGCCACATTCTGCCAATATCACTCGTATATTGAGCGTAATCGGGCGCATAATCCATCAGGATCAGGTCGCCATCGGTTAGCAGGCTATTGTTCTGGAAATAGTGTCCATACCAAGCATTCGGACCGCTGGCAATAATTGCTGGGTATCCACCACCTCGAGCACCATTGAGACGAAAAACATAGTCAGCAATGGCTCCAAGTTGGTACTCTATCAACCCAACTCTGGTTGATCTCATTGCTTCTGTAACTGCCATCGCTGTCAACTGTCCCGCAGTTCGCATGACCTCTATCTCCTCCGAGCTCTTAATCATACGCATAGAACGTAGAAAAGGTGACAGTGGACGTGTCTCAGCGTCGGGACAAATTTCTTCCATATTAGGTTGATCGGTATAGACTAATTTTGCAGTTGATAAATCTTTTTCTAGATCGGATAGATGGCGTACCCGACTAACACCTGTTAATTCNGCCACTTGATCTGGTCGGTCTGCATTGAGCCTAGGGCCTTCTGTTCGCTCTTCTTGTGGATCATGAGCGGGCAAATATAGGGTCGTTTCTGAAGACTGGATTGTTAAAATGGCCCCAGGTACTTCGACACCAGACATATAAAAGAAATTGTTACTTTGTCGAAATGTTTCNAGTTCATGCTCCTTTAGCTTGCCAATTATTATAACGATTGCTTCATCTTCAACCTGATTCATCAGAGATTCTCGTCGTTTAGAAAATTCTTTAGATGAAAAATGGGTCTGAAACAGTGATTTAGATTCTATTTTCATTTTGAGCCTAACGTCCTTTCTGTAGTTTGCACTTATTCTCAGTCTACCATAAAAAACTTGACATATTTACAATGCGATTTATNGCCATCTAATTTAGATAGACAAGTTTGTGGGTAGAAGAGAGTAAGAATCGGTTTAATTCGCAGTGTCGATGGTCAGGAATGATATAATGGTTCAGGGCTTGGTTACTTCAACAGTAGTACATTATATTTTTTGGGTTTCTGTTAACCTGCGCCTAATAAACGTTCTGTTTGTATCGATGTAATCTAAACTGTGTTAGCTATAAATGAAAAAAATAAATAGTAGACTAAAACAATTTAACTTCATGATTAAAGTTATTGGCTTGATCTTGATGGTGTCTTCATTAGGTCTGGCTATTTTACTATTTATCACTACTCGTGGCACTGACCGGGACTATGCTATTGACTATACACTACCATTGAATAACGAATGGACAGAAATTGGATCGCTAGAAGTTGGTATTGGTATCCGAGATGTCACACCAGTCATGGAAAATTATGATACCTGGACTGACGTCGATGGNGACGGGTCTTATAACCCCAAAATTGACAAGTATGTTGACCGAAATGGTAATGGAATCTTCGACTTTGTCTGGCTGGCGGGATTCGGACAACAAAGGCCTGCCCAGGGTNTCAACGATCAACTATGGTCTAGGGCTATTGCTTTTCGCAATAATGGCATCACAATTGTCTTGGTAAGTATTGATAGCATAGGAATTACATATGACCGTTATATTCCAATACGGAAAATGATAGAAAGGGAGCGCAATGATATTACACATGTCAGTTTTGCGTCTACGCACACACACAACGCACCTGATACAATTGGTCTTTGGAGTTATCGGTTGTTTTTCAGTTCTCATTTTGATGATGAATACATCGAACTACTACAGCAACAAGTTTGTGATTCTGTAATTGACGCGGTGAATAATCTTGCTCCAGCGGATACTGTTCTGGCCGAAGCCTATGTACCGAGAGAAAACTTTATTCGTGATTCCCGGCCACCAATAGTAGTTGATCATCAGTTACCAGTTGCTTGGTTCAAAAATAAATCTACCGGTAAAACTATTGGCACACTGGCATCTTGGGGAATGCACCCCGAAGGGTTTGGTAGCAAGAATTTACTAATTTCTTCGGACTTTATTCATTACTATAGGCAAGCAATGGAAAATGGATTGCCTGGCCAAAATGGGTTTGAAGGATTTGGTGGTAAAGCTATCTTCTTTACGGGTCCCGTCGGTGGTTTAATGACTCAACTTCGACTACCGATTGTGGATCGGTTTGGAGAAATCCAAGATCAGAATGGTCAAAAAAAATCACAATCTCAAGGGGAGAACCTAGCCATACTAGCTGCTCGATCGCTACGTAACAATAGCAAAGCACTAGAGATGGATCATCAACAAGTAGCTGTTTCAGCCAAAACCTTCTACTTCCCAATCGGCTGGCCACTAAAAATTATGGTTGGGCTAGGAATAGTACACCCAGGAGTTTATGGTCTACCTTTTAGTACAAGGGTTCGATCCGAAATAAATGCTATTCGTATCGGTAGTATTGAAATACTAACCACACCAGGGGAGATTTTTCCTGAAATAGTCGATGGTGGAATCGAAACACCTGTGGGTGCGGATATTTCCACCGATCCAGTTGAGGTGCCACCACTACGTAATTCGATGAGAGGAATAATCAATATGAATTTCAACTTAGGAATGGATGAANTGGGCTATTTGGTACCTATCTCCCAATGGGACCGAAAAATCCCCTATACCTACGATTATCAAGAAGCTCCTTATGGTGAAGTTTATGTAGGTAACCCGAAGGTCTCACCAATGGTACATCAAAATAGCATGGAAGTTTTGCAACGACTGCATCAGGCATTGTCCTCCACTGAAGAAAACAACATACGACGATAACTCATCATTATNACTCAATCACGCTCTTTCCCATATTGGGACACAAAAACTGAAAAATAACTAATAACACACGGACAAATTTTATTAGCCAATTCAGAATAGATGTCGGTCAGCAAAATCGAGGTAACATTTCCAATCATAGAGGGTCACATCATGACCTCCACTACGAATATGATAGCCAATTTGACCCATTATGGATTGGTCAATTTCAGGTAATTGGTCGGTGGAGATCCCTTCTGTGCCCAGTAATCGGTAAACTGGATCAGCATATTTAGCGGCTAAAAACTCCCCTTTAGGATCTGCCCATAAATCATCTGCGGCACTTGCTATATAAACAGGTCGAGGTGCAATTAAAGTGATCAGCTCATGTTGATCAATTGGCAATTGGTCTTCATTATCACTATAACGATTGAAATTTTGGCAAAACCAATGTGGAAACGAATTATTAATTCGGGCTACAGTTTCACCAAACCGTCGACGGGAAAGTGCCGCGCCACCGCAACCCGAATTATTGGAAATTACCATAGCAAAACGAGAATCTTGTGCGCCAGCCCAAAGTGATGTTTTTCCTAATCGAGAGTGTCCCATGACAGCAACTTTAGTAGCATTAATGTAATCGTGTGTTTCTAAATAATCCAATATACGACTCAGCCCCCANGACCAAACGCTAATACTACCCCAACTGTCGTTTCGCCTGGGCTGGTCATTATCGTCAAAGAGTGGATGAATACCATTTTTAAACCCATCATCAAAGTCTGGGTCCAAATCCCCATAGTAGACCGTGACTAGAGAGTATCCGCGCTTGATAATGGTTTCAATCGCCCACCTTGAAGCGACAAGACCTCGTCCATTCTCAGATGCTGTGTTATGCTTAACACCTAGTTTACCGTTATTTGGTACCCAAGACTTAGTAATACGAATATTGGAATCGGGATGAACCGTATGATTCCCATTGAAATTTAAACCTAAAAAAGCTGGGACGGAGTGAAGTACATTGTTAGGTCGGTAAATCAACACATTAATATCAGGCGAATTAGGACCAAAACGAAGAATAATTTGCTCTTGAGTAGCTAGTCCATCTAAGGCATTCNACATTTCATCAACTTTTGTAATTTCTNCNGGGAGGTGCTGATCTGGTGTTTGGCCATATATTTCAGTCTCAAACAATTTTAGAATTTCAGCCCGTCTTTCAGGCCAGTCTGAGGCTTTTTTGACTTGTTGCCCATCCGTAAAAGTGAGAGGGTCGGTTAACGAATAGGCAGGTACTCTGTTTTCATCGTAATTTGGCTCGAATGTTGTCCAGCACATCATTATCAGTTCACTAATCATTCGTATTTCCCTCGACGAAGTTCAATAACTTTNCCGATTGATATAACAAATCTGGTGCTTTCTGTCAATATTTATTGAAAATAATCTGCTCAAATCTTCATAGTATTAATAAAAAATTCTGATCTCTTTCAAGGATTTNCCCTTAATTTACGACTGATGTTGTAGTGATATTTTAGTTTGTTAGAAAAGATAACACTAACAATATTTTCAAGATACAATACGGAATGGTTAAGTTCTAAATGTTAGATGAAAGAATTTGTAAAGTTTGCAAAGGTAATTAATTATATGAATAACACTTGCCGTTTAATGATTAGTTCGTATTTACTGTGCCTATCTTTTGTGGGAAGTCTNGTGGCAGATGAATCACTTACTGGCGCTCTGCATTGGAATCAGTGGAGAGGGCCAAATATGGATGGGGTTCATCCCCACGCCGACCCTCCTGTCAATTGGAGTGAACAAGGTAAAGATAGTGGCAATGTGAAATGGAAGACAGAAGTTCCAGGTCAAGGCCACTCATCACCTGTTATATGGAAAGATCGTGTTTTTCTACTCTCTGCCGTAGAAGTTGGAGAAAAAATTGAATCCGAAGATAGGAAAAAAATACATAAGGATTTACCTGTTTGGCGCAGAGCAATGGGTGGCAAAAAAGCTGATCGATATCTTAAATTCCTCATACTAGCTTTCGATCGGGAAAGTGGAGATCTTGTCTGGGAACGTACAGCAGTTGAAATACTACCTCATGAGGGAGTTTTCAAGGATGGTAGTTGGGCCTCTGCTTCGCCTGTCACCGATGGAGAACGATTGCTGGCCTTTTTTGGATCATATGGCCTGTATTGCTATGATTTAGAAGGTAATGTCCAATGGCAAAAAGAATTTGGCCAAATGGATATTATTTATGATTTTGGGGAAGGATCAACACCAGTGCTTTATAAAGACACCGTAATTATTAACTGGGATCATGAAGGCCAATCCTTTATTGTTGCTTTAGACAAACGAACTGGGAACGAAAAGTGGCGTCAAAACCGGGAGGAAACGACAACTTGGTCCACTCCTATCGTTGTTACCGTTGATGACAAGCTACAAGTTGTCACCAGTGGTAATCGACGTAGTCGCGGTTATGATTTTTATTCAGGAGAACTCATCTGGGAAGCGGGGGGGCTGCATATGAACACTATCCCAACTCCGGTTTTCAAGGATGGAGTAGTTTATGTAGCATCGGGTTATCAAAAGACAGTCATGCAAGCTATTCGAATCACAGGTGCTAAAGGTGATATATCTGGTACAGATGCGATTATTTGGCAACAGGAAAAGAATGTTCCATATACTCCATCACAGCTATTATACGATGATGTTCTGTATGGTCTAAAATCGAACAAAGGAATTTTGTCTTGCTACAATCCNAAATCAGGAGAACTCCATTATGGACCTGAGAGACTGCCCGGTATTAAAGGAATTTTTGCCTCCCCAGTTGGGGCAGGTGGAAAAGTATATTTGATCGGTAGGAACGGGGCTTCCGTTGTTCTGAAAAGTGGGAAATCATATCAAGTGTTAGCTCAAAATAAATTGGACGATAACTTTGATGCATCTCCGGCTATCGAAGGAGATGAACTCTACCTTCGTGGGCACAAATATCTATACTGTATTGCAAAATGAAACCGTAAGTAGATATCAAAACAACGTATTTGGAATATTTGAGTAGTATACCAAGGTTTCATAATTAATGCCGTGAACAACAATAATTATGAAACCTTGCCAAAAGTTAGGTTGCCACAAATTGCTCCGAATCTGATAGACCAGCATGTCAGTTTGCTTGGTTTAGGCGGCTACTGAGCTGATTTAATGTCACCCCACTTAAGAGATAGCTTATTTTTAATTTGGATAGACTTTGGTTTTCCATCCGGCGCAACGTAATCGCCTTCAAAGAACCGTACATTGTCCATCCAAAACTCTGCTTTACCAAAAGCGATATGAAACGTGATGCTTGCGGGGANAACATCTTTATTTAATTTGGGAGATGTAACATGAAACTCTGTCCACTCTTCGGTCATATCGAATTTTCCCTCGGCAATTTTTGTCCAAGGGTCTACTTGCAGCTCTGGTTTGAAATTAATTTTCATCGTCCCCTTTTTCATTTTTAAAAAAGCCGATAAGGTATACTTTTTTCCCTTTTCAAAAGTATGATCTTTGTGTTGTAGTCCGCTAGACCAAAAGTTCTTACCCGGAGCGGCTACACTGATAAACAAAGCTCTCTTTCCTTCTATGGGTTCGTCTTTTATGGTTGCGCCCGCTAGCTTTGTTTCAACAGATGTTTTAACGTCACCGTATGTATTCCATCCTTCCATTTTTTCTTCGAATCCACCATTTTTTATTAGATTTTCGGGGGCATCGGAGTAGGAAATGCTACAAATTAGTATTAATAATGGAATTAAACTAAGAATATGAGTTATACGCTTCAATGTCATAAATTCTCCCTCAATAGGCTAAGTAAATATTTGGAATTGATATAATGTTGTCCCTAATAATAAGCGACAATTGTAAGGTATCAGCGATGTTAATTTCAAAAAGGTTTTTTCAATTCGAGGGAAATAAGACTCAAATATAAATAGAAAATTGAATTGCCTAAATAAATAATAATATAGTCTCAGTTTTTAATCGGAATATAATCTACCAATTCGAAAAAAAAATGAAAATTTTATGTATAAAATGGGCTATTAGAAATAGCACGCATATTAGTTTGATTGCCGATAAACCAGTTATCTAACTTGTGCAAATTATTATGGATTAATTATGTTCTACAAGCTTGATCAATTGATTAGACTTGATGTTTTTTAGTTGCCTAGATTGACCGCTCGGCCATTGAATATCAACTTCGTTGAGAATTGATATTTTTCCNAATCCAATGAATATNCGCGGGTCGTGAGCAGATAGATAACTAGCCGATGACTGTAATTGGCGGATTTGCTTTTGGCCATTCAGCATATAACGGAGAGTCGTACCAATACTGCTTTTACCNTGTTTATCGATAATTTCGAAAACCAACCAGTGGTTGTCATTCTGGCTGTCATTTCGCAGTAATACTGGAGGTCGATTACAGTTAGTAATTAACAAATCTAAATCCCCATCATTATCATAATCTGCACTAGACGTACCACGACCAACATTTTTACGACTGAAGTATGAATCGGTTTGCAATACCAATTTTCTTTTAGACGGACTACTGAGTTCATAGTAAGNTCCTTCTCCATTATTACGGTAGAGCTGATCGCGTTGGAGCGCTACTGAGATATTTCCATCAATAGAAATACTGTCTTGTACATGGCCATTAGCGATAAAAAGGTCCAAATTCCCATCATTATCAAAATCTATAAACTTGGTTCCAAAACCGACTAATGTGGCTGTAACTCCACCTAAATTAGTTGATTCTGATACATCAAGGAAAGTACCATCTGCCATGTTTTGATAAAGTGTATTCGACTCTGTGTTGGTCACAAAAATATCCAACCACCCATCATTATTGTAATCCCCAACGTCTACTCCCATTCCACCTTCAGGCCACCCATCCTTACTTAATGCTGTCCCCGTAGCCATACCCGCTTCTTCGAAGGTTTCACCACGATTGAAAAATAAAAAATTCGGGTCTGTATCATTAGCCACGTAGATATCCATCAGACCATCTGAATTGAAATCCCCAAATCCTATACCCAATCCACGACGAGGAGGNATCTCGCCCAATCCAAGGTCGATGCTAGCCAAACTAAAGGTACTGTCTCCATTATTCCTATAAAATATATCTGCAGCTGGNGGTAAGGTCTGAGGGTGACAGTATTCAATTAAACCNGTTTTGAAATTAATACAAGGTTTGTTGGATCCTNCATGATGNAAATAATTCACCACATATAGATCCAAATCACCATCCAGATCAAAGTCAAAAAANCCACAACTGGTTCCCCATGAATCATCTCCAACCCCCGCAGATCGTGTGACATCAGAGAATGTACCATCCCCATTATTCTGATATAAGACATTAGGGCCAAAATTAGTGATATAAAGATCTGTGAATCCATCGTTATTTATATCACCCGTTCCCACACCCATTCCATACCCATTGTCCCCGACACCAGCTGACTGAGTAACATCAGAAAAAGTACCATCTCCATTATTACGATAGAGAGAGTTTGTCACAGGAGATTGAGACTTAAACTGGTTAGATATTGGTGATTGTCCACCATTCACTAAGTATAAATCGTAGAAGCCATCGTTGTCGTAATCCAGAAAAGCTGCNCCTGCACCCATTGTTTCGAAAACCCTTTTTGATATGCTTTTTCCGCTGACGTGCTGAAAGTATATTCCAACCTCTTGTGTTACGTCAGTAAAATGAACTTCTCCCACGACTAATCGACACGGACCTGTCAGAAGGGCCAAAACGCAGATGAGGCTGGTTCTATAAAAACAACTAGTTTTTAGATGATTCAGTATTTTTCTGTCTTGAGGCTGAGGTGGGCTTTTTCAATCATTTCTTGAAATTCTGATGATTCTCTTAGAATTGATAAGTCAGAATCTGTGGTAGCTAATGAGGCTAATCCTGGATCTAAATCGATTGAATGCTTTAGGATTTTCATAGCTTTAACGCTTTGATTTTGAGAAATGTATAAACACGCCAGATTATAATAGGCTTTGGACAGATCTGGCTTAATCTCAATGGCATCTTCAAAAGCAGAAATGGCACTATCATTTTTTTGCTCTCGGCTGTAGGCAACACCTAATCCATAGTAAGCTGCTGCTGAGTTGGGAGCTAAGTCTATAGATTTTTGATAAAATACAATAGCCGAATTAGTTTTGTTCCATCTTAAATAGTTCATTCCCAGCTTGAAATAGACCNCAGCAGCATCTATCCCATTGCTGAGGGCAACCTGGTAGATGTCCTTTGCCAATTGAAATTGTCCATTCTTGCTGTAAAGATCACCTAGTGCCAGATAAGCTGTCTTATGTTCGGGAGACANGCGAATTACCGTCTGCCAACTATCGACGGCACAATCTAACTCGGTCTGATCAGTATACGCAATAGCCAAATTTGCATGACCTGCAATATAGTCTGATTCTAATGCAATGGCCGATTGATAAGCTTTAATGGCTTCGGCATAGTCTTTTTGCTGGTAATAAGCTAACCCTAGGTTGTTATAAAATTTGACTTCATCTGGATCTAAGACTAAGGCTCGCTGATAGGATTTAATGGCAGATTGAGTTTGGTTTGAATAGTAGTAAGCCAATCCTAGATTAAAGTGTGACACGGAATGGTTTGGGTCGATGAGAATAGATCTATGATGTGCCTCAATTGCTTTCTGCGGTTGTCCATTCCTACTATAAGCAATTCCTAGGTAGTTACAAGTTGAGTAGTCATTTGGTTTCAGATGAAGAGCTTGTTTNAATACATTTATTGCTGAACCAAATTCATTAATCAGGCAGTAGGTTTTACCTAAATTAAAATAAGCTGCAAAAAAATCTGGATCTGCCGAAATTGATTTCTGATAAGATCTGATACCGTCTGATATCTTGTTTTGTTTTACATAAGCTAAACCAAGGTTGTTGTATGCTTGGGCGTAACTTGGATTCAGAGTGATTGCTTTTCGGTAAGCATTAATTGACAGAGGAATGTTGTCCTGGCTGAAATAAGCACTTCCTAGATAGTAATGAGCTTCTGCAGAACGAGGGCTATCCTTTGCCCATTTCTGAAACTCTTTGATAGACGTGGGCGATGATTGATTTGCTTCGGTATATACGATCTGGCCAGAAACAAAACACAAAAAAAGTAGGGTTGTAAACAGAAATCGATAATTTGAAATATAGCCAGAAATCATNTTCTACGGAAGAATTAAACATANAGATGGTCAACATTACTTTGATCANCTTTATTTCGAGCTGTTGCTATTTTTTTATATTAGCCCAAAGTAGTGACAATTTAGTTGGTTCATAATCAACTGACTGCGGTTCGTCAAAATTTGGGCTTAATTCATCTGGTTCACGAGCAATGGAACTAAATCTGACTTCGTCCATTAAACCCTTCCAGTGAAATTGGGGACCATGTTTAGCACCAATCATTACATTCCATGGAGAGCCAGTAGCAAGTTCACCACCATGTTTAACCGAATCTGATAACTTGCCATCAATGTAAATTTTGACGGCTTTCCCATCATATGATCCAGCTATGTGATACCATTTGTTAGGTCCTATTGCTGACCCCGTAGCATTCTTCACACCTTTCTTTGTATTAACGTGCATTTTTGGCACACCGTTTTCAACGCCAAGATGATATTTACCGACAGCGTTTGCCCAGTGAGTTCCAATTAGCTTCCAAGCCCCTAAATCAGTAGCATAAACCCAGGCTTCGACCGTAATCGAATCGTTCGGTGTTAACAGCTTATTACCAACTTTGTCTTTCACAGGAACAGCTAGAGCTGTACTTCCCTCGAATACAAAAGAATGACCGCCTCCTTCCTTATTCCAATCGTCCTGATCCCATTTGGCTTTACCTTCAATTTGTGCATTAATATTATTTTTAGATGCATCCTTAACGGTCTTTCCTGCTCCCTCATTAAAGTGCCACAAACCAATTGTATGCTCATCGGGCAAATACTCAAATCCGGTGGCTGCCGTAGCCTCAATTAATAGGCTGGTTATAGCAAAAATGCTCAACAAAAAGATCCTCATATATATCTCCCTTGAATATNTNTCACTACGGGAATTTATCAGTAACTAGCTAGAAATGCAACGTTGAATTTTTTGTTGCAATGTCAAATTATCCCGTTTTTTCTGAATTTATTAGACTTACTTTTTATTCCGTATATCGATCCGGACCATTCTCGAAAAATGAATTACTCTCAGGTTTAAAGAATAGCTAATTACTGTGTAGATATCCACTTTTCTCATTTNCACGATCCGGTGGTAAAAACCACCTGTTTCGGGCTATGAATTAGCCGTTTGGCTAAAAATCGCTAATTTCTGTTTAATAAAGGAATATGAATANATTGTGAAAAACAGAAACAATATGAGCAAGATAAAATTAGATTTTTGTCTGTAGTAAATCGGATTATGTTTTATAAAAGCAGAAAAATAATAGACAAGACGAGGATTATTAGTCTGAGTTATTGGTAATGAGTATATTTTTAATAACATCTACTTTAGGTGAAAAATCAAGATGACGAGTCTAATAAATTCTGCGTAATTGNTGCCATATTTGCAGTTAAATCATGAAGTTCGAAATACAATAGNCGCCACAGGCTCTATGGAGGTAATTTATATTCATTGAATGAGAAATATAATAGTTCTGATCCAATGTTTTATCGCTACCTCTGATCTAGTCCAAATTCATCTAATCTAAATATCACTTGGTCCATCATTTATTAATGGGCGTTTTCAATAGGCTGTTCCGGCAACTCGAGGGTTAGATCCTCTTTCCACTTACGATATTCTCTCCAAATTTGTTCCGTTCCCTTGAAGGGCTTGACTACTACTCGGGCACGGTATCCATAACTATGGCCTAACTTCGGATCCTGAATTACATACTGCCAATCCCAAGCTGGACTGTGAGTGTCTGGATTTCCGGATTTATTCGTAAAGAAATTCCACATTGCAAAACGAATTGGGTCAGTCTGATCGAATAAAACTAAATAAATTAGCCTATCGCTAATCGTTTTTGTATCGTAACCTACATCTATAAGCCCATAGTAGAAAGGAGTAATGAATTTTTTTTGGGGATGNTCAATAATGTTGAGTGTTTGTGATTCTTGATCATAGGGCAAATTTGGTGTACTCAAATAAGAAATAGTTCCTACTTCAAATTCTTGTCCTAAATCTTCACCGAATTCAATCCAACCAACTCGGATTCCGTCTGTCCCCCAGAAATGAATCTTCCGTTCAACCGCAGAATTCATATATGATGCCCACATCATGGCCACGAACCCATGGGAATATCGATCCATCGTAGGGGTACACTCGAAAGTAATATCAATTTGGNTCTCACTTNATAAATCATATGCCATCCGACATTCCATTCCCCATTTAGACCCCCTACTTGGCCAGCGAAGCTCATAACAGCCTTTCTGGGTCTGTTTTAGGGTACAAGGATCTTGTCGTGGAGTGAACATCGAGATGTCATATTCTTCTTTNGCACCATTAAAGATGTGCTCAAAATTAATTCCTACACCATCATTACGATATAGATTGACACCAGAATGGGATTTTAGTACAAGAGGAGAGAATCCGTTGCCTTGATGTTTCTTGTTCGAAAGGTTGTCATGAAGAATTCCTTGGAAACTGGTACCATCAACTTCTAAAGAAATACCATTTGCTAAGATNTGTGACATTTGGTTGATAGAATTATGCTGCTATGCAGACAACCTCTGTACTGATCAGGTAATTTTTTTCATCACATACTCTATGCATTAGTTTATCTATTTGAATTCTGCTTGACTTTCAATTTTTTAGATAATTCTATGATCTGATCGAACCTTTCTTCTATTAGTAATTTTCCATACTGTTTGACTGATTCTAAATGGATATTCTGCCAGGCAGACCAAGGATGATGGATGCGCCANCCTTGGACTTGGGCAGATAGAATTGACCTTTCAGCAGTTATGAAATCGGCCCTTTTTTCTTCTGTCCATTTTGGCATAGATTTAGCTAAACTCCCTAGCCTTTTAGCTATCAAATCAGTATATTTTTGCCCTAGTTCAGGAGATGANCCTTTTTCGATATGGTTATCTTTCCCATATTCTGGATCATTGCTGATACGATCAATGGCAACTAAATGGGGTTCTAGATACCACAGTAGTGAAGTTTCCCCAATGCCGGCATGATCACCCAAATAACCNGCATCTAGAGCCAACCAATATTCTGGTATTCCCAGTATCGGTAGTTGCAATCGCTCCGACATTCTTATNGCTACCTCTCGTACCACAATNTGTTGGTTATGACCGTAGTGTCCTGTAACGATAATAATAGATCGGAAACCTAGCCGGTGAAATTCGCTAGTCATCTTTTCTAACCAAGGTCGGAGCAAATAATTTTCCCACGAATCTTCCGCTTCCATTTTGATGGTAGCGGGTTTGTCCAGTCCACCCATTCCACCATACACTGGTGGATGTACAATTCCACCTGATTGGTTTGCTGCTCGAACACACAAAGCGTGTGCTTTGAGTGCATCTAACCCGAGAGCGTTATGCTCACCGTGCCATTCTACTGTACCCAAAGGTAAGAAGACTGTTGGCAACTTTTCAAAAGCATATCTAAACTCGTGGGGTAACATGCGCTCCCACTGAATTGTCTCTCTCATTTGTTACTGACTCGCATTGGTATTCTATTTTTTATCATTTCACAGACAAAAAAGCCGAAAATTAGCAGAATTAGACTTTGGGCGTCTTTGTAAAGGGTTCATACTTCCATAGCGTACATATTCTGTCAAGACAAAACCGATTAGATGTTTGCCCATTTTCTTACTTTTTGTCATGTGGGGAAAACGTAAAGACGATAACAATTTTCTTTGTTCAGCTGTATGAGTACATCCATAAATTTGACTTGTAAAGATAACTGTGCTAGAAGTTTGTTAGAGTCGAAAAGTAAATGTTCATCCGTTATGAATTTACATACGATTATGACAAGAGGAGCAACAGTTTAGATGAGTAATTACCCGTCAGTTAGCATCAATAAATTTTTATCATACCTGGTAATTATAATGCTNATATTGTCTACAACGCTTGCATTCACTGCCATCGACCCAGAAACAGTCGTAGGCGTTTGGACCTTTGATGAAGGTGCAGGAAAAGAGGCAAAAGATCTGTCTGATTTAGGCCATCATGGTCAAATTAATGGCGCAAAATGGAAAAAAGGAAAGCTCGGAACAGGGTTAGAGTTCGGTGGGGGACAATGGGTCGAAATTAAATCGACACCAGAATTACAGTGTGGAAANCAATTAACCATGATGGCTTGGTTTTATGCTACCAAAATCGATGATTGGCGACAGCTAATCGCCAAAAGCGACGAATATCTACTACGAATTGATCCGCCCGGTGAGGGAAATAAGATGTCATCCTTTGTTAAACCTGGAGGGAGTTGGGAACCAAGAGCTAGTGCTGGAGTGCCAGAGAAAAAGAACTGGACGCACTTTGCGGCTACCTATGATAGCAAAGCTAAAAATGAACATCTAGTCGTCTATGTTAATGGTAAGCGTGCAGGAGCAAGCACTAGGCCCGGAAAAGTTATTCCAACCGAAAATCCAGTTGAAATCGGACGATGGGGTGGTGGGTCTTTTTTTGTTGGGATTATCGATGAAGTAGCGATTTTCAATTCGATCCTGAGTGAGGATGATTTGCAATCCATTATGGAGAGAGGGTTGGTCAAAATACTAGGAGCGGAATCCGTGTTGCCAACGAATTTAATGACGATTACTTGGGCTGAGTTGAAAAATAGCTCATTATAATACCATTCTGATTGTGTATCATAATTGATTCCAAAACGGTAATATGACTCATAGCTGTCAAAATTAATCTGATTTTCATCTCAGGGGGCCAATAATTCACCCGGCTGATCAATTTCTTGTTCTATAGGGACTCCGAATAATTTTCAATCCTAGTCAGATATTATGTATACAGAATGTTTTATTATCAAACCGAGTATTGTCGATCAAAGTAATTTACTATCCCATAACCATGTTTACA
The DNA here is from genome assembly GCA_002729015.1 of Candidatus Poribacteria bacterium. Next base: position 61,022 of record PBVO01000088.1, read on the forward strand.
CAACTGTCTCTGCCATGGATTAAGACTAATTCCATACGGGTCGCAATGAAATTCGAAGAATTCTCGAAAAAAGAAGACCGTAATGTTGAGAAATGTACGAAATCCATAAGTCTGGTAAACAATGAGAACATTTCAGAAAGACGAACCTAATAAAAGGCGGAATAGATTATTTGATTCGATCATTGGCTAGACTTCGAAAGAAAAGAAATACAAACCAAACNCCTCTGTAATTCGGCGTGAGGAGACGGAATTCATCCTTGGCTCCTAATTTCTTATTGGTCGTTTAAATTGACTATCGTAGATTGTTCGAGTGTTTTTTATATAACTTAACTATCTCTGGCTTAAGATCGTTGGAAAAAACTTCTAGTACTTTGTTGAGTGAAAGTTGACGCCTAACCATATCCCCGACTATCCAATCTCGATCGGCTTTGATGCGTTGTATGCTATCTTCACCTAGGTTGTTCCACATATTTTTTGATTTCATTTAATCTTGTCGCCTTGATCAACTGATCTTGCCGTGATAAATGCAAAGTAATACTAGAAACGAGTATTAGGGATTAGCAGATTACTTCCATTTAATTTTAGAGGTCAGATATGTTGAAAACAGATGGTTAAACTTTATTGTTACCCAGAGACAAGAAAGAATATGTTATGTAAGTAGTAGTAGATTATACTAATTTCATTTTTTAGATACGAAACGCTAACAATTAGTCTAAGTAAGACNCTNCCACTAATTCAAACTCTTCCATTTTCCCCTGATACAGTAAGGGTTTCAACGGTCTTGGACACAATATAGATGACTCCATTGTGTGTNCTCAAGTGTGTCTTTTTCTGGTTTTAATATTTCTATTGTGTGAAAAATATCATAACAGGGTTGGGGTGGTTTTTCAAAGGGTTTAGACTAAGAAAGAGGAATACCTGATATCAGATACTCCTCTTTTTACAACTTGTCTATTATTTATAGAGAGTTTAGTTAATTCATTAATCCACACTGTTTAAACNGTTCTACCTTTGCTTGCTATATTTTTCGTAAAGTTGCACNCTTTGCCACNGTCGAAAGAAANGATTTCTCCCCACTGGTCGCAACTGCCATNAGTGCCAGACTTGCTGTCTCCACCAACATCTTTGCCAATAGTTTCTCACTATCAGTTGATGTGCGTGATTTCACNATTTGCCTACCATAGTTGATNCAATTGTGATGCTTCTTAATTGCAACACCAGCAGAGAAATTTCCTGCTTCGTCTAAGACAACATCATNCAGACTTCGGTATTGCTCCATACTCTCTATTACTTCTTGAAANGTTTTCATATCACAACCTCTCCAACCGTTTNCNTTGGTCAGTNTGGTANGCAACCATGTCGTCCTTGTGAGTTCTGATAAGCAGTTGTAATGCCTTCTCTGTTATTTGATTCAGATTCAATGATTGACCATTGCTTCGNGCATATTCTTTATATGCACGGACATCATCTAAAACTGATGCCGAAACCTTTGCTTGGTGTAGTNGTTTCTTGTCTGGTTGAATAGTCCATTGTTGATTATTTCTCATTTCTGATTTCCCTTTTATTACTCATTGATAAGATTTCGTATGTTGACCATAATGCAAATGACCATCANGGTTTCCATACTCTTATTTATCAGTTTCAATCTTTTGAGAAATCNAAAAATAATAGGATTGTCAGATTGTAGAACGACACCTAAAGTTGCAANCAACAAGATGACCAAAAANANAGTCAAACAAGAAATGAACCTTACACCATTTCANGTAGATCTGTAACCCATAAGCATAGACCTGACTCGGTATTTGTTGCCCAATCTTTTACTTTTGATATGCCTAATCCAGAAGGAATTGGTTGAAAGAAAACCGANCTTGTGTAGTTATATTTTACAAGGTGAATTTTTATTGATAAGATCAGACAACATAAGTAATTAGTCGGTTGAGTTGGAAAACGAGATAGTCTTTGAGTTCGGCAATCCCACTTAAGGACTTTCTTTTTTTGGGGTTGGGGCAATTACAAGATATGACATGGAATTCTGAGGGGTGTGTTTAGTTTGGGTGAAGATGGACAAATCACACTTGCTACCATGAAGGAAGGTTATACCCCGATGGCACACTTGGGTAAAAATCGATAAGGTTAGACGATTTTTTCCTTGTATCTATCAGATAGAAATGATGGGATGATAACCATTTCCACTGACGAAAATGGTGGAAGTTTGGACTATTTCAACCAAACTGGAGAAAATNCTATTAGTCTAACCGTGGGTCTTGATGGTAGTGGTCTAGTCGAAAGGATTCTTAAAGACAGTTCAGATTCAAAAGGATCAGTAAACAAAAATAGTGGTTCATTCAAAGATATAGTCAAATANTAAGGAGTTAGGTGTGAAAATCAGGGATTTAGTTTTATTATTAGTCGGTGGTGGTTTGGTCGTTTTTGGTATGGTGGTCGGTGATTTACTGGAGAATGATGCGTTTGCGGATGATCATGCTAAAACTGAACTTTCTGAATTGGAGTTGAAACAGAAGGTGAAATCTGCTGAGTCTAGAATCATTAATTTAGAAAAGGAATTGGAATCTGCTAAAAATGGGAACAAGGTAGTAGAGTATGAGTATACGATTATATGGTTAATGCTAGGTAACAAGAAATGGTACATAAAAGTTGGTCATAATGGACAAGAAAAAGTGGCATATAAATATAACAAGGATCCTGTAGAGGAATTCCCAACATTTCTTGAACTACAACTTGAAGCACTTTTGAGAGTAGAGTGTAAGGATGGGTGGGTTTATCAAGACAGCACAACCAACGGAAAATATTATAATGTAATTCTCAAAAGAATTAAAAAATAACAAGGAAAATATGAACCAAGATATAGAGGTTACGAAAACGGAACTGGAAAACCAAAAGACGGATGANTNTGCGTCAGATCTCNAAACATTTATCAGAACTGGGTTANNTCAANGAACGNGGCAACCCATATAGTGCACAATCNATCAGTGATATGGTGAAGCAATAGTGNCTATGGAGGGTTGATGAGATTATTTAGATTANTTGNAGTNGTAAAACNTCTGTCTNTTNNTTTGGGTTGGAAGTTAATTTGGGGTCGTTTGTTATCCCTTTTGNNNAANAAGTTNCTTTCCAAAGGTGAAAAGAAATATATAAACGGTAAGATTATCTTAATAGAAGAAGGTCGAGAATATTATAAAGGAAGATCGGTAAGACTAATGTACTTTGTTCCAATTTATTATTGTGAAGATGGTCAAAGAAGGAGATCAGAACCGATTTATGATGGTATCAATCGGATGTTTACCGATATTTCTCGTGAGAAGGTGGGCATTGGAACTACTGGTGCACTGATACTACGAGTGGACAAAAAAGGACGTGAGACAGTAACCGGTTTTCTACCCGGGTTTGATGCGGACACAGGTCAAGTAACTTCCAGTAAGACTGATGTTGTTAGTTATCAGAGTAAATACATGTAGCAAGGTTAGAATCAAACAATACACAATCGATTAGTAATATGGTGAAACAATAAGGTGGAATTTATCAAAGATTTTATTCTGGAATTAATTTTTATTCCTGTTGGTGTGTTGTTAATTGTTGGTGGAATAACGTTTCGGATAAGGAAGTATTTGGTTGAACGAAGGTTAAAAAAAATACAGAAGGTGTATATCAATGCTGAGATCATCGATATCAGGGATGATTATGATGCTATCCATGATCATGAAAACTATAATCTTCAACAATTTGCTCAAAAACTTAAACTACCGTCGATACTACAAAAGTTTTTTATTTTCGTTACTGAGTTTGATACAGAAGACCGGGCAACAGAATACTTAATTTTATATGCATCTTGTGAGGATGGAATAACCAGAACCCTTAAACTGGATGCCGAGAGTACTGATGGATCTAACGTGAAAAGGGGA
>PBVO01000043.1 GCA_002729015.1 Candidatus Poribacteria bacterium
ATTTTGTTGAGGCTGGAAATATTTTAATCAATGTAGCCGATTGGATTGGTTATATGAGTTATGAAGGTGGTAACAGAAGTCCTAACAATGGCCCATCTGGTGCGGCCAATATCTTTGATATTAAAGGACTCAGTTTCGGTGCACGAAAAGGAGATATGAAACCAACCGCAGCTGGTCAAAAGTACATTCCATCTTTGAAACCTTTCAAATCTGATCGGCCTTGGCATGTAGAACAGTTCAAAGACTCTGACTGGGACCTGACTATCTTTGCCCAAGCTGACAAAGATAATGCTGACCCAGCTGTTGCTGTGAGCAAACAATCGGGTAAAGATGGCAAAGGTATCATTGCTGCTATGTGGCAGGCGGCCAAACCTAAATGGGATATTGAGCCAGATCCTCGTGGTATTGGCGTCGTCGAATTTATTGCCAATTGGTTAGACGAAGCAGCCAAACTCTCTACCGCTGTTGAGACTGAGAATAAGTTGACTACTGCTTGGGCTGACATTAAACAACTATAGGTCGTTTAGAAGCTTTTTTCCAGTATAGAAAAAATGTAAATAGGTCATTAGCTCGACAGAGATCAATGGCCTATTTTTTAGCTGATCTTATTCGAGTATTAATTAAATACTACGCGATCAAAATTTGATTACATATGGGTTGAATTTTAGTTTTATAGAGTTCCGGTAGCAAGTTTCATTATGGCCTCTTCGCTGACTTGAGTTCGATCCAATTGGCCGGCTAAGTTTCCTTTATNCATAACCAAAACACGGTCCGAAATTCGTAAAATCTCTTCTAGATCGCTAGATATAGCTAAAATAGCAATACCCATTTTAGCCATGTCATCGATTAGTTGATAAATTTCTCCCTTCGACATCACGTCTACGCCTCTTGTTGGTTCATCTAACAAAAGAACTTTGGGTTTTAGCGACATCCATTTTCCTAAAACAATCTTCTGTTGGTTNCCACCAGACAATAGACTAGCAGCTTGTTCAATACTAGGAGTCTTAATGCGAAGTTCATTGACTACTTGTTTTGATATNAGCTCCGTTTTTTCTCCTTGGATAAATTTGGCAGTTTGGTAATGATTAATACCCGGTAGAGTAATATTGTCACGAACTGAAAATTCTGTTATTAAACCATGTAATCGTCGGTCTTCAGGCACTAAGAAAATTCCTGCATTAATTGCCTCGGCTGGCGATCCTGTTTTTATGGATTGTTGATCAACATGTATCAAACCACTGATCGGTTGTCTTATGCCGAAGATCGATTCCGCTAATTCAGTTCGACCAGCACCCACTAGGCCTGCCATCCCAACAACTTCACCAGCTTTCAGTGAAAAATTAATTGGATCTCCATTAAGTTTTGGAACGACAAGATCTTCTGCCCGAAAACGATCTTCACCAATCGACCGAGTTTCTAATTGGTAAAACTGAGTAGATTCGCGCCCAACCATTAGAGATACCATTCGGTGATGTTCGATTTCAGGCTTGATTAATTCTCCACTATTTTGACCATCCTTCAATACAATTACACGATCCGCAATCTCGCTAACTTCCATCAGTCGATGTGAAATATAAACAATACCAACATCCTGTTCTTTTAATTCTCTGATTAGATCAAACAATCGCTGTGTTTCATGTTTAGTTAAACTACTNGTAGGCTCGTCCATGATAATTAACCGAGCTGACTGAGAAAGCGATTTCCCAATTTCAATCATTTGTTGTTGACCAATTGATAAGGTTCGAACCAATTGGTGTGGAGATAAGTCTAAGGATAAACGGGATAAAATAGTTTCGGATTGGCGATCAATAGCGGCTGAATCAATCCAGTTAAATGGTTGAAAACGTTTGGNTTCCCGTCCAAGAAAGAGATTGGCGGCAATACTAAGATTATCGGCTAGATTGAGTTCTTGATGAATAAACGAAATCCCCAACTCTGTGGCCTCAGAAACTGAAGAAATTACGACGGGTTTTTCATCGACCAAGATTTCCCCCGAATCCGGTTGGTAAACACCAGCTATGATTCGCATTAGAGTACTTTTACCCGCTCCATTTTCTCCGATTACGGCCACAACCTGTCCTGTTTGAAATGTCGCCGATACGTCATTTACTGCGTGAACACCAGGAAAGTGCTTATGTATATTTTGGGCTGCCAGAGTTGATTTAATCATCTATACTAGGAACTCCAAAGACCGAAGCCGGGAAANGAAACAATATAGAATGCAAATTCATCGGGATAGAAGTTCTTAGTTCTGAGAATCGGTTTTTCTATTTTCAACTTTTTCTCAGAACTAATTGAGATATAATNTCTTNGAACTGGAAGTGATATTGATTTTAACTGTNTAAATATCTAGGTAAGTATGATGCTAATTATCCAGAGAGCGGCTTATCCATCAATTCGTCGANCAGGCCTTGGCGACGTTGTTGAGCATTCAGGACATCCATTTTGCCGACAAAAATCATAATTTGGCCGCCGTCTGGCAAAGCCTCTTTTATTAGTTTACCTACTTGACGCCCCCCCAAATAATTATTTGTTCCTAAGTAAAATAAACGATTGCTCTCAGGTGCATCACTATCGTGACAAATTAGCTTTACTTTTTCAGCCACTTTGTTCAAAATTTCTGTTTGGTTCTTTGGGTCGAGTGGACTCACTGCAATACCAGCTAAACCTTCTTTCTGAATTAAGGTTTCTAATATCCTGTTTTGTTCAGTAGATGAACCATCATGTGGAATTTTGAAATCACAAACTAGATTGAAATCTTGTTCAGCCTTGTAACAACCCGCTCGCGCATAACTCCAAAAAGGGTCCGGTANATTAACCACAAAGGCAAAATAATGTCCTTCAGTAGGCCGTGGTGAATTATTAGCCTGTTGTCCTAATTTTTGCAAAGATTTTAGATTAGACCAGAAATCATCCACATTTTCTTGNNTTATCACCTTGGTTGGAATATCGAGCTGTTTATTTTCAGGTATATCGAAAGTTTGATTTTCTACCAATGCTTTTAAATATTTTACTGATTGGTAACCAAACTCGTATGGTTGCTGAACTACAGTACCTACAATATGTCCGTCCTTGATACCTTGGAGNGTAAGTTCATCTTCGTCAAAGGAGATCAANTTGACTTTCCCNTCTTTTCCCACGTCTTTTANTGCTTCTAGGCATTGGGGAACATTATAAGCCCAAAGACCNACCATNGCATCNAGACTAGGATATTTCTTAAGGGTATTTTCAGCATTTTTCTTGGCTGTGGCTCGATCNCCTTGATCAGTTCTTGTATCAAGAATAATATATTTCCCAGCTTTTATTGCNGTTTGNGGCAGATCTGATTTTTCGTTTNCTTGNTCATTCTTCTTTGTAGATGAGTCAGAACAGCTCATNAGTGAACCGATTNCGAANAGNAGAGCAAAGAGTNNAAAAAGTGANCGGGTAAAGATATTTGGANGTCGATGTAGCATCTTAAATTCCTTGTGGAGTATTGGGTTAAGCAATTATTTCATAGATGGGTCTTGCACCTTCAGGTCCCACAAGCTTTTGATCTAACCCACCATGAAAATAAGACAATGTATTAGGATTGAGCCCCAACTGATTTAGTACAGTCGCGTGTAAGTGCTTGACATGAAATGGTTTGTCGACTGCGGCACTTCCAAGTTCGTCAGTTTCACCGACACTAGTCCCTCCTTTGATACCACCTCCAGCCATCCACATAGTAAAGCCAAGAGCATTATGGTCTCGTCCTGTTCCTTTAGCGTATTCTGCTGTTGGCTGGCGGCCAAATTCTCCGCCCCATATAACTAATGTTTCTTCCAACATACCTCGCTGTTTAAGATCTTTAAGCAACCCTGCAATCGGTTTATCGGTATCACCACAGTGACGCTCATGATTAATCACCAAATCACCATGGGCGTCCCAATTATTGTCCCCGTGATGACCGCCAGAATAGACTTGAATAAACCGGACGCCACGTTCTGCCAATCGGCGAGCTAGCAGACACTTTTTACCAAACTTAGATGTTCTTGGATGATCAAGTCCATACATGTTTTTTATGTGCTCTGGTTCTTTCTTCAAATCGACTGCTTCAGGAGCTGTAGCTTGCATCTTGTAGGCTAATTCATAGTTTGCGATTCGGGCTGATAAGGCCGAATTGTCTACTCTATCGGCTAAATGCCCAGAATTAAATCGCTGTAAAGTATCTAACAAGTGCCTTTGCTGGCGACGATCCATGTTGTCTACGTGTTTTAAATCCCAAATAGGTATACCATCAGAACGAAAAACTGTACCTTGGAAAGCTGCCGGCATATATCCACTAGTCCAGTTTTTTGCTCCACTGATTGGTCCACCAGTTTCATCAAGCATCACTACATACCCAGGCAAATTCTGGTTCACACTGCCCAGACCATAGTTAACCCAAGATCCCATAGAAGGTCTTCCACTTAGAACATGACCTGAATTCATCATGAGCATTGCCGAACCATGACGGGGAGAATCTGCAGTCATAGACTTAATGAAGGCAATATCATCAACACAAGTCGATATGTGGGGAAATAATTCTGATACCCACTGGCCTGATTCACCATATTGTTTAAAGCTCCATTTAGGACCAACAATTCGGCCTTCGTTTTTTTCTCCACCACGACCGCTTGTTTTGACTTGGATCGTTTTTCCATCTAGAGGGTAAAGTTTGGGTTTATAATCGAAAGTGTCCATATGACTAGGACCACCATACATAAAGAGAAAAATAACTCGTTTAGCTTTTGGCGTATGATGAGGGTCTTTCGGAGCAAGCGGGTTACTATATCGACTAATACCATCGGATGCAATAGCCTGATTATTAAGAAAGCCATCCCATGATAATAAGCCTGTCAAAGCTAACGAAGTAAAACCACCACCAAGGGTATGAAGGAATTCACGCCTTGTTCTTCCGCAAAAGTTGCCATTAACTGGGGACTGTGTTTTCTTTGTTGATTTTTTTGTGTTTCCTGAATTTTTCATTATGAATTCTCCAAAAGCCGTTTGGATCAGTCGAGAAAAATAAATTCGTTTAGATTCAGAGCTAACAATGCGAATCTGTCTAATGCAATGTCTAGTTGGACTTGTTCATCATTTACTAAGGTATCAATAAAATCATTGGCCCAGTAAATTTCCTCATTACTCGGTTGACGAGATAATACAAGTTCTAGACCATACTTCAACTGCTGATTTAGAGTTGAACCACCGTATTTGCGAATCCTTCGAGCAAAGTCTTGGGCTTGTTGATTAATGAATTTTCCATTCAACATTGTCAGCGATTGTGTGGGAACAGTGGTTACAAATCGAACTGCACATGTTGAATCAGTATCAGCCATATCAAATTGGTTAAGAATTGGAACTAGTAATGATCTTTTGACTTTGACATATATACTACGTCGGTTAGCTTCTTCTGGTGGCGAATATCCCCAAACCCGATTCGGTTGTGACGAAGTTGCCAGTACTTCTTCGGGCAATTCTGGAAAAACACTTGGCCCTCCCTGCTTAAGATTCAAATTACCTGCTACTGATAATACTGAGTCACGAATTTCTTCAGCCGACAAGCGACGCATATCAAAACGCCAAAAAAGATCGTTGAGTGGATCGGATATCATCGCATGTTCGTTTCCTTGTGCTGACATCTTATAAGCATTTGATGTCATGATGATCCTGTGTAAAGATTTCAGTTTCCATTGGTTAAGAACCAATTGATGTGACAGCCAATCTAGGAGTTGGGGGTGAGTTGGCTTTTGCCCAAACTGGCCAAAATCATTACTTGATCTCACTAGACCGCGACCGAAATGATGTTGCCAGATCCGGTTAACGATAACTCTGGCTGTTAGTGGGTTTTCGGAACTAGCAATCCAGTCCGCAATTACCCGTCGTTTGGTTGAGGGATGTTCAATTTCAATATCTTTACCCCTTTTCAAAATAGCAGGTACTGCAGGTGTAACCTGATCGCCAATCAGTTGTGGATTACCTCTTCGTAAGATATGAACTTCGGAAACGCCCTTATCTTCAACAGCTAAGGCCATGTGCGGATAAGGAATGTTATTCTTTCGCATATCGTCTCGCTTTTTTCGAACTTGATGATATGCTTCAACTTTTTTTTGAAGGTCATTGTCTCTCTCTATCTCTTTTGCGTATTTTCGCAGTAGGTCATCGAACTTTACGTGAATTGGTTTGGCAACCAACCCGACGTCTATATACTGACCTCCACCGGTTTGTGAACAATGTACTGCAATGATATTATTACCAACTCGAAATGGCGAACGCTGATTTGATTTTAACAGTTGCCTCTGGTAGTGGGTTACATATCCACGACGATGTAAGATTTTTGTGCCATTGATGTAAACTTGTGCTTCTTCATCGTGGTGAATGTTTAATTCAATTTGTTGCGGCAGTTTGTCCAATTCGATTTCTTTTCTCATCCAAATTGCTGAGGTATTCCATTTTGTTCGTACCACAGCATTTGGTGTACTGTCAGTACCGAAACCACTGGCACCGATGGGCCACTCAGTGTGATCAAATTCAGATTTAAACCAATCACTATTCGGCTGTTCAAAAGTGTAGGCCCACATCTGACTCTGGCTTCGTGCGTCAGGCAAGATAACAACCTCGTCTGATAAATACTTTTTGGGACCGTCTGTTTCTGACCAGTAGACTCGCAAGTAAGGTGATTCTTGATTACGGTTAAAATAATCTAGCCGAATTGTTACATAGCCTGAATTCAGGCTAATCGTTCCTTGGTGATACCCACCTTTGGAAGTTTCCAATTCAGCCACCTTTTTACCATCAACCCACAGTCTTGAACCTCCAATGCTATCGAGGTGGAAAGTGTACTTTCCGTTTGTTGGGACACGTAGTTGACCTTCAAATACCAAGCCGATTGCTTTTTGTCTACTCGCGGGACGAAGCGAAAAGCGATTAGTTGCGATTTCACCTTGAGTCTCAGGCTTTAACTGATCAAAGTCTTTTGGTAATACATCCCAAGTATGACGAAAAAAGCGGTATTCTAAATTAACTAAATCCGTTTGAGTTGAATCTATACCAGATTTATTGGGAGCAAAAATCTGCTTTATCTCTTCTTCATGTTTAAAGATTTGATCCTGTAATTTTTCTTGGGCGAGTTTTTTCTCTTCTACTTTAGCTTTGTGAATTTGTTTTTGTTCTGGTGTACCTATATCAGCTAAAGATGAATTCCTATGTGGGGCTATATCATGAAAGAAGGCCAAAAAGCTGTAATAGTCTTTGATAGAGATAGGATCAGCCTTATGATCATGGCATCGTACGCAACCCATTGGTATTCCTAGCATCACTTGGCCAGTGGTTGAAACGATATCATCCAAATAATCGTAACGGGCTAACCGCCGATCAGCAGGTTCATCATCCCAGATACCTAGCCGATAAAATCCAGTAGCTGTAATGGTTTCAGCAGTTGGCTGATCAAGTAAATCACCAGCTAATTGCTCTCGAATGAACTGATTATAAGGTTTATCTTTATTAAACGATTCTACGACGTAGTCGCGATAGCGCCAAGCGAAGGGTTTATTACTATCTCGCTCATATCCGTTCGTTTCGGCATAACGCACTAAATCCAGCCAATGTCGCCCCCACTTTTCTCCATACTGTTCAGAGCCCAGTAGCTGGTCTATCAATTTTTCATACGCTTGGGGATCGGAGGTATCAAGGAAATTTTCTACAGCTTCTGGTGAGGGGGGTAAGCCCGTCAGATCGTAATAAACACGCCGAATAATCGCTTGCTTACTGGCCGGTTTTGCCGGTGACAAATTAGCCTTTTCTAACCGGCTGAGTATAAAGGCGTCAATTGGATTTTTGATCCAGTCCGAATTTTTAACAGCTGGTAGTGCTGGGAGTTCAACGGGTTGATAGGCCCAGTAACCAGTTTCTGAATTACTATTTCTTGCAAATCCAGATGTTAACAAAAATCCAACCAAAAGATACGTGAATTGTTTACTGATATACCTAAAGGCTTGATCTCCTCGCATTTTCTTCTGCCCCTGATTTATACCACTAGTGTTTGAGATACTACTTTAGTAGGGATCGTAGTATAAATTTACTCTGTGTAGAACTTGTACAAGTCAGTGTGTACATAGTTACCTGAAGGTCGGAGAATGACAGAATGCCATCCTTCTTTACCTTCTTTATTAATTGAGTCAGGGTATTTTTGAGTTTCTAAGCAAAACGCGGCGTGCTTCTGGTAAGTGGCACCATTTTTACCCTTAGTTGATCCGTCTAAAAAGTTGCCGGTATAAAACTGGACGCCAGGATCTGTAGTGTGAACTTCCATCACACGCCCCGAACCTGTATCCTTAACTTTGGCCGCTAATTTCATTTCGCCTAACTTACCCGCTAAAACAAAGTTAATATCATACCCACCCGGGTCATCCTTGCCATTTCCTGGTAATTGTTGAATATCTTGACCGATTTTTTTTGACTGGGTAAAGTCAAATGGAGTATTTTTTACGGGGTCGATAATACCAGTCGGAATGAATGTTTGATCAACTGGTGTGTAAGACTGGGCGTTGAGTTGCAGTTGATGGTCGAGAATATTCCCAGAATCATGACCGGCGAGATTCCAGTACGAGTGGTTAACGATATTAACGATAGTTGGAGCTTGAGCCGAAGCCGACATGTCAATGCGTAAAGTATCATCATCGGCTAAAGAATAAACAACTGTTGTGACTAGCTGACCTGGATATCCTTCTTCACCATCGGCGCTAGTGTAGGTCATCTCGAGCCGATGATGATTGGCACTTTTAACCGACCAAACCTGCTTGTCGAACCCTTTTTCACCGCCGTGCAAATGGTTCGGGGCGTTATTAGTTGCTAATGTATATTCTTTGCCATCTAGGCGAAATTTGCCTTTTGCAATTCGGTTTGCTACTCTACCAACTGTAGCACCAAAGTAGGGATGCCCACTAAGATAGTCTTGTAGATTGTCAAATCCGAGTACGATATCAGCAAGCTTGCCATCTCGGTCAGGCAAATGTAATTCGGTCAATAAGGCCCCATAATTAGTAATTTTCGCAACTATGCCGTTCTTATTTTTCAGAGTAAAAAGGTAAACTTGTTGACCATCTACTGTTCCCCACTCTGTCTTTTCCGTCTGGTGATGGTCAGCTTGGATGCTATTGACCAAACTGAATATCATTAGTAATGATAGTCCTACTAACAGCTGTACTGAAAAATCCATTTCCCTATTTCTCCAATTTTATCCAGTAAAAATAAGATTCGTTTCTTGATTATAAAGAACACAGTCTGCTGAGTTTAGCACACATTAGGTTTTTTAGGAAAGGAAGTAGGAAATAAATATCTACTCTAACGCAATTTACATTTGCCCTAAATTTATTTTGCTGAAGACATTTAGCACTATTTGAAGTTAGCTTACTAATCATCTGATCGGTGAAGAAATATCACGAATATACTGTTGCATCTTATCCTTAGGAGGTATTAACCAAGTTTGGAATAGTTTTGGAATAGTGTAGTCTAACAAGAACCACTAACCCTGGATCGGGTCGAGTTGATAATTCAACAATACAAAGTCAATGAATGGTCCTGAATAAAAAATACAGATTTTGAATTCTATTTAGATAAATCGACTAATTCAAACTAATCTAATAGTTGGATTGAATGGTAAAAATAGCTTAACCATTTACTATAATCATCGGAATCCACTTAGTTTTATCTTGATCTGGTAATAAGCGGTAAAATAGTTTGGCCTTCACGGATTGATTAATGGGAATTCTAAAATGAAAATCTCTGATCTGCTTCAACTTCAATCGATTATCAGAGCTAAGACCTAAACCATCAGGCGCAATCTCCGCGGAAAAAATATATTGCCTAATTTCTGAACCGAAGGTAACTTCTAGAATTACAGCTCTCAAACCATCACCAGGTAGTTGATGACCTGTTTTATTAACTATTGTCACCCTGACATTTTGCCCTGTACGATGGATGGATAATTTGGCAGACCGTTTCAGCATCGATAAACTACGGCTTCCTTCCCAAGTGTGTTTGCGTCCCTGCTTAGGTTCATGACTTTGGTTACTGTGAAGTCGTTCAACTGAGGGCATGTGACAGCTGGTACAGTTTTGATTTTTCTTTTCATTGACATGCCAATCAACGATCTGTTGGTGGGCAGTGACACTTGGTTGTCCGTGACAGCTTGCACATAATTGAGTTGGATTTTGAGCATAGTTTGGGTCTTCTACATTTAAGTGAAAGTCTGCCGATTGAAAGCCTTTCGGCCCATGCATAGCACCCTTGCTATCAACATGACAAGTTAAACAGTTAACGCCTGAGTCTTTCCTTTCTTGTCTTAACTGAGGCATTTTACCTAACCCGGTAACCAAGATTGGCTTCGGTGAATGACAAGGGTCACAGGTTTCAACTCGGTTGGGAAAATCTTTGGCCATCTGCTGATAAATTGGGTTAGTCCAAGATTTTGCATGCAGAGAGCGTGCCCACTCTTTCCAGATAGTTGAGTGGCAACTTTGGCAATCTCCTGTTTGAAAAGAACTTTCCATGTCAGCCAAATCAGGTGGTGGCTGGCAACCACTTGAAAACAGTAAAAGAAGAAATCCGAATGTAAATACTAGCAGAGTGTTCTGCATTTATTTGGGTTACTAGGATTTGTTCATATCGGATGATAAAGATTTAAAAATTGATTCTGCGGCCTTATTACCACTATTGACACAATCTGGAATCCCGACTCCGTGGAATGCGTTACCAGCTAATTCTAGCCCTTTTATTTTTGATATTGCCAAATTGATCTGAGATATCCTTTCCAAATGACCTAAGTTATACTGTGGACTGGCCCCACGCCATCGGCATATCTGAGATAATATTGGCTGGCCACTGATTCCGAGCAGATCTTGCAAATCAGCTAGCACTAGATTTAGTAGGTCGTTATCGGAATAATCCAGTAGGTGCTGCTGTAGAGCACCACCTATAAAGGCTCGGAGTAGCACTTGTCCTTCGGGAGCGCGATATGGAAACTTGAGGCTGCTGAAAGTACAAGCCGTTATTGAACGATTTTCAATCGCCGGAACGACAAATCCCATGCCACCCAGATGATGTTTGATTTGTGCCCGACTGAAAGCAAGATTGATAGTAGCTGACGAGACATAAGAGACTGATTCCAATAACTGAGAGAGTTTCGGGGCATCAGAACTTAGAAGTTGAGCCATTTGGGTTGCGGGTAGCGCAAGGCAAAGCTGATCGGCTACAAGATTATCTTCACTTTGATTGTTTATCTCGATATTCCAAACATCACTTTTTTGGGGCCCTATCATCTTAGTGATTTTTGTGGCCATTGAGCCAGTTTCAACCATTCCTACTGGCAGTTTGTTCAATAACCCATTGACTAGTACTTGAATACCTTGATGAAAAGTACGAAAAATACCATATCGAGCACCACTTGACCGTTCTGACATAGTTTCCATCAGTGCCCGAATAATACTTCCATACTTTTGTTCTAGCTGTAGAAACTGAGGCATAGTAGATTGAAGACTCAATTTTTTCGGATTGGCACTGTAAATGCCCCCGATCATCGGCTGTGCTATTCTGTCAAAGGCTTCTCTACCTAATCGACGGACTACGAAATCTTCCAGCGACTCGTCTATATTCACCTCCTTGGTTGGTAAGAACAAATCCATCATCATTCGTAATTTACCGCGCCAACTAAATATTGGACTTGCTAAAAAAGGCCATAACGAACTTGGAGCCATCAAATAGAACCCTTCCGGGACTGGTTGAAGCCGACCTGCACGCACAATAAAGCTACGGGGATTATCAAGATTCGGTTTAATCAGCTGATCGGCTAAGTCCAGATCACGACAGAGTTCTATCGCCCAAGGCTTAGTCGATATAAATGCGTCAGGCCCCAGTTCTAGCAAAAAACCGTCNCGGTTCTCTGTGCGGAGAATTCCACCGACTTTTTTGGATGCCTCCAGCAACTTGACTTCGATTGGAAGCTTATTTTTTTTGATTAATTGATGAAGCCTATAGGCCGTCGTTAATCCGGTGATACCACCACCGATGATAACAACTCTTGACGGAGAATCTGAAAAATTAAGTAAGCTCGACAATGGTAAAATAACCTAAACTTGATCGCATGTTTGTCGTGATTTAGAAATTGACGTGTAAGCTACCTGACAGTTGTAAAAAACGTCGAGTTAACTACTATTTGTCTAACAGAACTCTAATGATGAACCATAGGAGAATATGAAATGCGCATTTACCGTNATTACTAGGAACCAGACGGCTGTTTGGTATAATCTCTTCCGTCAAAATGTTGTCTGGATAGGGTACTTAGTGTTCCATCCTCATGCATTTGAGAAATAATCTGACTGACTTTCTGTCGTAGGCTGGAGTTATCAGCTGAACTTTTTTTGTCAAAAGCAACAGCTAAATGTTCAGCAAAAACAGGAGTTCCCACTTTTTCGATTGCGACGCCATTGTCAATAGCAGCGTCGACAATTGTATGGGAAGATAAAAAAATCGCGAACTCTTCCCGCCCAGACTGAATCGACTGAACACATTCATTATCGGTTTTCATGGGCATAACTTGTACATTATCTGGCGGGTCAACGAAAACGGAATTTTCTGGCAATCCTAGGCGTTCTTTCTCACCGGTTAACCAGTATTCGTAAACAGTCTCTGTACATACGCAAACATTCTGACCAGAAATATCATCTATTGCTTTTAAACCCAAGTTTTTGGTTGCTGCAAACTGCGCTAGCGTATAGTAGTAGGCAGGTTCAGCAAAGTCAAGACGTTCCTTTCTCTGCTCAGTCACTGCAACTGACCCAACGCTCATATCCCAGCGGTCGCTCCAACTGCCAGCCGTTATCAAGTCCCAATCTGGCGTGACAAAATCAATTTTTACACCAAGTCTTTTACCGATTTCCCTCGCAACATCGATGTCAAAACCTGCAAATTCTCCATTCTCTTTGACGTAAGATTGTGGAGCGTAGTTTGGGTCAGTAGAAACGATGATGGACCCTCTCTCTTTAATTTTTTCTAGTAGATCAATTTCGTTTCTTGGCTGACGGCGAGTACCGGTTTGTTGTGCTTTTTGATCAACATTACACCCTGTAAAACCCATAACTATCAAGATGGAAATGAAAGTCGTAAAAAATAATCTCATCTTCTTCATCTGGTTTTATCCCAAGTTTATATTTTTATTGTAGTTGAATGATAATAGCATAGGCAAAACTGTCAATCAAACTGGCACAGCAGGATTGACAGCTAACCTACGTTGACATGATTAATCCTCTGGTTTAGAATCCAGCCACGGTGTCTTGTCAAAAATCTACTCTACGTGAGGATGTGAGCTTGCTAACCGATCAACAAACTCAACAATACCAAGAAGACGGATATGTGATTCCTGATTTTCGTTTGTCCTCAGAAACAGTCACGAATATCAAAAAACACCACCAGCGATTTATCGAACAATATCCAGAATTCATCGATTATTGCCCAGCTGTTCTTGCTTATGACTTAGGCTTCCTAAACTATGCAAGGCAACCTGAAATATTAGATATGGTTGAACAGATACTTGGTTCTAATATTGCTCTCTGGAACTCTAGTTTTTTTGCTAAGCCTGCTCACCAAGGGAAAAAAACGCCTTGGCATCAAGATGGCGAATACTGGCCAATTCGTCCATTGGCTACCTGTACCGTCTGGATGGCTATTGACCCTTCTACTACCGATAACGGGTGCTTACGTGTGATTCCTGGTTCTCACAAAGATCAACGACTCAAAGAGCATAGCCAAAANNNNGATCCCAACCTCAGTTTGCCAATGGAGCTTAATGCTTCTGAATTTGATGAGACCTCAGCCGTTGACCTAGTATTAGAAAGTGGTCAAATTTCTCTTCATGACGTATATTTGGCCCACGGGTCCGAGGCTAATACTTCCAGTCAGTCGCGCCGGGGAATGACCCTACGATTCATGCCAACGACATCAGTTTACGATCGTAGAATTCTGCCTCCATCAAGCCGAACAGGACGCCTTANCATGACTGAGCGTAGCTTGTTTCTGATGCGAGGGAAAGATATCTCCCAACAAAATGATTTTCTGCTTCGATATTGATTTTGAGTAAATAGTTAAAGACTAGTTGTCTCGAGTCCCAGCTCTACATCCATGGTATCCCGACGTTATAATTTTCCCTATTACTGTTTTGCTTAATGCTCAACATTCATCACGGCCAGATATAAGTCTATCGGGAATGATTAATTTAATTGTATTGATGAGACATCGTAACATATAATTTCGCGATCATTTCGAACGAAAATGTGCTGTTCAGCTAAAGCTGGGTGAGACCATACTACTGTCCGTTGGCCAATTTGATGCGTTGGTTCAATTAGTTTGGTTTTGCTGATTAGTTGGAAACCCTTTGGGGACATTTTTGCGATTATGGCNTCACCAATATCATTAAACAGCCAAAAACGATTGCCGTTGGGCACGGTAAAGACATTCGCCCAACTTGCGGGCCGACCACCTGTTGAAAATTCAAAAGTTTTCCATTTTCGCTCGCCAGTCTCTAATTCTACACACATATAGCGCCCACTTTGTCCACAAGCATAAATGTGCCCATCTTGAACAACAGCTGAGTTGAAAACNCCGGCGACGCCCCGTTTTGTATCTCCTTTCCAGACAATCTCAGCGCTATTACCATCCTTAGCGATCTCAATTAAAGCAGACAGATTCGAATAAGCCATTACGAATAGCTGATTGCCAATTTGTTTTGGAACGCCAATCGACATAGCAAAAGCTGGCTGAAGTTCCAATTTCCAGTATGGCTGACCGCTTTCAGGATTCAAACCTCTTAGGTAATGACTATCCCAGACTACTAGTTGCCGCTTACCGCCCAAGTGGTAAATAATGGGAGCACAATAGCCAGGTTGTTTAGTTGATCCACTACGCCAAACTTCTTGACCGTTTAGCTTATTCANAGCTACTACTGTGGTTTTTTCTCCACCGACCATGCATATCAAGTGNTCTCCATCAACCAATGGATGAGCCGCAAATCCCCATTCTGGNGTTTCTACTTNATANTTATCCCTTAGGTTTAGTTGCCAAAGGACTTGACCTGTTTGGGNTTCAAAACAAAACAAATCGCCTTCNGCNCCCAANGTGTAAACTCGATGANTNTCAACTGTTGGAGTNGCACGAGGACCAATGGCGTANAGTGCTACTGACCGATAAGCNCACNNGTACTCATANGACCAGAGGATNTGGCCACTTTTTTGATCTAAGCATAGAACTCTTTCAGAGCCGGATAATAGGCGACGAATGAAGTTCGTATTCTGTGGTGGTTGATCTAGATGCAGAAACCGCCCATCTTTTAGATTTGGGTCGTGCTTGATTCGATCCATTACAAATACCAGACCATCGGCGACAGCAGGACCAGTATAGCCACTACCAATTGGTACTTGCCAAACGGGTTTTAACCCCTGCTTGGGGAAAGATGTAAGAAGATCAGACTCCCGCCAGATTCCATCTCTTTGATTTCCCAACCACTGTGACCAGTCCTCCGCCACAATCGTAATGTTTATCAGGTTTAGCAGAATGTATGTAATTAAAAAAAACTTCACTGTATAAGCAAGAATCTCAATTCTCTATTTTCATCGGCTGAACTGTAAATTAATTTACGACTAGTGGATAATCGTGTTCAGTAATTGGTCAACAACTAATGACTGATCTAGCAATAGCCATACTAATGTTGTAACATTATATTGTAACAAAACTCAAAATAGTAGATTAAATCTTGGTTCGTTTGACGTTTACTTCCTACTGATTAGAATGTTTCTTGTTTTAGGCCTAGAGCCATTTTTAATCAATGTGTTCATCAATTAACCCTTGTGACTAGTGGGTCAAAAAGCCTTGAGGTTAACGGACGGCTGTGATAGAATCGAGCAACTTTCCATTGAAGTACCCGTCGAACCCAAAATGAGTTCGGTCGTTAGAATGAAATATTCTCCCTTCTGCGTTCCAGCTTTATTACTGTATTACTTCTTAGTATCCCCAGTTTACGGCCAGGGCCTGACTGCTGGCACGCTTGGTGGTAGTGCGGTCAGAGTTGGAGTTGGTGCTCGAACTGCGGCAATGGGACATACGTTTACTGCTGTTGCAGATGACGTCAGTTCTATTTATTGGAATCCAGCAGGCCTCGGCCAGATAAAACGTCCACAATTAACTATTATGGGTGCTGATTGGTTAGGAGGCATACGACATGGCTGGATCGGTTTCGGTCAATCACTAGGTAAGTGGATGTCAGTTGGAGCTGATGTGTCTTACATCTGGTCTGGTGATATTCCTCAAACAATTGAATCTGAGGCTGATGTCGGTCGATACCAAGAGATGGGTACATTCAATTACAACGATATGGTCATACGCGTTGCCATCGGTAGTGGTGAGATTAGCACGAATGGTTACAGGGGAATTAACTGGGGGACAATTCGCATTGGTGGGGCTTTTCAAGTCTCTCAGCAAAGAGTTAACTACTCTACTATAACAGGTTATCAATTACGATGGAATCATATCAATTTGGGAATGATTTATCAGCCACCGGTCAAAAACTTAAAATTGGGCCTTAGCGTCTTCAACATTGGATCGTCGGAACAGCAATACCTCCAACAGCCTGTCTCTATCCCTCAACATGTTCGGGTTGGTCTGGCCTATACCATTACCATTGCTATGCCCTCAACCGTTGTCAATAACACTAATACGAGACCTAGTTTGTTACAAAATCAAATGACAGTAGCCGNTGATTNNGATTTTGGTTATGATCAGAANGGNCGATCNCATNTAGGCTTAGAATATCTTTTTAGNAATGGNTTTGCTATGAGAGGNGGNTANCGTCGACGACTNGANGCTGATTTTTTNTCCAGTTTGAGCGGTGGNTTTGGTTATGNGACCCGTGCTTATCAAGTTGATTACGCATTTATTCCNTTTGGTCAAGTTGGTAATGCTCANCGAATNTCATTNTCGCTGGATTTTTAGCNAGNTCGAAAAATATAAGTAAGGATTGTCAAAAGATGAAGATTAAGGTTGTGCTAGTTGGTTGTGGTGGCATGAGTGGAGCCTGGTTAGGCGCTGCCCAAGATATGGAGGACGTTGAGCTAGTTGGATTGGTCGATGTGCAAGAAGAAGCTGCATTGAAGCGAGCCCAAGATTATGATCTACATTCGGCTCAAGTTGGCACTGATTTACAAGAAATGCTGGAAAAGACCAATCCAGATGCCGTCTTTGATTGTACTATTCCCGAAGCACATGCAGAAGTTACTACTACGTCATTACAGTATGGCTGTCATGTTATGGGCGAAAAACCATTGGCTGATAGCCTGGAGAAAGCAAAAAAAGTCGTCAAAATAGCAGAAGAAACTGGAAAAATTTATGCCATTATACAAAATCGGCGATATAACCCGCAGATCCGTCGGCTGAGGAGTTTTTTGGATTCTGGTGTAATTGGAAAAATTACCACTATCAACTGTGATTTCTATATTGGGGCCCACTTTGGTGGCTTTCGTGATCATATGGAACATGTTCTTCTATTGGATATGGCCATTCACACTCTTGATGCTGCTCGTTTCATTGGCAATGCTGACCCAGTTTCCGTTTTTTGTAAAGAATGGAATCCAAGCGGTTCTTGGTATGATCATGATGCATCAGCCATTGCCCTTTACCAGATGACTAATGAAATTGTTTATACTTACCGNGGTAGTTGGTGTGCTGAAGGTCTGAGTACTACTTGGGAGAGTGATTGGCGAATTATAGGTGAAAAAGGCACTGTTAAATGGGATGGTGGCGACCAGATGACAGCTCAATCAGTTGTCAAAGCAGAAGGATTTCACTCAGAATGTGAAACGGTAGAAATTCCACCGTTCGATGGGCAAGCTAATGTTGGTGGGCACAGTGGTTTAATTCGTGAATTTATTGACTGCGTAAAGACCGGTAGTACACCGGAAACAGTTTGTACTGATAATATCAAAAGTTTGGCTATGGTTTTTGGCGCTATTGAAAGTTCAGAGAAATCTCAGTTAGTTAACATCAGCTGGCGTTAAGTAACTAAGAATTAGATTGAGTAAAAAGAAAAAGGGTTACACACGTGTCTTTAATCACAATCATTGGTCGCGGTCATTCGGGGACAAGAGCTATTTCTCATACCCTCTACGCTAGTGGNGTCTATATGGGGTCTTCTATAAACCCGTCAGGAGACAAAATTCCACCTCAAAAAATGTATGACGCTTGTAGAGTGTTAGCGCAGTATGTTGATTGGGAAGGCGGGTTATCGTGGAACTTTTCCCGCTTATTCAGTGAGGAGATTCCAAATGAATTCACTGACTTGATTTCTGATTATCTACAGGATGTACTCAAAAATAAATCCGAACATAAAGGATGGAAAATCCCGGAAACCACCCTAATTTATCCTTGGATTCAACGTATGTTTCCTGATATCAAGTATATCCATTGGGTACGCGACCCAAGGGATGGTATTCTTAGTGGACACAAAACTGATGATCTTCGGGATTTTGGTATTCAGTATGAATTGACTGATGATATTAGGAAGCGGCGAGCAATCTCTTGGTATTATCAGTATCAGTTAATGAAAGCAACACCAGAACCTAAAAATTTGATTAAGATTCGTTTCGAAGATTTTGTCCTACACCAAGAAGAGGTACTAGAGAAATTAGAAGACTTCTTGGGATTTCCATTAGGTCGTATCATCGTGCGTAGAGCACCTGTCGAACGATGGAAACAGGATGCGAATCATCAGGAGTTAGATTTCTTACAGAATGCCTTAAAAGAAAATGGCTATCAGTAGATGTTGATTACTAGCAAGTTCGGATTGGTTTTAATTAACTGTAGCTAGTACAAAACATTCAGACAGAACTACATCTAATAATATTCTTTTCCCTTCCGATGTATTGCTGTCCCTCTCTTATTTTGGGTTCATAAATCAAATCTTGATGGGTTGAGTTATTAATAGCCTGTTCTTGGTGGCCAAATTTGGAATTTAAGTTATTTGATTGAAATAGCTACTGCTAGTAAGATGAACCCAACAGCTGAGATCATAGTTTTGCCGTTTTTGTTTTTATAACAAACTATCGAAACGACATACCCCTTAAGTGAGGTTGGACATGTTTGAACAAAAAATCGTGCGAATTGAGCAGGCTAATTTACTTGGCGAGCGCCCGCGAAAGGCAGGATGCAATTCGCGTTTGGGAGAACATGGTCTGTATGTTCGACCTAGTATTGTTACTATCACTACAGACCAAGGTACTTTTGGGTTTGGAGCCTCTCGTATCAGTCAATCTGAGGCTGAAAAAATATTGGGTAAATCCGTCGGTGAGATTTTTCAAAATGATCAAAAACGAGTACAGGACGGATTTAAGCCAATTGAATTTCCCATTTGGGATTTGGTTGGACAGCTTACTGGCAAGCCCGTTTACTCTTTGGTTGGATCAAATCAAGATGAAGAATTCACCGCGCCTTGTTACGATACATCCTTGTACATTGATGATCTACACTTAGCTGATCACTGTGAGGCTGCTGACTTGATAGCTCAGCAAGCACAACAAGGAATGGATAGGGGTCATACTGCCTTCAAGATCAAAATTGGTCGTGGTGCCATGCACATGGATTTATCCGATGGAATGCAAAGAGATATCATGGTCATCAAGGCAGTGCGACAGAATGTTGGTCAATCAGCAACTATCTTGCTCGATGCCAACAATGGTTATAATCTCAATTTGACCAAGACAGTTTTAGCCGAAACTGCTGATGATAAAATTCACTGGATAGAAGAAGCATTTCACGAAGATAATCGCCTGTATGAAAACCTTAAGGATTGGATGCATAAACATAGTATTCAAACTCTGGTTGCAGATGGTGAGGGTGAAGCCTCAAACAGATTGTTGGATTGGGCGGAGGCTGGCCTAATAGATGTAGTTCAATATGACATCTTTAGTTATGGCTTTTCACGTTGGCTTGATCTAGGGCAAAAATTGGATAGCTGGAACGTACATACGGCACCACACCACTACGGTGGCTACTATGGTAACTTCGCCTCTGCACATCTGAAAAATGGCATTCGAAATTTTAAATTTGTGGAGTGGGATGCAGCTGCAGTTTCGGGTATTGATGATTCCAGTTATAAAATTCAGAATGGACAAGTTCTAGTTCCGAATCGACCGGGTTTTGGCCTAATATTAGAAAAATCAGTTTTCCATCAGGCGGTCGCAAAGAATGGTTTCTCCGTAGAACTTTAATAATTAGTAAAATGACGTGGCACTCTCTAATTCAATCTAATCAGCGTTTGATTTGTGTCGTAGGGGATCGGAGCTATGATCTTTGTCTAGCTCTTTTGAAAGTTGTTGAAACAATTGGCCGATCTTCCGCTGAAATATTTCGTCAGCAAGAACCCTCCAGCTGGACAGTTGGCGACCTGAATCATAGTAATGTCTACTTTCAATTTTCTGCTGGTGGTTACGAAACTAGTGGAAAAAGCTATACGTTAGTTGATTTTCCGACTTCAGCCAATGCTATGAAAATGTTGGCTACGGGAGCCTTCGGTTCTTCTAATCGGCTAGCCGGGACTCCAGTCGTCTCAGCTGTGATTTTAGCCATCAATGTGGAAAATGGATTAACAACAAATCTGATTCAGGTTGCAGAGCTAGCAACAGCAGTTGGTGTCAGACCTATATTAGCTTTCATTGATCAGCCCAAATCTCTAGATGATGCAGAATTAATTGAAATGTGTCAGATTGAGGTTTCGGAAGGTATCGATATTTACCCTGAACATGTCTTGATAGGCAATACCGAATTAATTCTTGATCGTCAAGTTGCCAATTATAGTACACCTGAGTTTCAACCAATTATTAACTTGATTGAATTACTCAACCAAAGTTTAGGACCTCACCCTAATTTAGCACAGCGACCTCTTTTTGCTCCTATTTACCAAGTTGATGATCAACAGGATGAAATTAGTATTTTGACTTGTCAAGTCAAACAAGGTACTTTGTTTACAGGGCAAGCAGTGGATATTATCGGATTTGGGGACCGGATCCGTACTGAATGTATCCGAGTCAGAGAGCAGGATACTGATGACTTGTTGACTGCCCAGGTTTACGCTGAACCTGGTTGGGTACGAGCTGGGCAGTGTATCACTACACCGAAAAAAATGCGTTCTCACGTCCAGTTTTCAGCTGTGATTTATGCTTTAACGGTTGAAGAAGCCAAACTACATCTACCACTTGTGGATCAAGACGAAATTTTAGTCAGTTTCTGGTCTCTGAAGACAGCTGCTCGGTTAATTTTCGAGCAGGAAGATTCTATTTTATCGCCATCAGTTGACGATGAGATTAAGATTGGCATTGGCGAATTTTTGCTGGAAGAATTAGTCCCTCTGAACATTGGTTCTTCATTTGAGATTTATAAAATGGAGCAGCTGGTGGCAATCGGAACAGTAATTAAAACTATTGACTAGGATCTATTATCTCTGTAGCATCTGCCAATCACTTTTCTAGCCAATGATTAAATATCAAGAGAATTTTTGCTGACTGTCAAATAATGACTGATGAACGATAGAAAAAGTATCTGTCAAGAGATTGCGAAAACAATATGAAAAATGGGAATTTCGTTCTGTGCAACCAAATAATTTTCTTTCTATCGCTTCACTCACTATTATTGGGTAATATCTTAATCCTTGGTAATTTCATTTGATGAGTTTAATATGACTCTATGTAATTGAATTTGGAGCAAAATTTTGGATATAGTCGTTAGCCGTTCGGGCGTACCGCTGAGTAAGGTAAAATGTCGCATGCTAGCATTGGACCTAGATGGAACACTGCTGAACAGTAACCACGAAGTTAGCCTACATAACATTAAGATTTTGAATACGGTCGAGCAGCAAGGTACTTTAGTTATCTTAGTTTCAGGACGTATGCATCAATCAATGTTGCCTATTAGTCAGCAGATTGGATTACAGAATCCAATAATTTCTTATAACGGTGGGATGGTCAAGCACCCAAAGACCGGTGACGTAAGCTTTCACCTACCTGTTCCTCGTTCATTGGCTGTTCGTCTTATTAAGTATTGTCAAAAAGCCAAATTACATCTCAATTTTGGTTGGAACGATCAGCTATACGTCAGACAACGTAATCATTGGAGCGATCTCTACGAAAGTCGAACTGGTGTGTCCGCTGAAGCAACAGGCGATTTGCTAAAATTACCTGAGGCAGAGCCCACAAAAATGCAGGTTTTGGCAGATCCAGCAAAAATCCCTAACTTACTAAAACAATTTGAGGACATTTTTGGCGCAGATCTTTATATCACTCGGACTCAACCTGAATATATTGAATTCATGAACCCAAGAGTTTCAAAAGGACTAGCCATTACCTCACTAGCTAATCAACTTGGCATTCCAATCTCCGAGACTATGGCTTTTGGTGATGGGTTCAACGACGAAAGTATGTTAAGGGTTGCGGGTCATAGCGTGGCCATGGAAAATGCAGAAGAAGAAATAAAAAACATTTGTGATTACATTACAGCTAGTAATGATCAAGATGGTGTGGCACTCGCTATAGAACAGCTTATTTTAGTTTAGACAATGCTTGAATTAGCAATTTTTCGCTAGATACAAAAAGTATATATCATTATTCTCCTACGGAATAAATTAAATCATTAGAACCAACAAACACTTGTGCTGATTTTGTGAATAATTTGAATTTTATTTTTCGTTTTGGGTTGATTCTCAGTATTTTCATCACTTTAGTTGTCAATTCTGTTGAGGGACAGTGGTTATTAGTTCCAATGGATGCAGTCCAGAAGAACCACCTGAAGGCGTATGGATTGACTTATTGGACACTAGAGACCCCGCGCAATTATACTGCTAAGTGGTTATTAAATTTTCGGGGAGGAGCATTTCTTTTACAATCCTCATCGGACGTAGTACAGAGGTCTAAAGAGATGGGGGTTTCTGTTGAACAAATTTCTGATCAAGATTATGTTGCTATTCAACAAGAGATGGACCTTGCCAATATGGATGAGATCTTACTAGAAAAAGCTCCTAAGATCGCCGTTTACCGACCACCAGATGATAGCCCTTATCGTGATCCTTGGGATGATGCTGTCAAAATTGCATTAGAGTACGCTGAAATCCCCTTCCAATCTATTTGGGATGAAGAACTGATCAGTGGTACTTTTTTTACAAACAAGTACGATTGGCTCCATCTTCACCACGAAGACTTTACTGGTCAATATGGAAAGTTTTATGCTTCTTTCAAGACTGCCATTTGGTATCAACAAAGGGTAAGGATGTTTGAGCAAGCAGCTCAGAAAGCCGGTTTTAATCGAGTCGCCGAATACAAAGGACATATCGCTAAGTTGATCCGGGACTACGTTGCGAATGGTGGTTTTATTTTTGCTATGTGTTCAGCCCCAGAAACTATGGATATTGCTTTGTCAACTAAAGCTGGAATGGTTGACATTGTCAGTGCCGAATTGGATGGAACTCCAGTCGAAAATAACTATCATAGCAAGCTTAACTTTCAGGAAACATTCTGTTTTCACAATTTTAGTCTGCACACTTCTGCCAACCGATATGAGTTTTCCAATATTGACAATCCGAAACCTGACCTCAATGCTTTGTCCCAAGTTGAAGATTTTGTGTTGTTTCAATTCGCGGCTAAACATGACCCAATTCCCACAATGTTGACTCAAAACCATGTCAGCCGAGTACCCGGTTATTTAGGACAAACTACATCTTTCAATAAAAGTACGATCCGGGATACTGTAGTGATATTGGGAGAAATAGACGGAACCAATTATGCCAAATATCTTCATGGGAAACTGGGTAAAGGAACTTTCACATTTTTGGCCGGACACGATCCGGAAGATTATCGGCATTTGGTCGGTGAAGGTCAAGTGCCAACCAACCTCGATTTACACAAGCATTCTGCGGGTTACCGCTTGATTCTCAACAATATCCTGTTTCCAGCCGCTAAGAAAAAGCCCAAAAAAACCTAGTCATAGTAACTTTCCATACACTTCTATTTTATTTTGAACAGAGCTATGGCCGAGTGACATAAAGTCCAGTTTTTTGTTGCAATTTTTTGTCACATGCGTTATATTGGCTGGGTCGGGTGTGGATTTTCACCCTTCTTATGAGAAAATTACTTTCAAGGAGAATATATAACGTGCGTAAAAGCATACTTTCAATTACTCTGAGTGTTGCTGTTTTAACACTATTTCTAACACTATCAACAATTGCTATTGCTGGCATAGGCGGAGATCCAGTTATCCTGACAGGTGACGATGCTCTGACAGACGCCGAAGCGCGTGGATTACCAAAGCTAGAGCAAGATCGTCCTGATGCTCCATGGATTACCAAATGGTATATGCCTGGACCCTACACCAACAATGGTGGTTTTGCTGTTTCTGGTCCTATTGATATCATCAAAGATGCTAGTGGTGGAGCTTTAACTCAAGAATCTTTGTCAACTGTTGACGGTTTGTTGAAAACCCAAACAACTAAGTTGGATTTTGGTGCTGACAATGGTGGATCCGAAGAATGGACAGTTAAAACAATTGATCCTGCTGACGGTAATAACATGTCAACCATCTACGATGCTGGAGATGACAGTAATTTTGATACTTGGGCTATTATTGTTATTGAATCCCCAAAAGATCACGTTGCTGTGATGTCCCCAGCTCAAGATGACTTTGCTCAAATTTGGGTCAATGGTGACAAGTATCATAACGATTCCAAATGGACTGGTGGCGCGACCAAAGTAAACTATGATATACCAATTAGCTTGAATGAAGGCGCTAATGTATTATTGTATCGTTGTGGTGAATCTGGTGGTTCTGACTACTTCAATTTGCACTTAGATGATGCAACCATGAATGCCGTCTCTATCTTCCCTAAAGATTCTACCGATAAAGACAGCTTCTTCAAAGAAATCAGCTCTATTGTTACAGCTGTTGATTCTAAGCACAAGCTGCCCGTCGTTTGGGGTGAAGTTAAGGCAAGACGGTAAAGTAAGCTAAAAAATGAGTTATGCTGTGATTTGACAAATCACGGCCTACAGAAAAGGACACCTCTCTGGTAGAGTGTGTCCTTTTTTATTTACTGTTTAGATCGTTTCAGGAGATTTTTGTACTAACTCGTCTCGGCTTTTTGCCAAAGGTGAAGATGAGCGATGGTTGCGGTACTGGTCTGCTGCTTGTTTTCGAACAATGAATAAATCTTCTTGTTCCTTGATTAATTGGTCACCTTCAAGTAATGGTACTTCTACTTTTCGTATACTGGTTGATAAGTTTACCGTTGCTTTACAAGGTTGAAGAAGTGTCAATATCCATCCATTATCTTTGACTTGTCGACGGAACTTGGTTGAAATGTCTATGGATTGTATTTGAGCCACATTGACAATTGTCACACTCTCGGCTTCAATTATGTCTTCGCCCGTCGTCTCACTAGTCGAATTGTTTTCTACCCTTTCCATCACTTCTTTTTCTGACATCCTGGTATCCTTTTTATGCTCGTTGGAGGTAAATCTTTGCTGATTATTCTTATAACTGGGCGAGTATATCAAACAAGTTCAGCGGAATCAAAAATTTAGGATTTTTCTAATTAAACTAATCAATCTTAGTTCGACTTGACACTATTTGCCTTTTAGGTTACAATCCCCTCCATTTTGCTAACGAAGGTAAAAGTTAGGCACAAGATCGGCTGGTGACAATTGGAGTAAATAATTAACATGTATTCACAACCAATTCCTGAAAAATATTATAAGCTTACCCAACAAGAAATCGATGAGCGGATTCTGGCTCACAAAGCCGAACTGGGAGAAAAGTTAGTAGTTTTGGGGCACCACTACCAGAGAGATGAAGTCATCCAGTTTGCTGACTACCGAGGAGATTCCTTCAAGTTGTCTCAACTGGCAGCTAGTCGATCTCAAGCTGACTACATTGTTTTTTGTGGCGTGCATTTTATGGCGGAAAGTGCAGATATTTTGAGTGCGTCGCATCAAAAAGTTTCCTTACCTGATATAAATGCCGGTTGCCACATGGCTGACATGGCGGATTTGGACTTAGTCGAAGATTGTTGGGAACAGTTGACCGATGTTTGTGGAGACAATACTGTTCCTATCACTTATATGAATTCAGCTGCTGACCTGAAGGCGTTTTGCGGAGAAAATGAAGGGGCTGTCTGTACGTCGTCTAACTCTTCCGCTATCATGGACTGGGCTTTTAACAAAAAAGAGAAATTGCTTTTTTTTCCTGATGAGCATTTAGGGCGAAATACAGGTGTAGCTCACGGTATAAATTTAGAAGACATGATTCTGTGGAAGCCAAATGAGGAAATGGGTGGGAATAGTGAAGAAGAAGTCGAAAAAGCCAAATTGATTTTATGGCAGGGGAACTGTCCGATTCACCAGCTATTCACTCCTAAGCAAATTAATCGGCTTCGTCAGGATGTGCCTGGAATTCAAATCTTAGTTCACCCTGAATGTCGATACGAGGTAGTACAGATGGCTGATCTAAGTGGTTCAACGGCCTATATTATCAAGGTTATAGAAGAAGCTCCCGCTGGTTCAAAATGGGGAATAGGTACTGAAATGCACTTAGTTAACCGTTTGGCTGACCAACATCCGGATAAGTGGATTACGTCAATTGATCCTAATATGTGTCTATGTACTACCATGAACCGTGTTGATGCTCCCCATTTGTTGTGGACACTGGAAAATTTGTTAGATGACGAAGTTATCAATCATATAACTGTTGAACCCGATATTTCTTACTGGGCCAAGGTGGCTCTGGATCGAATGTTGCAAATTGTTTAGCTAAGATCTTGATTTTAAATTGGCTATGGCGCGTTGTCCTTCTTCTATCCAAGGTCGTTTAAACGGTTTATCTAGTTTTTTACCGGGAGGGCCAACCACTAGAATATAGGCTCTGCGCTGTTGATCAGTTAGGTTTGGACCTGAATAATGTAGGGTTCGACAGTGGTGAAAGGTGGCTCCACCTAATGGAATAGGGCAAGCAACGGCGTGGTCAGGATTCACTTCATCGGTTACCAACGCATGAACTAAAGGGTCGTCGTCTACGTGCCGATGAGGAAGGACGTCTTGCAGGTGAGAACGCGGAATAAACTGCATACAACCGCTTTCTAGTGTAGCAGGGTCTAGAGGCAACCAAGCACTCAATCGATGAGCCATTTCATGTGGGTTCCAATAGGCTTCATCCTGATGCCAAGGTGTTTCTCTCCCGTATTGAGCGGGTTTTAGAATCATGTGCCCACCACCATTGATATTTTCTTTTTCAACCCCAAGTAGCTTAGCACTAATTTTTACAGTGTTGTGGAAATAGATTGTTTCTCTTAATTCAGGGAATCGAGATTCAGGTCCAAGAACTTGAGGTAGTACGTCTGGTCCTTGATGAGAACGTCGACCTCCCAAGTCAAAATAATTTCCTTCGTTTTCTCCCCATCGATCGTTGAATAGTTGATCATATAAGCCCCTCATCCAATCGATCTCTTCATCAGTAGTAATTTGGTTTATACTCAAAAATCCGTTTTCTTGGAAAAACTTTATCTCTTCTTCTGTCACATCAATCTCAAATTGATCTTTCATAGTTAGTTCCTTCGTTGAATCTATTAAATAAAACATGTGATTAGACGTTCGGCAAAACCGAATCTGAGTTTCTCTTTCGCTGTGTTTTTGAAACTTATCAATTGTCTAAGAGCAACGAATCCCTGATTACCTACTCGTCAAATTTATGAATTCAGAGTATTTGAAAAAATTGGAATTGGGTCGAATGGGACAACCATTGCTTATAAAAACACTTAAAACTTATTAAGCAATAATAAAATCATCTAACTAACATTACTAGAATTGTTATTACCATCTAATTGCTTAACAACTTCTTTGGCTGCGTTTAAGATGGTACTTAACTCCACTTCGGTAACTGATCTTACATCTAGCCATAGCTGATCATCTCGTATACGGCCTATTATTCCTGACAAACGAAATAATTTAGCGATTCGGGTTGTCGAAAATTGCTTCGCATGAATGACTACAGCAATGCTGGACAATTGGTCAATTGGTAATGAACCGCTGCCAATTTGAGCCGAAGATTTTACAACCTCGATTTTGGCATGATCAGCCAAAATTACCGATAATCTATTGGACAAGTGATCAGCTAAACTCCTCAGCTCAGATATTGAACGTGTGTATCGCCATAACATCGGAAGACGGTTAAGTAGATCCTTGGGATTAAGGTATTGNCGNAGTGTNGCTTCCAAAGCNGATAATGTTAGNTTATCTACTCTCAGTGCACGCATCANNGNATGNTGACGAACTCGAGTTATAAGATCTTTTTTTCCTATNATTAGACCCGCCTGTGGGCCACCCAATAGCTTGTCACCACTAAAAGTCAAAATATCAACNCCCTTAGCTAATCGGTCTTTCACCACAGGCTCGGCAGGCAATCCGAAATCTGTTAAATCAATTAAAGATCCACTACCTAAATCTTCAAAAACTGGAATTTGGTACTCATGACCCAATTCAGCCAAGTCCTCAATCGGTGGTACGGAGTGAAATCCAACTACTGCATAGTTACTAGGATGAACTTTCAGTAGTAGTCCTGTATTCTCGTTAATAGCTTCTTGGTAGTCTATTAAATGTGTTCGATTTGTAGTACCTACTTCTCTCAGAATTGCACCACTTTCAGACATGACTTCTGGGATTCGGAAAGAGCCGCCAATTTCGACTAGCTCACCCCTTGAAATAATAACTTCTTTACCTGCTGCTAATGTTGTTAGGACAAGCAAAACAGCGGCGGCATTATTATTAACAACAGTTGAATCTTGGCACTCAGTTAATTGTTGCAATAGGTTTCCAGTAATTCGGTCGCGATGTCCTCTCTTTCCTGTAACCAAGTCATATTCCAAATCAACATAATGGCTAGCGACACGCTGGAGGTTCTCAATTGCCTCCGCAGGTAATAAACTTCGACCCAAATTAGTATGAGTGATAGTTCCAGTACAGTTGACTACGGTTTGTATCGATGAACTGAGCTCAGACTGTATTTTTTGCGTCACCCATATTACATATTCATTCAATTCAGGTAAGTTCGTTTCGTTATTTAAAATTTTTTGTCTAACTTCATTTANTACCTGACGTAGGATCAACACAATAAGTCTTCGGTCAAATTTGGTTAGNAAATCAACGAATTCATCACTAGATAGAATTTGCTCCAGAGATGGTAGTTGTTGCAGGGCAGATTTTTGATAAGTTGAGAGTTTCACCATTGAACCAACAGGCTATCTATTAATTTGGATTGATGGGATTTTTACGAATGGAAGAGTACTAGTGGATTATATTGTGTTACTGCTTTGATTATCAGTTTGGTACAATATTTTATTCTCAAGTCTAACCAGTCTATTTTTCTTTCAATGTTACTTGACAGTTTTATGTTACTTTCAAAAGCTNGTTAAGTATAACAAAACTATGGANATNNAGACTAATAATTTCCTATTGCTAGNCTGCTGGATTCTACCATATCATAATAAGTAGACAACAAATTAACTTTAAAGTGAATCATGAAANNCNCTTTAGCTACCTTAACTCTCATCAGCTCATTTTTACTAACTACTACTGCTAGTGTGCAGGGTGTTGAATCCCAGGTAGAGCATGGTTATGTCAAAAATAATGGCGTCAAAATTCACTATGCATCTTTGGGAACAGGCCCGCTAGTTATAATGATTCACGGCTTTCCAGACTTCTGGTATACTTGGAGATATCAGATGAAGGGATTATCAAATCACTTTCGAACAGTTGCTGTTGATTTACGAGGTTATAATTTAAGCGATAAACCAAAAGGTGTTGACCAGTATTCTATGGANATCTTGGTTCAAGATATTGTGTCAGTGATACGTCAGTTATCCGGTCCAGTTGATCAAAAGGCCATTGTAGTTGGGCATGACTGGGGTGGNGCGATAGCTTGGTCCTTAGCTATGAATGAACCTGATTTAGTTGAACGTNTAGTGATCTGTAACTTACCTCATCTAAGAGGTTTGAGACGTGAATTAAGTAATAACCCAGAGCAGCAAGCAAATAGTCAATATGCACGTAACTTTCAGCAGCCAGATGCACATAATTACCTGACGGCAGAAAGGTTAGCTGAGTGGGTAAGTAACCCAAATGACCGACAGAAGTATATCACAGCCTTTAAACGTTCTGANTTTGAATCTATGCTGAACTACTATAAAGCAAATTACCCACGCCCCCCATACACTGTCGATCTACGGACANCAGTAATCAAAGTAAAGTGCCCTGTTTTGATGTTTCACGGCTTAGATGATCAAGCTTTATTACCAAGTACACTCAACAATACTTGGGATTGGATTGATAATGAGTTGACCTTAGTAACCATTCCAAATATTGGACATTTTATACAACAAGAAGCACATCANCGGGTAACCCAAGTTATGCGTCGGTGGTTATTGGAGTCATCNCNGTCCAACTAGGAGTTTACCNAANCATTGAAAAACGATTTTTTTGCTTGCTGGGTTGTTCCNTTGAACCATCCGAATGACTTCANATGATTAANCCTTACCTTAAAGAAGAGCGCGAATATCCGNTAACTACTGTNAAGCGTCTGGCGATGCAACTTCANGCCGAAGGGCATGATATCATTGACCTGACTATTGGCGATCCACAAGATGAAACTTTCGATGGAGCTAGACTCGCCATCCAAGATTTTATGACTGATAATTGCGTGTCTCAGTACCCGTTGGCCACGGGTTCGCTCGATTATTTGCAAGCTGTTGCTGATTGGGTTGAAAAACATTACCAACTTAAATTAGAACCAATCAAGCATATTTTCTCTAGCAATGGTAGTAAAGAAGCCATTTTTCTATTTGCCCTTACTTTCGATTGGTCAATAGCGAACAAAGAAATTTGGTTTTCCTCAATTAGTTATCCAGTCTATGAGGCCTCAGCTCGTACAGTAAATGCTCCAATTCGAAAATTACCCGTTGATCATTCATCAGGATTTTTTCCTGATTTAGACGCTATTTCTGAACAACAGTGGGAAAAATGCCGCCTGTTTTGGCTAAATTCACCACATAACCCAACCTCAATGACAGTTGACCGGAGTTATTATCAACACTTGCTTTCATTAGCTGACAAGTATGGTTTTATTGTTTGTTCAGATGAGTGTTACAATGAACTTTACCAAGATAATAGGCCTGTGTGTAGCCTTGACTTCAGCCAATCAGATCGCTGGGTAGCTTTTCGCTCGTTATCTAAACGAAGCCACATGACAGGTTTTCGAATTGGTGCTGTTCTGTCTCGGAATGAAGAAATTATGAAGTACTTCCGGCTTTGCCGATCGCCCGTCGGTGTTGGGATGCCAACATACAATCAATTAGCCGGAATTGCAGCTTGGAAGGATGAAACTCACGTTCAGCGAAATAGATTAGAATATCGACAAAAACGAAAGCTGATTAGTTCCATATTAACTGAAAAAGGATTTGAGATTCATGGAGGACAAGACGGGTTTTACTTTTGGTTNTCTCATCCTGATTATCCAACAGCGACCCAACTTTGTAACCTCTTTCTACAGCAGGGAGTTTGTGTCACACCAGGAACTGCTTTTGGCAGTGATGGTGAAGGCTACGCTCGCCTCGTATATTGTATTTCTATGGACTTATGCCTAAAATTGAATGATCGGTTAAACCAGCTATTAACATGAAATTGATTTCCTTTCTGTTTGATATACTCAATATTCCATCGCCAACCTTTCAGGAACAAGCTGTAACGCAATTTATTGAAGACTGGCTTGACCACCGGATACCAAACCTATTTGTCCGGCGACAGGGTAATAATCGTATTTTTTCATTGCCATTGATCGAAAATCTGCCACATATTGCGCTGGTTGGTCACTCCGATGTGGTACCACCTCATTTTTGTCCGTATCAACGATCACAGCGCTTGCATGGACCGGGCGCCTCAGATATGCAGGGGAGTTTAGCTGTTTTTGCCTTTTTGATGTATGACTTTTCTCAGATTGTGGATCGTCAGTTTAATTTTTCTTTCATTCTATATGATGCCGAAGAAGGTACACCAATTGAGCAAAATGGTCTTCATAAGCTAATTGAGACTGAGTCGGATTTCATACGGAGCATTGACTTATCTATCGTCGGTGAACCAACTAATGGAGAAGTCCAAATTGGCTGTGTGGGAAGTTTACACGCCCAAGTCATAGTTCAAGGGCAAGCTTGTCATTCAGCTCGTCCTTGGGATGGACAAAATGCTTTGTATAATGCAATTCCTTTTATTAAAGAAATATCAGAAATTACACCAGTAAAACAGGTGGTTAGTGGTGTTGATTTTTTTGATGTGCTTAATATTACCGAAAGCCAAAGTCAAAATGGCCGGACAACGATTCCTGGTGAATGGACATGTAACATTAATTACCGTTATGCTCCCGGTCGAGATATGATCGAAGCGGAATCAAAGTTTGATAGTTTATTCCGGCAGGCAGCATCTATAGCTGCTGATTCGATTAATTACAAGATTGTCGATCATGTACCAGCGGCTCAGATCATCGAGAATCACCTATTTAATCAAGTCATTTCTTGGTCTGGAGCCACAATAACCGCCAAACAAGCGTGGACTGATGTGGCTCAGCTAAATGGTATTGGTGTTCCTGCTTTTAATTTTGGACCAGGCTTGACATCTCAGGCTCATAAACCTGACGAATATATCTTAGTTGAAGACGTATTAAATTATCACCAATTGTTACAAGGATTGGCCAACCTCAACGTAACAGCCAATCAAAGATATCAGGAGAACTAAATTGACTAATCAACAGATTATGATAAGTGTTGGTATACGACGCAGCCGAAATCAACAAACATTAGATGTCACATTTCTAAAACCACAACAAATATCGACAAATGATTTGAGCCAATTGGGTCTTGATTTGCCCGCTGAAAATGGCTTTATATTATTGACTAAGCAAGAACTGGAGGGCTTGAGCCATCATTTTGCACAATTGACCAGCATATCGGAAGACTTTACAAAGGGCGTAGCTCAGATTGCTTCACAATCTGATGCAACCCGGACAAATGATTATCATGATATTGATAATATTTTAATGATTCTTCATGATTCCAGCCAAGCAGTAGGATCAGCTGAAGAAGCATACTTCAAACTTCATTGTCTTTCCTTTCGAATAGTCGAACCTCACCAAGTTTCAATGGACGGAGCCTTTGGGCAATTAACTAATGTCGCTTGGTCTAATCTTGGTCCTTTATTGCCAGAGGATGTACCCGAAATTCGTTTGTCTGCTTTGACAAAAGGTGAGAATCTNCAAATCNCGCACCTAGATAAATTCCCTTATNTNGTTAACTATCATCTGCCGAGTGGGGTTCGAATTGCTTCAGGTAACCGGGTCCGATTGGGTGCCTATTTGGGAGAAGGTACGACTGTCATGCCCGCTGGTTACGTTAATTTCAATGCAGGCTCAAGTGGAACGGCCATGATTGAAGGTCGAGTNTCTGCCGGCGTTTTTATTGGTGATGANACCGANATNGGTGGTGGNGCTTCGATTATGGGNACTCTATCTGGTGGCAATGAACATGTGATAGAAATTAAGGAAAATTGTCTATTAGGTGCAAACGCTGGCGTTGGCATCTCTCTAGGAACAGGGTGTACTATTGAAGCCGGCTTATATATCACTGCTGGAATGAAGATAGCCTTAGTTAATCAAGCTAGTCAGCCAATTGATTTAGAAGGTAATATCGTAGCTTCAGGACAGAACATCTTCAAAGCTCTAGANCTATCTGGTCGGGACAACTGTTTATTTATACGTGATTCACGTACCGGACAAATTATCTGTAAGCCTAACACCAAAGTAATTTCTTTAAATGAGTCTCTCCACGATAACTAGTCAGGAACTTTTTCCTGTGAATAGTAGCGATTGTACTTTTGAATCGAAGACATTATGCCTATTTGAACTGTTCTAGTTTCTAGTCAATAACTTTTTAGTTACGCTCAGTTGAGTCTTAAAATGCGACTTGTTCAACTCCTTTTAACGCTAGTAACTGGCGTGCTTCGGCTGGTGTAGCAATTTCAATAGATAATCGTTCTAGAATCTGGCGGATAATTGTGACTTGTTCTGCGTTTGATTTTGCTAGCCGTCCTTTGCCCGCATATAAGCTATCTTCTAACCCCACTCGGATGCTGCCACCTTTGACGGCTCCCATTGTCACTAACGGTAGTTGATGGCGGCCACCAGCTAGAACGCTCCACAAATANTCACCGCCGAATAATTTATCTGCAATTCGATGCATATGACTTAGATTGTCNGGATCTGCACCAATACCACCCAAAATACCAAAGATGAATTGCACGAACAGAGGTGGCTTAACCAGACCTCTATCTAAAAAGTGGGCCAAATTATATAAATGACCAACGTCGTAGCACTCGAACTCAAATCGTGTNCCGCACCCATCCCCCAAATGCTCCAGAATATACTCAATATCTTGGAAGGTATTTCTAAAAATATAATCGCGGCTGGTTTCTAAGTGCTCACGCTCCCACTCGTTTTGAAAATCTGTATAGCGATTAAGCATCGGGTATAAAGCAAAATTCATTGACCCCATATTGAGCGAGGTCATTTCTGGTTTCAAACGCAAGGGGCCTCGCAAACGTTCTTGGATCGTCATACCTGGCCCCCCACCAGTAGTAATATTGATGACAGATTGGCAACCATGCTTTATTTTCGGTAAAAATTGAAGAAAAACCTCAGGGTCAGGTATCGGCCGTCCATCTACTGGGTCTCTAGCATGCAGGTGCAAAATTGATGCTCCCGCCTCAGATGCACCAATAGCCTGTTCAGCAATCTGCTCAGGTGTAATTGGCAAGTAAGGTGACATAGTTGGTGTGTGAATAGCACCAGTGATAGCACATGTAATAATAGCTTTTCGGTTAATAGACATAATTCCTCTTTCCTTTTGTTATGAATATTTTATTTAGTTGACAACATATTTGCATAATTGTGCCTTAACGTCAAATTTGTAAAGTTCAGTTTTAAAGGAAATATCAGAAAGGAAAAGTTGGGAAAAAATAACCCTCCCTCCCTGTATTTGCTAGATAGGCGCTTTTATATTTTTCATAAATCTTATCCCAATTTTGTTTTTTATACATCGATTTTTGGATGACCTTACCCTTTAGGGAAATTTTCAATTCATGATACCGAGCTTGATTGGGTAACTCCGACTATACACTTCATTTTCCATTTTGCAAAAACACAGAATTTTGTAAATAAAAAGTTGCGTTAAAGTAATATCCCCCTTATAATGCAAACAGGAGTCTGACTTTCAACTTTATTTAATTGAAATAAGTCAACTTTTTGGTTCACGTTTATTCGATAATTTGTTAAGTATTGATTCAATTTTTGGTGTATGTGATTAATTATTGTCTTTATAAAGGTTTAGGAGAAATTATTAAATGGAAGCAGGAACAGTGACGACCTCTATACCGAGTATTGAGGGGTATGAAGAGATCGTCGTAGAGTCTATTGCAACAACAGCTAGGCTCTTTGGAATCTCGGCAAAAAAAATAAATAATCTTCGGGTTGCGGTCAATGAAGCTTGTATCAACGCTATGGAGCATGGGAATAACTATAACCCAGAGAAATCTATCGTTGTTACATATGGCTGCGAGAATCATAGTATGGTAGTCACAGTCAGAGACTCGGGAACTGGAGAGGTTCACCCAGACTTTCAGCGTCCTGACGTAGAAGAACAAGTAAAGAAATTCAAAACAGAGCGTATTGGTGGCTGGGGGTTGTTTTTAATGAAATCATTAGTGGATGAAGTTGATATTCACGGTTCGAAAGGGAATGGAACCACTGCAACTTTGAAAATTACTAGCGAAGAATAAATTTGAGAAATTATTACAGTACAAATACGAAGGTTAGGATAGATGTCAAACAGTAAATCATTTGGTAAAAATGTTGCTATTGAAAACAATGGTGAAATCGATAGTTTATACATTAGCAATAATCTTGATGGAAAAACATCAGAAGATGTTCGATTAGCCTTTG
>PBVO01000089.1 GCA_002729015.1 Candidatus Poribacteria bacterium
TCTTCAATATCCCCCACTTCCGTAGCCGCAGCAGGTTCTGCCACAGTTTCCGAGGCTTCAGCTGCAGGCAACTTACCTAGCTTGGCTAGCATCTTTCGTCGAGCCGGGGACATCTCTTCAATATCCCCCACTTCCGTAGCCGCAGCAGGTTCTGCCACAGGTTCCGAGGCTTCAGCTGCAGGCAACTTACCTAGCTTGGCTAGCATCTTTCGTCGAGCTGGGGACATCTCTTCAATATTATTATCGTCGCTCATCTCTTACCTCTAAGGCTGTTTTTAATACCTCTATGTTTACATTATTTTTGTCAGCTATTAAGTGGTCAATGGCTTCATTAAGCTCCGAATCGTTTAGAATTCCAGCAGAACGGACTGCAACTGCGAGGATTCGATTTCGCTCATTGATGTCAACCGACTCGAATTCAGCTAGATAATCTGGCCGTAACAGGTCTAGCAGGATAGCTTTTCCTGAAGTACTATTAAGTTTGGTTAGAGCAACCGCTGCGTCCCACCTCACATTAGGTTCTTCATCTTTGAGTGCTTCTTGTAATGCAGGGATAGCTGTAACATTACCAATTTTCCCAAGCGCAATAACTGAGGCTAGACGGATGGTATCCGACGGGTCTTGAAGCAGAGGCAAAATCCCTTCAACTGCGGTTGAGTCACCAATCATACCTATTGCAGAAACGACAAAAACTGTATCAGATTGATTGGGCTCTATAGCACCTAACAAGAGGGGTGTAAAAGCAGGATTCCCAGTAACTCCCATTGCTTGTGCTAGGTATGATTTTAGGCTAACACCATTTTGGGTAGTCATTTGACGTACAATTGGGTCCTGAAACAAATTAGCCATTTTATTGACAAATTGACTATCTAAACCAATCCTGGGATCCATTGTTAAAACCGAAGATAACTCAAATGCAGAGCGCCAACGATCGTGATTTCGTCCAGACTTAATCGTTTCCAACAAGTCATATACATCTCGGCTCTCTTGGGTCAGCAGCGTAATCCCTAAAATATAGACACCAAACAGAATACCGATGCCAACCAGTATGAGGAAGGGCAAAAGAAAAAAGGAATGAATGTTAACAGTAACTTCGTCAGATTCAGACTGATTTTCTGCTGATTCAGCTAAAGGTGTTTCGAGGTTTAGGCGGTCCAATGGAATTCGGATTTCCTTCGTTAATAATAAATATTTGGTAACGCCGTGTTATGGCTGAAAAAGCAGTTAGTTGCTTTTAAACATGATTGATATTTTCATAACTAAACATGGGGCGTACTGGATTTGAACCGGTGACTTCTACCGTGTGAAGGTAGCGCTCTACCCCTGAGCTAACGCCCCAAAGAACATGGGCCCACTAGGATTCGAACCTAGGACCAATCGGTTATGAGCCGATTGCTCTAACCACTGAGCTATGGGCCCAAACGAAAGACGAATCATTCTCAGTAAGTTCCCCGANGGCAAAATTATAACCCAATAAAGACAGTTTAGCAAACAGAAACCTCAACGAAAATCAGGATCTCAAAACAAGATTGAGAGTACCATAGAAAATACTGANCTACAAAAGGGTAATCATGAATTTACTCTATAAATCCTCGCAAATGTTGACTTCGTATTGGGTGTCTTAATTTGCGTAATGCTTTGGCTTCGATTTGGCGGATTCGTTCTCGGGTTACATCAAACTCAGTCCCAACCTCTTCCAGAGTTCTTGGGCAACCATCCCCAATACCAAATCTCAGTTCAATCACCTTTTTTTCCCTATCTGTCAGTGTTTCGAGCAAATCTTCCACTCGTTCTTTCAACAGTATGATGTCTGTTTCAGCTACTGGGGACTTGGTCTTCTTATCCTCAATAAAATCACCTAAATAGCTATCTTCTTCATCTCCAATAGGTGTTTCTAAAGAGATTGGCTCTTGGGCCACTGCTAAAACTTGCCTAACTTTATCGACTGAAATATCCATCTGACTGGCAATTTCTTCTGGTGTAGGCTCACGACCTACATCCTGTACGACTTCTCGTGANGTTCGAATCAGTTTATTGATAGTTTCAATCATATGAACNGGAATGCGAATGGTTCGGCCTTGGTCAGCAATGGCACGTGTAATACCTTGCCGAATCCACCAAGTTGCATAAGTACTGAACTTATAACCTCGTTCATAATCAAATTTATCAACGGCTTTCATTAAACCAATATTGCCCTCTTGGATCAGATCCAAAAAAACAAGTCCGCTGGTACGATTTCTATACTTTTTGGCGATGCTAACAACTAACCTTAAATTGGATTCAACAATCTCCATCTTAGCTTCTCGAGCAACATCTTCTCCCATCTTAATGCGTTCTATAATGTGACGCATTTGGTCGATTGTTCGGTCTGTTGTTCGCGTCAATTTCAACACTGACCTTTGTGCTTGAACCAACTTAGTATTAGCTTCTGTTAATTCCTCTAAAGAGTAACCGTTTANTGCCTCTGAATTCTGTACTGCCGANAGTAANCGTTTGCTATCTAATCCTAACTTAGCTTCAAAGTGCTGGACTGTCTTTTGGTAAGAATCCATACGCTGAAAAATCTGCCGAATCTTCGAGCACATCTGCTTGATTTCGTTTGTATCGAGCTTCACTTGCTTAAGTNTAGAAAAAACGTCTTCATATACAAGAGCCAGTTTTTCTTTAATAGTTTCTACGTTTTCGGATTTTTTAGCTAATTGACATTCTAAATCTCTAATCACCAGTTCATGTCTCTGTATATCAGCCAGTATAGTTTTAGTCTTTTCTAAGTAGACGGCCTCCTTATCTGAATTAAGATGGTCAAACCCCCTAATTTCAAATATTTCCCAAGGTTTTCGTTTGCCCACTAGCACATGATCNAACATCTGCCGAAATTCCGCCAACACAAAAGGAATCTCAAAAAGAACTCGCTGAACCATCCAAAATCCACTTTGCATCTTCTTGGAAAGCTTAACTTCATCATCTTTTGATAGTAGCGGTACTTTACCCATTTCTCTGAGGTAAACTTTGACTGGATCATCGCTTCTTTCTGTTTCATCTACGACTAACTCCACTCCTACNCCGTCGGAGTTTTCATCGACCTTGACTTCTGTATACTGGATATTGCTTAACCCCATATCTACATACCCCCTGTCATCAATGTTTCGAACTACTCCTAAATCTGTANTGNTTGTCAAATTGAGTTCCTCTAGCCCAATTTGATAAATTCCGACATCGACCATGTCTGATTCAGTACCAGAACTTCCATTCTGATTCGGAACCTCTGTAAAATCGGCAGGGCTAGNTAACNCTGACTGCCCCTCACGTTGGATGATGCGGTGGCTCATACCCGTTTGTAACACCCGATTGCCAAAAACATCATTTAATTGTCCCCCATATTATGTTACGAGTTCATCGTTAAATNTATTTTTAAACTATGAAANNTTTCTGCTAACCTATGATCTATGTTTACTTGCTCACGGCACGACGACGGTTGGATAGTTGTACTAACTCTTCTAAAATATCGGTATTATCCTTCCCTTGTCCCAACGCATTAGAACGTACTTGTTTCTCTAAATCCAATAACATAAATTGATTTAACCGTTTTATACAACCCATTATTCTGGCTTCCACATTAGGTGGCTTTTGGTTGTTTAATAAGACTTGTGAAATCAAGCTTCTACTTTTGGGATCACAATTTTCTATCATTTCACTAACGTCTAAGGAAGTTGAAGTATACAAAANTTCCCCTAGTTTAGCATAAGTTGGATTTTGTAAATCTTGGACGTTAAATAGTTCCTTTGCTTTAGATATTAAATTAGGAGCCAAAATTAACGACTCCAAAAATTGCCGCTCAATAGATTCACGAGCAGACATTTTACTTGTAACAGTTGTCGGTTGTCGGCTTCCTGATCTTTTTTGANCAGACGACTTTACACCTAGCCTTTCTAATTCTTGGAAAACAATAGCTGATTCCAACTCTAGCTCTCGACTGACTTGATCTACATATGCATTTAGTTCCAAAGGACTGTCCAAGCTAGCCAAGGTTGCTGCAATATCTTGAACTGCTTTAGATTTTACTTCTATTTTTTGAATTGCCCCCTGCTCGACAGCTCGTTGTATCTGAAATTCAATCANGTTAAGACTTCGATCGAGATAGGTTTTGATAGCCTCATAACC
Organism: Candidatus Poribacteria bacterium; assembly: GCA_002729015.1. Next base: position 4,162 of record PBVO01000089.1, read on the forward strand.
ACCATTCCGCACCAAGCTGTCCGGATCTTCACCATTTGGAAGCAAAGCTACTTTGACTTGTAGCCCTTCCTTTACTAGTGTATTTAAACCTCGGGTGGCTGCTCTCACCCCAGCACTATCTCCGTCATAGATAATCAGTACTTCTTTAGTAAAACGTTTTAACAAAAGGGCATGTTTTTGACTAAAGGATGTACCAAGGGATGCTACGACATTAGTTAAACCTGCCTCATGCAGTGTGATAACATCAAAATAACCTTCTACCAGAAGAACTTTACCTGTAAGGTGAATTGACTTTCTGGCATTTTGCAAATTATACAAAATCGTACTTTTGTCATAGATAGTAGTATTAGCTGAATTAAGGTATTTCGGACGTACTTCTTCAATGATTCCTCGACCTCCAAAAGCAACCGGTCGNTTCCGTTCATCTAGAATCGGGAAAATAATCCGATTTCGAAACCGATCGGTAATACCTCGATAATCCTCTTTGACCAAACCAGCTTCGACTAGTTGCTTTTGNGAAAAACCTTTTCGGAAAGCATGTTGAGTTAGTTGACGAAATCCTGAAGGTACAAAACCAAGTTGAAATTCTTTGATTGTATTTTCTGATATCCCCCTTTTTTTCAGGTAAGACATAGCNTGGCCACCGATACGTGGTTCAGTCAAGTTTTGACGAAAGAAATCAATTGCCAACTGATTTAGGTTATGCAGTTGTCGCTTTTCCCTTTGGGCATGTTCTGTTTCTTCATCAACCGAAGGTAATACGATACCAACCCTCTCAGCCAAAAACTCCAAGGTTTCTAGAAAAGTCTTCCCCTCTAATTTTCGAATAAAAGTAATAACATTTCCACCCTCTTGGCAACCAAAGCAATAAAACATTTGACGGTTACGGGAAACGGTAAAAGAAGGAGTTTTTTCATTATGGAAGGGGCAGAGCCCCTTGAAATCTTGTCCTGCGGCCCTAAGATGCACTCCAAGTTCACTGATAACTTCGACGACATCATTCTGCTCTCTAATTTGTACAACTAGTTCTTCGGGAATACGTAACGGTTGATTCATTGACTCAAAATAACTATGTAAAAATCAAGTTCCTTTTATGGAAACGACTGTTGCCCCTATCCCACCTAAACTCGCTTCGGCAAATGCAAAATTAGTAACTAACCAATGATTTCTTAAGTATTCATGAACAGCGGCTCCTAATGATCCAGTTCCTTTCCCATGAATCAAGCGAACTTCTAAAAGACCCGCTAGATAGGCATCATCNAAGTATTTATCCAAAACATTTAATGCAGGAGCAACTTTCTGTCCAATCAAATTCAGTTCAGATTCAACCGAAGACGACTTTCGGTGTTGGAGAGTCAAGACCGAAGAACTTAATTCTCTACTTTTTATTTCCTCAGATGGCAAAGAAACTTCTTGGTAGGATAATGTCATTTTGACTGGACCAACTTGGATACAAAGTGGTTTTCTACTTTTTTTCGACACAGAAATAACTTCACCAAACTGATTCAAGTCTTTGATCAGAACCTTGTCTCCCACAGAAACCGAAAAGTCTGGAGGGGACGCGTTCTTCTTTTCTATTCTGTAGACTTCTTTCTGTTTCAGTAATTCTTGCGCTCTTTCTATAGAATCGAAAGCTGATCGAACACTTTCTCTCGATGCATCTTTCTGTCGAATTTGAGCGATTGTTTCCTCAACTAGCTTTCGAGATTGCTTCAAAATCTCAGCCGATTCTCTCTCTGCTCTACGTTTCAACAGGTCGCAATCAGCCTCAAAACCATCTAATTTTCTCTGATACTTTTCCTTGTTTGCACTAGCCTTGATTAATTCTTGGTCTACTAGATTCAATTGTTGATCAAGACGATGTTGAGATTGCTGAATACTAGTAAGTAGTTCTTCTACTGCTATTGGTTGAGACCCAATTTGGTTCTTAGCTACACTGAGAACTTCAACTTTCATTCCGAGACGCTCAGCAATTTTTATGGCATTGCTACTACCGGGCACGCCCATTTGTAATCGATAGGTTGGATTTAAAGTTTGTAAATCAAACTCCATTGAGGCATTGACCATGTTTGGGTGATCATGAGCAAAAGCCTTCAATGCATTATAATGCGTTGTAAGTATCGTTTTCGATCCAATTTTTGAGAAGTGATCAATAATAGCAATTCCCAATGCTGTTCCCTCTGTAGGATCAGTGCCCGCTCCAATTTCATCTAGTAAGACCAACGTATTTTGGTTGGCTTTTTCCTGCATTGCAATAATCTTAGTCATGTGCGATGAAAATGTGCTCAAATTTTGGTCAATACTTTGCTCATCACCAATATCAGCGAACACATGCTCAAATATTGGCAATTCACTGCCTTNCTGAGCAGGGATATGTAATCCAGACTGAGCCATCAACGATAAAAGACCAACAGTCTTCAAAACTACTGTTTTNCCACCAGTGTTGGGCCCNGTAATCAAAATTGTGTTGAATTGACCCCCCAGATGTATACTCGTTGGCACAATCTCCTGAGGAGACCTTTCACTCGGGTTTTCATGCAAGTTGATTTCTAATAGAGGGTGCCTAGCGGCCGTTAATTCTAGATAGCCAGAAGTATTGATTATTGGCTGCACACAATTAAGCCTTCGACTTAGTTTGGCTTTTGCTGATTGAAATTCAATCTCACCTAAAATTTCCTGGGCTAACCTTAACTCGAATACCTTTTGATAAACAGAAGTGCTCAAGTCCCTAAGAATTCGACGAATTTCTTCTTGTTCAGCATCAGATAACTGTAATAACTGATTATTTTTTTCAACGATCTCAATTGGTTCCAAAAAAACAGTAGCTCCACTGGCTGACTGTCCTTGCACTATTCCATTTAGGCCTGACCTATGATCATGCTTTACAGGTATTACAAAGCGGTTATTTCGACTTGTAATTATATTTTCTTGAATGGATTTTTGATAACTTGAAGAACGAAGGATTGAGCCAAGTTGATTCTGAATATTCTCGTGCAGTCCCACCTGTTTTCGCCGAATTGAACGAAGATCTTGGGAAGCACTGTCCAGTACTTTACCTTCAGGAGTAAGGCAACGATTGATTTTACGCGACAATTCAGGAAAAACTGGAAAATCCTCGGTCAACTGTACGAGGATAGGATAGTCTTCGATTTCAAGTTTTTTCGTTTGTACCCTGACTTTTTTCGCTACACTCAAAAAATCAGAAACACTGAGTAACTGATCGATATGTAAGATTGCCCCTCTACGAGATGCACTATCCAAAACCGTGGAGATGTCNCGAATGCCTCGCAAAGGAAAGTCCCCAACNAATTCTTGATATGTCGTGATCTCACTACACAAACATTGTTGATATTGAACGACATCAAAATCACAACTAGGCTGCAACTGATCGACACGACGATTTCCCAAAGACGACAGCGTATAACGCTTAAGGATTTCCTTTAACTTTTCGTATTCAAGAGCTTCGTGATACATCAAATTCAGTTAAGGATTTTAGAATCCAAAGTAACTATTCGGTAGTAGTTCTTCGNTGATGAAAAAGAGCTGTTTCATAAACTTTTCTATTAGGTGCAAAATCAAACACCGACTGGCGACCATATTCCGGATCATACCCGTCAATCCCAAGAGCCATTCGATAGTATCGCCAAGCATTGGTCAACCTATTTTTTTGCTGATAATCACGAGCTTTTTCAAGATTATCAACAAAATCGGTAGCATCAGCCTCAAACTTTTTAATTTTTAGCCGGATTTCTTTATCTAGTCCACCTTCAATATCTTTCCGGATTTTGTATTCATGAATCTTGGATCGNTGGAATTCAAATGATTTGTAGGGATCACTAACAGAGGAAACAACTTGAGAAGCCTCAGGTAATTCAGCCAAAACATCAGTTGACTTTTTAATCAATTCACGGCTCTTTTCATCAACAGCTTGACGAATATTTAGATCTACACCATCCAGTATTTCTGTGTAAACTTTGTTAGCATCTTGTGGCTTTTCCTGTTGCTCATAACACCAGGCTATTCTTAAAAGCGCAGTCTGGTTGAGATGTGCCACCCACAATGAATCCACCCCATCCGAATTTAATGCTCTCAACTTTTCGTAAGCCTTAATGGCCTGCANGTAATCTCCCTTCTGCTCGTAACAATTACCAATAGCTTGATGCGAATAGGCAGAAATCAGGAAATTATTAGATTGAACATTTTGAGTGAGCTCACGATAAATGCTCAATGCATCATCTAACTCACCTTGATAAAATTGAATTTTGGCGAAATTATATTTAGCTCTATCGACGAACGNTGTCTGTGCAAAATTTACGTTTTCAAAGAAAGCCTTCAGGTCATCAGCTACCTGATCAAACGGTTGTGAAGATTCTTCNGCATCTTCGGGGTTTTCCGCGGATAACCATTCTGTTTCAGCTAAATTATATTGTTCTACCAATTCACGATAACGAGCAGCAGCTTTAGCATACTTTTGGTCCTGATTTTGCTTCCAACCGACGAAAAGCGCACTACCCACTACTACACAAAAAACTAGGATAGTTAAGGTTCTTGAATGCTTGCGGATAAATCCAAAAGCTTGTAGGACAGTCGTTGTGAATTGGTCCTGAACAACTTCCTGATCTAAAATCGGGTCTTGTTCTGACATAAGATGGTAGGAGCCTTATAAAATAAAAACCATCAGGCAGGCTGAGGTTCTAACTGACAAACGGACGGTTAAACACAAAAGGTGTCTCTTGNCTTGGGGAGCCAGTATCCTTCAATGGGGATGCATCCGAATATTGCCGCCAATTATACTTACGCGTTTGCAAGCATGTCAAGCCGTTTTAGATAAAGCTATAAGTTCTGATAAGAGCTCTGAACCAGTCGTATGAATTGCGCAAGAAGTTTCTGAGATTTAAGCCACTTTAACAGATCAGGATACTCATGACGAAGCAAAATCAAAAACTCCTGTCTTTGGGCACTAAAGTCCGTAAATTCCTCCCATGTCTCTTCACTAAAAACATGATAAGGTTCAGGACCAACTTGCAATTCAATCCTTTGGTCGGGATACTGAAGTATTTTCCCAATTNCATGACTTTCAGCTAAGTTTATATAACCAATATCAACTGAAAAGTTTTCTGGAATAGAATCGTTTTTTTCTTGGAAATGAGTAGATTTTTCTAATAATTGGNGTTCCGCAAAAGCTACATCAACTTGGCTNATAATTTCTCTGGCTAATTCCTCATCACTAGGCTCAACATAAATCCTAATCTGTGAGCCATGATCTGGCCGACAAACGATTTCGTTTCTCGACAAAAGAGTTTTAATTAATTCCAGCTTCCAGTTATCGTCTGTACAATAAATTTCAACCCAACTCTCTTGCCAGCGGCTATTCTTATTTTTCAGGAAAAAAGGTAAGATCACTTGTGATAAAGTCNAAGTAAAGGGAGAAAGGCCAAAGCCTTTCTCCCTTTACTTCGTTGTACCGTTAGGAGTGTTGAGNTAATTTATTTTAGAATAACCATTTTCCGAGTTTCACTGAATTTACCGGCATCAATACGATAGAAGTAGACNCCACTAGCNACATCTTCACCTTTGGCGTTTTTGCCATCCCAGTATGCGGCTTTATCAGCTGAAATGTGTCTTCCCGATTCTTGAAGACCAAGATCTAAAATTCTTACCATTTGTCCAAGTGAATCAAAAATCTGAATTTTTACGTCAGCGGAATCCTTCAATGTGAAGGGAATCCAAGTTTCAGGGTTGAATGGGTTAGGATAATTCTGGAACAAGGCTGATGCCACAATCAACTCAGGATTGGTAACTTCTAAGAGGTAATTACTGCTAGATCGATGACTACCTAGATCATCATCGATTTTAACTAACTGGCCATTAGTCCACTCCAGCGTAAATGCACCGACCTTTAGAGGGGTCAACGACAGAATCACTCCCTGCTTCATTGGTTCCGAACTCGCTTGAGCGATCATCAACCTTTTTAACTCTTCACCACTAGTACCAGTCTTATTAATCAGGAATCCGTCTTGGTCATTTTCATCAACCTCCACCAATAGTTGTGTAGAGTTATATGTCAANTCAAACCCATATCCAATTACGTCTTCGTCCATAGAAACAGCAATTTTCACTGTCTGACCGAATTCTATTCTAGATGGTAAATACGAAAAACCAACAAGACCTTCCAGAACACCAGGGGTTGAGTCTACTAAAGGTGCAGCTGCTGGTTCTTCACCTTCTGCTGGTTCTTCACCTTCTGCTGGTTCTTCACCTTCTGCTGGTGCTTCACCTTCTGCTGGGACCTCGGCCACTTCTCCGGCTTGGTAGTCCCCATCATCACCATAAGCCACACCGGCAGGGCCAAGTGGAGCCATAGTTACAGAACCAAAGTTCTTAGCAATGTATTTGAAATCGTCAATATCAACTTGACCATTTCCGTCAATGTCAGCCGTGGCATCAGCAGTTCGGTAGAACTTAGCGAAAGCAATTACATCATTCAGATCAATTTTGTTATCTTCTTTGCCAGCTTCACCTGCGTAAAGTTCGCTATCGAATTCACCGACACCATCGAATTTCGCATCACCATTTAAATCTCGGAATCCATATATACGAACCCCTGAAATAAACTGNCCTGGGCGGATTTCAATCGGTTTGCTAACGACAATATCTCGACCACCGATTNTTTCTGGTTGTCCATTTTGCCCTCTTAAGTGATGGCTGGTTTTTGCAGTCAAGAAGAATCTGCCACTCGGCAGGTCTGTCAGTGTGAATTGTCCATCAGCATTGGTTATCAACTGAATTCCCGGTGCAATAGGATCGGTATCAATACCAGCGGCTGGAGAATCNGGTACTGGATATCCTGGATAGTGTCCCATACTACCAGGCTTTCGTAGCTCAATTGTCACAGTATCACTGTGATCGGCTTTACGTCCTTGCAAGCGAACTATACCTGATAGGCTGGTGGTTTCCTTTTTGACAGTCTCAATCAAAACAGTGGATGGGCCGTGTGGAATGTGTTTTTCCCCTTCAGCATCTATTACCACTGTTTGACTTCCTTCGGCAAAAGAGAAATTGATATTAGCATTGCCAACAGCAATTGTCTTGAATGTAGCAAATAAAAATGGCTGATTGGCAGAAAATGCTTCAGCTGCCTGACCTGTTGAAATAGCCGAAAAACTCAGCTCGCCAGCAGCTATACTATCATTGGCATTGACTGTTGGGCTCCAATCTCCTATTTCAACACCTGTCTTAATTTCTCTGTCGATGCGGAAGAAAACGCCTTTCCCTAACTTAGCTGGTGTGCCATCAGAGCTTAAAAATGGTGGATCAACAGTCAATGCTTTAGCCGCTTTGTCAAAGTTTTTGATTATGCTNCGCGAACCACGAGCTTTTCCACTGGTTATGATCACTGAAAACCCATCATAATCAGTGTTTTCTAAATCACTAGAAATAAGTACACCAGAACTAGGAGAATCTTTCGTCGTGTAACCAGTCTTTACAAGCACATTAAANGGTGCAGTCGGATCGGCGATTTCTAAAGTGGTTGCATCATAGGTAAGGTAAACTTCAACACCAGCGATTGGTTGACCATTAGTATCAAGCTTGACACCAACGTCAAAGTAATCCCCTAAGCCGCGACGATCCTTGGGGAATTCGATGTCGACTTCATGATTAGTGATTGTAATTGCACCTACACTGCGTGCAAAAATTTCTAAGGAATCGATACGGAATTGACCATCTATTCCNGCCTTAGCAATAGTATTTCCATCAANATCTTCCACAGGATAGTACAAACTACCACCTTCTGGATCGAAAGGACGATCTAGGGTCAAAGTGCCAGTACCAGAATCATATCCTAAGATAGTTCGACTTTGACCAGCAAAGTCACCTGCAGTCATAATCACCCTAGCTCCCAGATATAGATCGGCTTCATTCGTCAAATCTGGATCAACAATCTTGGTTGGGGTACCTTCTGTCAAACTACCATTTTTTGAACCTAAGGTTGCAGTTCCCGTTAACATGGGGTTTACATGACGGCTAATACCACTATTGTAGATGTTGTTCACACCACGGCCAGGATGGTAAGGGGTGTTAATTTCTACACCATTTTCATCGATTGCTTCCGAACGATCAACAAGGTTACTTCCAGCGGCTGAATCCATTACAGCATAGACATANTAAGTACCGTCCGGAATAACTATTTTGTATCCAGTAACCGTTTCCGGTTTAACTTCAGCTGNAGCTGGAGGGTTAAACGTCAGTGTACTCGTCTGTGGATTATAGCCAACAATCTTGTGCGCTGAGGTTATTGTTCCAGACGTGAAAATGAGCCGTCTATTAGTGTAATANCCTTTTTCCTTAGGTGGCAAGTTGCTATCAGTTAGGTTGGTCGAGGACCCTTCACCGGAGGGACGNCCCATCTGAATCACCAGATCATCCCAAATGGCACTATTCTGCCCAGCCATTAAGCCGTCAGAAGTTTGATTTAGCGGGAGATCTCGAGCAATAATCCCTGTGGCTGCAGACTCATTCTCAAGACTAAGCTCTAGTTCACTTAGAGAAAGTGTTTTCTTGGGACTAAAATAGAGATCAACATTTACATCTATCAGNGGGTCAGTCCAAGATTCCATCCATTCAACCATATATTGGGAAGACGCTTCGTCAACTCCAGAAGGTTGAGTCACAAGAATGGAAGACTGCCTTTCCGGAATCAGGCCACCAGACTGGTATCCAGCTTCTGGTTGTTGATCACCATCAGCATCAATCAAGGCATAGATGTAATAAGTTTGGCTATCATAAATTGGGGCACCTGAACGGCCTACCAAATGAAAGAGATAACGGTCTCCATCACCATCTTTATCTTCTGCAAGTGGATTATTATTAATCTTGGTGAAGGATGTCGCGACATCGAAACTTTGTTGCAATGAGAGCTCTCCTCCGACACCATTCTGATCTCTCAAATCAATATTACTGTAGTATAGATCTACCAAAGCTGANTGATCATTATCTACATCAGTCCACATGATTGTGTAATAAGGATTTGGAGTTCTCGTAATTGAAACTGGGATTGGGTCATCAATCCTAATTGAGCTCTTGTGAGAAATTGTTACCGTATTTGCGCTTCGTTTGGAAACTGAGTCGCCGTCTGCATCTTCCAAAACCACCCAAACAACGTATTCACCTTCAGCTAAACTAGCTACGACCTCAGGTGCATAATAGTCCCATTCCCTAAACCCATACTGCTGATCAAGATTTAATCCGGTNAATTGACTCGTTGGAACAGCAACTCCATCAGGATCTAGTGCTACCGCCTCTGTAGCATTNGCTCGGAGCAANTCTGCGTCTGAGAAATCAGTTGGGGATGCATCAACTGCTGATTTTAAGGCATAGAAAATACCAACTTTTGATGTTTTGGTGTCATCCCAGTCTCCACCTTTCCAAGAAACACTAATTGCTTCTGGCCCTTCTGCTGGGCCTGAATTAACTTTGCTCGTTACCTTAACTTCTGTGGGATAAAAGAAGGGATTATGCTTGACCTTAATTTGTCCTTCGGCTGTCACCAATTTGCTATATTTGGCATCGTCGTTTATATCTTCCGCAACAGCATAAACATAGTAATCACCTTCAGGAACAGCTAGAGAATTAGAAATACCGAACCCAGAAGTCAGATTCCAACTAACCTGGTCTGGGCCTGNGGGGTCTAGATCAGATGCAATAACCACTGCACGTGTCAGGTCATTTGTGCTAGATTCGGCTGTCGAGGCAGCCCGAATCTCAGCTACACTTTTGAAGGACTGTTGCGACACATAAACGTCCATTGTACCAACACTAGCGTTCCAATCTGACCAGTTGATTAAGTAGTTTTTATGGTCAATGACATCTGTATTACTCGCAGTATCAACTTCTGTTTTTATACCAGCCGGCAAGTCCTTAAAGTGGACGTTTTTTAGCTTTACTCCCTTACTAACCGAGTAGGATGCCTTAGAAGATTCATAGTAAATCCCGTAAATGTAATATATTGCGCCATCATCGGTAGCTAAACCGGAGGTATCCCAAATATACGATCCATCAGTTCCATCCTTAGCCGAGGAGACTTTTGTGATTAGAGTGGTTTGATCGTTTACAGCTGACAAGTTTTGCAAGCTAGGCAAGCCATTGGCATAACGTAACTCGACTGTAGCATTGGCATTTCCATCGTCCGTCCAATCAACTCTGAAGGAGGTATAAGCAACATCGNTACCTGANGTTGGTTGATCATTTCCACCTGGCAGAAAAACTATTTTACTGATGTTCACAGTGTGATCAGAAACAATGATATACGTACTTGAATCGGCGCCAAGAGGATCCAAATATACGTAATATCGGCCCATGGCTACTTCGCTTAGTGCTTGTGGATCGGTTTCGTCCCACTTAGCTAAAGAACTGTTTCCATCTAGGTTTTGGGCAAATACGTAAACGCCATCTTTCGTACTACCACTTTCAAACAAATCTGTAGATTCATTCAGATCGGATTTACNAGTAGCGTAAAAGTTATAGAGCTGACTATCTTTTTTGTTATCCGTCGAAATTGGCCTTGTAGAAAAATCTGTNATAGCTGAAGATCCTTGCTCAACAGGGGTAGCAAATTTTTCATCAGGCCATCCTACATTTCCGGTCGCATTCACGACGCTATCGCTAAAACCAAATTCAACACTTCCAGTGCTAACTGAATCATAGATCATGCNACGAACAGCAGCCCATTCCCAGTCAAGCCTACCATGGTTCTCTATCGTCAATTGTTGATTAATGTTTTGTGCAGAAATAAGCAACCTATTACTTCTATCGGTACCATCGTTGCTTCCAGGAAAGCCTTCGACCTTGAAGGTTCCATTATTGATTATTCTGGATTCATTGGCGAATTGTANATGAATGTTTCCACCATTAACTGCCTCACCGTTACCAACGTTTATGTCNGTNCCNAAATCNACATCACCATTGATCTTCAGAATTGACCCGCCATCATCTGGATCACCTTTNCCATGAACATTAACATCACCATTACCCTCTGTCGATAANCTACCAAAAGTAATTGGCCGACCAGCCCAAAGTTCAATATCCGTATTCTTACCCACGGTTACCTGGCCATTCAAGTTAACGTTAGCATACTCCGTACTAACTAAACTGTCTTCACCGAAAATCATTTCGACGGTATCGCCAGACACGATAGAAATCGGCGCTAATGGTATAGTCGGAAAATTATCCTTTAATCCTTGTAAAAGCTGGACACTACCACTACCAGTAAATTGGCGATTATAATTCCCGACAACCTGACCTAACGTTGTGGAAATAACATGGTTGTCATTAGTTTTAAACTCTGCATCTTGAGCGATTTCAAGAATAGACGAAGCNGATAAAGCAACGATTCCACCAGCGCTGTTATCTAACTGACCCCTTGGTAATTTGATGGTCGCGCTGGAAGTTACAGCTAATTCTCCCAATGGGCCAATCANGACACCGTCTTCATTGTTATCAAGGAAGTCGATACTAGTCTCAGCAGTTGTTAGTTGTCCATTAATATTGACAGCTTTACTAACAGCCAAGGTGAATTGAGAATTAGAATCGTTCTCTTTGGACATCAGCATAGCTTTGGCAAACCTATCTACGGTCAGACCTCCACCAATTCCAAAATTGTCAGGCAAAATTATTGTNGCTAAAGCTTGACCGGATTCGGTCTCATTGTTACTGATACGGAGGCGAACATCACTAGCTTGTAAATCAACATTAGTTAAATCCACGCTTTGATCTTGAATCCCATCCAAGACTAACTCACTACCTGATTGAAGTTGCAAAGAGGTACCGCTACCAGTCAATTCCAGATGACCGGCCACATCTATGTTACCAGAACCAACGGTCAGCAGTGGGTTTCCACCTTCCTTGATTAATCTCAGGTCNCCATCGATTTCAACAGATACATTATTGGTATTGAGTTTTGGGCTTCCAGAACCAGCTATAGACCTTAACTCTAAGGCACTAAGNNTCATGGAAACNGATANTTCNCCNTCGACCAAGGTCGAAGACGTTTCCANTTCTGCTGAACCACTGCTTCGAGTAATGATATTTACAGTACCAGCTTCAAACTTATCCCCAGCTGTTTGAGTCAAAGNTGCTAGTTGTCCNGCNGCAGAATCAATCGTTAANTTACCTATTNCGATTNAGCCTACAGCAAGAACCTTACTCGGNTGGCTTCCGCTAGTTATTGAGATAGAGCCTCCACCTGTTAGGGNATTNCCGTTCAGGTTTAGTTCGGCCGGGTTTGANNNACTNNTNATANTTGCATTACCTGTAACGGAAAGGGAACCTAACATGGTTAGCTTTCGACTTCCACCATCTGTACCTGTATCNGTGATACTCAGNTTTTTTACAGTGAAAGAGGGCATTGTAAGNTCGGCTTGNTTGAGCACAAATCTNTCAACNGATATNANTCCAACTGANTCNNCTTTTGTCTCAATCNNTGGGGANCCACCTCCAGTATGTCGNAANTCTAGTAATCCCAAATCCTGGACGGTAGAAACTTGTAGGCTNTAATTGTCGANGTCNACTTTTGGAACTCCAGCCCCTGAGGTNCCTTCNANNATTAAGGTTTCAGTNNCTATATCCCCTCCAGCAGTNAGNACTACATCTTCATCCCCNGTGGATGTTANGTGNACTGAGCGAGCNGTCAATNCTCCNCCNGGTGCTAGNACAACCTCGCCCGTTCCCACNCCNGTTAAGNTGACATCGCGGAATTGCATAANACCNTTNCCTTGGANAATTTGAGCANTTCCNCCACTNGCCCCAGTTTTNACACTCATAANNAAGTCNGCTGANAGGCTNGNATCATCANTNTTTCCTANCAGATCATTGTTGTTGAGTTGAAGTACCGCGTTTTCGCCAACATCGTCCCCCGCTACAATACTGATAGCAGCATCACTCTCACTTTCTGCTAATTGTCTAAAAGTGCTAGTAGCACCATCGGGCTGAACAAAGCTCAAAGACCCTGAGGTTTCCGTAATCTTAAACTGGAAAGCCTTTCCGCTTACTGTTTCAACTGGATGTCGAATATTACCTGGCTGATCATGACTAATAACTAGACCTCGAACTATAGCAGAGGTTTTTAGCTCTGCACCATCACTTGAAATATTCTGTATATTCAGGATGACATTTTGGAAATTTACACCCTTGTCAAGGGAAATAGCTTGACTAGTATCTCCGGCAAGTATAACCTCACAAGGGATTTCAGAATCATTAGCTGGCGAAAATGATACTGTAGGGCTATCAGCGGCACCAGAAACCACTATGTTACCGGTAACAACGATTGTACCGGATCCAGCTTTCAATGTTGGTGTACTGGATTCTGACCCGTCATCTTTCAGGGTGATGTTCCTAACAGTCATTCCGTTATCGCCAATGTCTATAGTAGGAGTCCCCGTATTTGTCCCTTCTGATGTAACTCTCAATTCCTCGATGCTTATGTTCGGTCCAATCGCCGAAACTGTGGCACCACCACTTCCGGAACCAGCTTTTACCTCTAGTAATTTAACATCAGTGAAACTGCCTCCCGCCGCGTCTAGTAGTACATCCTTAGAGTTGTCTGCAATCACTTGCATTGTTTCGGTTATTACTAAGCTAGTTATATCGCTAAATGTTGTATTGGAATAGACTTTCAGGATTTTTACACGTAGGGATTGATCACTTTCCAGTTTGACCGTTCCAGATTCATTTTGGACAGTGATAGTCTCATCCACTAAGTCGGCCCCATTAAAATCTACCGACTGATTATCTGTTCCGTCAAAGGTAACTTTATCGGCATCAAATCGTACCTTTTTGAGTTCGACATTGCCGGCCATATTTGATTGGCCAGAAGATGAAAGCTGAGGCCAACCTTCTACAGCATCCAAATCTCCACCTGTTTTGGTGATTTTCAAATTTCCATCGACATCTAAGTTATTAGCACCCATCAAAAGAGAGGCGAGACCATCACCAATGGAAGAAATAGTAAGATCCCCAGTAACGATTAACCCTTGAGGCTCTATCGTCGCATTCCCAGTGTTTGTATTGACATCAAAGTTCCCTGTCACTTCTATACTAGGGCCGATAACATCGACTCGACTATCGCTAGTATCGGCTGAGGTAATCAATTCCAGCTTACCTGACTTGACGGTTGCAGCACTTCCACCCCCAAAACTAATGATGCTGTTCTGAGCGTTGTCGGGAATAATCAGCCGAATTGTTCCGTCTGCGCATTCCAGAGGGTTATCGTTAAGCTGGATTGTGGTAATTGTACTGCTGGCTCCAGTAACAGTTAGATCACCAGTGACTACTACTGGGCCTGTGAACGTAAGTTGAACGTCCTGAGCACCTGGTTCCAATATGAGGTCATTAATAGTTGACTCCGGCAACTCAATAATAGTAGCTTCTGTCGCATCTGGTTTAGAACTGATCCTAATATCAACGCCTTCCGGTACAGTCGTCGGTGACTGTGCCGTAGGCAGATCAAATGTGGCAGTATCTCCTGCCTGAGGAACTTCCTGCCCTGTTACACCATCAGCATTAATCCAGTTTGTTAGTTCATTCCACTCGCCGTTGTTAGCCCCAGTCCAAAAAAGATCCTCTGCAAACAGCAGCTGAGAACAAAAGGTAAACAGGAAAAGACTTAGGGAAAATTTGGCGAACCATCTGTCAGTGCTCTTCATTTCTAAGTGACCTCTTTTCGTCATATTCTTTCTGGCGGAACTTATCATAAATTTTTTGATTATCCACAGCACTTTGGAGTGCTCTAAGTAAGTAAGTTTTGTTTGCTGACTGTATATTTTATTAGACACTAACCGGATCGTGGTTTTGGATTATACAACAGATCGAAACTACATTCAACTGGACTTGTGGATGGCACTCAGACTCAGTTAAAATTCACGAATAATATACCAACCCACATGCTGAGAAATAGCAGAGTAGAAGTTCTGAATTAGATTTCATTGTAACAGACAAACTCTACGGCGACCCTTTCGACTACCAAGATAGCAATTAGTATGCCACAAAACTAAAAGTCAGATGAAGAAGTATCACCAAAACTTGAAGTTGATCATGGCAATTATGCTTTTCATACATTCAGTGACAGCCTTTGCAATACGCCCTGATTACGTATCATATGGGCACCGAGGTCGTATACTATCTTTGGCCATTAACGAAGACCATTCACTCATCGCCTCCGCTGGAGACGATCACGAAGTATTCGTTTGGAACTTTGAAACAAAAACTATTTTATACAAATTAAAAGGGCATCTAACCAGAGTCGTAAAAGTTGCATTTCTTTCCGGTAACCGTTTATGTTCCATTGACCAAAGTGGCCATGTGATTGTTTGGAGTGTTGAAAGTAAAGAAATACTTTTTCAGTGGATTGGTTTAAAAAACACAAGTACCATGAGCGCTGATATACAAGAACGATTTTTAGTAACAGGTATGGATAATGGAACAATCCGCTTATTCGACTTACTCAAGCGACATCATATTGGTGACTTTGAGATCCACCCAACCATTATTTGGTCCCTAGCGTTTAGTTCTGACGCAAGGCATATAGCGATTGGAACTGAGGATGGAAGAGTTATCCTTTGGGACTTAAATTCACGAAAGATTATCAAAACTAGCGCCCAACATACCTCTCGAGTTTGGTCTACTGATTTTCACCCAATAGACCAAACTATTGTGTCTGGGGACTGGTCAGGAACTGTCAATTTTTGGCAACCATCATCTGAAATAAAACAAGAGAGTATCTCTTACAATCGGCCAGTTCTAAAAGTTAAATTTAACCCAAGTGGAAGTTTACTTGCAGTTGGAACCACTTCAGAATACGGCACAAATCAGTTAACGCCGACGGCTCGATTGGTAAGCTATCACTTCCAAAAGGAAATATCATCATTTCACCAGCAAAATGTCCACGATGTTGCGATAACGAAAGATGGAAAGTTTTTCCTAGCTGCTGGAGGCCAAGATGGCAGTATTCTTTGGTGGTCTGCAGAAAATCCGACACCGTTATTGTCGCAACCATCAGATGGCCAAAGGTTCAGTTCACCTCAAGGTATAAGCTTATCTTGGGAGGTTGACAGCCTTTATTCTGTCGTTCAAATGGGAAGTGACAAAATCTTCTCTAATTCAGTTACATCACCAGTCATCGATTCAAACCTGAGCCTGCAGATTGGGACTGATGGGAAAACATTGCAACTGCTGCCCAACGAAATAGTTATAGACCCCTCGTCGATTTATTGGTGGAGAGTAAAGAGTGGAAATTTTAATCGTTTTGGCGAATGGTCTCAAACACAACAGTTTCATGTAATCTTGCCATTCGCTGGCAGAGTAAGAATTTCCCCTAGCAGGCAAGCTGTAGAGTCAGGTGAAGATTTTACCCTAGCTGTCTGGATAGAATCAGTAGATGATTTAAATAGTTTTCAATTCGATATTCAATGGACTGAGCCTGAGGCGATACATTTCATTACTACGACACGATTCAACGAAGTTTTTCCAAAAGATGCAGTAATTCAATTGCAACAAGAAAATGAACCTTTAGAAGATGGGCCATTTTTTCAAATAGACCGTCAGCAAGGCATTTACAAAAACATTGTTGCTGTCAAAGATAGTAAATACGCAGCTAAAACTACTGGCCGTCTGATTCAAATTTTATGCCGCGCCAAGAAGAAGGGAACTTACCAATTTTCGATTGAGAATTTTTCATTTTTAAACCAATCATTGAATGAAATTGCAGTGGAGATTAACTCTGCTGAGGTGATAGTAGGTGAAGTATTTCAACCTTGGGATGTAAATTTAGATAGTATCGTGGACATATTCGACTTAAGCATCGTAGCCCTTTACTACGGAAAGACAGTTCCCTGGGACTATAATCCTGATGTTAATCGAGACAGTGTAGTCGACTTGTTTGATTTGGTATTGGTTTCGAGCCACTTCGGAGAGTCTTACCAAAGTACAAAGTTTTGGGTTGAATCATCTGCACCATTCCGGCTAGATTTATCAAGTACACAATTAAAAAATAATTATCCTAATCCATTTGGTATAGAGACTTGGATACCTTTTCAATTAGCTAACCCTTCTAATGTTTGTATCCAAATCTATACTCCAACTGGCCAATTAGTTCGTAACTTGAATTTGGGGCAAATGCCTAGTGGTAATTATATTGATAAACGCGGGGCCGCTCATTGGAATAGAAGAAATTCGGAGGGGGAATTAGTACCATCAGGTATCTATTTATATACACTCACTGCTAACAGTTGGACTACAGAGAAAATTTTTTCACAAACAAAAAAGATGGTTGTGATTCGTTGAGAAGAGTAATTTACTCGCCATTAACCGTACGTTACANCTTNTNTTTCCTTACAATNCTACTATTTTTTACTCTNCCCNTTTTTTCTNGTTACAATTATCAATGGCGNAATTTCACTCGATTCAAGGACCAGNTAGCTAGCAATGAAATTCGAAAAATCATAACTGGNCCAATGGNTCAAGTCTGGGTGGGTACNGCTCGAGGATTACTTCGATTCGATGGTTTTTGGCATAATATCGCTCTAACTAATCCGAGAACAATAAAACGTATTTCTAATGTGTCCATACAAGATTTATCATTTTCTGGTAATGGAGATTTAATGGTTGCCACCAACTCTGGCTTACTTATTGGGAGATGGGAGAGTGATGTGTCAGAAATGTTTTGGCATACTTTGTATGACCAAGAAACTGGAATTCAATCTAATTACGTCTCATCGGTTCTAGAACGAAACAATGGTGAAATTTGGGTTGGGACTTCTGCCGGTGTAAGTTGGAAAAAACCAAAAGATATCAAATGGCACCACGTAAGGACTGAACAAATAACTGACATATATGAAGATTTTTCAGGCCAAATTTGGCTAGTGCACCAACCATCTGATCCAATCACCCCAAAACAAGCGCTTTTAACATTAATCGGTGAAANTAATGACAATTGGAAGATATTTAGNACACAAAACGGGCTACCTGGAAGTCGTGTCCAATCTCTCACTAGCGAACCAGACAAACTCTGGGTGGGTACGACAAAAGGCCTTGTTGTCTACGAAAATCAGACTTGGCAAAGAATCTTCGATTGGCCTGGGGTTGCAGAAGCTAACATCCAAGCCTTACACCTGGACCAAAGACAAAATCTATGGATTGGTACCGATCAGGGAATTCTATTGATAAATGTTAACGCTAGTAGTCAATCCCTACCTGAGCTTTTAGATAAAGCTAGTGGTCTAACTAGTAGCAATATTACTGCTCTGAGTGAGGCACCTTCTGGTGAAATCTGGGTTGGGACTCGCGATAACGGAATTAGTTTTTCGGATTTGTCTTGGCAAACCTTTCAAGTTCCACAACAAGTGAATAATCGAGTAACATGCTTTACCAAAGATTCAGGGAATAGTATCTGGGTCGGGACTGATAGTGGGATTGGTCGAATCTTTAGTCAAAACCCAAACAGTCGATTATCTCGAATCACAAACATCCCGATTCCAATTTCACATAACACTTCTGTGCGGTCTTTAGCTTATACGGAAGATGGAACAATATGGGCAGGAACAGAAGCTGGGATATTGTTTTTTGATGGTCGAACATGGAAACAATTACTCTTGCCTAGCGGAACCGGAAACACACAAACTCTGATCGTTGACAATGACAGCCGAATCTGGGCTTCGACAGCTCTGCTGTTGCCCAACGATGCAAACGGTTTTTTACCCACCTTAATTAGAGTAGAGCTAGAAGGAGAAAAGCCAGAAGTAGTTATATTAAGACCAATACAAAATCAAATTCGAAGAGCGGTCAAAATCTTATTAATTGATCATAGAGGTTATGTTTGGCTTGCAACTGCAGGCAATCAACAATTACCAAGTGATCTATGGATTTATAAACCGAATGAGTTGCCTGGAAACCAGATGGTCGAAATCTCTCAGCAACAGTTCGGTCAAATACAAACTATTCTAGAAATGGATAGCAGTATGTGGGTCGGTACCAACCAAGGCATCTATGTTTTGTCCCTGAGTGGTCTGCCGAGCTTAGCCAAGCATTATACCACCAGCCATGGTTTAATTGATAACAATGTGCAGATTCTATTCAGGGATACCAATAGCCAAGTTTGGGTTGGCACATCAGATGGAGTTAGTATTCTTAGGAAGGGTGAGGTGGTAAAGCAGCTGACGGCTTCGGATGGTTTGAGTAGTAGTAACATATTTGCAATTACAGAGACTGATAGTGGTGAAATTCTCTTTGGAACCGAAGAAGGTATCAGCTCCCTTAAACAGGAACAAACACCACCAGTTACTCGAATACTGGAAGGTCCGACTGACTATTCTATTGTTGGCGAGACTACCGTAACGTTCAAGTTTATAGGCGGGGACGCAAGTAGTCAGGNCTNCCGGTATCAGTACAAAATTGACCAGNACNCTTTTCATTTAACAGGTGATTCAGGGCAAGAAAATCGAGTTGTGTTGTCTGGTTTAACACAAGGGCTNCATCAGTTCATTGTTCAATCTATTGATCAAGAGAATAATGTTGATAAAGTTGGTGCATACGCCAACTTTATAGTNGATTCACTGCCACCAATCGCCAAAATCTTCTTGTTACCTAACCAGAAAACAATAGTAAGTGGCTTATTTGAAATCCAAGGTATAGCTAATGACAATAGTGACTTTCTAGAGTATACCATGCAGATTTTTTCTCAATCAGGTGCGAGAAAGATTATCCACCGATCAGTTGAACCAGTAGAAAGCTCAACTTTATTCTCATGGCAAACAAGGGGCTTTTCAGACGGCTTGTATACATTACAACTGAATGTTACAGATATGGTGAATGGACAATTTGATTTACAACACCGTAGCCAAGCTCAAACAGATGTTGTAGTTGATAACACCGCACCTATTGTATCTCTTGAATTACCATTTGCAAAAGAACAAGCCAGTGGAAGNCTNAATATCCGATATTTTATTCAAGAATTAAATCCTGCAAGCGTAAGGATTGGTTACCAAAGACACACATTGAAAGAATGGATTTGGTCTGAGTGGTCGAGCAACTTGAAAGTTTCAGGTTCCGATGATTTATACAGTTATGTTTGGGAAACTGAAGGTGTAGATGGGTTGATAGACACACAAATNCAGGTAAAAGATAAAGCTGGCAATATCGGTCAATCCGATATGGTTGTTTTACAACTAAACAATAAAACGGCTGGTCCTCAAGTTCAATTNGAACCAATTAAAAAAATTGTATCTGGATTGGTCAATGTCCATGCAAGTATAAAGGTTGGAGCAGCACCTGAATCAGAAATCCAATCTTCTTGGCTTCGACTGAAACAGACCGATCAATCAAATTGGCAAATACTTTGGTTTGGTTTGGGTGAAATTAAGCAAAAACAAATTGCGACTTGGGATACTTCCACACTCACTGATGGGTCTTACAACATAGAACTGGTCGTTACTGACAACCACCAATATCAAACGATTCGACAGCAAACTATTACTGTCGACAACCAACCGCCCCTAATCTCACTGCAAAAACCCTCAAACTTGCAAGTGGTAGGCCAACGAAATAACCAAATCATAGGTAGTGTAAAAGACACACACCTTGAAAAATATACTCTATCATACCGTCTAAACTCGCCTAAGTCAGGTTGGGAAAATTTCTGGACAAGTTCACAGGAAGTAGCAAACCAAAATACTTTGGCTCAGTGGAATACCACCAACCTAGTGGGTGGGCTGTATCAGTTACGACTTGAAGCCAATGATTTTGCCGGTTTGTCATCTCAAGTAGTGGTAGATGTAATAATTGATAGTACAGAAGTCATCGCGCAAATGACCTCACCTGAAATCAATCAAATGGTTAATGGGACCATCGAGATTATTGGTACAGCTAGCGATGANAATCTAAGAGATTTTCAATTGTCATTCAGAGAAGTTAATGGCATAAAGTGGGAATCGATTTTCGTTGAAGAACCAACTATCTCTCGGGTTGATAGCTTACTCGCCAGGTGGTCAACTCCTATCGTGGAAGGAACCTATCAAGTTAGATTAATGGTTACCGATTGGTCCAATAAATCTCAGACGATAACTCGACGAGTTTTTGTCGATAATATATCGCCAACAGTTAAGATATTGACACCAACCCTAGGGCAAATTATTAGTGATGAAATTCGGATTACTGGAACAGTAGATGATGCCCATCTTGCGAGTTTTCAACTTCAATTCCAACCAAATTCAGCGGTCGAAAATTGGAGCCCCATCCCGGTAGTTAATCCTAGTATCTCTAGAAAAGCACAGTTGTTAAGTATTTGGAAATTACCTGTTGTTGATGGCTCCTACCAAATACAACTATACGCAGAAGACAAGATTGGTCATGCTACAACTCAAAATGTTTATGTAACCATTGACAATTTGGCTCCGATNGTGGAAATTACNTCACCAAATTCAGGACAGTTTGTATCAGGAAAGATAACGATTCTGGGAAGAGTAGTTGACCAAAATTTAGGACAATTTGAATTAAAAGTTAAAGCCGTTAGTACTGAGTCAACTAGTTTACTTCGGGTTCAAGAAGGCAATCAATCTATAGATATTGGAACATTGGTTGAGTGGCAGACACCAGAAGTTGAGTCTGATTTTGAAATTATTTTAGAGGCAGTAGATCAAAGTGGAAATTCCTCAATTCATAAGACTCTAGTAAAAGTTGACAATCACAAGCCTAAAGCTCAAATTTCTGCTCCAATTTTCAGGCAACAAATTGGACAAATAGTTAACATTAGAGGGGTAGCTTCTGACAAAAACTTTAAACTATACACAATAGAATATGCAGCTGATGAAAATCAGTTAAATCAAGAACCTAACCCAATTTGGCACCCTATTTCCAAGCAACCTTTCTCGAATCCTGTCGAGCAAATCGGCATGCTTAGTGAATGGCGAGTACCCTCAAATCTGGTAGGGATACATACTATCCGTATTCAAGTAGTAGATCATGCTGGNCATCACAGCCAAGATCAAGTAGAAGTTGTCTTTGTACCCCNACTAGACAACCAAAAAACAAGAACAATCAACAGCCAAGATCAGAAAGTTTGTATAATTGTTGCACCAAATTCCCTAAAAGCTCCAACCCACATTACTATCAACTCTACATTCTCAGATAACGAATACCTTATTGAACCCAGCAACTTAAATTTTCCAGTCCATAAACCAGCCATTTTGTCTTTTCAAGTATCGAAATCTATGAATTCAGGAATTTTTCATTGGTCAGGAAACCATTGGCAATACATCGGTGGGACAACAGAATCATATCAATCTGCAGTTAGGATATCAGTCCCAATTCAGAAATTGGGACGTTACCGGTTAGCCCCAAGAAAAGTGGTCGAAGGAAGTAAGTTACAACTTCGGGACGTTACATGCCAACCGCGTATATTTTCACCGGACCGNCACAAATCCATGGCAATCTCATTCTTAGTAAGTCAATCCGTACCGGTTACAATTTCGATCTATGATACTAGTGAGCGAAGAAGACGCCTATTAATTAACCAAAACATCGTAACAGCCGGCCGGCATACATTTTGGTGGGATGGATTTGACCAATTTGATGAAAGGTTAGTCAGTGATATTTATCTTGTGGTTTTTCTGGCAGGTAGTTGCTTGGAAACCGAAGCTATTGTTATAAAAAATGATTGACCATAAAAAATGGATTTACTCCTCTACTTGCCGAAACCACATGTCATAGAGNGATCCCAAAATNGTAATAGCGAAAGATACACCGGTCATCAAGCCTGCCAGATAGACAACGTATGCAAAAGCGGGGCTAACCAAACGAGTTAACCACCAACAAGTAATATCTAAAAATATCGATAAGAAGGGCAGAGCTACTCCGAAAGTACGGAANGGTGAAGAGAAAGTTGTGAAAGCAAAAGTGACGCTCAGCAAAAAAGCAAAAATCCCCATACCAAATGCGTGATAGTGTGTAAAACGAGCTAGTTTACCAATAGATGGGCCACTATTTGGTTCAGCCGACATAAACACCTGTTCGTAAGTTTCCAGCGGATAATCAGGCTGGTCACCATAAGGGTGGCAACTGACGCAATAGGCGTCCATCAATGGTTGAACAACTTCAGTATATTCTTCTTCAGTTCGCCCATTAGCAATCCACTGCTCGATCGCAATCTTATCCTCTTCATCCGGTAAATATTGCCTCATAGTCCCATTAATTTTTTGTCCTAGAAGGGTTTGACTACGGTCTCCATGGTAGGTTACGACAATATCTTGGANTGTCGCTAAACCTGAAGCGTCTCCATCAGCGGGTCTAGTATTTAACTGCAGGTTAATTTGGGCAAAGAGATAGGCATACCCCATCGACAGCAAAAAAAAGCTTATGGCAATCTTGAGTTGTATCGAAAGCTGANAGAGGCGTATTTGCATACAAATACTGAATAGATGAAGCTAACTAAGGTAAGAACAAATCAGTCTCGACTTCTTGGTCGTAGTTGACGTTATCAACATCAAATCCGAACAGGTTTCTAAAACCGGTTTTGTATCGATTGTAATCGGCCAAATGATGCAGGTTTTCGGTGGTGATTTGCGACCAAACCTTTTTGACCTGATCAGTAACCTCTGCTGAAAGTTCCCTTTCATCTAGCCGAATACGTCTTTGGCCATCGAGTTTAGGACCGTGATCGGAAAAGAGATGCTCCGTCAAAAGGCGAGTAATTTGAGCTATTGGGTTCTCATTGATTCCTTTTGAATCCATGATTTTGTAAAGGATACTAATGTAGAGAGGTATTACTGGGATCGCTGCCGAAGCCTGAGTNATTACAGCTTTATTCACCGATACAAAAGCGTTTCCACCAATTACCTGCTCAAGTTTTTTGTCAATTTTGTCGACGTGATTTTGTAGGTCGTCTTTTGCCTGACCAATAGTNCCACTCGTGTAAATCTGGTGAGTTATTTCTGGACCAATGTAGGAATACGCTACAGCTTGTGCCCCCGGTTTCAGGCAATCATTTTCCAGAAGGCAGTCGACCCAAAAAGTTAAATCTTCACCACCCATTACCNCGATTGTATCCGAAATTTCTTTTTGTGTAGCTGTTTCAACCGAAATATTGACGACTTCTTCCTTGACGAGATCAATTGTTTTATCGCTATAGGGTTTTCCTATTGGCTTCAATACTGAACGATAATCCTCACCTGTTCGAGGATGTATACGTCTTGGTGAGGCTAAGCTGTAAACTATCAGGTCAAGTTGACCAAGTTCCCTCTTGATCGAATCGATTGTTTCAGCCTTGACCTTATCTGAGAAGGCGTCCCCATTAATGCTAAGCGCTTTCACTCCGTGTCTTTCAGCGTATTTGTGAAAAGCAAATGAGTTATAGTAACCCGCAGTGCCCGTTTTTTTNCCGACTGGTGGTTTCTCAAAAAACACACCAATTGTGTTGGCCCCGTAGCCAGTTGCNAGTGCAATCCGAGATGCCAGACCATATCCGGTTGAGGCACCAATGACCAAAGCATTCAGGCCTGTTTGACGTGAAGATATAGCCTGACGAGCATAATTTGCCTGCATTTCTACATTCTTGGCGCAACCTATTGGGTGAGAATTGGTACAAATGAAGCCACGAATCTTTGGGTGTACTACTTGTTTGGCCATCCGCCTACTCAACTTCAACGATCATCTCAACTTCAACCGCGATACCACCTGGCAACTGTACCATTCCTACAGCTGACCGAGCATGCCTTCCCTTATCACCGAAAACTTCGACAAAAAGNTCTGAAGCCCCATTTACTACTGCAGGCTGATCTTTAAAATCCGCTGAGGAATTGACGAAACCGACTAACTTCACTATTTTCTTAATTCGATCTAAATTGCCAAGTGTTGCCTTAAGAGTACTAAGAAGTCCAATACCAACAGCGCGTGCAGCCTGATAGCCACCTTCAATATCCATATCAGTTCCGAGTTGGCCAAGGATTAGTTGACCATCATCCCCGATTGGTCCATGCCCTGAAGTAAAGACTAAATTCCCAGTTTGAACNGTCGTCACGTAATTGGCAACAGGCTTAACCGGCTTCTGTAATTGAATTCCAAGTTCTTCAATTTTCTTGTTAACTGCGCCACTATCAGCATTCATGTGGAACTCCTATCAAAGCAAAAATAAACAGCCGAAGTATAGCATGGGCTTACATTCAATTCAACTATTCTTGTATTCGTTTTCTCAGCAGTGGTATAATATANGCCTACGCGAGCGTCAGTAACCTACCGATGAAAAAAAACTACTACCCACTGAATTATGTCTTGGCCGTTTGCACGCTCTCAACCATGCTTGTCCTGATGTTGGTTGGAGGTATGGTAACTGGTACGGACGCCGGTATGTCTGTTCCAGATTGGCCCACTACATTCGGAGAAAATATGTTCCTATACCCTATAGATCGGATGGTCAGTGGACTTCTGGTCTCAGTACCAAGTCATTTGGCCAATGATTTGGATAAAGGGGTTATGACTCAAGCTATTCAAAACTCAGTTTCTGTTGATGAAAATCACCTGTCTGAAATGGCCATAATTCATGTGGTTAAACCAAGTGAAGTTTGGAAAATTACGGATAGGCAAACACACCGGTCTTATACAATCCTTAGTCAAGATGGGCAATTGGGGGTTTATGTGCATGGAGTCCTCCTAGAACATTCTCACCGATTGTTGGGTTCATTAGTTGGGCTACTGGCAATTGCTACGTTAGTTTCAGTGTGGTTGTCCAAGCAACGAGGTTTACTGAGGTGGCTTTCAGTNTTGTCTCTAATCACTGTGGTAATACAGGGATTCCTTGGCGGGCTTAGGGTAACTGAGAACAGCATAACCTTAGCTGTCGTCCATGCTAGTTTTGCCCCTATATCGCTGGCTTTTTTTACTGTTTTGACGATGCTAACTTCCAGGAAGAATTATCAGCCACTAAGTCTAATGTTGCCACCAGAATCGAACAAAATTGGCCGATTAAGTATTTTCACCTCTACACTTATATATGTACAACTGGTTTTGGGTGCNATAGTCCGTCATACTACTCAATATCTAGTGGTACACGTCTTGATTGCTATTTTGGTTTCTATGCATATCGTCCTTCTTGTTCGACGGGTGTTTTCTGAATACTCCAGTTTCACTAATTTTATTAACTTGTCAATGATAATGGGAACGATTATTATCCTGCAAATGACACTCGGTATTGGAGCTTGGTACAGTGAGTTTCAATTGGGTGAAAGATTGTCTATTCCTCTGAGAACCGCAATTACTAGCGGGCATCAATTTTTGGGTATCTTCCTATTTATGAATTCTCTAATCTTTTCTTTTGAGGTAATTCGCCACACCGCTGCAGGAGAAACGGATAGTAGTGAACTCAAAATACCCGATTCAGCTCGAGCACAATCAACGACCTAAGAAAAATTCGGTGAAAGATGAGATCTGATTCTACTAATGTGCCGTCCATATCGACCTCAAGCTTAGTCAGGTCTTTGTTTAACCTGACTAAGCCTAACTTAGTAGCTATGATTCTAGTTACTACGACGGCAGGCTTTTTTCTGTCGCCAATACCTGTAGATTATTGGCGGCTGATTCAAACATTAATTGGAACCGCACTCTCAGCTGGAGGNACCTTAGCACTGAATCAGTACATCGAACGCCAGAGTGATGCATTAATGATGCGGACAGCTAAGAGNCCAATCCCCACTGGTTGTATTTCTCCTAGGCAGGCCTTAGTTTTTGGCTTATTAATCTCGGCCGCTGGTGCAGTCTACCTTTCTGTGGTGATCAATCCACTAACCACGATGGTTATTATCGCCATTCATCTCAGTTACTTGCTGATTTATACCCCACTCAAACAAAAATCACCAATTAGTACTTTTTTAGGCGCTATACCTGGAGCTTTGCCACCAGTTGTGGGCTGGTGTGCGGCTAGTGGACGGATTGATTTGGGGGCTGGTGTTCTCTTCGCCATTTTGTTTTGGTGGCAACTACCCCATTCTCTATCCATCGCTTGGTTGTATCGAGATGATTATGCCCAAGCCGGATTTCAATTGTTACCCATTGTTCAACCTAATGGNAAAAGCACGATTTTCCATATTTGGTTTCAAACTCTAATTCTTCTGTTTGTCGGCTTATTACCAGCAGTCCCAATTGTTCAAATTGCTAGCTATCGTTATTTGTTTGTTGCAACACTTATAGGTCTAGTCTTTCTGGGGCTTAGTTTGTCTTTAGCCTTGTCCCCATCCCAACTAGCTGCCAAACGAGTTTTATCAGCTTCACTAGTCTATCTTCCTCTGATTTTGGTTGCAATGATCGCAGATCAAATTTTCTAAGAATACATTGATTATCCAAAGTACCCGTTCTATTGTAATTACCCTGCTTTCTGTTAGTCTTCTCGCCATTATCTTTCTAGTCTGGCTCATTTATTTCAAAGCAGAAGGGGAAACTGGATTACCTTTCGTTGAANATTTATCAATAGTCAACGCACTTTTAAATGGTTCAAGTGCGATTTTTATAATCTTAGGCATTCGATCCATTCAACGAGGTCAAAAGAAAAAACACCAAAGATTTATGTTAATGGCTCTACTTTTATCGTCGTTATTCTTAGTTTCTTATATTGTCTACCATCACTTNCACGGGGATACAAAATTTCTGGGCCAAGGCCTGATTCGTCCCATCTACTTTTTTATCCTGATTTCACACATTNTCTTGTCTATAATTGCATTACCAATCGTCTTGATAACTTTTGCTTTCGCTCTCTTGTCCAAATTCACTTTACACCGTCGAATCGCTCGCTACACTTTCCCAATTTGGTTGTATGTTTCCGTNACAGGTGTATTAGTCTACTTGATCCTCAACCATTTTCCTGCTTCAGAAGAATTAACGAGTCTGNTAGAAATTACTACTGAATCTCAATTTAAAAGGAATATAAAGTAATTTAAATATGAAAGACAGAAGAAAACTCGATGTCCGAGAGATTGGGGCTCCAGTAGAGGGCCAACAGCAAATCTCTGATAGAAGNATGTTTTTTCAACTGCATGCTTTTACAGATTGCAAGGATCCTGAAGTCCTTCTGCCAGCCTTGTCTGGCCTCGACTGTGTATTGTATAAAGATTGGCATCATCCACATGGAATCGGTATTGTCATAGCAACAGAAAACCCCGCCGACATAGTGGGAAAGGTTCGTGAGACTTTCTCCGAAGACTGTTTCCGTCAATTGACTCATCGCCCCGAAATGACCATGACCGGTCGAACCTATGCTTCCGGAAGAGAAACAGAATTNGAGGATTGGCTAATAGGGAAACCTCTTCGAAATTTATTAAGTACAGATTACCCTTGGGCAATCTGGTATCCGCTTCGTCGGAAGCCCAACTTCTATTTAATGGAACATCGGCAACGCGGACCGATTCTCGCAGAACATGGAATATTAGGTCAGTCATATGCAAGCCAAGGCCTCGCCGCTGATATTCGTTTGGCCTGTTTTGGCTTAGATGCCAATGATAACGAATTTGTCATTGGCCTGGTTGGGCCAGAATTACACCCACTATCCCGCCTAATTCAGGACATGAGGGGGACACAACAAACAGCCGAATACATTGATTCACTAGGTCCATTTTTTGTTGGACACGTTTTTTGGCGTTCAGGTGAGTAATCCAGTTAAATTTACAAATNATATCGAAAGGTGCNATTAACACAAGGTCAAATTACCTGCTCCCATCAATAGATTATACAGTTGTGAAAANTCTGGTTTCCTCATNAGAATGCCGAGATTTTGTCGATGACATAGAAACACTTGATAGAGGGGATAAAATCTTGGAATGTTCTCAGCAAAAATAGTCATTTCTACCTTTATGGTTTACTGATATGAAAAATGCTAACTCACCCTAACTTGA
This sequence comes from Candidatus Poribacteria bacterium, assembly GCA_002729015.1. Next base: position 33,075 of record PBVO01000089.1, read on the forward strand.
AACGNCCTCTAGCTGATTGTATTGGCCTGCCATCTGATGGAATTCAGACCATGCATTTTTTCTGTGGTTCTGAACAACATTTGCATCAGAATCAACATTAGCTGCCTGACATTATGTTTATCCAGGTTAACATGGTAGATATTACGAAAGATAATGAGCTGATTTGCGTAGAACCGGGTTCCTGCCGTGGACCAATGGTTGTCAGGGATAATGGGTTGATGGACTTATCAAGCGGCGGAGCCTATAAACATCAACAAGCTAATCGGTGTTTCCCAGAAATTACCAAATTGCCTTCAGA
>PBVO01000090.1 GCA_002729015.1 Candidatus Poribacteria bacterium
AGTTGGATCCTATTTTGTTGATTGTTCGGTTGTCTTACCGTTGCATATAGAACATCTAAATCAAGATTATTAACTGAATTCGGCTTTTCACTGTCAATTATTTTAACGGATAATTCTATGTCCTCATTAGGCGTAGCCGGAATTTCTTCGACAGAAAAACTTAACTGAGGTAGATTCGGATTCACTTCAGTTTTTGTACTAACCAACTGCGTAATCTTGTCAACATTACGGAACATAACCTCCCAGTCGCCTAGTACTGGCCTCGGAACAGTGAAAAGCTTAAAGTTTTTTGATTCAGCATAATGATAAACAAACTGATTTTGACTATCTCTTAACTCTAATTCTGGCATGTCTATTTGGTTAGTGCTGAAAAAATATTGTATTTGCAATTCGACAATCCTTGGATCATGGATCAAAAAGCTCGATGTGCCGAAGTTTTCAGGACTAATTGATTGAACAATCGCCACTTCAAAGCCCTGAATCTGATTGATAATTTGTGCCATTTNGGTCAATACTGCAATCTTATCCTGCCCAGACTTAATAGTGATTACTTCAACATTTACGTCACCAGTAGATAAGTTAACGGTTGTGGCATGCTGGGTTAAAATAATAATAGACTTAGGTCCTGTANTCGTTCGTTGATTGATAATAGACCGAAGTGCACTAGAAAGTTCAATCGTCGTTGTAGATAAATTGTGCTGATNTTTTTTAAGGCGNTCCTTCAGCGATATTTTCTGGCGAAATCCACCGTCTAAAACTTCATCAATCAGTGGTTCACCNGGTTGAGATAAATCGATTACGGTCAGGTGGTTACCTGCATTCATTTGTTCGATNGATAATTCGACTCCCAGCCAACGANAGCCTGTACGNTCCACCTGTTGTGTCTGCGACGAGTTATCGACAACTACAATCAAGCCAATTTCACTCTCAACAGAAACAGCAATCCAGCAAAAGATAAGAAATAAAACTTTAATATTCAACTTTCGAAAATACACGAGCGAACTATGGCGAAATCTTGGGGTTTAACTTATCTACGTAGTCAATGACAATTGGGCTTCAATCTTATTTAGAATTTTTTGAGCAATATCAATGGTCACGGCAAGTTCTATTTTGTGTCCTGACTCAGAAACTAAAATTAATATATTGGAACGAGTAAACAAAATATTTCGTTCGGCGCGCCACNTACAGTCGGCGGTTAGTACACCGGTTTCAGGTTGATAGACAGACTGTCGAGTACCATTTATAAATCGTTGACGTGTCGATATACGATTTATAGAAAGTTCACCAACTCGTATTGCTTCCGCCGCTGACGTGAACCCCCAGTAATTCAAAGATAAATTCTGTGCGGAAGTTTTATGCAACCACCACCGGTCGCGCCAGCCAAAATTACACTCACTTGGTTTAGGCGCAACCGGAGATAGCAAAGCTTGAGATGAAGAATGTCTGGGACTATACTGCACTAAATCTTCAAATGTTAATCGAACTTGGTCAAGTACCACTAAATTTCCTTTTTACCACTAAATTTGTTCAATCCATCAACCGAAATCATTTTAGCACAGCTAATTGCGCTGGGACCAATTGAAAAACGGCACAGAAAATACGTGTTAGAGTAATTTTTAATTGAACCAGATAGGATTGGATGTTATTTTATAGCACGTNGGTGTAATCTTAAATATTTTTGCGAAAGGTAATATCCATGAAATTGAGGCCGTACGACCACTACAAGCCGGTAGCAGGAATTCCAGACGAAATATCACACAAGAAGAGAAAACCGAAATCTTTGGCANTCGTTGATGACGGAAATTGCACAGGATGTCAGGTTTGTGTNCCTTTCTGCCCTGTGGANTGTATCGAGCCTACGCCAGCCGAAGAGCACACTTTTAGTTCTCCTATTCCACCCGTCAGGGTTCGGTACAATGAATGTATCGGTTGTGCAATATGCGCTAGAGTCTGTACAAAGTTGACTTGGGATGCGATACACATGTTACCCTTATCTGATTTTCAGTCCATGTTTCCCGATGTCGAAATCACTGATAATTTCGTGCCAAACACGGAAGACTCCTCCAGCAAGGGAGACTNACCAGTAATCGAAATTTAAACTCCTGTTAGACCTCACCGAAACGAGGTTCCGTTTTAATTTATTGTGTGGTTTTTCATGTATGCCTGTTATTTATTGACAGGTGTCTCTTTCGCTTCTCTGTTGGTTACGGGCCTTCAAGGCTATTTTAGCTTTGATGTATTTGGNTTACCGATTCTTCAGTTTGCACTACTGACATCCATTACCTACCTTTTTACTCAAACTCTAATCATCTTCTTCTTTGTCGGTACAGGCGTTAGCTTAAAAGAATTCGCTCAAATGCATGATCTCACGGAGGACTTTCACCGACGTTCCATTTCTATTAAGAGAATCATCTACCCTCCAACTCTTTTAAATATGGTGTTAGTGTGTACGTGGTTTTGTCTGTTAGGGGCCGTGCAGACTGAAGCAATTCCAGCGTGGATACATGGNGTTCTATTTCCTCTAACTTGGCTGCATTTCGCACGGACAATCGTAATCCAACACCGCTGTTTTCGGGACAACACACAAATTTTCTACGATCTGGCCGAACTAGACTTAGANACAAACGCCTAAATATNAAATGTTATTTTATGTTAGCAAAGCTATTCAGGCTAGTGGGCTGATGGCAATCGCCATAGGGTTCGTAACCAAGTTCCCGAAAGTGATGGATATTCGNCTATGGGGAGTTGGTTTGCTGATTTTTGGAGTCGGTTGGTTTTTGGAACGTTTCTTTTTGAAGTAAAACAATACCAGATTAAGTTAGATTAGATGAAAAAAATTATCAAGTTTGACACAGGAAAGAAAGGATTTGAGCGGGCCGCCTACTTGTTATTAACTATCGCAATTGCCTTATTAGTGATAGCTGTCGTGTTTCTCAAAGCCTTTTTCTAGTGAGGTAATCCCCAGTAGCTGACTTTGGTAAACAGGCCAACAAAAATCCAAAATGCCGACATCAAATATTCACCCAATATCAATCCAAGAAATAGTGGTTGGAAGCGGCGATAAGCGCCAACACCAAAGCACTTTAGCATGAGGATTTTACATTTCCACCCTAACAAAGTCGAAAACCATAGGTGATGAGGAGCATAGGTAACACCAACGATGTAACCAATGGGATGAAACGGCCACCACANAAATCGTTGTCTCATAAACAAAAGAAACGCAGCCCAAGTTCCACCAAGGAACGCACTTAATATCCCAGATAAACTTGGGCCATATGGGTTTTGAGTGGCTACATACGCTTTTTCTAAGCCGCTTCGCCCAAACCAATTGTATACCCAACCTTCCAAACTAGATGCTCCCTGATAGTAGATGAACTTGAGTGAAGAAATGAAAGCTACACCAATTGCAATTAAAAGTGAGAAGACCATTAAAAAAATTAGTTTTGATTGGTACTCTCGAGCCTCTCTCAATAAACGTAAGCTTTGCATGGCATAAGGCATCAGCGACTCAGAAGACCAGTGCGAATGTACTGAACGGTCGAAAGCCATCAGTGTTAGGTTTCTTCGGCTAAAGGCACGAGATCCAAACAAAGTCGTAAAAAAAGAAAATGGCGACAAACCGACATTCACCAGTAACATNCCGGCGTTAGCTACCATCCAACAGGTGATACTTGCTAAACTCAGCAATAGAATAAAAAATAAAATAACGACATGCGGAGACATACCTACCCAGCATAGTAAAATTGAAAAGCTTATGCTACTCATTAAAAAACCAACTACAGCTGATCGGTGGGGTATTACTTCGCTCGGCAACTGGTGAGATTCCCGCTGGTTTATAGCGCACCGAAATACTGATATTAAGTGTCTACGACCCATCCACGCTAGGAAAACAACTAAAACAATATCAGCTCCAATTACCTGCTGTTGAGTTGAAACTCCTCTGACCGAAAAAGCGGAAAATATCACTTCCTGTAGCTTGTAAAATAGGAAGAAAAACCACAGACTAAACGAGACATCTAACTGTAAAAAATAGGTGACACCAATCACCGACAGGTAAATACGACCCCACAAAGGCCAAGNTTGAACCAAGGCTGACCAAGGCTTTTCGGGAAACCAATTGTTAAAACTATAAGAAAGTCTGAAATGGGGAATAGCTGGATTATATCGGTGTAGACCATTCAAAATGTGAATTAGAAGAGCCGTAGATAACCCTAGCCAAAATAACCGATGACGAAGGAGTCGGTTCAGAATTTGCCCGTTACCCTCGGGTTGCGCGATCATTATTTTTGGAATCTGGACTAGTGGAAATGGGTAACGCTCTTTTTCTACCCACTGACGACGAATGATAACACTCCAAAAAANAATGATCAGAGAAAAACTAAGACTAATTGCTAGCCAAAATGTAATGGGCTTGGCCCAAGTACTCCAAGGAACTAAGCTCTCTCCAGCGTAAAAATCCTGAACTGCCTGGATATCNGAAATATAGGCCCAATTTGGTATGTTAGGAAGTAAAAGTGATTTCCACTCATTTTGATCGGTAGCATTATGTAAGGGGGCAACCAGGATCGGAAAAAGGAACTCCATCATTCCATACCCAGGTACGGCCGAAGCTACTGAAACCATAATCCAAATTATAACTAGCTCTGCTTCTGAAAATGTCGTTACAACTTGGGTTTTGTGGATTAATGGATTAATTACTAAAACCAGTAAAGTTAGGAAAAAAAGCCCACCCAGAGGCAAATGGTTGGCAATTAATTGACCTATACTGTTACTGTGGATGTAGCCTGCTACAGCACTTTGAAAGATAACCCACAACAAACCGACCAGAATGGCGCGAAGGGGTAGTTTAGAATTTGGGATATATGTTTTAATCGGTAATTCTCTCTGCAGTTAAGTGCTTTATCAATCGTCGAAGAGCGAAGGAAAGAAAGGCGGCGGAGCGGAATGTTCAGCTAAAAGTATCTGTTGGAGAACANTTAATCCAATACTTGTGGGAGCTTTTACTTGTCTTGACGATAAATCCATTTGTGAAATACAGTATCCGTAAAGAAGCCTTCGGTAGTTATGGCCCCTTTGCCAGTCAGAAGTTGTGTGAGTCAGACTCTCAGAGAATAATATTACAGACCTAGCATATGCTTAAGAAATTACCACACAACTAACATTTTCGCTTTGATTGAAGATTTGTTATGGTNATTTATGGCTAACTAGAATACAAAAAACACANTATGATCAGAATCTGTACCACAGTCAGAATGAAAATGTAATCTATTCATCCACTGTTTACCTGAATCCCGTAAATTCAATTTGGACGNAGCAATCACCTAACCTAAATCGTANAACAGGCAAAGTATATGATGGTCAATCAGGTTGCAAAAAGTTTGCTCTAATCTAAAAAAGCTGATGTTTCTATTGTAACTCCCTCTATAGCACGAAAATGAAATTATTGGTCAATGANTTCATTAAGTTGACTAACTTCACCAGTAGTCAAGGCGTGTTTTNCCATCAAATAATCTTCTAAGTCGAACAGATACTTTGATAGCTCTTGGCCACTCATCATCTACATCTCCAAGCATAAAAATCANGGTATATTAAACAACTAAACTTAATTACCAACCCAAATGGTTGTGCAAAAATTGGCGATTGTTCTTAGCGCACTGTAGAGCATCGATACCACTATCTGGCAGAATGTCTTGTTCGACTGTTCCCCAACCATTGTAATTCATGTTGATTAACACGTTCTTAATACTTTCCCAATCGATTGTGCCTTCTCCTAATGAAGGAAAAACTCCGGAGGCAACCCCGTCGAAATAGTCNCCTTGACGANCTAAAACCNNTGTTCTCACACGATTATCACACTCCTTGATATGCATATACCAGACACGATCCTTCCACTGGCTCAACACATCNACTGGATTTCCTCCTCCATATGCTACATGAGCCATATCGAAGCAGAGCCCCACGTAATTGGGATTAGTCCGAGACAGCAAAGCCGAAATTTCAAAATCAGTTTCGAAGTAGCCTCCAACGTGTGGGTGGAGACAAGTTTTGAGACCGTATTGTTCCCAAGCTAATTGAGCAAAAACGTTGACATTACTGGCAACTTGATCCCAAGTTGTACTATCTAGACTATCTTGGTGGCGAATTTGCCCAGCTCTTTTGGCTCGATTTTCTTCCACAAATAGAGAATCTGAAAGTACAAGATATTCACATTTCATTTCCGACAAGACTTCGATGGTTTCTAAGGCTTCCGTATATACCGTTTCGTCTTTTTTGCCTTTCAGAAAATTGAAAATTATNAAGGCCGAAATCAAGGATAGGTTACGACTTGCAAGTTCATCAGTGAGTTGAGGAATATCGAATGGTAAATAACCATATGGGCCAAGTTCTGTACCATGATATCCAGCTTTCCTTATTTGGTCTAGAACAACTTGGTAAGGTGGAACATTAGGTGTATCCTTCATTAGGACTCCCCAAGATACAGGGGCTGTGGCGATTTGAATTTGCATCCGAAGAACTCCGTGCATTTATGGATTAGAATTGTCGCGGCCTATCATACCTAACACAGAACCGCAACGACCTTGAACTTTCACCTGATCTATTGTAGGGTGAGTAGGCTCAAAATTTAAAGGTTCACAAAATGAAGTATATAGTTAAATCTGATGATGTAAATTGGCAACCTAAGTTCTTTCCCAATGANGAGCAACAGTATGGCGAATTCAAACCACTGTGGCAAATACATGGAATGGAACAAATTGAGGTGAGAATCACAAAAATTCCCGCTCAAGGCACCCATACGAAATACCATACCCACACCAAGGAAGAAGAGTGGTTTTACGTACTAGAAGGCAGTTGTCATATCAATATAGAAGGTCAGTGGGAAAAAGTAGCCACTGGCGATTCCATCTATAAACCACCCGGTGTTTTTCATATCTTTCGAAATTTCGGCGACCAGCCCTGTTTGGTTATAATGCTTGGTACCAATATCGAAGGAAGCGATGTTTTGCGGGCAACCGAGCCATCACCACCAGTTAATCTTGATTAAATAAAATGACTATGCTTCTGCAATTACTTTCCCATCTCCCGTAATGCATCTAAACATTGCCTAGGTATTTCAAAACCAAATCCGTCTGGGCCACCCTGTTCAACTACATACCATTCGGTNTTTTGGTTATTCTCGCAAAGATGAAAAATTTTCTCCCAATCGCCTTCTCCGCTACCGATTATGGAATTTGCCGGGTTACCATACTCCCCCAAGTGTACCGATCGAGCTCTATGTGGAAAAGCCTCTAATACGGCAACTGGGTCTCCTCCGCCCCCCGCACAGTTTCTAGTATCTAACTGCATTATGACTTCTGGTTTGGTTAAAGAAAAGAGATGATTCCAAGCNGTTTCTCCCGANACCTTTTCAAAGTCAAATCCGTGTGCATGATAACCTGCAAACATTTCTTCATCGGCTAATTGGTCAGCCGCTTGATCTAGAATTACTCCCAATTCTCTGATGGTGTCCATACTACTCATTCGACTTTGATCTCCAGCTACGATAAGAAATCGATTGCCCAAGGTTTGATTGAACTCGATGGTCCGAGTAAGGTTGTCACCTAACAAAGCCTGTGTACTTAGATGGATACCACAACAAGTTAGTCCATTGTCATCCAGAATTTGTCGAAGTTCTGTGCAAGAATAACCCATCCATTCTAGACTTTCACCGCCATATCCCCAAGGTTCAACTCCTACGTAACCCATTTGATTAATTTCTTTCAAGGTGGCTGGTAAGTTTTTGCTACATTCACCACGAACTGAGAAAAGTTGAAGCCCTATCGGAATTTTATTTTTTGTCATATTCTAACTCCCTTANTATTAGTGGGTTAAGACATAAGTAATAATGTTTACAGCCATTCGAGCTGCTTGTTGTCTAAGGTGAGGTGGATCGTCAGGATGGATTTTTTTATCTTCTAAACCATCTCCAATGTCAGAACTGTAAGCATAAAAAACTACCAATCGTCCATCATGAAATAGGCCGAANCCCTGAGCTGGATCGCCGTCATGTTGATGTATTTTNGGTAAGCCTTTTAGATCNTAAAAACAGTGATAGATTGNATGATCGTTGGGTATCGGTTTTAACTGTTTTTTTGGAAAGACTTTTTTGATTTCACGACGGAAACTCACGTCTAGACCATAGTCATCATTAACGAACAAGAAACCGCCAGAATTGAGATACTCCCGTAAAGACTTAGTTTCTGCAGTAGACAGCTGAATGTTCCCGTGTCCAACTAAATATAAGAATGGATACTGGTAAAGGCCACGATCTGTTAATCGAACTATTACTCTTTGGTTAGATACATTCATACCTAGGCGTTTTTTCAAAATTCTGAGCCAATTGCTGACCGCAGTCTGATCCCCGTACCAGTCTCCTCCACCACCGTAACGAATCTGAGCAATCTCAAATTTCTCAGCGTTAGGAGAAACAATCAAAACAAACAATAGTAGGAAAATAACGACGATGTGAGTTAGTCTGTTCTGCATTGATTTCATAGGCCTATAGGCTAATACCCAGCAATCCTCGGGTAACCTGAAAATCAGTATTGCCGTAGCTATGAAGCTTTGGGATNTACTCACGGGATGCCACTCTCTGGATCAAAAATAGCAGCTGTTTAAACGAAATATCATTGCTAACGAAATCCAAGTCAGAACCGTACATCTCTATAGTCGGAAAGTGACTTGAAAATTGTAGAACGGGAATAATCGGGTGAGATTGGATGGGTGTATTTATTACATGAGCAATGACCAGATCAACGCCAGTAGCACCAAGACCTGTTAGGGTTTCAACTGCTTGTCCAGTTTGTGTATCCATAATGTGAAGACCGGGCTTAATCTGGCACTCACCATACGAAAGNGTTTTTTTATCATGTTGTCCATCGACCAACTCCACAAAAGCTTCAGTTTGGATGAATGTTGCATTGTCAGGAATGACAACAGTTCCGCCGGATTGGACTGCTATTTGTACTAATTGTGTTAGTGAAATAACCGATTGTTCACTCATCGAGCCAAAGGACAATAAACCGATTTTTAGATTAGGCCAAGAACCTTCAGCTATTTGAGTTGGCATTTTTTGTTCTATTTTTTNCTGAAACCAATNCTCNACTTTTTTACTAACTGACTNGATACCGCCATCTAGCTGTACACTCNCCCATCCAAAACTATTTGTGTCACACCCNACATTTTCTATGGATTGACGTAGGTGGTCATTGTGTGTTTTTTCGCAACCATGCTCGAGTAAAACACCACAACCAACAGTTGGGTGAAGCAGATGACCGACTAATGTGCGAGTAAACATTTTTTCGGATTGACCGGCCGAGACCCCACACCCTTCAGTATGAACTAAACCATGAAAGCTAGAAATNCCTACTGACTGACCAAGTCGTTTATTATTGAGCTTTTTAGCAATCAGAGTGGAAATTTGACTTGAACACAGGCTAGTGGGTAATACTAAGCCAATTTGGTTGGTACGAATTCCATCTTGAGTTTCAATCCCCTGNAAACTAAATTGGCTAGCACTCTCNATCAAATCAGGNTTTTCAGTAGGAATAATTGATAATGGTTTTCCATCTGGTTCACGGGTGTTCTGTAATTGGATCAATTTCGAATCATCAGTTTGTCGCCAATCTCGCCANACCGAAATTTGAGAATGACCTGCTTTCTCGCCTATGCTCTTTTGACCACTTGCTATATTCAATGTTAAATCGAACAATTCCTGCCCCATTTGTTTCATTGATATGCCATCTTGGTAACGGCCTGCATTAACATCCATATCATTCTGCAGCAATCTATAACGATCGGTGGTAGTGACGATTTTGATCGTTGGTACAAAAGGNAAGTTGGTGATAGAACCGTTACCAGTAACAAAGTAGATCATGTTGCAGCCAGAAGCTACTTGACCCGCAATACTCTCTAGGTCATTGCCTGGGCTATCCATGAAATAATATCCAGCCTTAGTCATCGGTTCCCCATAATCTATAACCGCATCCAGTCGGACGTCGGGATGCCGCTTCATTGCAGCTCCAATCGACTTAATGGCGATATTATACAAACCACGATAGAGATTGCCTCCAGAAGGGTTACCTTCTGCTGAGTGACCATGCCAGCTGGCTCTCTTCTGAAAGCTATTCTGTGTCTGCATGAATTTTTCCGCGACCTCCNCGGATTTTACATTTTTCAATGCGTAGGGCTCAGCGCCAATCAATTCGTCTGTTTCTGCTAAATTTGCACTTCCGCCATAGTGAATAACTTCTTTGGCGGCATANGCCGCCANNGGATTTCCNGAAACTCCAGAGAAAGCATCTGANCCACCNCATTGCAATGCCANCTTAAGATAGTCGACCGACTGTTTAGTACGTGGCGTTTGATTGACCTTGGGTATCCAATTTTCAATAGTTTGTTTTGCTTGAACTACCTTCTGTTCAAAACTACCTTGGATGGACATAAAACGATGAGGCATGGACTGAATTGGGTAAATTTGTTTACCTTGTCCTTCCATAAATTGTTGTACCATCCGATTATTAACGGATTCAGTTGAGTAATCGACCATTAGAAAGGCGCCAACATTGGAGTGAGTCGCAAAACCAGCGAGGGTACGCAAAAGTAACTGTAAGTTATTGGGTTGATGTAACTCACCTCCCTCAGTGTGTGTTACTGCAACNACTCCATCTACGTTTGCGTATTTGGTAGTATCAAACTGATTTGCTACTTGTCGAGCGAAACTAGATGTCCGAGAAGTAGTACCAATGACCACAATATAGTTGCGAGTCCCAACACCTCTGCCACCATCTCGAAAAAANCCATTGAAATGACGTATAGTCTCAGAAGGATTGATCTGGGGACCAACCTGAAAATCACCTTTACTCAAGTCAAAGCTTGGAATGTCATCAATGAAGTTACAACGATCTGGAAGATCAAATTCGAGGGAACGACCTTCTAAGGCTGCTAACATTTTTGGGTTACAAACATATTCACCTGCTTTTATCACAGATGTTGCTGTGCCGAAAGGTAATCCCCAAGATAACAGATATTCACCTTCATCAATGTTAGAGAAGGCAAATCGATGCCCTTCCAGTACAGTGTGTGAGATTGAGAATTTCCGCCCCTCGCACTGAATGCTTACTCCAGCATCAATGATTTTGGTAGCAATTGCCACATTGTCGCCATCGGCTGGTAATAGGGCAACTTCATCAAAATTAAANCTAATCATAAAATATTTTCAGTTAATCTACCATACTCCGAGAAGTTAGAAAAACTAAGACTCCTTTTTATATTTTATATTATGTTTAAACGATCTAACTAGCCGTTATGTGGTTATTTACCTGTACACTGTCTAGGCATCTAAGGAAACATATTATCTCGAATGGATAAAATATATAAGGTAATCCTGATTTTTGGTTTGGGTAGACTACTGTGATATATGGATTTCCGTTGATGATTACTTATCTTTATATACCCGGCGAAAGGCATTAGGCATTTGAAAAAAAAGTCCACCGGTCTCTGATGCTAAAAGGGTTTGAAACTTATTGTTTTGAGTGGATACACCAAATACGAAAACTCGTACGGCTAAATCTTTACAGACTTGTAAAGCCTTNTCCGACGAGTAGGTACCGGTGGCTAGTTCATCTGTCATAACGACAACATATCGGGCAGATCCAGTACGAAACTTGAACCTAGGCAATCCATCAACTATAGCATTAAGCAGTTGTTCATCACCACCAAAGGGATCAGTCAANGCAACCTCGATATCACTCTCGCTCAATGGACTATGTTTTCCTGAATCTAGAGTGAGTATTTTGGCTCCATCTATAACCCTAATNGCATCAGTGGCTACGGCAAAACGGATTAGACCAACATGGTAGTCAATAGGTAACAAATCCATTTCCTGATAAAATTCGGCAATTCCATGAGATAGAGCTTGAGATTTGCCACTCATACTTCGGCTATAGTCAAACATCAACACAATATCTGCCTTCCCTTCATCACTAGTTGATTCTGGTGAAGCATTAAATATATTCAGTTGATTGTTTTTATATTCAACAGTATACGCTCGATCCATAGTTTGATCAAGAGTGATAGANCTCATCGTGTCTGAGTTGTCCAGATTTTGTCTGCTTACGTAGTATGGTGATAGGTGATTATAAATTCTCCAACGATTTCTACCAATGCGTTTAAACTGAGCGTTGTCAGCAAAAGTGAGCCCACGTTTGTCAAATGCGTACCGTACACCACTGAAAATTTGGTTATCTATTTCCAAATCACTTAGGTTTTCTGGATTTGAAATGTGAAAATCAATTGGGAAAAGTTGCGTAGCTGAACGTCTAATTTCAGCCGAAATACGACGAAACACATTAACTAGGCTTTCGTTAGATTTTCTATGTGATGGTAAGCTACCAGTGGTAAAAGTGCCACCTGGGATTTCCTGCCACAAGCCATTAGTTCTGCGAGCCAACTGCTTTTGAAATGGCTCATCGAATCCGAGAACATTAACTGATATCTCCGACAGGTCGTANCCAAGGTTGATTTTGTCCTGTAAAACTTTTGTCATTTCAGGAGTTGCAGTTCCTGANGCTTCATCAGTGACTAGGATCAGGTGCTTATCCGCATCTATTTGAAACCGAACTGAATCGAGCGAATAGAGTAGTGCGTCCAGTGCATATTCGTCTCCACTCATTCCTATCTTTTGCATCCGATTTTTCAGCAGACCAACATCGGNNCGTAATGGTTCCACATTCATGGTTTTTTCGCCATGAAGGACACTAAATTCGATCATACCCAGAAAATACTCCAGCATATGTTCATCATAAGTATCGGTCATAGCGTACAGGTGTGCCGCAACCTGTTGTATGTTATCTCTCATACTAGCACTAGTGTCTAGGAGAAAGACAACGTTTACTTTTCCCTTCTCGCTGGTTTCGACGATATGCTGAGCAATCTTTTGTAAGGCTTTAGCAAACGGGTTGTTGCTTTCAATTTCTCCATCAGCTCCAGTCCCATTTCTAGTAGGAAGTTCACCGATCATGCCGATATCAGTTGTTCCATCGGACTTGATAGATCCAATAATGCCATCATCATAGCTACGTACTCTTTGACGGAAACTTTGAATTTCTTCTTCCGCCGAATTTGTNAGCTGACTGATTGGCTTCGATAATGAAGATTTGTCTTGGTCTAACCTTCGGTAGGTACTCATTTCAACTAATTTGTCATTTGAATTTGTCGGGGATTTGAGCGCATCATACACTAGAACTTCAGTCGAGGTTAGAACGGTCGTTTTGGTTTTNTTATTGGCCGATTCCATTCGGATTGTTTGTGGGTGGAATTCCGTTTCGCTAACTGTTCGGCGTGGGGTGATTAGTCTCCGATCAGGGACCGGAGTTTTGGGTTGTTGTTTTCTTATTTCACTTTCATCGACTGCCGTAATTATTTCAACATTAACCGCGTCAGGTTGTATTTGCCACAGATTCGTCTTAGGTAGAAACACAGAAAAGTTTATCAGTGATAGGTGTATAACCAAAGATATTAGTAGAAAATTGAAGGTGCGCCTTAACCTAACATNACCTCGGCGCTCCATCAATTTATCGGTTTATCGATTTAGNGATAAAGGTAGGGTGGGTGAAAAGGGAAGCAAAACTACTCTACCAGATTTGCGCCCATCATTGGTTTCTACCTCCACGGTAGAACCTTGATCAGTATAGGCGTTTCGAATGTAACACATCGCAATAGTCTGACCGAAACTAATTGACTTAGTCGCACTGGTAATACGGCCTACGAGTTTTGATCCATCGAAGATTTGATCGCCTGGTTGTGGTGGTTGGTCGGCTTCGANCTCTAAGCCTCGCAACAACTTATTGGGATGTCCTCTGTACTTCATCCGAGCAACAATTTCTTGACCAATATAGCATCCTTTNTCAAAACTAATGGCNCGGTCTAACTCTGCTTCCAAAGGAATAATGGAATCATCTAGTTCTGCTCCAAATTTCGGGATGCCAGCCTCAATGCGTAATATTTCCAGCGCTGACAAACCGACCGGTTGAATTTGNTATGATTGGCCTTTATCAAGTAATTTTTGCCACAATTCTGGTATNAAACTGGCTTTTTCAACAAGAAGGTTATANCCGACTTCCCCAGTTTCATTAGCTCGGACGCAAGTAACCCATTCTTGAGCCATTGATGACGAAATGTGAATCTGACGAACGATACTGTGATGTTCGTCCAAATCATCTAAGGAACAATCTAAGATGGATTCAGCTAACTCGGTTGATTTTGGACCGTTTACCGAAATTATCCCGGACTGATTTGTCAAATCAGTAATGGTAATATCTTCGGTGATTTGATATTTATCGAGTTCTGTATGAAGCAAATTTTTAGCTTCTGAAGAAGTGGTCATCAAATCAATCTCATTTCCTGTAACAACTAGCTTCATATCAGAAATGATTTTGCCTCGATTAGTTAAGATCAGATTGTAGTTACCNTGTCCAACACTTAGCCCTTCGACNNCATTAGACACAATTCTATTGAGGTATATTGAACGATCCGGCCCGTTAACGCGTAACCTGCCTCTGTANGAAAGGTCGCTAATGCCGATAGCAGACCGAACAGCGGTAATTTCATTCTTAGTGTTGGTGTAACAATCTACAGGTCTGTGCTGGTTCATTTGTATGTCTATTCTTCCAATTAAAAACAGCTACTATTGTCCAATTTAGCAATAACGATTATATCTGCCGTTCGAAGATTAAGTCAAATTATCTTGACGCAGTTTTTTTTTATTTGCTATTATTCTGCGTTCGTTTATGGAATGGAAAGCTANATCCAATTTTCTGGAAATTCCCAGTTAATGTTTTTAGTAAAAGAAATTACGCTAATTTGATCAAAAGAGAGCAAAAAAATGATAGAAGTCAACAACTTGACCAAAAGATATGGGGCGACGCTAGCTGTTGATAATGTCTCATTCTCTGCTGACAGTGGTGAAATAGTAGGCTTCATTGGACCAAATGGGGCTGGAAAAAGTACGACTATGCGTATTTTGACTTGTTACCTACCAGCAGATGAAGGAAGCGCTACCGTCGGAGGGTTCGACGTTTTTTCTGAGTCGATCGAGGTGAGAAAAAAGATCGGTTACCTGCCTGAGAGTACACCACTTTATACTGATATGGGAGTAATTGATTACCTCAAGTTTGTAGGGCAAATACAAGGGCTAAGTGGCCAGGAAGTAAAAAGCCGAGTGAGTGCCATGGTTGACATCTGTGGTTTGGAAAAGATGGTCCATAAAGATGTTGGCGAATTATCAAAAGGTTATCGCCAGAGAGTTGGCTTGGCCCAGGCATTAATCCATGACCCACCAGTTCTGATTTTGGATGAACCGACNTCCGGTCTTGATCCGTACCAAATTATCGAAATTCGTAATTTGATAAAGGAGTTTGGAAGGGAAAAAACGATTATTTTTAGTACTCATATCCTATCTCAAGTTGCANTAACTTGNGATAGNGTATTGATTATCAGTAANGGGAAACTAGTNGCAAATGGAACACCGGATGAGTTGCAGCAACGTACACAGGATAANCAATACTTGGAGGTTACCCTCGAAGGGGAGCAANCAGAAATTGAGACCCAATTCGATCAATNNGGGTTCATTCACAANTTNCAANTAACNCNAAANGTTGATAGCTCTGCTTTAGCCTACGAAATCACATCTGAAAAGGGNCACAAAACNAGTGATGAAATTGCGCGTTTAGCTTACCAAAATCAGTGGGCCGTGGTATCAATACAACCGAAAGCGGTTAATTTAGAAGAAGTATTCTTGAGACTGACAGAAAGTGAAACTCAATTGGAAGGAGGNAACTCATGAATAATACATTTGTCATTTTCAAGAAAGAAGCCGGCAGTTATTTCAATTCAGCAGTCGCTTATTTCAACATTATAGCATTTCTGTCCGTTTCGGCTTGGCTATTCTTTTGGCTGGGGTTCTTTTTTGAAAGAGGACAAGCTGAAATGACTTATTTTTTTAGCCTAATGCCATGGTTATTCTTGTTTTTTATTCCCGCAATGACCATGCGACTNTGGGCTGAAGAAAAAAAAATGGGGACAGTCGAGATGCTAATGACCTTACCAATTCGAAGTTATGAAGTGGTGTTAGGCAAATTTTTGGCTTGTTTCCTAATTTTGGTGCTGATGGTGGTACTCTCCTTTCCGTTGCCGCTATCGCTTGGCTACTTGGGCAACCCAGATAATGGTCAAATTTTCACTAGCTACTTGGGGNTNATCTTNGTTGGAGCTGCTTACATTGCTATTGGTCTATGTGCTTCNACTTTTACCTCAGATCAAGTCATTGCTTTCGTCGTTGGTATCATTGCTAGTTTTACCATGCTGGTAATTGGTTTTGTTCCACAACTTCGAGACTTTGGGTTGGCTTATCACTTCAACAGTATTACTCGAGGTGTGGTTGATTCAAGAGATTTGATCTACTATTTTTCAGTCATTGGTTTTTTTCTCTATCTCAGCGTATTGTCAGTTGAGAGTAAGCGTTGGAGGTAAGTAAATGTCAGCAAAAAGAAATCTTTTATACAGTACCAATACGTTAGCTTTGGCGATCGTATTATTTGTTATCTTAGTAATAATTAATGGCCTNTCTAAAAAGGCTTTCAAACGCTTAGATCTAACAGAAAGTAAGCGATACACGATTTCGAAATCAACCAAGAAATTNCTGGGACAACTAGACGATATTGTACGTGTCGAAGCCTACTTTTCTGAGGCTCCNGATCAGGTCAAGTTANTAAAAGATGAAGTCAAGGATATGCTAGACGAATATGATGCTTTCGCCAGCGGCAACNTGCAGATTGAATTTATTAACCCGACTGAAGATGACGATTTGAAACAAAAATTGAGNATGAAAGGCATCCCCGAAATTCAGGTTCAGGTCAGAGAAAAAGATAAAATTGAGGTACGTAATGCCTACATGGGACTAGCTGTNGTTTATGGNGACAAGCAAGAAGTCATACCAGTCATACAAAAAACCACAACCTTGGAATATGACCTAACTTCTGCCATTTTGAAGACGACTCGGAAAGAAACAAAGACTGTTGGNTTTTTAGAAGGGCACGACGAAGTTGATATATATGGCCAAGGATTTGAAAATCTGAGGANAGAGTTGGNCAAACAGTACACNCTTCGCAAAATTGATGTGAGTCAGGGTAGTCCTATAGAANGNGATGTCTCTACCTTGATAGTAGCNGGACCTCANAGTCCTCTACAAGCTAATGAGAAATACGAAATTGATCAATTNCTAATGAACGGAGGGAAAATAGTTTTTCTAGTCGATGCAGTTAAGATGGCACCGGGATCAATTCAAGCCTCTCCATTGTCGACGGGCTTAACTGATCTTTTATCCCACTATGGTATACAATTGGGCAATAACTTAGTACAAGATATTTCGCATGANAACCTCACTTANTCTCAGGGTGGGTTCATGACTATCACTCGACCCTACCCATTCTTTATCAAAGTGCTCAAAAGTTACCAGTACTCAACGGGNAGTACCAGCGAAGGTTTTCCTGCTAATAGTGTCGCGACGAGCGGGTTGGATAGTTTGGTTTTACCATGGAGTACTAGNTTATCTGTCGTAGCTAAAGAGGGTGTATCTACAACCATAATGGCTAAAACTAGTAACCAAGCCTGGACAGCCCAGGCACCATATAATCTTGATCCTACTCGTATGTTCACTCCACCTTCTTCTGTTAAGAATTCCTACCCTGTAGCCGTTCTTCTGGCAGGAGAATTCACGAGTTTTTATGCAGGCAAGGAAATTCCTAGTGCGAGTAATGAAGATGGAGAAGAAGATACTGAAAACAAGAATAAGGATCGAAAAACGGTAGAAAAAAGCCCACCGACCCAGATCGTTGTCGTCGGAACTTCCCAATTTTTGAGGCAGCCTCGTGTAGACGGTCTGACCTTCTTTCAGAATAGTATTGATTATATAACTCTAGGAAGTAGTTTGATCGGCATTCGCTCCAAACAAATTAGTGATCGTAGTTTCAAAACTGATCCTTCAACGTTTGCTCGTCTAGCTATCAAAGTCCTTTGCATTGGTGCGATACCNNTACTGGTTGCCCTATTTGGACTCTTCCGCTTCTTTTCTAGAATGCGAGCAAAGCGGATGGTTGAGACTTACGGCCGAGTGTAACTTTCACCATAAGGAGAAAACAAATAATGAAATTGCAGCAACAACTGATAGGTTTTGTGTTTATAGTCGTTATTCTAGGGGCGATAGCGTTTTTTGTTAATCGNGGTGAGGAACAACAGAGTTATGAAAACCGGCAGTCAAAGGCAGAAAAGATGTTTCCTAATATCACCTCCGAAACCGCAGGAGATAANGTGTCCCAAATTGAAATTACTACTGGTGGCGAAACTACGGTCTTACGTCAGTCAGGAACNCAATGGTTAGTGTCCAANATGAATGATTATCCTGCGGACCAAGAGGAAGTTAAGACACTTTTGGAAAAAGTAGATAATCAGAAAGCAATTGATCTGGTTTCTAAGAATCCAGGGAAGCAAACTGAATTTGAGGTGGCTGCTGGGTCGGATGAATCCCCTTTAATTGGCGTTGAAGTCAAGCTAAAAGGAGAAGGAGAAAAACTACTAGCTCATTTCTTCGTCGGTAAAAATACACCTGATTTTTTCAATGCTTATATTCGTCAGCAGGGATCAGAGAAAGTTTATATTGCNTCTGATTTAAGTAAATCGAACTTTGATAAAGGTACTCGNACTTGGCGNAATCGAAAAATCTTNAGCTTTAACAAAGGGGATATTACTAATGTCTTAATAGAATTAGCAAACGAGGTCNTCGAGATGAAAAGTGGGGATGATAACAAGTGGCAAATGATTCAGCCAGCAACCTCAGTAGTGAAACAAAACACACTGGATACGATCCTCGATAATATCAGTAAATTTGAGACTGATGATTTCGTTTCTGATGATTCAGATAGTTCATTTGAAGCAAAAGAAAAGATTACAGTGACGNTAAATGACGGCTCCAAGCGTATTCTGTTGGCTGCAAATGAAGTCGACGGCAAGCATTGGGTTAAGCGATACGATCAGGAGCAGCTATTCTCGATCTACAAATACAAATACAATCAACTATTCAAGCCTGCAGATGAATTGAAAGATGACNCTCCTCCTCCAACTTCCGATGAAGATAAAATTACGTCCGGAACAGGAGAAAGCGACGATAATGGATAGTTCGCCTGATGATTATTAAGGCCAAACTGGTTGTTCCAGATAGCCGCACCGTTATTAAAAACGGTGCGGTTTTTTTTAGCCAATCCGAAGTGAAGCAAGTTGACACTTGGGAGAANATATCTGCGAATTGTCCTACAANTAACATCTTAGACTTTGGGAATGCAGTTGTTTTNCCAGGTTGGGTTAATGCACATACTCACTTAGAATTAACCAATTTAAGAGATATTATTCAACGCAAAAAATGTTTTGTTGACTGGATTTGGCAGATCGCAACTTCCAAAGAGCGAGAATCTTCTAGTTGGATTTTGAAGTCAATTCAAGATGGTTTAAAAATGAGCTGGAAATCTGGAACCACAACAATTGGCAATATTCATCAATCTTTGGATGGTTTGCAAGCTTTAAAATCTTCGCCTTTGCGANCGACTGTTTTTTANGAAACACTCGGATTTAACACGAAATTAGAAAAAACGTACATCGATCGATTAGAAAATTTGATTAATCAATCTTTACCGGCTACAAAGCTGTACCAACCAGCTATTTCTCCNCACGCTCCCTACTCGACGAGTCCTTATCGTTATAGGCATAGCTTGGATGTTGCCCAAAAACATGGGTTTCATTTATCAACACATATTTCAGAGACCCAGGCTGAAATAGAGTTTTTGAAAACAGGGAAAGGAGATTTTTCTCACCTGCTGGAAAAGCTTGGTATTCCTTATCAGGCTTGGNAACCACCGAAAGTAACACCAATNGCTTATTTAGATCAGTTGGGGGTTTTAAAGAAGGGGCCNCAGCTAGTACATTGCAACTATCTTTCCGAAGAGGATATTAATTGCATTGCCCGAACAGGTTCGAGTGTTGTGTTCTGCCCGCGAAGCCACCAATACTTTTTTCACACCAATTACCCTCTGNAACAGCTGACNAGAGAAGGCATTAGGATTGCAATTGGAACTGATAGCTTAGCTAGTAATTGGTCCCTAGATATGCGAGATGAACTCCGCAGACTTTTAGAATTTGGGGCTGATTACCTATCAAGTGAATCTATACTTGACATGCTAACAATCAATGGTGCCAAATCTTTGGGGTGGTCAAAAGTTGGACGATTAGAAAA
>PBVO01000015.1 GCA_002729015.1 Candidatus Poribacteria bacterium
TATAATACGCAGTTCTACGAGGCGCATGAATTGCACCGGGAAGAATTTCTACGTCGTCATCCTGAAACACCTCTTTAAGCTTGAGTGCATCGCCTGTGACGTCTTTGTATGAAGACTTGAGTTCTGACACTTTATCTGTCAATACCTGGATAGCTTCTTCAGCAATTCTAGACATTTGACCTCGAACAGCATGCTCGCCAGCAAAGTGTACAATTGACTGATACTTTAAGATTAGGGTGTCACCCTCAAACGTCGCCGTAATGGATCTCGTACCCGTTGGGCTTCCAGCATTTCCAAACGTCGTGTTAAGAAGAGAACTTAGTATATCGTGTTTTGTAAGCATTGTTTTCTCCGTTTGCTCCTCAGTTAACTAAATATGAAGGTCTGGACAACAGATTCTCGCGGTATTTAGAGATCTTTTCTTCAGAGGGTCTCCATCCGTTTTTCCACCTGTCTAAATTCGAATCAACCCAGACCAGCTTGCACTCAGAGCAGCACCCATACGAGGTGTATGCCATAATATCTTGTTGGTCTCTCATTGATAAACTACAGACAGGGCAGTCTAGAGGCACTTTGTCTTCTATCTCTACGTCTTTAATGTAGAAACCCATTGGGTGCTTTACTGTCTTACTCATAAATTACCTTAGCGTTCTTGTTGTGCTGTGTTATGTCCAGAACATTATCGACACCATCTTTTACAGCATCTACGTGTGATATTACTAGTATGTTTCGGAACCACTTTTTAAGTGACGCCAGCAATCTATTGCATGACTCAACATTCATATCGTCAAGAGCGCCAAAGCCTTCGTCAATAACAAGCAAATCTGTCTTAGGCAAAGATGAAACGTTAATTAGAGCTACACGAATTGCTAAGGAAGCCATCATTTTCTCCATACCCGAAGCACATTCAATTATTCTCTTGGAGTCTCCGTAGTTAATGAAAATGTCCATATCATTTGACCCAGACTCTGCTTCCAGTTCTACTGTAAAGCCGACGACGCCCGTTAGAATTTTAGATATCTCATCATTGATTAGCGGAAGCTGAGATGACATTATCTGTAGCGGAATTCCTTTCTTAGAAACAGCACTCATAAACAGATCATAGGCGCGCCATTGAACTATTAGATCACCATACTGCTTCTTTTCTTCAATAAGTTTATCGATCTCTGCCTCTAAATGGCCAATTGTTTCTGTAAGGCTTATTCTCTCAGCATCCCTAGAATTGATTTCATCAGTAACTCGATTAATTTCTTTCTTTGCTTCAGAAACTTTATCTGCCTCGTCTGAGTCTGAGACACGCATTTTCATAGTCTGAAGTTCTCTGACGGCATCATCAATTGTCTCTTTAAGAGCTTTCTTCTTAGTGTTTGTTCTGCTAAGGTCAAGACGATCGTTGCCAAGAGAAATATGAAGAACACCGGATCGCTCCAGGATTTTATCGTATTTCTCAATTTTTTCAACTAAGTCTTCCCGCTTTAGAACATTCAAAGACTTTCTTGCTGCCCTAACCTTCTCCATCATGTCAGTGACTGCCTTTTTCTGCTCTTCTAGCTTCTTCTTGTTCTTGTGAGACTCCTTGATGAACTTACATGTTGGAAACTGATCTCCACACGGCACTTCTTCTAGAAGCTTAACAGACTTTGTTTGTGTCTTAAGCAGCGTTTTCTCAGTAGAGTGGCTGTGGGTCAAAGAGAGTAGAGTTCGTTCTAAGTCTTGCTGGGCAAGAAGTCTTTCTCTTAGATCATCAATCGGAAACTGTCCCTTAATTACCTCAATTGTCTCTAGTTTGGTCTGCGCGACCTCGATGTCGCTTGTTAAACTAGCAGCTTTTTCCTCTAGAGCTGTCAGCTTTTCTTTTGCTGCCTGAATCGTTTGTTCTTGACTTTCAATATCAGCTGCTGTTACCAGATCTTTACTGTCACTTGTTGCTAACGCAATCTTCATTTCCTGAAGCTGAAGTCTGAGCTTTGCAATATTACCCTCGGTCTCGGTCCTCTCTTTCTTTAAGCCTCTCTTCTTAGACCTTTTCTCTGCTATCAAGATATCCCAGTCTCTATCAGGGACATTAGCTAGCTGCCCCTTAATGGCTGCAGAATCTTCTTTGGCTAGAGCATACATTTCGTCAAATATTTCTAAGTCTAGAAACTTTGTTAAGATGTTCTTTCTCTGAGTTGCTCGATGTTTGATGAAATTATTCATTTCGCCCTGACTGGCCAAGGACGTCATTAGGAAATCATCAGCTGTGCCCACAATTGTTCGAAGAGTTTTCTCAGTCTCTCTTCTCTGCTCACCATTAAGATCTCGAAGTTCGACACCCTGTTCATCAATTTCACTTAGATTGAGATGAGTCACGGCACTTTCTTGGCCGCGGCGGTTCGTTTTCTTTACAGACTGTCTCTCAATCTTATAGTTCTTTCCATTTGCACTAATCATTGCCCTTGCAACACAGTGACCCTTTCTAGAATTGATAATATGAAGGTTTTTGATAGGACCTCGATCAGTTGTGTTGAAAAGATTATACATTAGAGTGCCTGGAATCGAAGACTTACCCGATCTGTTTCGTCCGAACAACCCAGTAATTCCACTCAATGTGTCAAAGTCAATAACATTATCTTTTCCGTACGCAAATGTATTGTCAAACTCTAGACGCTTAAGTGACCACTTGATATTTCTAACGGTGTCCGCCCTTGTTGCTTTCTGAATGTACTTGTGAACTAGGGACGTTATTCTTTCCCACTCTTCATCTTCAAGATCTAAATCCTTGTAGTATTCTTTAACCAGAGATACTTGTGTAGATTCGTCTCTCAAATCCTTGGTGCTTAATTCTCCTGAACTTGTCTGGATCTTAGAAGTTTCAACGTGGTGATCGTGCTTAAAAACAATCTCTGTTGCAAATTTTATCTCTTTGAGAGAGCTATGAAGATGTTTTATTTCAGCCTGTGATATCGGGGAGTTGGTTCGTACCCTGAATCTTGCGTAATCTGGTTCTTTCTTAGCTAGCTCAACAGTTTCCTTGACATCCCCAGTCCAGTCAATGGTTACAAAAGGCTTGCTGTGTGGTATCTCATAAAATGTACTGGTGAAATTATCTTTGTCCTCGATCTCCCAGAACAAATAGCCCTTCCCAGGATCTTCGCCGTAATTTTGTTGGATCGTAGAGCCCGGATACGCGATTCTCTTTTCTGGGTCTAGATATTGGAGCTTGTGAATATCACCCAGCATTACAAAATCGTACCCTTTGAAAAACTCTACGTCGACGTCGCCTTCGATATTCCATTCAATGTCTGTTGTTGAGCCGTTTACTCCCCCGTGAAAAGTAGCAATATTGATCTCACCTGGGACGGGCTTTACATTAGGCCACTTCTCTTCGTCAAAGCACGAAAATACACTCCAGTTAAATCCTGGAATTCCTGTTGGGTACGTTCCGGAATTTTTGTACAAATAAATGTTTGGGTTGTTTAGCGCATTGATGATGGGTGTAATCGCATCTTGACGGTGCTTATTTAGAATAAGGCCGTCATGATTACCCAGAATGATATGTGTTGGACAAATCTCTGCCATTTGAGTAAACCACCAACTTAGGCAGTCGATTAACTCTGGGGATATTCCCTGTGTCTTAGAATGAACAATATCGCCACCGATGAAAATTACATCAGGATTTAGCGTCTTTACTTGTTCAAACATTTGGGAAAAAGATTCCCTGTATTCATCGTGTCTCGTTAAACCTCTCCAGTGTATGTCACTGAGGTGCACGCACTTAAAACTCATCCATTTCTCCTAAATAACAGTCCCACTTCGGATGCTCGATATAAGGTTGTACAGCCTATCTTCAACAAACCAGCTCTGTGCTTTATTTCTAACAGCTGTAAACTCTTTACGAGACATATCTCCGACGTCTTTATCTTCTGGCACGCTAGCCATTCGTATTGAAATACCATACGATGACAACGTTCTTGCAATTTCATGGGACTTGGTTCGCGCATCTGGATCAAGCGCTATAACAATTGGTGTCTGATTTATGACAATTTTTTTGAACAACAGTGACTCTGACGATAAATGTGAGCCCAATAAACATGTAGAGTTCACGTTACACTTTACCAGGTCAAACGGGCCCTCTACTAAAGCTAGCTCTTCATTCCAGTCAATATTGATATCGTTAAAAACTACATCAATCTTTGGAACACTAGCGTTTATGTACTTCATTCCATTGTCTTTGTCAATTGTTCTGCCAGAATAATAATTTAAGTGTCCTTCGTCGTCAAAAGAGGGTATAATGACACGACGACGGAATCTTCCCGTAGTGCATGTTCCTATTCGATAGTGCCATAAGTCTCTTATACTGAGGCCTCTTCTATTGCAATATGTTAATGCAGCCCGAACATCCGGATCACGGGCTTTACCGACGAGAGGTGCTAAAAGCTTAAATCCGTCGGGTATTTTAAGCTTTTCTTCTACTTCTACTACTTCTTCTTCGCTAAAAAGGCTGCTAGCTGCTTTGCCAGTTATCTTCTTGACATCTTCTAAGCGGTTCGGAGCGTATTTTTTGTAGAGTACACCCAGAGATCTGCCCTTCAATCCGCACACCCATCAGTGAAAACGTCCATCATCTAAGCGGATGACTAGCTTTTTCTTGCTGGAATTTGCCTTACCACAATGAGGACATTTTATAGACGCATTAATCTTGTCTCTGCCCAATTCAACAGAGCCAAACGCCTGGCTTAGCAATAATACTTTTTCAGATACAGATATCATCAAAGTAATTGTACAACATCTAGTGTCTAATGTTCAAATTAAGAGACCGGCGCGCGCGATCACATAAGCATCAGTCATATCATAGGTGCGTGGGTCTAAAATTACCTGCCCTTTTCTTGGGCCGGACTTCATAGTTTTCATAGGCCACTGCTTAGTGTGGCTCATTTGACACAGATCATCATCGACCCAGTCAAACACTTGTTCTTTGGTGGGCTTTCCACCGTTTCTCTTTTTTATAAGCTTAATTCCAACAGACTTTCGAGCTGAATTTACGTTCAAAAATACGGGTGACAGGCCAAAAACTTGCTCGCTCAAATATGAAACAATTCCATTGAATCTTGCTAGAGAAGCTAGAGTCTTAGCAGAGCTCAACCCAGTCTTAAATGTCTGTAAATTTTCTTCGATATAGATCTCGTCAATTTTATGGCCATCATATATCATCTGGAGTTCTTCTAGAACCCTCTGCGCCTTACTGTAAGATCCGGAAAGCTTACTAAGGGGTATAAACCCAAGTTCGACCCTCGAAACATTCTGGTGATCATTCTGATATATCACACACCAGCCTGTGCACGATGTGGAAATATCAAGCCCTAGAACTACATTCATTAAAAATCTATCCTCATTCTAAAAAGATATCCGTCAGAGTCGCGTTTTACAGTAGGTTGAGCAAGATTTGCTCGTGCGATCACATTAAGATTCTCATCATGAAGATTGATTCCTGTGATATAGGTGAATTGATCAGCGTTTTCTGTGTCGTGTGAAGTGGGGGCGTATGGTTTCCAATTAGGGTTTGAAGATGAGTTTGCCAAGCCCTTGGAACATGGAATGTTCACCTCTAGCACATGTATATTATGTGTTCCCTCAAATTGCAAGTTCCATTCATCTTTCCCAAAGAACGGAATATTGGGCGACTTAATGACTGAGATACCCTCTTCATAAAGAACAGACCCAACGGCATTCCACTTAGCATGAGGGCCTTCGCAGTCTGCTCTATACAAACCTCCTTGGCCGTTATCTCTAAGCTTTATTTTAACTTTGCCACCAGAGCCCGTCAAACTAGGGTCTTCGATTACATAAGTGTTTGCCTTGATTCGATTTCCATAAAACAAATTAGAAGCATCAAAAAACGCAACTTCATTTGAAGAATTATCTCGAGTTCTATTGAGAATTGTTAGAATATTTCCAGGAGCCACACCAGGCTCTTCAGGGCTTGACCCCTCTAGCTCATTTAGTATGGTGCCTCTTGTGTCGCTAGTGATGTCAATGAGCCCTTCTGGGAGAGAAGCAGTGCTTACCATGTCGTTAAGCGTGATAAAGCCATAATTTCTTGTTCCAAAGTCATTGACAAATTTATCGGTTTCACTGCCACTTAGTGGGTTTAGTGCAACAACACCCGATGCCAGCAGCTCAAATCCGGGTGTGAATTTCCCGTTATCATTTGGCAATACTGTTAAGTTTCTCTTTCTAAGGCCTGGTTCTCTATACAGAAACTCGTTGGCCAAAAGACCTTCTTCTTCCTGTGTGGGTATTTCTGAAGCCGTTAGGTGATAAAGCCTCGGATATGTCCCAAGGACAAACTCTCTAGTGAAGTTGGGCAGATTCAATTCTCTTCCGCCGATACCAAACGACATTGCTACATTGAACGGATCATTCGTGATTGCTCGAGTTGATTGGAAAGGAGTTTGTAGAACTGCACGCTGCTTTGTCTCTTTGACAAAATACGGCGGAAGATAGAATATTAGATCAGAGGGCAGCGTCACAAGACCTTTTGTAGATCCCGTAATAATTGTGGGAAGATCTTTATATGAGTTCCAAATTCTAAGCTCATGAACTTCCGCGTTTAGAGGGTTAGCCAGCTCATACTTTACTTCGTTTGGATCTTGATGAGTGGGTTCTTGCAGAGAACCGTCTGGCCCACCTGATCCCGCTCCAAAGAAGCTCACAATACCATCTTTGTGGGCTGCATTAACGTTAAAGAATTGGGCTATAATTGCAGCACCTCCAACTCCGCCGCCGGTGAAGCTGGTTCTCGTTATGTTCGAGCCTGTAACTGCAATTTCTGTATTACCCCTGTCACCCTGCAAAGCTTGATTCGCCTGGGTTACCGTTATTACGCCCGACCCATTGTGTGTAGCTGTTACCTTGTTTAGATGACCATACGCGCTGTTAATTGCATCTTTTAGAGACTCAGCAGCATTGGCTGCACTTGACCCTACTGCAAAAAGAGGGGCATAGTCATCTGTAATCGCGTCTTTGTTACTAAAGTTTGCAGACGCAGCAGCTGTATATACTCTTTCTGTTCTGTCAACATCGTTTGAAACTATTCTAATAGTTGAGCCCGCTGTTACCGCGCCTGTTATTGTTATGGTTCCGACGGAAGCCGATCCAAGCCTATCAGAATCCTGATTTCCATTGAAATAATTCCCAACAAAGAGCGCGTCCGGATCGCCGTGCGGAGGTTGGAATGATTGTGGCATTATTGACGCAGAAGGAATTGTGAACGTTGCGTTCTCTTTTCCATCAATTGCAATATAACCTTTCCCATCATTAATGGCTTGTGTGCCCCAGGAAATCGCAACATGGTGCCAATTGTTCCGCTTTAATGATCCAGAAGAAGACAAGTAAACATGTGACTGATCTTTTCCGAACCTTGGATGCGGACCAGGCCGGTGATCATTGTCGTACTTCAGGCTGCATGAATGCGGAACTATATCAGCACTTTGACTTAGCTGAAGCATTATTCTAAAGTCATCTGGGTAGCCGTTTAGATCCTTTGAGCTTCCTGTAACTAGAGATATTGCATACGACGACGAAAGGTGGAAAAGAGTTCCCGCTTTGAATTCAGCATGTGGTTGCGACGTAGTGTATCTGGGGTTGATCCAAAACTCAAATGTAAATGCGCCCTTTGAAGAATAGGGGAAGTTGTCTTTATCCCCTGTTTCAGCAGATCCCGTTTGACACGGATATATCAAAACTGAAGTAGAAGGCACGTCAGAAGAAGTGAAAAAGTTTAGTGTGTGATAGTTTGGATACGCCCAGTGACAGCTAGGATACACGTCTCTATAGTGCGGAAACAAAATATTTCTTACAACTCTTTTTCGACCTGTGTCTTTTGTGTACTTAAAAGACGGTTCGAATCGAATAACTTCTACTCTTTTCTGCTTGACTGGTGAAGCTGAAGAAGAGTTTACCAGAGAAACGTATTCTTCCATTCCCTTCGAAATGTTTATACCGCCCGATACATACCTGGTCATTGAACGGATATCTACATTTGCCATGGCCCAGTGGTCAAGATTAGCGCCCTTGTATTTCTTTTGAATCCACCTAAAATACCACGGACCTGCATCAGACCACGTTCCCGTTATTGATGCTGTAACAGGCGTTAAAACGCCGGCGGTGGTGGTTCCAATTGAGTGTGAGTGAATAGTTTCCCATTCTCCAGGATTGCCTGATTTGCTTCTTTCAAAATATAAGCCTTCCCACTCACCGGTTGATTCAGAAGTTTCAGCGTCACCAGATCCACCCGAAAACTGCGAAACTGTGACTTCACTTCCAGAGACTGCAGTTCCTGAAATTGTTGTGTTTCCGGTTGTAGAAGCAGTGTCTTGTGTTAAAGTAACAACAGCATCACTTACGGTTGCTGTAATGTTTAAGTCACCATTAGTTTTTGCTAGCGCAATTGCCTGCTGTATCGCATTTGCATGCTTTCCTGCCGTTGATACACCTGAAGCACCTATTGTATAAGCAGTTGCTGATGACTGGGCAGCCGATGCTGTTGACTGGTTGTACGTAAATGTTACCGTATTGCCATTTGCATCTGGAATTATGAGTGTATCACCGTTAAGGTTGGCTTTGTCAGCCTCAACTGCAGTAATCGTAGCAGTTGCAAATACAGTTGCTTCACCTGGATTGTTGGACATAAGGTCTACAGACCCTTGCTGTCCCCCTGCTCGAATAGTTCCGCTATACAGATATTCGTATCTTACTTCGACGCTTGGAAGAAATTGATTATTACTGTAAGTTCCCCCGTATGACTGACTTGTTACAAGATAGCGAGAGGCAGGAGAATTGCCTTCAGTCGCTGTATTTGTATTGTCAGACGCCGAAAGTATCTGTCCGGACTCGCCGGCGCCTCGAAACACCAGAAACATAGGGGTAAAGGGTTTGGGTTTTGTCCCATCTTTACCCACTTTCATCAAAGAGGCAGTGCTAAAATACGTCCAGTCCATAGTGTCAGACGTTGTCAGGCTATTAGAACCCGTGTAAAAGCTTGATGTGATAGACGATGTTAAATAGAAAACAGACTGATTTGAAGTATGAATCGGGTCTGTGTCCCGAATTACTTTTATTCTTAGGTCTTCGACATCAGCTATACCGAATGAGTCAGCGCCATAATCTTCTAGCGGCGCTGCTTCTTTTTCAATGGTGCTAGCACGAGAGAATATCTTGAGAGACCCTGTTGCTCCGCCCTGCGACGACGAAGAAAACGTCCGGACAGGATTAGCGGTGAGGGTAAAGTTCTCAAGGTTGTCTATCGTGATCGGTATAATTGCCATGCGTCGCCATCATCTTGTTCACTATCCATATTAGAAGTCTAGACGTACGCGGAATGTAACATCCCTCTCGTCATTCTTCTCAATGGGTCTTGAAAGTTTTGCGACGGCTAGCAAATTACCAAATTCATCATGCAGTCCGATTGTAGTTGGGAATGAGAACGATCGCTGAGAATCTTCTTGACCCGCATCAATAACTCGAATTCGTCCAGAAGCATTGGTATACGTTGGATTTGTCGAGTAATTAAACTCATCTGCAGTTGCTCGGCAGAATACCAATGTCGAGTTAATTGTCGTCACATTCTGGAAAGTCATTGCAGTCAATGTACCAGATGAGAACCTTGTCGATGAAATATGATCTGTAATATCATCAATTGATGCAGATACCAAGAAGTCAGGTATGAACTTAGCCTCTGGGTTTCCTGAAGATGGGTGTCCTACAATCATCGTTCCGGTGGGTAGAGTTCCATCGGGTGAATAGGCATTCATTGCATCAATAGTTCCGGAAGCATGCTGTGACCCTGAAATTATCTTGTTGAGGTCAAATACGCATGTTCCTTGATCGTAGAAAATCAATCCTACGCGACGGGCTGTGTTTGTAGCTGCAACAATATTGGCTACATCGCCGCCGAATGTCCGTCTAGTGTTTGTAGCTGCGCCGATATCAGTAAAAATAACAGATCCGGATTCACTTGTTACGTTAAGTGTCGGTCGAGCAGGTTGTCCGGCCTGTTCATGACGAGACATAGTACCTGTCTCATAAAACCGCATTGCAAATGTTTCTTTCTTTATCTTGTCACGTGCAAATAGACGCTTAAAAGACACAAAGAGTGCGTTGTCAATTCTGTTAGTAGTGTCTGCATCTCCGAAAGGTGCAGAGAATGACGCATCAGAGTCACCAAGTAAGTTCTTAGCAAACTGTCTGTAAACGTCGACCTTTTCCCTCATCTGCACAGAAGAAGACGCAAAAAGAAGCTTTCCAGCAGAGTCCTTTCCTGTAGATGCGTCAGAAACTGTAGATCCTGACTCGAAAAGCCCTACTGTTAAGTCAAAAATAGGGTTTGCAGTTTGAAGGGTGTAATCTTGATCATAAACCGTTTGAAATAAGGACGATGTGACACCGGGGCCTACGCCTCCTGTAACAAACACCTGGTAGGTCCTTCTAGTTGCCGAACCAGAAACATCCTCTTGAATGATATCTACTAACTGATTTAGTGTTGAGCGCCTAACTTTAATGTCTTCTGGAGAAATCCGCTTAAAGCTACCACCTGTAAGTTGTGCCATTTGTTTCCTCTACCTCACATAAACTAATACTAAGACGAAGGTCTAGTAATTGTAACGTTAAAATCTTTTCTAAAACCTGACTGATCACCGATAATTGAAACAACAGCGCTGATCGTATTCTTNTTGCCCAGATCGCCATATATCGTAAAGATAGTGTCGTCCAATCCAGACTGCAAAGCAAGACTAAACTCTACAATAGCACCGTTCTTCGTATTTGTCGTTGTTCTTTGAACTGTGTACGATGCTACTCTTGTTGAAGATTCAATATTGAAAGGTGTTTTGTTCTCAACAGTGATAAACCTATCAGGCACTGTCACTGTAAACGATGTATCTGATACACCGTCTGGAATCTTGGTTTCACCCTCAATTGTCTGCTCAAAAACTACACGACGAGTTGTATTCGTCGTAGTTGTAAAGGGAACAACATTACCTGATAGTCCTGATGTTCCTTCAATAGAAACTTTGGGGAGTCTCACAACAGTAGGATCCGGAAGACTTAACATTCGATGCTTCTGTGCAATACTTGATTGCGTTTGTGCTTCAAAAATCGGTGTATTCTTAATGATTTTTTCTTTGCCTACAGTCCTGCCAAACTTCTCAATTATTGTGTAGTCAACTTCATCATCAGAAAGCGAGAAAAACGCTATCTTAAAGTCGCCCTTATTGGCTGCCAAGAACTCTCGGCCTGTGTCTGTCAAAACTGCATCGACGATAATATTATTTGTAGAGTGGTCTAGAAAACCCATGTTTCACTCCTGCTTTGCCTCAATTAAATATATTGCTCTATTGCTTACGGGTAAATTCAGATTTATCATTTGCGATTCTTTGTTCCAAAATAAGCTGCCAAGGGAGTCGCCGCGGCCTGATTTGACCTTAATCCCGGGTTTCTTGAACCATCGTTGACACCATTTTGTATTCTCATTTTCCCGTATGTGTTGTTCTTTAGTAGCCAGCCCGGTTCTCCCTTAATTTTATCTTCAACTTCAAGTGTTACTATCTTAGACTTTTGGCGATCCAAGTTTAGGATTTGAATCTTATAAGAGCCGTTAACAGAAGTCGTCGCTAAAAATTTTTGATCATAACCCTCACTGTCTTCTATCTTTAAGTATTCCGGATCAAAATAAATCCTCATTGTCTGATGGTTACTGTCAAGCATTACATCTTCTGTTAGCCTGACTGTATTGATATTTTGTGCTTCAGTGGGGCTTATATAGAAGTTCGGAAACTGCTTTGGAGCACCGGGCTGAGAGACTGCCCTTAATTCTATCTTGTTTTCTAGCTGATTAAACTTCACGTGTGTTTGAGCACCATAATTTGAGGATAAATTATGCGCGTCAACTGACACTACAGTGTAAATATAGTCACCTGATCGATCGAAATTGGAGTCTACATATGCTGTATAACTTCCGTCGATCACTAGATTGACATCTGGTTCAATTACTTCTGTCATTGGCCACTTTACAACGCTATTATTAAAGTCATACTGGGCTAGCAGAGTGAAAGGCTCGTCGATTGATTTCCTTCTGAATATTTGAAACTTCTTAACGTCGCGCTGCGGTGTTATTGGGAATTGCCAGTCTATCATTAGGCTATCTGTGTCATAATCATATCGATAGAAAATTCCGTCGGGTGGAGGAGGTGGAACACGCTCTATGCACTTTACAATTGACTGTGGTGACGGTCTAGACTTCAGCATAAACTGTGTCTTATAGATTCCAGTTATTCCGTTGGGATCATCTTCGAAGGTAGACTCTATCAAAACAACAGTGCTCACTGTGTATGAATATGATGCACCGTACTTTACTTTAGAGTCAATTGCCTTCGACGAGTTAACCCCATCTAAAAATATTGACTCTTTCCTCTCTCGGGTCCCATTTGGCAAAATTTCCCACTTATCAATAATGTAGCCGCAAGTACCTGCTCGAGGCTGCTGATGCATTGATACCTTTACAGGGGTGCCGAAGGCCTTAATTTCTGGTTCATAATCCAATGCCATATCAATTTCAGGCCTCGTTGAAAATCTAGCATTAGACTGTAGCTGCTCATATGCTTTTTGATTTGTAAGACCATCAAAGCAGCCAGGAGAGAAAGGGCTTGATCCCATTCTCTTTTGAATATCAGCTACGAACTTAGATGGAATTTGAACATTAAGACGTAGGGTTGATTGATCAGTTAAGTCATTTGTCAATATTTCTTCATTGATAGAATTTACATACGTTACGCCTTCTTCTGTTTTGTCTGAAAGCAGTCGCAAAATCATATCACCGGTGACGTCAGGTGGAGTCTCGCTATTGAGCGCGTTAGCTAAATCTGTTTGAGAAAACTCAGCTGTGAGAGTGTCATTATCTACTCGATACGACACAGATCTTCTAGTAAGTCTTCTTAGGCGCTTTAATAAATCTGGATCTTCTATCGTTAGTGTTTCCATGAACGGAACAGCAACCTTAGCTTCGGGCTGAAATCTTCCATATCTTTTGCAATGATCTGTAACCAGCCTTTCTTGCTTGGCAAGATCAGAAAATTCTTGATATTCGCCCTTAAAAACGCGCTTTACATCAAGAACAACAAATCTTGGAACTTTTCTCTCTATCGTTCTATTGTCAATAAGAGCCTGGGTTTGGGCTGATAAATGCCCAAATGCTAGGGCAGGTTTTCCCTCTTCATTTACACCCTCGTCGGGGACAAAAAAGTTGTATACAAATCTTGCAGAAATTTCTTCAGGATCGGGGACGTCTGCGGAAACTGATTGTCTGGACGGATATGTTTCACTCATTTCATTCTCCCAGCTTCACTTCACAGTAATAACCGTTTATGTCAAAATCATCTGATGATTGAATATATGTCGCTTCTTGTTGATATGTTCCTGCATCGTCGATCTCAAAATCATCCGGGGACAACACTACAGTGAATATTCTATCAAACATTGATGGGCTTAATATTCGTGTTTTTCTAGTTTCAGGGCCTAAAATTCCAGAAGAGCTTTGAAGTACTAGATTTTCAACTTTTCCCTTATTGAGGACAGGAGGATATTCTACGTCTATCATTTGCCCGTATTCATTCATTTCTTTTTTTACTTGTGGGTTGCACAAAGTTATTAGTGCCTGTGAGTTCTTTAGCTTTCGAAAGTTTCTATTACCAAGGATTGTTGTCTCTTCAAACGCACGTGATACTTGCTCTACTGTCAAGCCCAAGAGCTTTCGAATGCTCTCCACCTTGCTAAACTCTCTAAGCGCCTTGTAACCATCTAGATCTATTACATTTTCTTGAAGAGAGTTAAAGAATAAAAAGCCGGCTTCAGAAAGATCAATACCTGCGATTTCTCGCATAAGAATTCTAAAAAGATAGCTCTTAACATGGTTCTCTAAGACTGAAGTTATTGTTGGGTCATTGTTGATAAGATCTATTCCCAAATCTTGTGAGGCTATGATACCACTTGTTATTCTAGTAAATGTTGTAGTCTCAACTATTTCAGAAAGAGTCTGTGCTGCTGTTGTCGTATCGTCTGGAACTTCTATCTTAATGCCATCAGGTAGAATAAAGATCTCTGTGTCAAATTCGAATTCAACTTCTGAAAATGTTATACCCCTGTAGAGCTCTTCTTCTCGATAAACTGTTATTACTACTCTTGAAGCGTCCGGATCTGCGGAAAACGGAACAGACTCAGTTGTCTCTGAAGCTGTTGCGGTGAATTTTGGTTTCCTTAAGTTTCTCATCATTCCTACAGGGAAACCTATAGACAGTGCAAACCCTCTGTTCTGATCGGCGACTTCATCAGAAGCTGCGAAAATATCTGCAGCTAGTCTTTCATTCTGAGATGTCGTGAAGTTTAA
>PBVO01000091.1 GCA_002729015.1 Candidatus Poribacteria bacterium
TGGTTCCTACTCTCTATCTCTGACTCCTTCTTCAAGCGGGCCTGGGCCAATACCTTCGACTTTCTGCCTCTCTATTGGCAACAGCATCAAAATACCGCTCCTCATCCTCGGTCGC
This sequence comes from Candidatus Poribacteria bacterium, assembly GCA_002729015.1. The sequence continues at coordinate 116 of PBVO01000091.1, forward strand.
TCCAACCCATTACTCCCAACCGTAACCGGTCGGGCAAACCCCGGTCTTCTCACTTTTAAACCACTATGGATGGATTTGTTATTCAACTTAAATTACTGACTAAAATAATTTTAAATCCCTTTTAAAACCCGTTTACCAGGCCCCGTAAGTTGACCTTCAAACTCCAAAACTTCAACCCTGATGATTGGTTAAGGGCACAATCACCCTCACAATGTGTGGCATTGGTACTCTTTTTGACCGCTAAATTCCCCCTACCTGTCTTTTGCTCTGTAAAAAAACTGACAAATCCAACCCCATTTGAAGTGGCCTATCTGCTCCAACTATTATTTAGTTTGAAAAGATGAAAAGGCTTTAAAAAAGGTCCGAGCCATCAAAACAAAAGCTAAGAAAAACATTATAGTGAGAATCGAGTCTTTGTTTCTTCCATAGAGGGAGATATTATTTGCATCAAAATACTCTTCTTGCATTTTCTCATATAATTCAAACTCCTCCGAAGGTGAATTTCTTCCGGGTTTTTCGTAATCTATACCATTTAAGGTGAAACTATCATATTCGCCAAAATCTATGACCTTGTCCAAGATTGAAAATGTAAAAACCCCAACCAACAATGCCACTCCTATTCCCTTTAAACCTGCTTGAAAGAAAGTTTTAAAGAAAACAAACAGATCTTCTATTGACTCTATTGAGGATTCATCACCTAGATCTTTTTCTTTTTCCTCTGTATTCATTTTATTCACTCTTATTAAATTTGTAGTCCAATGATCCTAACAATTTCAAACAATGTTTAAAAATATCCGTAGAAAATAATTGAGACCCCCCAATTATATTCAATTCTCACCGTTTTAAAATTAGATTTAATTTAAATTACTATTTAATAGCTACCGTTTNCTGTTTTTTCCTCTAGTTCTTCCGCCGTTTGGCCTGTCGTTTGTTTCTAATTTGCNGTCATTTAGCTGTTAATTACAGGTTTTTGCGTTAAAAACAAAAATATGACAAGTAAATGTAAAATCTGTATCCCATAATAGAAATGTTTTTCTCTTTGAGAGCAATTTTTTCAGGATGNCTAGCTGGAAANAANCTCCAGTTAGGCATTTTTAATGCATTGGTGTTGAANTGAAAGAAAANTACCCTNTGAATCTCAAAAAGAAGAACCTTATGAAAAATAAAAATTCTGCCAAAATTAAGCACCAAGACAACATACCAGAATCTAATCCATTCAGTAAGATTAAATCGTCATTTAGCTAGTTAATGGGAACATCTGGACTGTCTCACTTGAGACAAAAATCAATAAAANCTGTCGCATTTGAGACACCTAGATCAGTCGATTTGGATCTCCTAAATGGGAATCCAAGAATCTGGATCCGATCCTCTGATTTTGGTGGCTCTGACCTCTTGTTGACATCACAATTTATTACTAACAGGCCAAAACAAAAAAGCCCTAAATTTCCGATTTAAGGGTTTGGCTGTGTTTCAGCACTTAAAATTGCTTGTAGGGTATATAAAGTTTCTAAAGGGGGTTGCTTAACCTTGCTTGGCTGTTCCGGTTTTGTTTTACATCTCGGTTGCTAATATAATATCTTTGTTAACAAAAAGGCGGTNCGATTAATGAAAAAGATTAGTTGTTGTTTTTTGTTTCTGTTGGTCTTTTCTGTTTATAGTGAAGAAAAGGAGTATTTGCCCGTTGTCTCCAATGCTAAAGAACTAAAAACTGTCAAAGGTAAACATATCATTTGGCAAAAGGATAAATCCATCATGGTTGCTATCCCGCCCTCGAATACCACCGAACATTTTTGGATGGGCACTACCGAAGTTACAGTTGGTCAGTTTAAGAAGTTTTTAGCTGAATCAGATCACCAATTTAGTGGTGATTTATGGAAGGATATTTACCAGGTCTCGCCGACTGATGATCATCCGATGGTTTATGTCTCTTGGCATGATANCACCGCATACGCTAAATGGGCGGGTAAACGTTTGCCAACCCAAGCCGAATGGGAATTTGCCGCTCGTGGTGGCTTAGTAGGCAAAAAGTATAGTTGGGGTAANGATAAGGGGTTAGCTCGTGATTATGCCAACTATCAAGGAACTGATGGCAAAGATAAATGGCGGTATACAGCACCAGTAGGGAGTTTTAAANCAAATGGGTATGGGTTGTACGACATGGCGGGCAATGTCTGGGAGTGGNGTCAAGATTGGTATGATAGTGGTCAAGACCAAAAAGTGTTGCTNGGTGGTTCTTGGTTCTATAATACCTACTACCTGCAGCTGGCTAATCCTACCTCCTACCATCCGGATATTAGGACTTATCGCTATGGGTTTCGATGTGTGTCAGGATCGCCTTAATAACCCTTTACCCCTGTTAGTGTATGTCTTTCTGCCAGTATGACATTACTTATTGGATATTTATTTAAGCTATTTTGGGGCTTGAGTTTGGGATTTGGTAGGGTTGGTACTAGGGGTTGTGGTTGAAAACTGCCAAATCGATTAATAACGTCCCATAATTCTCATTATCAGACGTTATTGGGAAGGTACTAGAATGGCAGGTTTCAATATNGAGTAAAAGCGTGGAACTATATGGGAAAAATGGTTTAAGGTTAGCTTCAGAAACTAAGGCAGTTTTTATAATTAAAAAGATTAATTGTTGTTTTTTATTTCTGTTGGTTTTTTCTGTTTGTGCTCAGAAGGAAAAGTTACCAGTTGTTTCTAAGGCTAAACAACTAAAAACTGTCAAAGGTAAAAAGATCATTTGGAAGAAANATGGAGCTAAGATCGCATTAGTTCGCTCTTATAAACCAGCCGAATATAAAGAAGAGGAAACATTTAATCGATTGGGTGAACCAATTACGAAAAAGGTCAAAGTCGATGAGGTACTACCTTTATGGTTTGATATGACAGAATATACAAATATGAAANGAGAAAAATTCGATAAAAAGAGATCAATAATTTTATTCTTGAGCCTACTGTGTTGTGTTTTATCCTGCACTACACAGCAACCTGCATCCATCCGAGCAAATGTTACGATTAACACAAATGCGACTATCAAAACATACAACCCTATGATTTTTGGTGGTTTCTTGGAACATTTTGGAGATCAAATCTATGGAGGAGTATATGAACCTGGCTCACCTCTTGCTGACGAAGATGGTTTTAGAAAAGATGTAGTGGCAGCACTGAAAGAGCTAAATACTACTGCTGTTCGTTGGCCTGGAGGCTGTTATGTAAGCGGATACCATTGGGAATATGGAGTGGGCAAAAATCGTCCCATTACAGATGATATGGTGTGGGGAGTAAAAGAAACCAATACATTTGGCACAGACGAGTTTATAAAACTTTCTCGCTTAGTTGGATGGGAACCTTATATCTGTAATAATGCCGGAAATGGAACCATAGAAGAAATGTGTAACTGGATTGAATATTGTAATGGCACTACTGGAAAATATGCGCAAATGCGTAAAGATAACGGACATCTGGATCCTATGAATGTAAATATCTGGAGTATTGGAAATGAAAACTACATTAAGCAAGAAATAGGATATAAGCCTATTGAAGAGTGGGCTCCTTTTGTTACCAATGCTGCTAAAGCCATGAGAAAAGTAGATCCGACCGTTCAGATTGCTGCTGCTACATCCAATACAAGAGAATGGATTTTACCTTTGTTAAAAGATGCTGGCCCCTATTTAAATTACATTTCAATCCATCAATACTGGTTCCCTTTTTGGCAGAAACACGAAATGCCCGATTATATGGCAGGCATTATGAAGTCTGAAGGACCTGACAAAATGATTGCAGATGTGGTTGACATACTTGACGAGTCTGGATATAGAGGAANAATTAAGATTGCTTTTGATGAGTGGAATCTACGCGGATGGCACCANGCCAAATTTCCAAGAAAAACCGTACAAGACTATGATGATCCTGAAGTAATAGAAGCGATAAAAGCACGAGAAAAAAATGACATTGCCTCACAATATAATATGTCAGATGCCCTTTTTTCAGCCTCTTTTCTTAATGCNTGTTTGCGACACTCAGACGATGTAACTATGGCAAATATTGCACCTACTGTAAATACNCGAGGACCTCTTTATGTTCATCCCAAAGGTATTGTAAAACGCACCCATTTTTATGCCTTAGCCATGTATGCCAATAAGCTTCAGCCCAATACTGTCCCACTTAAGATAGAAGCTGAAAAACTTACTCANGGAGANAACTCAATAGATGTGGTAGATGGTGTTGCTACCGTTGATNAAACAGGANAAACATGGTCCATTGCACTNATAAACCGCCACCCTTCAGAGAGTATTACTTGTGCTGTAAATATGGGTGATAAATCATTGAACGGAAAATTTCCAACCACTATTCTTGCAGCAGATTCTCCTGAATCATTTAATAGTATTGAAAATCCTNATAGAGTAGCTCCAAAAGAGGTGGAGCTAATGTTTGAAAAGGGTATCGTCAACCTACCACCTCACTCATTGGCAATTGTTCATATAAAGGGTGATTATAGATAGAATGAACATGGAATAATTAGNATNATAATACCGGTGGCTAACAATGTGTATAATTCATAAGGATTTCNGAGATTTACGAACGTTATCTTCCACATCATTTTTGGATGGTAACTTGATAGGACTAAAGCACGCAATCCTTTACGAAATCATACACTTACCGTTGCCACCAATTTAAAANAACTCAACAAAATCAACANATAGACAAGAATACCGTATAAATGTCGCAAACAAACCGTTATCAATATGATTGATTCATAAGTAGTTTTTTCGAAACAAGAAAACAAAATTTACGAGTGTTCGAAAAAAGTGATTTCTCTCTTAAACCGGCTGGAGCCAGTAAAGTTTTTCCTGTTAATCAAAAANACTGTCAAATAGTCCATCACTCAGATGGCTATGATTACTCTCTGGGCGAGGCTTTTGTCTCAGCCTAAGTATTGTCCCAGATTACCATTCATTGTCAAAACGCATCTATATCTTTTCCCAGTGCTGGTAAGGGTTTAAGAGGATAGTCCAAGATTGATATGTCGAAATCGTTTGGGGGGCCCAGAAGCATATACATTGATTGGGGTCGATTAGCACTTGCAAGATTAATGTCACAGTTATTCAACCTTTCTCTTTTTAGGATTGATTGCTGACGGAAGAGTTATAGGCTGAGATCGATAGCACGTCTAATACGTCAGTCTGATCTTTTTTGTACTCATAGATTTATTATTAGAGGAGTAAGATCTTGAGAAAGTATATGGTTTGGTTATTAATCGCTTTGTTCTGTTGGATTGACTTATTTAGTCATGCTAGCATTATCTATACTGAAAGGGATAACACAGATGGGGCAGATATTATCCATTTGAAGAGTGGAAGACAAGTAGAGGGAAGAGTCATAGAACGTGGTCCGGATCGAGTTAAAATTGAAGTTACCAGCGACTCTGGTAATCAAAAAAATACTTATACCTATCGGGCCAATGATGTCGAAATAGTAGAAGTCAGTGACCTCAAAGAGAGGACCAGTAAGTTTTGGCGTAACATTATGTACGGCTGCCTAATAAGTTTTGTATTGATTGGTTTGGGGATGGCTCCAGGATAATCGTTAGTATCAAGCCAAACAAATATAGTTGAGTCGTAAAGAACTGATTACAACATCTCATAAAATAGGCCTGTTGACAGAGTGTTTTATTCTCAGATAGGGCAAACGCAGGACGCCTTAGGATTCGTTCTAAGCGTGGGCCGCCTACTCTAAGCCCCTTCTGCGCGCTTTTGCAGTTAAGATCGGTCTCAGAACGTTTGGGGGGCAAGGTTTTCTGGGGGCACCCTCTTAAGGTTGTCAGGTTCGTTAGGTTCTTGTTGCCAGTTAATCTTCTGAATTTTGTTTCTTGTCAACAAAAAATTTCACAACAACACGATAGTGCTATGATGATTGGGCGTATCAGGAGTCTTTCTATGCCCAAANTTTTTTGTNTATTGGTTCTAATTACTTTCTCTTCTTNTGTTTATTCTGATGATTCAACCACAAATAATGCTNAANAAACTTCCAAAAAGAATCCATTAATCGCTGCTGGNCTCTCNTCAGGNATTTGTATACCTNTTGTTGGTATTGCNTTNCCTNCAGGTATNGGACANATTTATAACGGTGAGCGCAAAAAAGGTTCGCTGTTTAATCTCGTTCGNTATGNTTCTNTNGCATTGGGTTTCATCTCAAANCCTNTGGATGATACTTACTTACCAGAATTTGGGAGNGACCNATTGTGGAACGGGGTTTTTGNTGTCAGTGNTGTTGGTTTTGTNGGNTCAGTCATTTATCCTCCGATCGATGCTTATAATTCGGCCAATCGAATCAATGCCAACATTGATCAGCAGCAAAAAGAACAAAAATTATCAAAATTACTAGGGAGCGTNAATCTGAAACACCTNTCTTATCAGGAAGGANGNTTATCNTATCGCTGGCATTTTTAAGGGGGTTCGAAAGAAGAAAGACAACCACAGTTGTAGAGAATCGTATAGTGGTTCATTTTATCCTGTAAAAACTGACCTTATCCTCATCAANAGTGTTCTCAGTTTTTTGTTCTCTTCGATGGGTAATGCTTGTTGACGTTCTATCTGGTCGTANAAAGCTTTCTTTTCAGCTTGTAATTCAANAAAGAATTATCCCTGCACTAGCTTTNCGGTCATTTGCGGCTAAGTCTAACTGTTTTTGTAACCACATAACTTGGTCTTGGTTGTTTTGATGACTGCTTTCTGAATGCAAATGGTCGTCGTCTGACCGCATTTGGTCGCAATAAATCTTAATAGCCTGTCGCANGAACAATGTACTAGANGAAATTGANCAGGGNNTAACAGTCAAACCAATGCCCGATAATCTACAACAACGGATTCATCGGTTAGGTAATACCAAAGNGTAAGAGGTGTNGNATATCTGATTTNGAGTAGTATTGTCGGATCATTTTTATTCATTTTGTTTGGTCGGCAACGTTTTGAAAATTAGATATTATCCAGACCAAAACTATATGTACTTAATGTTTTATATTTCAGCTTAGTTGGGCGGTTGGGCTATTCGATTTACAAGGATACAATAGGTGAAGAAACTGGGTTTGAAAACTTTTTTCACGATACATTTTTATATCATTCTTTTTGTTTGCTTACCTATCTTTATTGGCAACCAAAAGGCTTGAAATTGATGCAAAAGCAAAATTCAATCGTATTGATTATTTCAAAAATAAACAATGCCCCTAATAACCCAGGCCATTTATAGGTTTTTTGTTTCTAAAATGGAAAAAAATAAACCTTTGAATCACCTGGCACCAGATCCTACATTAGGTTGACCCTTACAATCCTCCAATAGTAAGGGCAACATAGAGTGCAAATGCCTAGTTTGGTTTTTTGATAACCATTCCTTTCCAAACTAGGCATTTAATCAACTCAAAAACCTGTCATTCGCCCTGTCATTTATTTCTAATTTCCTGTCAATTGGCTGTAAATCACCCTGTGAATCTCTAAAAGAATAACAAAAAATTGTCTTCATAAGAGACGTCAAAATCCCAGTTTTGGTAAATCATTTGCCAAAAAACCAAGTTCTTGCTTAATCAAATCAATTTGATAAACAGAATTATACTGATTTTCATCTTGCTCAAAGTAGGATAGGTCAACTTCGTCTCCCCACCAATTTCTGAGAATTTCCGCAACAGGTACCGCTGTCCAAGAGAGAGGACCAGCTGTATTCATTATTCTAACGCCAGGTTTATAGGGAGCTTCTACAGCCATAGTAAACGCTCTAACGGCATCGCTTAGACTCATAATAGTAATGCTTCCAAGGCTCCATTCAGCTAGGGGTGAAACTAATTTTAGTGGTGGAAGATTTTCATCCGCACAAACACTGGACAACCTGAGGTTGATAATATCGCTATGTTGATGTTGACGATAGTAGTAACGGCTAATTTCCTCCATCAAATATTTGGACATTCCATATCCGTTCCGGTCCAGACAAATATGTTCATCCTTGATAGGTAACTGAGTTGGTCGAAACAATGGGTCTTGAAAACCTACAGCCGCAATCGAACTGGCTAAAACAAACTTCCTGCAACCCCGTGTTATTAGGTATTTTAGTAAACAACGTGTACCTTCTACATTCACCAAAAAGCAATCTCGTTCTGTCATACCACCAGTTACAGCACCTAGGTGAACTAAAGTGTCAATCTGATATCTGTCAACTTGAGCTAAATCTTCAAATGAGGTGAAAGTCCCCTTGATCCATGGTAAATTAAGGTCTGGATTTTTACGACTCATACAAATTACCCGATGTCGTTGGGCTAAGTGGCAGCTCAATCTTTTACCGATAAAACCACTAGCACCAGTAATCAATACAGTAGTCAAAATATTTCTCCCATAGAACTATGCTATAGGTGTTGCCAATCAATGACAACTCCTAAAATACTATCGTCAATACCATGATTGATTTGGCTAAATATAGTTGGTGCATCCTGCCAAGCGACACGATGCGTGATACATCGATTCCACTGAAGGGTTCCCATGGCCATATTTTTAATTACGGCTCTTCGACAAGGCTGCCAACCATCATCACAAGGAAAAAACATCTGTAATCTACGAGCGTGGGGAGAGGAAAAATCCATGGAAACTGGTTCACTACCATAATGACCCTGCCAAATGAAACTGCCAAATTGTCGACAAAGCCGAATAGCTAAATCAATGCATTCTGGTGAACCAGTACATTCAAATACAAAATCAGCACCGTCAGAAGTGACTTTTTTTACTTCATCCTCAACATCTTGATTAGTAGCATCAATCAAAATATCGGCCCCATCTCTTGGGCAATTTTTAAACGACGAGAACACAAATCAACGGCCACTACTCGGCAACCACGGTGAGCACAAGCAGCAATAACTCCCATACCAATTAATCCTGTACCATGTACCACCACAGTTTGTCCCATCCGTGGATTTGACATGTCCACCCCATAGAGTGCAACAGCAGGCATTACAAACATGGATGCTGTCTCCATCGAGATTCTTTGTGGTAACTTTGCGGCACCATGATTGGTGTTCGGATCAAGTACGATATGAGAGCAGTGAGCCCCTGACACACAACAAACATCGGTACCGTTTACCAGTTTCATCGAATCATTTCCACGAAAATAAACTTTATCACCTACGACAAATTCGTCAATTTCCTTCCCTACTGATTCCACAATACCAGTACCCATATAGCCAGTACATAAAGGGTATGTTCCCCAAGAAATTTTATTGCGAATTAAGGCAAATTCAGTACCAATACTAACACCCGTGTATTGCGTTCTAATACTGATTTGTTTATCCGTTGGATCTTTCAGTTCAACAACCTCAAGTGAAAAATTCTGCTGATCATCGCAAACCAAAGCTTGAGCGTCCATATTCCTCCTGTATCTTGTGATATTTTCAGTAGTTTTTATAGTGTAAGCATAACTAAATAAAAGACTAGTTGAAACCCATGATCTGTGTCTAGAGCAGAAGAGTTAGCCTATTTTCTGATGCAAAAAGCTAATAAATACCTTAATTTCTGATTCCTTCAAACTATGTAGTAATATAGGGCCATTATATTCTACTTCTCTCAGCCAATCAATGTAGTAGTCGCTTAGAGTTTGCTCATTCTAATGTCTATTCTAGTATCCAGAATACCGAAGCATCCTTGTCTACCATTAGGAATGCAGACTTTGCAGTGGAGGCGGCTAATCTAGCCAAATCACAAATACT
>PBVO01000092.1 GCA_002729015.1 Candidatus Poribacteria bacterium
AACCTGTCAGGTCAGTGATGTTAGAGCCTGACGCATCTATCCTGCTAATTTCATTGAGTTCAAGGTCGGTAATTGTAGCGCCACTATCTTTTCCCAGTGCTTGCTCTAAGATAGCTTTTAGATTAGCATCAGGAAAATTGACGAATTGTGCTTCTGGAATCGATTCATGCTCAACATTAATTCCGTCATCTTTGAGTCCTTGAATGATCGATCCCGCACTAGCTGTCAACGGGTTTTCTTTTAAATCCAGGTAGATAAGATGCGGGTAATTGTTCTTTGACAAACTACCAATGTAGTCTACCCGATTCCCTCCTAGATTCAGAAATCGAAGTTCACTCAAATTTGACAGAGGAGTCAGATCCTTAACCAGATTATGTCTTAGATCTAGATCAGTAAGGCTAGTCAAGCTCGACAATGAACTTACATCAGTAATTTGGTTGATAGAAAGAGCCAATTCGGTCAGGCTAATTAAATTAGACAACGGACTGGTGTCGTCGATTTGATTCGCTCCGAGTTCCAAGTTAGTAAGATTAACCAGGCTAGATAAAGGTTCAATATCACTAATCTGATTGTTAGTCAGACGAAGATCGCCCAAGTTAGTCAAGCTATACAAAGGACTAAGATCCGTGATCTGGTTACTACTTAGATTCAATTTGGTCAGGTTGGTACAGTATTCTAAACCTCTCAGATCTGTAATGTTCCTAGATACGAGATATAACCAGCCCCCTGTATTTTGTGCTTCGGTTGGGCGATGTAACTCAGATAACTCCAGATCGGTAATAGGTTCGCCTGGATTTTTACCCAGTTCGCCTTCTAATGCTGTTCTCAGATTGGAATCGGGAATATTCACGATTATTGCTGCGGGTATTGGGTCATGAATGACCGTAGTCGCACCATCTCGGAGTTTCTGTATGACACTTCCGGCACTGGCAGATAAATGATTGTTTTGAACGTCTAAGACCTCTAGGTAGGATAGTCTTGATAATGAAGCAATATTATCGAGTTGGTTATCGGATAGATTCAAGCTGTAAAGATAAGGCAAATTGGACAAAATCCCAAGATGACTAATCTGATTGTTATGCAGATTAAGATCGCCCAAGTTAGTCAAGCTGTATAAAGGACCAAGATCCGTGATCTGGTTACTACTTAGATTCAAGTTGGTCAGGTTGGTACAGTGTTCTAAACCTCTCAAGTCCGTGATACTAGAATTCGAGGCATCTAAGTTACTTATTTGACCTAATTCAATCCTAGTAATGGAAGCACCAGAATCTTTAGAGAGGGCTTGTTCTATCTGATAACGTAAATTAACATCGGGAATTTTCACTACTAATGCGGTAGGAATTGGATTGTACTGAACCGTAGTCTGATTATTCTGGAGGATCCGTATGATTGATTCTGCACTATCCGTCAGTGGGTTGTTCTCTAGGTCTAAGTAGGTTAAGTTGCTAAGATTAGACAATGAGATAATGTCACTGATCCGATTAGAAGACAAATACAATTCAGTCAGATTGGTCAGATTGGACAAAGGTCCAATATCATTAATCTGGTTATTGTGAAGATATAGCTCAGTCAAATTGTCTAAATGAGTCAGAGGCGTAATATCGGTGATTTGGTTAGCATTTAGTTTCAGCTCATTTAGGTTGTTGCAGTGTTCTAAACCTCTGACATCTCCAATGTTGGCGTCAGAAAGATCCAGTCTATCACTCAACGCGGAAAGTTCTGACACTGAAATAGGATCGTCTACATCCTTACCCAATTCTTGTTCGAGCAACTTTCTCAGATTAGTATCGGGAATACTGGCTATCACAACCTCTGGAAGTGGATCATCATGTAAAACAGTTGCTCCAGTCCCCCTTAATTCTTGAATGATCTATGTTGAACGCGTAGTTAATGGGTTTTGCTGTAAGTCCAAGACTGTTAGGTTGCTGAGATTAGACAACGGGCTAATGTCATTAATTTGGTTAGAATACAAATACAACCTATTCAGATTGGTCAGATTGGACAAAGGTCCAATATCACTAATCTGGTTGTTGTAAAGATATAGCTCAGTCAAATTGTCTAAATGAGTCAGAGGAGTAATATCGGTGATTTGGTTGGCATATGGTTCCTCGCTCATTAAGGAGTTTAGCTTCAAGTCAGTCAGATTAGTCAAGTTGGAAACAAAGTTTATGTCTTCAAGCTGATTATCTACTAAAACTAATCGGGTCAATCTAGTCATGTTGTACAAGAAACTTGTATCTTTAATCTTCGTGTGACTCAGGCCTAATTCTTCTAGGCTAGTCAGGCTGTATAAGGGGGTGATGTCTCTGATTTCATCACGGTGGCGGTTCGAACTCAAATACAATTCAGTCAGATTGGTCAGACCGGATAGGGAACTAATATTGATGATCGGGTTTCCACTTAAGTGTAGGGACTCTAGGTTAGTCAGATTAGACAAAGTTCTCAGATTAGTAATTTGGTTCTCACCCAGACTCAAGTAAGTCAAGTTAACCAGATTGGATAGGGGACTAATATCACTAATCTGGTTGATGTGAAGATTTAGATGAGTCAGACTCGTCAAATTGGCTAGGGGGCTAAGGTCGCGAACCTGGTTAACTTCTAGATTGAGGTAAGTCAAGTTAACCAGATTGGATAGAAGACTAATATTCCCGCCGAACGGGTGGCCGCTTAATACTAAGACCTTCAGGTTAGTCAGATTGGATAAAGGTCCAATATCACTAATCTGGTTTTTACCAGCACGACCGGGTAGATATAGATGAGTCAGACTCGTCAAATTGGCTAGGGGGCTAAGGTCGCGAACCTGATTATCTTCTAGGTCGAGGTGAGTCAGCTTCGTCAAATTGGATAAGGGGCTAAGGTCGCTAATGTATTGATTATGCCTCAAATCTAAATGAGTAAGGTTAACACAATATTCTAAACCGGTTAGGTCGCTGATAAAATTACTTAAACGATTAAGGCCCCAAAAACTAACTATACTAGCCATTTCAAGATGGTTAATTGGATCTCCAGCATTTTTACCCAATTCCCATTCTAATAATTTTCGCAAATTAGCATCTGGAATATTGACATCTATCGGTTCTTGAATGAAACCATGTGTAACGTTTACGGACCTATCTTTAAGTTCTTGTATGATTAGTCCTGCCTCAGCAGGTAATTGGTTGCCGAGTAAATTCAGTTCTGCCAAGTTAGACAGGTTGGATAACACACTTATATCAGTTATTTGGTTCCCACCCAGATTCAACTCGATTAAGTTAGCTAAATTGGATAATAAACTTATGTCTGTTATTTGATTGCCCAGCAAATTTAGGTCCGTCACCTTAGTCAAATTAGATATTGGCCTGATGTTACTGATCCTATTTTGAGACAGGTCCAATTCGGTTAGACTAGTCAACAAGTTGGATAAAGCACTAAGGTCACTAATCTGGTTGTCATGCAAATTGAGGACAGTCAAGTTAATGCAGTATTCTAAACCGGCTAGATTACTAATGCTGGAACTAGAGGCATCCAGTTGTCCACTTAACCCATCCAGTTCAAGGTCAGTAATGGAGTCACCATTACCCTTGCCCAGTGCTTGTTCTAGAAGAGATCGTAGATTGGTATCAGGAATATTGACAGTGACCGTTTGTCGGAGACTTCCATTCTCATAAGCACCTATGTCGACCGTATCACCGAAAATTCGCTGATTATCGATCTTATCTGTATTTGGTAGGCTAGTTATGTTAGTACTTCCCGCATCAATAGCCGGAGAACTATCCTGCAATTGATAATCCCTGTTTGCTGCATCTTGGAATTTCGGGTCCCCTGATATATTTCCATTCTCAGCTGAGACATTGGTTGGTAAAGGTCTATCGAATAATGAGTTAGATATATTTATCAGTTGTGAGGAAGGAACATCCCAACCGGAAGAGTTTTCAGCAAAAATAGTATTAACAATATTGATAGTATTGGTTCCTGGAGATAAAAACTCATAAGTGTTGTCAACGATGGTGCAGTTGATGACACTTAAATCAGCACCAGCCAGCTGAACCCCCACATTATGGTCATAGATCAGAGTGTTGACCAAAGTCACTTCTGCTCCTTGACCAATATCCACTCCAACATACGGGTAGGAATTTGGATTGGTAATTTCACAGTTTTCAACCGTTATATCGGTCGAATCAGGAGCCACATATACGTTAGGTATAGAAAGAGTACTTAATCGAATTGATTTTGCGCCCTCGATTCTGACCTCAACAGGGATTCGTCTAGGGTTTTTTGGGTCAGCTGACGAAATTTTCAAGTTGTTCTTGTAGATATAAATAGGTTCTGTCTCGACAGAATCAGCATTGAAGATAATTTCATCTTTAGGCCACGCTCTGGAATACAAAACCTCATTCAAAGATTCACCGGCTTCGATTATATGTCTGGTTGGAATTCGGTTTTCGTGATATAGCAATATGTTGTGCCAGGTTTGCTTTCCTGTCCTATCAATTGCTAGCAGATAAACCTGTCGCACTTCAGCTTGCTGGCTGGAGGAGCCTGGTGAATAGAAGGTTTCTAAATCGGTTGTGGCTGATTCATGCGTACCAAAGTTATATGACCCGGTAAAAGAAGTTCTACCGTCGATCAAAGAAAAAGATTCTCCAGGTATAGAGGAGATTGGGACCGTATCACCATTGTAACGATAATTACTGAACGAACTGCCTACATCAGCCCTTCCATAGAAAGCAACCATATGAAGCCCATCATTATCGGTAATTGTAAAATCTACTTGATGAGTCATCGATCCGGAAGGATAAGAGGAGTTGGAGGAGACTTCTATCTGAGGCGCTGAAAAAGCAGTAATATCAAAGCTGTCAAAATCTCCTCTATTGAAAAAAGGGCTGCTTCCCACAATAGCCTTAGCTAGGCTAGATAAAATAATATCTGACCCACTCTTACCAAACCAACGGTATCCCAAAATATAATATTTTTGCCGGCCATCAGCACCGAAAGTTGCAGGCCTCCAATCATGACCTAGACCAAATGCATGACCTAGTTCATGTGTAGTCAGCGCCGAATTTAAATTTTCTGTCGATACCACACAGATGCCCGAACTTGGGCTATTCGCTTTAGCTATACCACCTGTATAAGCTACGTCTAACATAACCACGTAATAGATGGTCCTGTCTTCCGGGTAGTCAGCTTGTAACGTATTGTCTGATCCTAGATCCGGGTATATATTATTGATCAAGTTCCCACTCCAATTCGCGGCCCACGAATCGTATTCACTAAGGCTATGTGCACCGACCTTCTGGTAGACAGTGACTTGACCTGATGGGTCCTCAACCAATTCAAACGTTTTTCCTATTCCATCATCATCCAGATAACCATCTGCTGCCATCTGGTCTTGATAAAAAGTCTGAACTTCTAGCATTAGTGTCTTAATTTGGCCAGCTACAGTATCTTTATCGGCCACTGTTGGATTCAGATCGCTAGGAATTAACAAGACTGGTAAAACTTTCAAGTGGTTTTTGTTCAAATCAATCGGAACCGCGTCCGAGAGCCGATTAAATTGATACTCATCTTGATCATGGCTGTGGTGATGGGCAATCCCATTATGCTGGTGATCATATCCGTCGAAAATATATGGTGACGCCATCAAACTAGTAGAAAAAAGCACAACAACAAGTAACTGGTAAATATGGCAGATAATCTTTTGATCGGCGGGGCTTTTCATATTTTCACCTCAACGAAATCAGGCAAGAAAAACAACAGATTCAATGATGGATAATTTTTTTTTGATTTAGCTAGTAAAGTGAATTTGTATTTGTCCATTCCCATTGTCTCCCTTTGTATTCTAGTATCGCTTCTTTTTTGGTTACATCATCCTTTTGATACAAAAGCAGCACAAATATAATTCGGTAGCCACAATTCAAAGGAAATTTACACTAACTATGCTCGTCGCACAGTATTGAGATATTGAAAAAAAGTAAAATCTATTCAGNATATGAGGTTCGGATGTTTCTGATCNGGGTGTAANTTGACAAAAGCTNCAAAGTGGACAGTNGGTCATTATATACTTAATCGTTAGCACTCAACAAGNTATATTTTTCACTTTCAAAGTAATGAGATTAGGTGTNGGGTGCTTAAAATAATATGAGACAGACCATATTTGGCTGAATTATTTCGTTTCTTCAAACTTATTAATCGAGAATGATATAGTCAAGTTAGTCGTTTAATAAAAATAACGTTGAAATAATATTCATATAATTATGCCCCGACNATAATGTCTTATTACTTATTAATCGATTCAAGGTTTTAAATACGAAATCTTGTTCCTAATTCTGACGATCTGAGTTAATTTGATTACCATCGGAAGCTAGATTTGTGAGGACTATCTTCCCACATTGTTTGCCAATCATTCCAAGATGCTACTTTGTTGGGAGAGCAATGACTCCGTACCACACATGAGATGGGTTTATGCCATAAATTACCCAGCGGCGTATTTGTCTGACTGTAACGAAAATCAACTGACCAACGGATTGACTTTGTTCGGTTCAAAAGGGAACGGTGAAAGACAAGATTATGAAAAATAACTAAGTCCCCAACTTTCATCTTTAATGTCTCGATACAATCACTTCCCACCGATGGGTCCTGATTGGGAGTTTTAAATGATTCGCCGTCAATATGATGATGGGGCTTTAAACCTAGTAGATGGCTGTTTGGAAGGAATTGCAATGTTCCATTTTCAGCACCAACATCGACCAACGGCATCCAAACAGTTAAATGAGTATTTTTTTCGGTATTCGGCATGTAAGCACTGTCTTGGTGCCAAGGAAGGGTAGTCAGTTTTTCGTCTGGCAACTTAGGTCGAACCCAAAAATCGCCATTGAACTGGATCTCATGTTCTGTTAGAGATCCTACTACATCCAATATTGACGGGTGAACAATTAAATTGAATAAAGCTTGGCTAAAAACACTGGTGTGCCACCCAAAAACTTCATTTTGGCCACCAAACTGCTGCAAAACCCGATACCAACGTTGTGTAAAATCAACCTCTCGNCAGAGATCAGTTATTTTACCTTCAGCATACAAATCATCTGTTTGCCGATCAACTACACCTGAAACGACCTCTACCAAGGGCAATAAATCCGATGATGGTACGACTTGTCGAACCACTAAATAACCTTGATTCTGAAAAGTTTCTATTTGAATCGGATCTAGAGTTCTGAGGGGTACGACAGCTGTCATTGGCACTTTCCTTCGTTAGTAATTATGAATTATTGATTCAACATGATAGTAAATTATTACCAGCCATCATAGTTTCGCCGGCCTATCCTCAATTGTCCGTAGACATATCCGNTTTTAAATCAAGCCAGCAGATGGCATCCATCCGGTTTTACTGTCTACTGGTAGTGCTTGACATCTACTTGCTAATCTGGTTATCGAGAATTGATTGCCTCAGAATCTTGTTGTTCAAATTCTGAGACACTAACAAACCTGAAAAATATTCAATCAGACTACTGTCTGATTGTAATACTATTGGACAATAATTTCATTGGGTGGTGTATCTCAGTCTTTAATCAAAAGATTACTCATTGTAAAATATCAGCCTGATTGAATCCAGTCCTAAACTTTGATGAAAAATNTCACAAAGCTGATTTTGGAATTTAACACTTTCATGTTATTAATTAGTATCGATTGATAATAAACCAGTAAAGCAAAAAAAGAATTTTAATCCTCAACCATCTGAATATTTAACAGTAAAAGGGAGACTATTCAGCTGAACATTTGGCGAAATCCTGATCAACTCGCAGCCATGCAAAAAGAATTCGAACAGTCAGGTATCATTAGCTTAGAGGGGTTTTTTCCTTCTAGTTCCATTGATCCAATTCGACAGCGTGTTTATGCTTCATTTGAGAACCGAGGTGCCAGAAAAAATGGATACTGGCAATACAAAAAAAATGATCTGATAGATTTGCCCGATTCAGAAGTAAAACTCATCAGAAAAGAGTTAAAAGAGACGGATGAGCTACAATTGCTTGATCATGAAAACTTGATAGATTTAGTATCTACTCTGACTAAAAATCAAATGGATCTAAATTCATCTGAAAATGAAAAAAGTCCTTGGCAGTTCTTGATTACTTTGCCCACTAATGGCCAATGGGTAGTACCGTATTCGATGTGGCACCTAGATTTCCCTCGGTTGCCCCATAACCAACCCATCGGTCTACAAATTTTTACTTTTCTTGATCAGGTCGAGCCAAAAGGAGGAGGTACTTTAGTCATTGCAGGTTCACATCGAATGCTCGATTGTCAAGATTTCATGTCCTCGAAGGAGGTAAAACGAAGACTCAATAAACAGGAACATTTTTTCGCTAAGCTATTTTCACCCAAAACCAAAAATCGAGAAAATCTATTATTGGACAAGGGTAGATCAGGGGATATTGATTTGTCTATTATTGAATTGACCGGAGATCCTGGTGATATTTATTTAATAGATCTTAGGTTGTTTCATGCAGTTAGCTCAAATACGTCTAATCAACCCAGACTCATGCTGACCAATAGATTTTTCTGCCAAAAATCTATCAACCTTTGGCAACGTCATATTTCTGCCCAAAGTTAATCAATTGTCTAGTCTTTTTGTTTNNCTGACTGCTAAATACAGGTTCCTGTACCTATACTAATTTTTATAATCAACAATTTTTATGTATTAACTCAACCCTAATTTCAAGAAGCAGGAGAAATATATTTTGTATTTGTGGCAAACATCTTTGAAAACAACTCTTTTGGCCTTGGTCTTTCTGAANCTACATTTTTTAATATCAGCTGAAGATAGCAGTAAGGCTAAATGGTGGAAGGGTAACCTCCACACACATTCTTTGTGGAGTGATGGNGATGATTTNCCCGAAATGATTGTCAGCTGGTATGTTGAGCACGGATACAATTTTCTGGCGCTATCAGATCATAACATNCTATCCGAAGGAAATAAATGGATCATGTTGTCCTCAGCCAGCAAAACAGTAAAAGAAGCCTATCAAAAATATTTGTCCAAATTTGGGCACCCGTGGGTGGAATCGACGGAGGATACNGAATCCGGCTTGAGTGTCCGCTTGAAGCCACTCGATGAGTTTCGATCCTTATTCGAATCCCCCTCACAATTCTTGTTGATGCAAGGTGAGGAGATTACGGCGCGTTACGTTAATCTACCAGTTCATCTCAACGCTACCAACCTAAAAACGATAATTCCACCCCAAACAGGACAGTCAGTTCAAGAGGTTATAAGAAAAAACGTAGACGCCGTTTACCAACAAAGAGAGGAAACAGGTCGTCCGATNCTAGTTCATCTTAACCANCCCAACTTTGGTTGGGCCATTACCGCTAAAGATATAGCTGAAGTTGAAAAAGAAAAATTTTTCGAAGTCTACAATGGCCATCCTGCTGTCAGGAACTATGGTGATCAAGACCATATGAGTACCGAAAAAATGTGGGATTANATTTTAACCTATCGCTTAACTAAACCAGAAAAAAGCCTTATATACGGTTTNGCTACCGATGACGCACACAATTACCACGACTACCAAACTAGCAAAAGTAATCCCGGTCGTGGATGGGTTATGGTTAAATCGGCTCATTTAACAGCTGAGTCGATTATTTATGCTATAGAAAAAGGAGATTTTTACGCTTCAACTGGCGTTTATATAGAATCTATCCAATCTGATCAAAACTCTTATAATATTACGATTCAGCCTGAAAACGGAGTAACCTACCGCGCCCAATTCATTGGCGTTGTCAAAGAGGATATTAAAGACCTAGACCAGTTTAGGAATCTGGATATGAAAGATATTATTAATCATCAATCAATCGGAAAAATTCTTAGTACCCAATCAGGTACCAAGGTAAATTATCAGTTTCAGGGAAATGAAATTTATGTAAGAGCTAAGGTAATCTCATCTAAGCTACAAGAAAATCCGTATTCCAACAATGATTTTGAATCAGCTTGGCTTCAACCGGTAGATTTGAATTAGCCAGTATTTTAAGACCGAATTCGATCCTGCCTAACAATAAAAAGTTAGCTAAATCAGGTTCCAAAAATCTGGATAATAATGTACAGTAGAAGATTAGTTGATTCTGTAGCGACTGTACATCAGACCTAACTCTAAGAATCATAGTTAATGGCTCTTGCAAAAAACAAAAATGAATAATAGTTTAATATGCCNCTCCAGCCTGCCGATATTCAGTTAGACGACAATGACTTCTTTACCTATCAACAGAAGGGTTATTGGATTAGCCCTGTTCTTTTTAATGACCAAGAAGTTGAAGCGATGCGATATGAACTTGAACGAATTTGTTCTGGTCAGAGGGACTACGACTGTTTTTTTTGGTTAAGACAGCCCAAGTTCACAGTAGATGATCCGGCTGTACGTCAAGTAGTCAATGGCTGGTGGGTCAACAAAGTTATGCGTAAAATGGTTCAAACTCCGGTCATTGGCTATATCGGATCTTTGCTGATGAACACAAAGGAAGTCCGACTTTGGCATGATCAGATGATTTGGAAGCCAGGTTTAAACNGTATTAAAAACCCTGATTTAGACAATAATATCGGTTGGCACCAAGACTATCCTCACTGGCAGTGTGCTAATACCATGAATTTTTGCACTGCTTGGATCGCACTACAGGATACCGATGAATCCAATGGTGGCATGCAGGTAGTAGAAGGTTCACATCAGTGGGGATTCCGTCACGATGCCAATACTTTTGGTGAGAAAGACTTGGAAAGCCTGCAAAAAAAATATTGTCCGCCCAACATGGATTGGAAAACTGAACCGTGTATCCTTAAGGCAGGACAAGCAAGTTTTCATCATTCACTAACCTACCATGGTTCTGGTCCAAATCTTTCTAACCAACCAAGACTATCCTTTGTAGTTCATATGATGCCAAAAGATTGCGGCTTTAACTCTCAAGGGCGCTATCACCCGAATGCCGATTTGATGGGACCTAGTGTCAAGGATGGAGATCTGTTTGATGGACCATATTTTCCTCGTTTATGGCCTAGCAATTGAATCCCCCTATCCACTTCTCAAATGGCACCAATCTTCCAATAGATCAATCGTCAATTCCTGGTGCAGAGTGAATTGGATCCTGCCAAAAAACTTGTTCTGGTTCTTCGACTTCTGGGATATCTAAATTGACGACGACTGCTTCTTGATCGCTGCGTACTAACACACATTCCAGTGGCTCATCTTTACTGGCATTGATTTCTTGATGTGGTACGTAAGGAGGCACATAAATAAAATCCCCAGGTCCAGCTTCTGTCGTAAACTCCAGTTGGTTGCCCCAACGCATGCGCGCTTTACCTTTGATTACGTAGATCACACTCTCGAGAGGGCCATGATGATGAGCTCCCGTCTTAGCGTTAGGTTGGATTTCAACNGTGCCTGCCCATAATTTTTCCGCTCCTACACTGGCCCGATTGATAGCGGCAGCTCGAGTCATCCCAGGAGTTTGTGCAGTATCAAGATCTAATTGGTCGCTCGTAACGACCCGGATTCCTTCTTGGTACCAATTTTTGCCCATTTTACGTTTAGTATCTTTCATTAAACATCTTGGTTTGATAAATCTATCGGTTGTCTAGTTTCTGCACTGTTTAATATAGCTTCCATCATGCGTTGGACTTCCAACCCTTGTTGGAGCGGAGCCTGACAGGTTTTTCCATCCAGGATACAACTGATGAAATGCTCAGCCACTCGCTCAAAAGAGAGAGTTTGCTTCTCTACCTCCGGTGTCAAATCTTCCGGTTGACCTCCACTGTTTCGATAAATAGTTAAAGGATTAGTCTTGGCTCCAGCCTCGGTGCCAAATATCTCAATTTGTACTTCGTTTGGGCGATGTGCGGCCCAGAAACTTTCGATTTGGATACTGACACCTCCTTCGAAAACGATAAAACCNGTTCCATAATCGTCTGTATTAAACTGCTCAACTATCTCAGGATTTGGTGTTGATCCATTATATCCCAAGCCACGAGGCCCAAATTTTGCACCTGCCGCACCCAGNGCATAAATNGGTTTGGGTGTTCCTAACAACCACCACGACGCATCTAGAACATGAACACCCATATCACGGAAAGCTCCACCGCCAGCCTGAATAAAATTCAAACGAAGCTGGTCCTTCCCTCGCCAAATTGGAATTCCATTTCGGCGAAAACTACGCGCTTTGGCATAGTATAAGTCTCCGAAATATCCATCCTTGACCAGTTGCCCCAAATGCTGACAAGAATCACCAAACCGATGTCCTAAAGACATCATATTAACAACGCCGATCTCTTCAGCNTCATCTACCAACCGGCGAGCAGCTACTTCTGAATCAGCTAAGGGTTTGGTAANCAATATGTGTTTTCCATTACGGACAGCCTCTAGACCAACCGGCACATGCCACTGATTAGGTGTACCTACGAAAATGGCATCTACATCAGTTGCCTGGCAGACAGATTTGTAATCGGTGTAAGTTTTGACCGGGCTTTTTAAATTTTTAGCTAGCTCAGCCATTCGGTTTTCGTCNAGATCGCACAGAGCGACGACCCTACCCCGCTGATTAGCATNCAANGCTATAGCATTCGGCTTACCGATTCCCATGCCNACAATAGCAATTTTGACTTCATCCATTGTANCGTCCTTCCTATTTCCATCAAAATATCATCAAAGATAAACTGGATATACCAAACGCCCCCAGATCAGAATCTGTCTGTCAATATACTAAAACCAGATTCAATTCCATCATATTCCTTGTACGTCTAACCCAATTCTGGTTTTCAGCCGTGTGTTAATTAAAGTCAGTACCATAACGAATCTATTTTACAAGTTTCTAATCCGTTCTACTGTTTCCCAGATAGCAGCTGCAATGTAAGTGTTTTCTTCTTCAGTCATCAATGGGTGCAGCGAAACACAAAATAGTCTTCTGGCTATTTCGACAGAAACTGGTAATGTTTCGATTTGTTGGTAAGTTTGAGAATAAATGTAAGGCTGAGATTCCCAAACCGGTGGATTTCCCACCAGCGTGCCGACTAGATAATCTTCTTTTAGTATCTGGCATAGTTTATCGCGCTTGTCTCCAGCCCATTCCGGTGGAACAAGTAACGTAAACAGGTAAAAGGTATGATCACTTTCAGCAGGCTGATAAGGCAATAAGAGTTCAGGTATTCCTTCCAAAAGTTTCAACCGTTGATTAGCTCGTTCGACTCTTTGAGAGATCATATCTTCCAATCGCTGTAACTGGATACTACCAACAGCAGCTTGTACTTTGGTCATTTTGTAGCTAGAACCCCATCCACTTGACTCATTACCCCATTGGCGAAACCCTCGTAATTTTTGGGCTAACTGCTCATCATCGGTAGTAATCATGCCACCTTCGCCTAGAGTCGTCATCAATTTCATGGTATGAAAACTAAATACATTCATCCAACCTTTCTTGCCGATTTTGGTGCTTTTATATCCACCACCACAGGCGCGAGCTGCGTCTCCAATCACTCTCGGTGGACCATGTACCGGATGAGGATACTTATTTGCAATGTCCAGTAAATCGTCCATTGGTGCCGAAAGCCCGTTCATGTGAACTGGGAAAATTGCCCTTGTTCTTGGTGTAATTCGTTTTTCTACATCCGCAGGATCGCAATTGAAAGTCCGAGGGTCAATATCGCAAAATACAAGCTTGGCTTTTTGACCCAGTACAGCTAGGGGAGAAGCCTTAAAGTTAATAGCTGGGCAAATAACTTCATCTTCTGCCTGCAAGTCTAAGCAAAGCATGGATAGGTCTAGACCTACACTAGCGGTGCTCAAAGAAATGGCAAAATCAGTTCCGCAATATTTAGCAAAGGATTCTTCAAATTCAACAATTTCATCAACAATAAAACCAAATCCAACTCGCCAGTTCATTGATTTACGAATCGTTTCGGTGACTGCCTCAATTTCTGCTTCGGTGTACCACCCCCCCAAATTGGGCTCAGCAGGAAACAGTTGTTTGGGTTTATATGATCGAAATATTTTTTGTCTTTCTTTTTTGTCCATTAGATTTTAGGTAGGCATTCAACCTTTCCAAACTATCTACTCTGTATCTACTCTGGGCTTTCTGTAGAAGACATGTTGAATAAAAGATAAGCGTTAGTGTAATCGAAATAGCAGTCCAGACTTTTGAATCGCTAAACATCTGCTTTTTTAGCAGTCTATCGGAACTTAGAGTTTATAATTATTAAATTCCATTTCGGTAACATTGTTACTAATTTGATTCCTACTGATGAATTCTTATATCCAATTGATTATTGAATGAAAGAGCGTAAGGTTCTTTCACGTGGGCATCTGATAATTTTCTCTATTGTTGCTTTCACGAACTGGCTAGATTTTGGCAGTTTGGATTCTAATTCCTCAGCCGTCTGTATTGACCACTCACTTTCTCTCGGCCCGTAGGTCTTTCTGAGGTTCCATGTCGTATATATAATCCAATAAGCGTATTCTTGTAATATAACCCTATTTCTCTCTCCAACTACCTTAATTTCTGAGTAATCATTTATGTCAAAATAGCCACTCGCAATGGCTTGCTGGGCAATTTCGTACAACCGCGAGGAGTCAGAAAGGCCCCATTCTGTCGGTAGAGTGTGGTGAAATCCAACGTTGCTAATATGGTGGAGGATATGCTCAACTACTTCGACTTCTTGTCCGTCCACGCCTTCCATAATGATAT
>PBVO01000016.1 GCA_002729015.1 Candidatus Poribacteria bacterium
AGATGTCTCGTATGTTTTACTGCTACTCATTTTTCTCTCCTAATCATAAATATCGTCACCTTAAGTTCACTGAACAACAACCACAACAGTATCATCTTTCTCAAGCATAAATTTTATTGATACGTCTGTGTCATTGCCCGCTAAAACATAATCTCTTGAACTCCCCGAAACCATTAACTGCCCATTTACGTATAAGTCTATCCTCTTCTCATTATAACTGCCAGAACTGAAAGAGGCACCCGGAATTGTTAATGTTGCAGAATCAGCATGTGTCCCTGTTACATAGTACACTGTTTTGATTCTTTCAATCTTGAGCTGAAGCTGTCCTGAATTTGATGTATCCAGTATGATACCGTCAGCCCCCATCAGAACCCTTTCAGCGCTAAGATCTGCATTTGTGCCATACGTGATGTACGGTGCAGATGTTGGCGCGCCGGAACCGCCGCCGCCGCCGGAAGGTATGTTACCTGATGTTATCACCGTCGTGTGAATCATGTCATCTTTTGATAGCAAAAATCCAAACTTAAGCTCTGACTGACCTGAAACTGTATAGTCAGCATTTCCTGCTGATACTTGGGCAGTGGTTCCGGAATATAGTATCATTCCGTTGTATACAACATCAATTAAATTTGATGAGTAATGCCCTAAGCTAAAATTTGTATTAGCAACAGGAAACGGTATTTCAGCAGCGTGTGTCCCTGTTACTTCATAAGAATATTTTTGTCTTGTTGTGGCTATTTGAGGTGTTGCATCAATTGTTACTTGTCCCGAAGATGCTGTCGTAATTGTAACATTTTCTCCTGCAGCAAGATATGACTTCCCATCTGACAGCTTTGTAAGTGAGCCCGTAATATTTGTCACAGTCAAAGTGTTTGATGAAGCATTAAACGTAAAGTTTGCATCTCCCCCAAATGAGCCGCCACTATTAAACTGCACCTGTGTATTGTCTCCACCAGGTGAGCCACTGCCGCCGCCGGAAGAAGCTATTGTTATTTGCCCATTTGACGAAGACGTAATTGTCACATTGTTACCTGCAGTCAAGTACGATCGACCGTCCACCAGCGTCGTTAAAGATCCTGATAATCCTGCATTAAACTTTGTCGCACCTGAGAATTCAGAACCTGTTAGCGTCGCGACGATGTCATCGTCAATAGAAAACTCACCCGTCGCTGCAATAAGAACAGACCCATCGGAGCCGGTTGTTATGGTTACGTTGCTTCCGGCGCGAAGATATGAAGTACCGTCTGATAAGTGTGTAAGTGATCCTGTAATTGTGGTAAAGTTACCAGCAGCGCTTAGATAGTCACCAATATAAAGATAGGCGTCAATGTATTTTGGATTTTGAGCGTGGTCGCCTGTGCCTGGCGGATCTTGTTGGAAAAATATTCCGTTAAAATAATCTAAATTCCAATCTCTTGCATCGAGAACAGGTATTTGTGTTTGAACACTACTAGCTGAATGGTACGGAGTCGCCTCATAAGATGTTGCAAAAGACGGCGGTACTAACTGAAGGGCACCACTCGTGATATGAATTACTTGCCCATTTATGAATGGATAAGTTCCCTTCTTTGGGTTTGAAGACCGTGCCTGATAGTCATCTGGTAGCTGTAAAGAAAAACCATGGCGTCCGTCAGAGGTATCTGTACCTGCAATAAAAGACGCCGACAACCTTAATTTTTCTACTGCATTATTTGTAATGCTGTATAGTGAGGCTCCGGGTGCTGTTGGAATATTCTGACCAAAAACAGTATTAGCAGAGACTGTAAGCCCTGAGGGCAATCCTTCATTGGCAAGGCCTTTGTCATTTGACGTATGCGCCTTACCTGCTAATTTTTTGAGGGATATTAACCTCTCTGTTTTTGCATCAAGTGCCATCTACCCCTCTTTTATGACCACGAAACCGTTATATTTGTAATGTTGCCCGTCCAGGTCTTATCAGCAATAATTCTTATAAGAATATACTCATTAGCTCCGACAGATTGTGTACCGAAAGTTGCGCTATTAGTTGCGTTTAGTGAGCTGTCAAGAGATCCAACTAGACAACCCGCATCATCTCCATTTTGACCTGTTGCAAAAGCCGTAGCTAAGTCCATCCACCCAGTGGCAAAGCCTGAAGTTGTTTCGGGTATCTTAGCATGTACTCGCAGCTTGTTGCTGCCGGCCAAGGAAGTACCCGCAGAGACAATCGTTCCAGTTCCGTTAATGGTAACTGTAAAATCAGTTTTCGATCCACCAGATGTATTCTGGAACCACCTGGTGTAATGTCTGGTTGCATTAGACACAGCTGAATAGTTGGGGTTGCCAGAAGGAGCTGCTAGAGTTCCTCCTTCACCTCTTGACCTGAAGTCTCCAGAATTTCCTGTATTTGCCGGTGCTACTAGTTTCGAATTATAAACAGCAAGGCCTGTATTATGCCCTGCGTCAGCTCCGTTCATGCTTATTGAGCTGTCCCATGCGTTTCCGCCTGCTGTGACTGAAGCCTGAGTTGCGTAGCTTCCTGATATCAGACGCTTTGCTTCACCGGTAAACTGCTCAACAAGCTGTGTTGAATTATCAGTTGATGTAAATACCAGTAGTGTATCTGATGTTGTTGTGGATGATGTCGTGTTTCCATGAATTGGATGATGAATTCGACATGATGCTGCCATCGTATACGATGTTCCTCCTGGCACGGAAGATGCTTGGCCAAAGTTTAGAGTTCCTGTCACATAAATCTTATGATCGGGCGCGTCTGCAATCGATGTGTTCAGATTGGGTAGTGCCATAGTGGTGGCTGCTGCAGATCCATTAACCACACCCGATCCTGAAACGTGGACAGAGGCTATTGAGCAGTTTGTAGACGTTGGGAATGAAATAGCAGAGCTATTTTCACTGTAAATGTACTTATAGACATTGGATCCCGTAACTACAAAGTCTGCCTTGGGTGAAACAAAGTACTTGATTCCCGACTGAGAATACTCAGAAGTTCCCCTGAAGTTTACGATAGAGCCTCCTGCAACAGTTAGCGATGCTGCAGCTCCGTCTGTATCATTTACCCATTCTGCGTAAGTTGTTGTTTTTTGTGTTCCTGTTATTTCATGAATTACTCTTGCGTAGTTGTGTCCCTTGCGTTGATTGGCTGCCTTAACAGTCCACGTTCCCGTTCTATAGCGTCGAGTCCACTCTGGAATCTCATTAGAGTCTCTAGAGACCGAAGCAGCTGATATATTAAATCCAGAGCCGCTGGCACCCGATGTGTCTGAATTTGCTGCAAAGCTGTTGTTAAGATCAAATGTATGAATTACACTTCCGTTGACTTCTAGCTTAAGAGAGCCCGTGTGTGCGTTTCCGCCGCCCCACGCGTTAGCAGGATAATTGTTTCCACTAGCAGACACTTGCTCATTAAGATCTCCAGATATGTCCGTCGACCCGTTAAATACACCTCTTCGATTGCCTGATAGATCATAGTCAGCGTTTACATTGACCGCAGAAAATCCTGCTGCAGCACTGACGCTGGTATAGCCTGTAAGTGCCAAAGAAGACCCGAATGATAATGTTCCGTCGACCCCGGAATTGTTGCAATCAATCTGACTTAAATCGGGTGCTGCATTGATTGCAGACTCTGCACCGAATACAACAGTTACTGTATCCAGGTAACCTGACCATTCATCGTCAGCTTCTATTTTCATCACAACCCAATCATTATTGGGTATAGATGCTGTTCCAAACGAGATGTAATTGGTCGCTGAAGCCAATGACGTATCGCCTGCACCTCCGGAAGGTGCGGCTCCGCCGGCACGATTAGTTACAGTGTTGTAAGAAAACGCAGTAAACGCATCGAGCCACTCAGTTGAACTTGGATGCTTGAAGAAAACTCTACACCTATTGTTTGCCCCGACCGCAGTTCCCTGTGCTACCAATGTCGTAGTGCCTCCAGAAGTTGTCCACGACAAGTTATTAACAGCTTCACCGGATGTATTCTGAAATTTTCTATAGAAGGTTCTTAGACCGTTGATTCCCGTCCCATAATTGGGATTTGATGGGGTTGGGCCGTTTGCATAACGGAAGTCACCGCTATTTCCTCCAGCAGCCGGCTTATAAAGTCGACCGATGTAAAGAAGAAGTCCATCATCATGACCTGTATTAGTGCCAGACATATGCTTTGTAGAATCCCAAGCGTTACCGCCTGCAGTGACATTAGCTTGAGTATCGTATGAACCGCTCTTGAGCCTGTATGTCTCGGCGTTGAAAGTCTCAGAAAGCCCTGTTGATGTATCACTTAAGTTGTATAGCAATAGATTCGAAATTGTTGATGCACCGCCAGCTGATAGGTTTGACTTAAGCGGATGTGTAACTGTGACATTAGCAGTCGCTGCTCCACCAATCATATAGTTGGCTGAGAGTTGAGCCGAAGACGTCAAGTGCAGCACTTTTGTATGATCTTCACTTCCACCAATTGTAGGCTTAGACTGTGCAGCCAAAGTCAATGTTTCTCCTGAGTTTGTGCCAGGATTAGATCCTCCCAGAGATGTTCCGAACGTTATATTCGTGGTGTCGTAAACATACTTGTAAGCATTGGTTACTCTAGTTTGGTAGGTTATTGTTCCGCTTCGATAGTATGTCACACCCGATAGATTTATTGTCCCAGATCCGACGAACGATATTCCGTTTCCAGCTGCGGCCAATGCATCTGCATTGTCATCATTCACCCACTCAACATAGTTTGTTGTTGCAGTCGATCCAGATCTTACATGCAGAACTCTTGCATAGTTCCACCCTCTTCTTTGAGACGCTGTCGCGACCTTATATTGGCCCGTTCTATGCTTAAAGCTGGCAAAAGAAGTACCGTTTTCAAATGTTCCTGTTGTTGCTGCTGACAGATTTACAAACCCAGATCCATTTCCGTCAACATGATTTCCTGAGCCTCCACCAGAACCTCCCGTTCCGATGCCGTCGCCACCGAGGTCGATCTCGACAAGCTTTGATCCGTTGACCCAAAGCTGAAGCAATCCAGAATCTGCGTCTCCGAAAGAGTTGGCGGGATAGTTTTCCCTATTGTTGCTTGAATGAACATTCTGCGAGATATCTTCGTTAAGCTCTCCAATGATATTAGTCGCGCCTGTAAAGATTGATGCCCTTAAATTATTGCCAGATGTTGCTGTTTGATATGTTCCATTGACATCAACTGCTGCTCCAATTCCTGCTGAGGCAGCAACCGAGGCATACGCCGGTGAGGCTGAACTCTGGTCGTTTGATGATCCGAATGAAAGTTTGGCATCTGTTCCATCGCTGTTTACATCAATATCGTCTAGGGAAGGTGCTGGGGTTGGAGCCAATGCCTTGAGCACTTCATTAAATCTATCAACAGCAGTTCCAACTGTTGTTTTGGTCGTAAAGTCTGTGTACAGGCCGTCACTATAGTTGCCATCTTCAGCAGGACCGATTGTCCCAGTTAGTGCAATATCTCCACTACTTAAATTTTGTACAATTGCTAAGTTTGTATAGTCAATACTGTCAACATCAGCGATCGAAGTCGATCCTGAAACTGCTGTGAGAGCTGCGCCGGCTGCAGAAGTTATTGTTACCTGGCCATTCGATGCAGATGTGACGGTAATATTCGCCCCAGCAACGATATAAGATAAGCCGGCTTGTGTTTTAGTTAGTGAACCTGAAAGTGCTGGAGCAGAAACTGTACCACTGAATTGTGAACCTGTCAAGGTAGCAACAAAACGATCGTCTACAGCCATCTCTGTTGAATCTATCTTCAAACCTCCTGCAGACTTAAGGTCAACAGCGAAAGTGGTCCCGGAGAGATCCAGGCCGTCGCCGGCGGAGTAAGTAGTGTCTGTATTAGAAGCTGCTATTGATACTTGACCATTTGATGCAGATGTTATCGTAACATTGTTTCCTGCAACAAGATAAGATGTTCCGTTGGTTAGTTGGGTTAGAGATCCTGAAAGTCCTGCATTGAATTTTTGAGCAGGTACGAATGTATTTGATCCCGTGACTGTAGCTATGAGATTATCATCTATAGCCATCTCTGTTGAATCGATTCTAAGACCACCAGCAGACTTAAGGTCAACAGCGAAAGTGGTCCCAGAGAGATCCAGACCATCTCCTGCAGTATACGTGGTATTAGTGTCTGTAGAAGATATTGTTATCTGACCACTAGAAGCCGACGCAATTGTTACATTGTTTCCTGCAACAAGATAAGATGTTCCGTTGGTTAGTTGGGTTAGAGATCCACTCAGGCCACCATACGCGTGGAAGTCGCTTAAGAATTCAACTGATCCTGTAAAGGCGTGAAGATCATCAGCAGAGTCACCAAACTTTGTTGAGCCGCTCTTGAAAATAATGCTCGATGATACCAATGTGGACTTAAGCTCGTACACATGAAGNGTTCCGGAGACTCTTATGTCTTGTTTGAAGTCCACGTCTCCNGTGAAGGTGGTTCCGGTTCGCATGGCCACTTCACTAGTGTCAACCGTAAATTCAGTACCACCAAGATTTAATCCGCTTCCGGCAGTATAGGTTGTATTTGTGTCTGTATAATTGCCGGCATGAATATTAGTTCCGCCTTGATCTATAGTCCAGTCAATATGTTCATTAGCAACGAATCCAGTAAGATCATCATGATTAAAGTCGGAAGACGAATAAGTTGTATTTGTGTCAGTTGATGTTATTGTAACTTGACCATTCGATGCTGATGTTATCGTTACGTTATTTCCCGCGACGAGATAAGAAGTTCCGTTGGTTAATTGTGTTAGGGAGCCAGAAAGCCCTGTTTGTGCCAAAAGTGTTCCAGAGATGTAAGCGTCACCGCCGAAAACAGAAGTACCCCTAACTGCAGACGCTCTTGACCCTATGGCACCGGAAACGTAAAAGTTTGCATCAGTAAAAGTTCTTGGGTTTGGATCTGATGCAGATGAACCATAGCCCGAACCATCAGCAATATCACCTGAGTGGATCAAGACCATGTCGAGGCCGCCGTCTACTTGGAAGGCACTACTTTTATTAGCAGATTCTACTCTAAAGTTTTTATCAACCCCACTTTGGTTTATTACCACATCTCCGTTGAGATTTGTATTACCCTGGACGTTAAAAAGAGTACCATTCCATGTAAGATCAGCATCTGACGTTAAAGTGTCTGAATCTGACCAAGTCGCAATTCTATTTACTGCCCCAGATCCATCAACTGTCCCCCCAGCTGTAGAAGCTATTGTTACTTGACCGCTAGACGCTGTTGTGATTGTCACATTATTTCCTGCGACAAGATAAGAAGTTCCGTTTGATAGCTGGGTCAGTGATCCGGAAAGACCGGCACTAAACTTTGTAGCTCCAGTAAATGTTGTCCCTGAGACTGTGGCNATGATATCGTCGTCTATAGAAAGCTCTGTTGCGTCAATTACCAAACCGCTAGCAGCTTTGAGATCTAAGCTAAAGGCGTTTCCTGATAGATCTAGACCATTTCCTGCTGTGTATGTTGTATTGGTATCTGTAGAAGTTATTGTAACTTGACCGTTAGTGGCTGATGCAATGGTTACATTCGCACCTGCGACTAGATAAGACGTTCCGTTGGTTAGTTGTGTTAGCGAACCAGATAGACCTGCATTGAATTTTTGAGCAGGTACGAATGTATTTGATCCAGTGACTGTAGCTATCTGGTTGTCGTTTACTTTAAGGGTGACAGTCCCGCTAGTTCCACCCCCTGTCAATCCTGTTCCAGCAGTAACGCCTGTTATGTCACCTACATTTCCCGTAATTGTAACTTGACCATTTGAGGCACTACTAATTGCAATTCCTGTGCCGGCGACAAGGTAAGATTTTCCATCATTAAGCTTTGTTAGTGATCCAGAGAGGGCTGGCGCAGTAACATGACCGGTGAAGGTAGACCCAGAGATCGTCGCGACAATGTCATTGTCCAGTCCCATCGTAACAGATCCGCCGGCGCCGCCGTCTGTAATTGTCAGACCAGACCCCGCGTTCAGAACACGCTCATTGGACAGAGAGCCTGTTGCCGACAAAACGACATATTGTGCGCCGGGATCGCCTCCACCTCCGGTGGCTACAACCTTATTGAGAAAATCGCCGATGTAGAGGAAGGCATCGACGTATTTTGGGTTTTGTGCATGATCACCAGTACCGGGAGGATCTTGTTGAAAGAACACACCATTGAAGTAGTCTAAGTACCAGTCTCTGGCATCGAGAATTGGAATTTGTGTTTGAACTCCGCTTGCTGAGTGATATGGGGTTGCCTCATAAGCAGTTCCAAAAGACGTGGGAATCAATTGAAGTGCACCGCTGGTCACTTGAATGCTTTGACCGTTAACAAACGGGTATGTCCCTTTCAATGGATTTGAAGACTGTGCCTGATAGTCGTCAGGTAGTTTTAGCTCAAAACCATGTCTACCATCAGATGTATCAGCACCCTGTATGAAAGAAGCGGAGAGGCGAAGATATTCAACTGTCCCTCCCGTAATGTTATACAGCGTCTTAGTCGGTGATCCTGGGATTGCCTCACCGAATACTGTCTCTGACGAAAGCGTTAAGCCTGACGGCTTTGCTTCGTTTGGAAGGCCCTTATCATTAGATGTATGGGCTTTTCCAGACAGCTTCTTAAGCGATATTAGCTCTCTGGTTGTTTCGTCGATTGCCATTCTGTTTTTCCTCTAATAAACTCTTCTTAACTTACACCCAACTAAGGGAAATTGAGCTAATGTTTCCTGTCCATGTTGCATCAGCCTCAATCATAACTAAAATGTACTCATTATTTCTCACTGAATTAGTGCCAAATGTTATTTGATTTGTCGCGTTTAGCGACGAATCTAAAGATCCTACAAGACAGCCGTCGCCGTCGTCTGTTTGCCCTGTTTGATATGCCACTGCCATGTCTACCCATCCAGTTTCGAAATTTGCACTACTTAACGGTAGCTTAAATAATACGTGGATGTTGCCTGTGGACAAACTAGTTGATCTTGGGACAATTGTCGTGTTCGATCCGTTTATTGTAATTGACGCGTCTGTCTTCGATCCGCCGGTTGTATTTTGAAAATATCTGTAGAATGTTCTTGTTCCTGACACAGATGAATAATTGACGTTATCTGACGGTCCGTATGCTAGAGATCCTCCGTCTGAAGAATTTCTAAAATCACCTGAATTTACACCCTGCTTAGGCGACACCAAAGTTTGATTATAAAACATCAAGCCGTTTTCCTGTCCTGTTCCAGACCCAGTTATATACATTGTGGAACTCCACGTGTTATCAGAGTCTGTGACACTAGCTTGTGTATTGTATGATCCGGAAATTACTCTATAGTTTTCTGCTCTAAACGTCTCTGANGTTGCTGTAGATGTATTTGATAAGTTGTAGATTAGAAGCCCAGAAACTGATCTAGATCCCGCGGACGATAGGCTCGACTTAAGGGGATGACTTACATTAACAGCAGTCGATATGCTTCCTCCCATTAGAGACGTTGCTGTTACAGTCGCTGTCCCTGTTATGTGAAGAACTTTAGCTTGATCTTCTGACGCNCCTGTATTGATCGAAGGCATTGATTGGGCAGGAACACTGCAGTTAGTTGTAGTAAATGTGATGTTGTTTGACGTGTAGACGTTCTTATATGCGTTGTAGACTCTAGCCTTGTAAGTCGCAGTCGCGCCTGTAAAGTATTTTACGCCTGATAGTTGTGTTAGACCTGTAGTGGTCACGGTGTCGAGGGCAGTTCCCTCAATTGATAGTTCATTGCTGTTCGAATCATTAACCCATTCAACATAATTTGTTGTAGTATCTGATCCGCTAATTGTATGAACCACCCTGGCATAATTCCAGCCCTCTCTCTGATCAGCAGTCCCTATCTGATACTTACCGGTGCGATGCTGAAACAGTGCTAGCGAAGCTGCATCCTCAAACTTTGATGATCCCGTTACACTCAAGTTTACAAATCCTGAACTATTGGAGTTGACAGAAGATCCCGATCCGCTTCCCGGATTGCCAGCGCCGACATGCCCTAAATCACTTCCAGTCAAGACAACAGAGTGAACAACAGATCCGTTAACTTCAAGCTTAAGTGTTCCTTGATCTGCGTTCCCAAAGGAGTTAGCCGGGTAGTTTACTTGAGAGTTAGAGTGTGTATCAGCAGTGACGTCTTCATTAAGATCTCCGTCTATTACTGTCGATTTGTTAAAGACGCCTCTTCGTAAGTTATTGCCTGATGACGAGGCTGTATATGTTCCGTTGATATCTACAGCAGAAAATCCAGCTGTTGTAGAAGAATTTGTGTAGCCTGAAATTGATTGCGCATTTCCAAAGGATAGCTTTGCTGACACTCCTGTATCATTACAGTCAATATTGTCTAAGTTTGGCGCACTACCAGGAGCTAGTGACTTAAGAATCTCATTAAATCGATCAATAGCTGTTCCTACTCTTGTTGTTTGCGCAAAGTCTGTAAAAAGTCCATCGCTATAAACAGAGTCTTCTGCCGGTCCGATTTGTACACCAGTATCTGATATGTCAACAGTCACAAATCCCGAAGAGCCTGTTGTTACTTTAAGGCTGCTTCCAGCTCTTATAAAAGATGTGCCATCAGATAAATGTGTTAATGATCCAGACAGACCGGCACTAAACTTAGTAGCGCCTGTAAACGTGGAACCTGAAATTGTGGCTACTAAGTCATCATTGATCGCCAACTCCGACGAATCAATCTTAAGCCCGCCACCGGATTTAAGATCTAGCGCAAACGAAGCTCCGTCTAAATCTAGACCGTCACCAGCTGTATAGCTTGTACCACCAACACCGCCGGCTGTCGATATCTTAATTTGTCCATTTGACGACGATGCTATCGTAATATTGGTTCCCGCTACTATATACGAAGTACCATCTGCTAGCTGCGTTAATGATCCGGATAAGCCTGCGTTGTGCTTAGTCACTCCGGAGAAAACAGATCCACTAATTGTTGCAACAACTCTGTCATCAATTCCCAAAGTTACTGCGCCTGAGGAGCCTCCTCCTGTCATTCCTGTGCCGGCTGAAACAGCACTTATATCGCCGTCAGAATGTACTGTTACTTGCCCGTTAGACGCAGTCGTGACAGTAATCGCCCCAGATCCTTTCAAGTAAGAAATGCCTGACGTTAAATTCTGAAGTGACCCTGTAAGCCCTTGGTTAAATTTCACATCCCCTTGGTAGGTTTGCGTCTCTGTAATTGCGCCTGTCGACTTTGGTGATGTTAACAAAGCATTGCCATAGTTGGCAGTTGCAGTATTGAAGTAGTACAAAGTGTCTGGGGTTGCTTGGTTGGTCACCAGCTTAACGAAGGCGCCTGAATTGCCGGGAGTTCCGCTAGAAGTCAATCCTGTTGTATACTCAGACCCGCTGTCATGAGTCCCGTCTTTAGTTGTACTAAACCTCAAAACTTTGCCTGCGTTAGAGGCGTGACTTACATCAAAATAGAATACACCGTTCTTTGATGCAGCAATAACAGGGGCTGTGGCTCCATCCATTACAAACTTATTGCCCGAAGTTGTAACAGTAATGTCTGTTCTTATAGAGAACTCGTACCCTGTAACTGTTAATCCTGTTCCAGCTGTGTACGTATTGTTAATCGAGGCATTTGAAGTGATAATGACTTGGCCGTCAGATGAAGTTGTGACTGTAATGTCATTTCCACCCGCTATAAATGACTTTCCGCTGGGTAGCGATGAAAGCGATCCTGTCAAGCCTGTATTGAATTTTACGCCGCCTGTAAAAGTTGAGCCAGAAATTGTAGCTACTATGTTGTCGTTAATAGCGAGATTGTTTCCGTCAGCTGTCAAACCGGTTCCGGAAAGTCCTCCTGGGCTTACTACTAAGGCATTGCCATCAAAGTCAAGGCCGCGATTTGTTCCTATGTTTACCTTGAGCCTATCAAAACCATCGTCAGAGAGTCCTGTCCCTGCAATATCTGTTGTCTCAATAGCTAGTTGTCCTGATGTTAATTTTAGACCCGATGAAGATCGAGGACTTACAGCAAAGGTATTACCGGTTAGAGAGATTCCATCGCCTGCTACGTATGTTGTGTCAGTATTGGTATCAGTTGCAGCAATCGTTATCGAACCATCGGCTTCCTTAGTTATTTGAACATTAGATCCCGCAACAAATGCGTCGGTTCCATCAGCAAGCAATTGATGTGAACCTTTTATTTCACCTGTAAATGTATTGACACCAGTAAATGTTTGATTGCTTCCTAAAAATGGAACTGTGCTTGAATTAACTGCTACAGTGTACGTCCCGCCGGCGCCGGCGTCTGTAACGCTGATTCCACTACCGGCAGTGAATACC
This sequence comes from Candidatus Poribacteria bacterium, assembly GCA_002729015.1. The sequence goes on from PBVO01000016.1 coordinate 12,296, forward strand.
CGTTCATTAGTCAGCTTAGCTGAAGTTGCTAATGTAAGATACTGTGCCGTAGTGTCGCCCGATCCTGCTTCACCTCCTGAAAATCCGTTGATGTTTACTTCAGCTCCCGACACAGCTGTACCGGTGATGGTGTTGTTACCCGAAGTTCCTGGGGAGTCCTGCACTAAAGACACATAGTCACCTGAAAGGGATGGTGTGATATTCAGGTCTCCATTATTTTTTGCTAAGTCAAGGGCATCTTTAATTCTTGCGGCATGCAGTGCTGTAGTGTTTACTGATTGAACACCGATTTTATAAGCAGTAGCAGAGACTTTTGTCGGTGATATTTCGCTGGTGCTATAAGTAAAAGTTACTGTATGACTATCAGCATCTTGTATTATTAGTGTGTCATTGCTTAAGTTTTCCGGAGATGTCTCGATTGCAACTATTGTCGCTGTAGCTTTGATTCCAGATTGCTGTGCATCAGCTGTAATTGTGATTGATCCGTCAACATTTTGGGCAATTTGTACTCTATCGCCTGCACGAAGATAATCTGTCCCGTCTGATAGCTTTTGCAACGAGCCAGAAATATTTGTTGATGATATTGTACCTTCTAGAGAAAGCTTTTTGCTTGAAGTGTCATATGATAATTTTCCTTCAGTATCTGTTACTAAAACAGGTGCACCATGAAAATAGAGCTTACCGTTGTTGTTATACAACATTGAATCTGTACTAGACGGCACTTCTACATTTAGTTTTATGCCACCCTCTACAGTTAATGCACTTCGAAGGCCGTCTGCGTCCAGACCTACTGAAAGTGGGTTTGGAAAAATTACGCGTTCAACATTACTATCTCGACCAACTCGAATGACCATTCGGTCTTGCTTTTTTAATTGGCTTAGCGAGAATTTTTTAGTTGACTTAGCCATCTACATGCATCCTCTAGTCTAATCCAATATCGATCGCTATGCTAACCTTCTCTGCTGTGTCAGGCTGCTGACTTTCTCTATCAAGCGCGTGTCCGTCTCTGTACGGCAGAGAAGAAGAGCAGAAGATATCTAAGTTCGAGCTGTTAGTAGACATTGGATCTGATGCTTGAGTCCCATTCGTTCCTCTTTCTACGAAATTCACTGAAACACACCCTTCTTCGAGACCATCTTCTGTGAAGAACCTCGTGTATTGCCGCTGTTCGAGCATATCTCTAATATGACCGAAACTATCTCTTCTANNGACTGCAGATGAGNATTTGGGCAGAACATTTGCCAGCCCGTATCTAAACCCACGAATTATGACACCCTTAGTTACAGCAAATTTATCTGTAGATGCGTACCCTAATTCATTCATTCCGGCTGCTTTCCAATACGGCAGCTTGGGAAATTTATAACTTCCATCGCCCGAACCAAAGATTACCTTTGCGAAGAAATTTGCATTATCTTCAAAGAAAGATCCGAACACAGCATCACCGGTCGCTGATTTACCAAATTGAATTAAGTCAAGGTGTTCGCCAGTTTTTCCATGCCCATGGTCATTAGTAACAATTGCGTATGCAGAAATATTAGGCTGAGGTGTTCCTTCTACCGCTTGATTTTCTGCGTCTTGCGCCAGACCAGGATGATCAATAATATTAAGCATGTCAGTTGACATCATATTGATATTGGGCGCGCCAAACCCTCCTGTCGTATAGAGGCCCGGAAGGGTTATGCTTCCCGTTACGTTAGCAAGCCAAACATGAATAAGCTGTTTCGTTCCCGTGTCTAAGGTTCCTGAAGCGCTTGGTGCGAAAACATCCTTGGTTTTAAGCCCGGCTGTTCTTGTTACATTACTATATCTCGGCTCAAAGGGAAACGCACCAAACCAAGTTGACCACACTTGATCATTCGGGCCAATTTCTGAACTACTACCTGTTGCCACCTTTGGGTGTCCCAGAATAAGAGCTGCACCCTCTGAATTGGCGTGGTCGCCCTTGGTACCGAATGAAGGTGCATAAAGACGCTTGCCATCTACTTTGAGTAAGTCAGAAACATCTGGTAACATTGAATCGTACCATCGCTCTCTAGCGTCAGCAACGCGGATGCCTCTAATGAATCCTGATCGCTTCTGGAAGATTCTGGCGTTTTTATTTTGTGGGCCGATTCCGTGATTGCCGTCGGATCTTCTACTTACAACCTGCCTGTGTGTGTTTACATGTGATGCGTTTCCGAATTCAGATTTCGAAACGTTGCTGTGCATATTACCAGAGACGTGATTGTCCAGATATGTTCCACTATGGAACATGGGCGGATCAGTATCATATTGATCATATACTTCTGCGCCATAATGCAATGCTTCATGAAGTGCATTACTAGTTAGAGGTTGATTAGATGTGTTCGAAAAGTCCTCTACTTCGTTTCTTAGCACAGAGCCATAGAGTACGATCTTTCCTTTGCCTGGAAGAAGCTCAAATGTCCCGTCTGGCTCTGAGACGGCGTGGTGAACCATTGATCCTGTTCCAATCGGTGATTGCCAACCAAAAATTAGTTTATCACCTGGCATAATAAGATAGGGGGATACTAAGCTGTCTTCTGCAGATTGCGAGACTACGTAAGTCTGCGTATTACTGTTTACTGTATATGCAGGCGCAAAAGCTCCGTACTCGCCTCCAAATGGTGATCTACCACTCATGAGTCCGGTGCCGCTGCGACCCCCTTCCCAAGCCAAGACTACGTCATCATTAATGTTTTTTCCTCCCTTAAAGCTTGATGCGATGAAAGGAGTGCGACTGGTTTGCCACGAAATTTTGTTACTTGTAATTGATGTTCCAGCTGCGTTCTTGAGACCTTCAAAGTAAAGTGTATCAGAAGATCCAGACGCCTGGATTGCAAATCCTACGTCAAGATCGCCATTTTTTCTTGCCAGCTCAATTGTTCCTGACAGGGCTGTGGCAGCTGCATAGTGAGATGATCCGACGGTATTATAGTAATCTGCATCGCCGTCATAACCTAAAGCAACAACGTATGCTGAGTCTGAAATCTTGGAGCCTGTGTTTGCTGTCTCAGAAAACGTAAATGTTACTGACTTGTCATTTCTATCAGTAAGTGTCAGCGTGTTTGAGGCATCTTCAATTGCAAGGTATGTAAGAGTATCCCTATAAGTGTTGCTAAATGCACTAGTATAGTAGGCAGAACCATCAGTGTCTACTGATCTATTACCTCCAGTACCACCCACTCTTTGTTGGACCGAGAATGAACCGGCTTCAGTAGTACCCGTAGATAATAAGTTCATCCCAACACTAAAGTTTCCTTCTGCTTCGGATGCTTCACCTCGTCCAGCTCGGGCAATTGCCTCATAGAGTCTGGACGCTGCTGTTCTTGCATCGTCTACAGTAGAAAGATTTGTCATATTAATGTCCCAACAGTTGTTGGTCGAATTATAATTGTTTGTCGATGCCAAGTCCCAAGCCCATTGACCTGTCTTTTTGAACCGGAATTCTACTTCATCGCCAGAAGAATCTTTCAGCTTGATGTAGGATTGATGCTGGGGCACTGCGTTAAACTGTATCACAGCTTCTGCTGGGACATTTCCAAAAAAGTCCCCCTCTGACTTAAATGTTGTGATAGACGGGTTTACTTTTGGAGATCTCGCCGGCAAAGCTAAAGTTATTGATTGAGTCAAAAATAAGGCTTGTGCATTGCCTATTACAGACTCCTGAGGTACGATAACTGTGTCTATTCTCGATCTTGGATCGGGTACGTATGATTCAAAATCTTGATCGTTGAAAGCAGCTGGAAATACGCTATATCTGCCAAACGTTACAAGGTCTCTAATAGTGTTTACATATTGTGGTTCATCACCTGTAGCAGCCGGAGAAAGATAAAATCTGGATGGCAGCGAAGCGGTATAGTGAAAATCTTGTTGCCTATTTTCACCGTCAACGACCGTAACAACGTCTACCTTATTTGCGATTGCATTCGGGAGAGATGCCTGGCGTTGATTTAGCATAAAGAATGTAGGCGTCGGAGCGTTCATGTACGCGTGCTGATTATAACTAGTTGAAGAGCCATAGCTTCCAGAAGTACTTGCACCTGTCTGACCGTTATTTCTAATGTCAATCGAGCAAGACTGATGCACACTGGCGTCGAATTCATATACTATTTTTTCAAGCAAGAAAGGTCTGTCAATATAGTCCGACACCTTTAAGTACTGTGACGAAGTTGCATGATATTTTGGATGGAAAGGAAAGCCAAATGTGGATACAGGCGTTGAAAGTCCGCCATCGACAAAGACATATTTTCCTTGATTGTCAACATTGGGTGCTCTAGCTGCAGCAACTGAGCTTGTTGAATTAGCTATCATTAACCCTATTGACGGACTAAATCCTACGTACGTCTTGTCTAGCCACTGTCTAAATCCTGAATAGGCTGCTGGCTCTCCGTCGATTGAAGACGCTGAAACAGAGTAGATTGTGGCTTGAGGCAGCGAAGATGAAAGCGAAGAGATTCCGCCCGTGAGACCATCTGCACCCAATCCCGGTCGTCTTGGAAGCCAATATGACCCGGAAGCGGCGTATCCGATTGGTTCCCATGTCTTCTCACTAAAGTTAAAGTAGGCCATTGTAGAGCCAGTTACGACATGACCGTGGAGAGTTGTGCTCTTTTTAGGTGTCAGATCAACTTCTATTTTTCTCTTAGACCAGAGCGGGCCATGCAATCCATGTCCTACTAAAGTTGGAAGAGTTCCAGTAGCGTAGAATTCTTGGTCTCTTTCTGTGTCTACTGTGAATGAGTCATCTGAGCTTGCGTGCTGTTCTGTTCCGAATGCCGCGAATGCGCTCGACTCATCGTAAGGAGACAGAGAATCCTCTTCCCAATGATGAACGATCGGAGATGTTAGCGAATTCTTATGTGAAGAACCTGATACTAATAGGTCAGAAACTGCGTTAGGGGTAGGCTGGGCTGTTCTAATAGTTGCGTGACCCTTTTCAAGCCTATATGGGAAAACCACCTTAGGAGAAGATGTACCTCCTACGAAATTAGATGGGATAATCGCACGAATTGATCTTCTAGAAAGCCTTTTTGAGTCTTTTCTACTATTTCTAATTGGTGTATTACCCTCTGTCCCTGCTTTTGTCTGCTTAAGGAAAACAGCTTCTTTTTTACTTCCTACTTCTGCCCTTATTCCAAACCCACTTAAGCTATTGATAATGTCTATGAGAACCTTTGCGACTTGAGCTGCAGTTCTTTCATTGTGAATTGCGACTTCGACATTGCCTGATCTTACTATTTTTCCATAGTTGAATTCGAATCGTTTGACTCTTCCTGCCCAATCTTTCAGCTCAATCCAGGTACCGTCTTTTGGGCGTCCCTTGAATAAGATTTCTGCTTTTGCATAAGGATCATGGAATATTTCTTCATGAGACGCATCATAGAAGAGGTTGTACCTCCCCTTGAAATCTTTGTCACCAAATCGACTTATGGTCGGATATCTGTGATTAGTTTCGTCTTGCTCACGAATTGTAACACGGGGTGGATTTGACATGAAGCCAGACTTTGGAGTAAATGTTCCATCTTTTGCATGATACAGCGCATGGATCTCTTCGTCTTCTAAGCACCTCTTCCAAAAAGCAAGATCGTCCATTTGAGCTTTGGGTGATCTTCCCGCTAGCTCCGGAATTTGAGTACTAAAGTCTGACCCGGGTGGTAAGTCAAACCCAAACGGATAAGCCTTTCTTGCGAAATAGCCTAAAAGTTGTGGGGGTGTACCTAAAAACATCTCATCTACGGGAACAAGTGGACCACGCGGATGGATTGGTTTATTATTCCCGCCAAAGAACGACAAGGAAGACGGGTAGTTAGATCCAGATGAAGCAGGTGTCAAAGCAGACCCTGTCATTATTTCTATCCATGGAGATCCGCCGGTGACTGTGGCAAACCATTCATCAACAACTTGAAGCTTGCAGTCATCAGAGGTTGCTCCTGCAACATCTTGCTCTATAATCACCGTATCACTTAAAGAAGAAGAAAGAATTGCCCGGGCGCCCAAGTCAAATGAATTTATAACTTCAGCAGCCCTTGCTGCCATTTGATCTAAGTGAAGAAACGTCTTCTTGTTAGAGACATTTGTATTTGTACCTGTATGCCACAAATCTCCAATGGGGATCGTTTTTCCTGCTCTAATGGTCCAGTCTGTTGCAGTCCACCCTTGCGCGTATGTCTTCGAAGCTCCAAAGAAGGAGTTTTGCTTTGGCGCTAACAAAGTCGATGTTCCACCCTTATTAGCGTTGAAAGTAATAGAGGGTGTAATGCCGGCAGTGAAATTGTGAACAGCCCTGACAGTACCTTCTGCTTCAAATGTTCCTGAAACAGACGCCCAATAGTCTGTGCTTCCCGATGTTGTTTGATACACATCTTGGAAGTTTTTGATCGCTATGTCAGCCATCCTATTGCGTACGGTCGCGGACTTGAATCCCATTCTGTAATGTGTGCTCTTCGAAGGATCTAAGTCAAAATTCTCAATTCGCACTGAGTGGTCTGCATTCAAAGAGTACTGCAGCGATTGTCCTGCTGATGTGTCTATATCTCTCACCAAAGAGGCAGTCAGAATGTGTCCGCCACCGGTGGAAGAGTTGATCCGCCCAATTGGGCTATTGAGTGTAAGAGTCAGTAGGTTTTCTTTTGTATTTTGCTGTGCGTCTATTTCATACCCGTGCCCATTAGAGCCTGTCATAGCAGCAACAAAATTGGACCAGGTGGCGTCCGGGTCGCCACTTTTTACTGGAACGTCGACGACTGTTGTCTCTCCGTACGTGTTGTAAGTGTTGCCATGGAATGTGATATCAGCTAGCGCCCACTGATCGTAGTTCCACCCACCGTAGCTCTTCTGAATGATTCTTACATAATAACCCGGGGTGGCGCCATCAGATCCGGAGGCACCCAGCGTCATTTCGCCGCCCAGAGTCCGACTAATGTTTTCCCAATTGCACTCAAACATGTATTCACGCCATTGATATCCGGCGTGGGCATCGTCTCCTGCTACATTTCCTACGACGCGCTCCAGGAAGTATTGTCCGACCTCTCCGTAGTCAATCCACTGGGGTCCGGTACCTGAAACAATGCTTTGTGCCTTTATGACTCGCGAAGCGTAAGGACCGTTTTGGGGGTATGTCCCGTCACTACCACTGACGTCTGTAAATGCTGAACCGTACCAGTTTATTCCATCTGTCGAGACCTGAACATGGAGGCCATCCAATCCATTGGGCGAGTTGGACATGTTTGGATGGATTACATACGGTACTTTTCCGCGATCGTCGCCAGGGTATGCCTTAAATCGAACCCAGCAATCAGACGTAAATTTTTCTTTACACTTTAGCCATCGCCTTGAGTCTGTGAACTGTTTGGCGTAGTGGCGCTCATCTTTGCTAAGTTCGAGCTTCATCTTGCTCGTACCCGGTCCGAAGACAAGGATCGGTGTATCTTGTGGGACTGATGCCATGAGTCCTCGGGCATCGACGACCTTGCCGTTTCGCTGATCAAAGCATGCAGGCTGAAATGATCCAGTCCGGATGGTGCCCATTGACTCATATCCTGTGGCCCACCAATATGCAGGTTGTTCAGTAAGAGTTACTCCTTGCTCTACATGAGTACCTATTTCAAAGTGATTAGAAAGGCTGGACGAAGAGTGTAGTGCTGTGTATACCGAAGTCTGATATGATAGATCGTATGTAGATCCTGAGTGCCCTAATGTTCCGGACATCACTCCCGGCTTTACATGTGAAAGCTTAGATGTACCGCTCTGAGGTCGGCCGCTTGCCATGGTTGTCGAGCTAAACTGAACGATCGTAATATTGGTAGTTCCAGTTTCAGTGGGAGATGCTGTGTTGCTAGTGACCAAATTATCTTGAATCAGCACCATGGTGTCTTGACCATGTGTGTTTCTAGTATTTGTTGTAACCATGTGCGGAGTTACTGCAATATCCCCATGCTCCTTGGCGAAAAGAATGGTCTCATACAACTTTTTGAACATTGCCAAAGAATTGCTGCTAATTCCGCTCGTTGGAACGATATACGATGTTGCAGACGACCTTACCGGGGTACTCTCTGAAGAGTTGAATGTAAAGGTCACTGGAGTGCTAACAACTCCGTCATCAATTACAATTGCGGAGGCGTTCTGGGGTTGAGTCGTTCCGTGGGCCGTTAACTTTGCCCTAGCATTACCAGTTGTGAATCTATAAGTCTTGGTCGTTAGATTGGGTGTTGTGATCCTAATAAAGTCACCCTCACCTGGAGTAGATCCCGTGGATGCGAATAACCCACCATAACGAATATGAATCTTAGCTAAATCATCATGATTAGGAGACACTTTCTGCAAAAAGCTGGTTCCACCCTCGAATTTTAGAGCATTCGTTGCATACGAACCTGTGTGATTCATATCGATTACCCATCTAGATAATCCGCCAGTCTTGGAGGCGTCGGTGATGGACTGCCCAGGTAGTGTTACATCCCATAACGCAAGATGATTGGTCTGTCCCGTAGCTGACGACGGCAGCGATTCATTGGAAAAGCTCATTTTTGCAGTAGGAAGATGTGTGGAGATGAACGACCTCCATCGATCCCCTGATCCGGAAACAGGCCCAGTTGTATCGTAAGTAAAAAATGCAGACGCTCTAGAACCTGTCGCTTCTGAAGTTACTTGGATTCCTCTAAGATGCTCTGGTCCTTTTCTTAGCTTAAAAGCAGCCCTTGCTCTTTTCATTTGAGGAATAGAAGTAATACTCTGCTTGATCCCGTTGATGAATATCTTAGGCTTGACCGGGGATGTCTCTCCCTCTAGAACTGTTCCGGCTTTGGTAAAGTCTCCCATGTTAGATCCCGTAGGATAAACAACAGCGACATGTGTCCAAACATCATCTGGTAACGGCTTGGACGTTCTCCATTCAATTACATCGTGACTCGTTGTGTCTGTGGATTCATTAAAGTGTGTGGCATACCATGAAAGCGTATTGTGCTTATTTGTCCCAGGATCTGTTAATACTCGTAAAGAGAGACCCGTGGCATCGGATCCAGCACCGGCAGCTAACTTAGCGCCAACGCTGCCAGAAGAAAGTGACCCTGTAATTCCTGTAAAAATAGACTTGGCAAAAAAGTTATTTTTCACGCTGGCGTCTTTGAGTAATCCAGAACCCCCTGTAAAAGACCCTGTTATCGAGAACAACGTCTCATGTGTTGTGAAGTGACTATCAGCGGTTGAAGAAGGCTGATAAATCAGATCGTAAGCAGTGTCATGTACTAGCGATGTGATGGTCACAACATTGTCTGCTGATGTTGCGCTATATTTCGATAAAGCGTTGAATAGGGCCGCCAGCTTGGTGGCTACATAAGTGGTAGTGGCAGCGCCATCTGGGTACGCGTTAATCTGACCCGTATAAGTCGATTTAGATCCGTAAACTTTAGATCCTGACCACGACGTTGAATCTGCTCCGGAGTTTGCGAACGTGACTTGAAACTCTAGTTCATCACCCCATTCATCTTTTCCAATAAGCTTAAGGACGTCGGTAGCAGTCGGTGTCGAGTTAAGCGTCAAAACTGTTTTTGATAAAATTGGGGTAGACACACCGGTGATGTCCTCAGCGTCTCTTACATCCTCAGTGTAAAAAGATCCAGTAACAACCGTGTTACCACCGACACCACCGATTGCCTGTGTTAGGGTGACGCTAGCCATGCTCAACGTCGATTCGACATCTTTACCCCCTGTGAACTGATTTGCAGTTGTAATAGCGTTGTTGTCGGGATCAGCTCCGTCTCCTGCGGCAGTAATACAGCCGGCGTTGGAGAGGCTTAACGTTATAGCCAGATTTCCATGTTTTCCAGGCCAGTACTGCGTTAAAGATACAATGTTTGTACTGCCGTCGTACGAGGTTCCGTTGGGTGAGTTTGGCCAAAAATCTCGGTAGCCCCACCACTCGTAACTCATTGCTTGTGAATGGCGGTGCTTGGCATGAATCTTNGCAGAAATATTTCTAGCAGTTTCGTTAGCATCTGAGCCTATCTCGAACTCCCAAGCACCGCTGACCTTTGAAGTTGATGGCGTGTCTCCATTAGCGATAGCTTTAAGGATGATAGCTCCAAGCGGATTTGACCTTACTGTTATTGTGTCCCCGACGGAGATGTTAGCATTGTTCGCAATAGTAATCTTGGCTTTCGCTCTCGATCCGCCGGACCCCCTCAAGTACTTAAATGTGCTAGAGGCTCCGCCGACCGGCGTTGCTGTTATACCTAGATCTCCGTTTGCGTTCGCTTTATTTATAGCATTTGCAACGAGAGATCTAACTCCTGTTTCTGAAATTTGTCCGCCTGAGGTGCTAACAGATGCGTATCCAAGTGTATAGGAGGTCGGTGAGTTTCTTGTGGTCGCACCGGAAGATTGGTCGAATGTAAAGACAACTGTTCTAGAAGAAGAATCTGTAAGTGATAGGGTCTCATCGTGTAGTTTGGTTTGGGGTAAATTAAGAAACCCTAGCGTTGTAGTTGATTTTGGCTGAACATCAGCCGTATACACATCGCTCTCTGACACAGGGTGTAGCTTGATCCAACCGGCAAAAGTTATGCCCGACTCATATAGTTCTCTATGAGGCCACGCCCTTCCCGATACATTATTGGTGAGATCTCTTGCTAGCTGCTGCGGTAAGACAACTCTCTCTGACGATCCTGAAGTGAAATCCAATACTCGTACTTGATTTGTTTCACTATTTGATGCTTGCATTAATGCTGTCGGTCCGCCCAGCACTGTTGAAGTCTTTTGTCTTCCCGTGAAGTTGTAGGGCGAAGTAACTGCTGTTCGATGTGGGTGTGGGTTATGAGTGGAGCTCCCATAAGAGCCCGTTTGAAAAGCAGCGTGATTACCATAACCAGACGAGTCTACTACTTTTGACTTCTCAGCATCTGTTGCATGAGCAACTGTAGACACCTCAAAGGGTTCCTCAAATCTATAAAAAGCCAATAGTGATCCAGAATGATGCCGATATACACTACCGCCTGCAATAAACGAGGACGTCAAATTTAACTCTGACTTATTATCTCTTCCTCTTCTAAAAGTAGGCATTACTTTTTCAAACCTCCAAACGCTAACGAATCTGTACCAACTTCAACATTATTATTATACTCATAACCAGCAGTCGCGGAAACATGATCTCTTGAAAGTAAATCTTGGGCCGAAACATTTGATTTCATAAGTGCAGCGACCATGGGTTGCGTAGATAGCATGTCAGCGTCTTGAACTAACGACATTTCATAAATAGCCCTGACTGAAGTTGTGTCGAGCAATCCTTGATAAAAAGATATCTCTGCAAATGGGTTTTCTACGAAAATTCCGGCGCGTGATGCGCTCCAGCTAGTATACTTGGATAGACCACCAAATTCTATCGAAGCTGTCATAGGCTTGCCCATTGCCTGGTATCTAGTACCAGCGCCAGAAGATCCTGCACTATAGTGACTTATAGCATTAGTATTGCTAGATGCATATGTCTCTGTCACATCTTTACCGTCAATGAACAGCCTAAAGTGTTCATGAGGCTTGTCGTCAATTATGACTGGATCGACTGGAATATAGAAGCTCGATGGATGGTCATAATAAACACCTGCATGTCCTGTAAATGATGTTGTATCAAAGTAATCAGTATTGAGATTATGTCGAATTGTAGTTGATCGAGGTGGTCCGGCGTACTGCTGAACTAACACTACTTCTCCTGACCCTGTTATGGTATACACAGAAGACGCAAAACCTGAGTTGGTCGTGGTGTCTCCCTCGGCGCCAGGCGTACCATTGAATGACAACTCCGCGGGTGAAGATCCAAAATTAATCTTATTTGCACCGCCGCTTGAAGCGTAATATGATGCTGAACCTGTTGTATTTGCATACGCATGAACGTGCAAGCTGCCGCCATTTCCTGACTTTGTAGTTACATTATTGATTACGTGTGCTGTTCTTCGTGCTATCTGTGCAATTAGATCTGCAGAGCTTCCCGACACCATTGACTGCAGTCCGATATTGTGGTACAGAGATGAGCCATGACAAAGTCGTCCTGTAACGTCTTCATTGTCATTCTTAAACTTGAAGTACTGATAGTTTCCTAACACATCATATAGCACAAACGACTTATTGTGAAGGGCATCTACATCACCGGTATTAATCTTAAGCTTTCCTATTGATTTTTTCTTAGGAATGTTTTCATTGTGAGTTAGTGTAGAGTCAATATCGCCGTCATATGATATCACAAAATGGTGCCAATTACCATCTTGAAGCGCATTTACTAGCTTAGTACAACCAAAGCCATCACCCAGGGTGTGACCATAAAACCTTCTGTACAAAAAGCTGTAGTCAGTTGGATAGCTGTCATTATCAAAAAGATAGAAATACATGTACTGATACGAGTAGTCATCATAATCATAGCCCGTGAATCGTATGTTCCAATTTCTAGAAGCGTAATTAGACGAACCATCAGAATCATCTGAGCAATATGATTGGGCAAGATAGAAGTTTCTATCTCCGTCACCCTTCATCCAGAAGCTTAAAGAAAATGCACTATCACGATGTCCTACGCTACCTGTTGAAAACTTTGTGGAAGCAACTGCGGATGATGTGTAGTCACCATGGCTTCCGGTTAAAGATCCCAAAGATTCAGCAACACTAGGATCTGTCGGAACTAGATCACCATGCTGACTTATCAAACGAATTGTGTCTTGATTTGTGCTTCCAAGGGGAGAAAGCGATCCTGACATTGCGCCTACTTCAATTGAGCTATTATTGACTGCTTTAGCAATTGCCTCTGCACGCTCGCTGGTCGTACTTGCATCAGATATATCTACAGCATGACGGTTGGTGGCTTCTGTGATGGTGTCGTTGGTGTCAAACTCAAAAGTGTGGGTTTTGTTATGATGATCTGTTATCGTAAACGTATCGCCATCGCTTGGTGTACCAGTTACTCTCAAGTAATATTCGCGGAGCTTTGCCCTATTTCCGGAATAAGCTTGACTTGGGCCCAATGTCAGCACAGTTGGGAATGTCATTCCAGCTTTAGCATCAACTTTAACAGAGCTTACGCCTTGCGAGGCAATGAATGGACTAGATTCCTGAAGTGTATACGATCCCTGGAGCGTTGCATTTACAGTTGTTCCTGATCTATTTTCTGGTGTTGTCGACCCTAAAAATGAGTGATGACTTACCAGATTTGACATTGCAGTTATCGAACCCGAAAAATAAGAGGGAGAAATCTTTTGATAATCAACGTGGGGATTTGTTGCTATAGTCCCTGATGTCGTCGTTCCTCCTGTGTTAATGTATATTGGTGCTGAGGACGTTACTGCAGTGTATGGCGTCGCGTGGAGCGACTCAAAAGCCGCGTTAAGAAGTGTTGTATACGATAGTGATCTAGAAAGGTCCCCTCCGTCCTTGATTCCCCTTACCCTTAGTATGGTATCAGATGCATCATCAAAAGCCCCCACAACAGCATCAGAGGGTGCTACAAAGCCTTGCATTTGTATAGGTGCGAGATGCGACTTTCCGTAAGTACCAGAAATGTTCATTGCAGCCCAGTCTTCATACGCCTCTAGAGGGACTTTGTCACCCGTCTCCTGGTCGATAACGACTTCTAAAAGGCGTTTCTTAACTCTTTCTGCATCATCTAAGATATCCAAGCCAAACGTTTCAACACCATCGAAGTAAGAGTCAGCTCCCTTTAACACATGCCTTCGACGTTGACGAACATATCCTTTTCCTCCAGCAAAATTATACGTTCCAATCCCATTAACCAACTCATTACCAGGATTGGAATCTGTTCCTGAGACTTGACTTATTGTTATGTCATCACCTCTTTTGCCTGGAATCGTTGCTGTAAGCCTAATTCTAAAAAATTTCGCCGCGGAACCACCCAGTGTACCAGTTACAATTCCCCCAAGAGCCTTTGCCCTTATTCCAAAGTTTGAAACTGTGTCTTCACCTCTATGAACGTTGGCATTGGGTGTACCGTTAATAGCATCGACTATGTCATCTCTTAGGCTAGCTGCAACTGAAACTATTTGAGCGTCTGTGAGGCCTGCGTTCCACTGCGCGTTAGTGTATCCTGCCAAGTATCCAGGGCCTATCGCTATCTGTCTATAGTTGTATGCGCCTCCCGGAGCTCCTTGGTGTGGATTAACACCTGTTATCACAGCGGCTGGATGATTATGCAGAAGGATCGTCATATGACGTCCTGTCTTGGCAACACTGGTCGATCCAGAGAGTATTTCATCCTTAGTCAAAAACTCACTACCGGGTGGAATTTGATAAGAGGGCACAAAAAATTGAACTGCTGATCCGGTGGTGGGTAAATGGGTTCCTTGCTTGTAATTGAGCGGATGCCTGTGTGATGCTGATATGGGAATGATCAAATAGTTACTATCACCAGAGTGAATCTTGTGGGGATGTTGCAGCTTAACTGATCTCACTGACCTTTTTCTATATTCTTGAGAAATTGTGTCAGATTTTCGATACACATCTGTCAGCGTCATATCCGCCTTAATCCCTCGAGCAGTATAGGGCAACTGAATGTTTGATCGATCTGCAACGGATCTGATTGGGAACGGCTCAAGCACACCATCCATCAAGCCCTTGTCTGATGCGTCAACCATCATAGCTGGAATATCAATTGTTAGCGGATCCTGAATTACGATCTCAACTGGATTGACCGTGGCTGTATCTTTGAATAGCTCTCCATCTTGATACACGTCTGTCATACCCAAATCTCTATCATCCCAGAAGTGATTGGGAGCAGATCTTACTCCAGATTGGCTATTAGTAGGATCTAGTACAACTCGACTGCGCTCTGAGAGAGGTTGGATTGAATCTTGCTTTCTTGTATTTTCAACAACGAATAGTTCGCTGAGTGCCCAGTTATCATATCTTGTAGTAGCAGTGGTTGAATGCTTGTCCTGCCTGAATCTGAAGTACTTCGGTCCCGTCCAACACGATATTGATGATGTCACAGCTGTGGCAAACCCAGATGTAAAATCACTTGAAGAGTGGTATGCAATCATTTCCCAGCTGTTAGCTAGCCCAGTATTGCTTACTTCTAAGTAAATTCCTTCTGCTAGTTCAGGTGTATCTCCTGTGACAGCTGCGGGTGTAGACGAATCTACCGTTCCTTGCTGAATTGTAGAGCCTTCGGTGCTGTTGAACGGTGCCTTTAGGAGTTTGTACTTAAGATTGATATTGGTTCCACGCCTTCCATATCTTTTCGTGGATTGAAAGAAGCGACTCTCATCTTTGGGACCTGTAAAGACATAATGCGTTGATCCGTCGGTTACAGTACCCGCTGTATAAAGACCACGATTTCCTATTAGGCCACTAGAGTTGGTCAAAAATAGAATTGTTCTTCCGCCATCAAAGCCAGATGCAGACATGAAAGTCGTACTACTGACTGTAACTGTAGAACCTCCGGCTCCTTTTTTGATTCCTCCGCCGCCTCGGACGTCATATCCTTCAAAAATAGACTTCGAGGCAATCAAAGTACCTACATCTTTTTGAACTATGACTAAAGTGTCTGATTGACCCTGTTGTGTTCCTGTAAAAAAGTTAGAAGCAGGAATCGAGCCTGACTGCGCTCCGACTGCAAAACCATCCGGATGATTCAAAGACGCGCTGTTAATAGCTTGAACTAGTCTTGCCGCCAATGACCCAGAGTTTATTGCGTTTGGATATCCTGCGTTGTCATTCATCGCAGAGATTCCAACTGTAACGTTATTACCTGACCTTGATATAAATGATTGGCCGCTACTAAATGTAAATCTTAGCTTTTGATGATGTGGAACAGCAGCATCTTCAATATCTACATAGACACCATTAATATCTGACTTAGAAATTGCTGCATCAGAAGCTCTAAAGAATCTAATGGTGCTCGAAGCGATTGAGGCTCCTAACAGCCCATTTAACTCTGTTGCATCTGTATTAAATGATGATGAGTAGACAATTGTTCCTGAATAGACTGTTTGCGTTGAAATTCCCATATTAATCGGGGATTCATTATCATCAAACGGAGTCTCTTCAAACTGTATCTTACCATCTCGGACTTTAAGAAGGTCGTTAATGGGCTGGGGCTTCATTCCAACGTATGAATACAAATCATCGATTGATCGAACATTGACTCCTTGCCGATATCGATCTGTTGTATTTGATCCTGAAAACTCTTCAGGGTAGACAACAACGGCGACACTTCCCTTTTGCGACGGATAAGTTCTGTCACCTGCTGCCGCTGTTCCTGAAAGAGGTTTTGTCCATAGTTCTAATGACATTTTAGTACCTCTTCAGCTCAGCGATAAATTGCTGCAGTAAAATCTGGCCCTTCAAGCCATGTCTATCGTTTGGTCCAATGTACATATCGTGAGAATTATAGTGAAACTTTGCCCTTTCTAACATGTGTGATTCTATCACGAAATTTATCCCAAGAAACTTTGTTTTTCGTGGGACCATCAGCTCGATCATATTTCCAATCGTTCCGTCAAACCATCTAAAGAACTCGAAGAACTTCGGAAGATTAAGTTTTGTTTGAAGTCTATGGAAGTATACATCTCTAAGTGCAGCCATGTCTGGATAGTCCGGACTAAACTGAAGCTCAGGCCCTCCGATGTAATTGTCTAGAGCATCTAGCGTTCCGAATATGTTAACAATATCTTCGTTAAGCGCTTGTGTAACTGAAATTTCCACGCTGAATCGGGTATCATCTCTTGGCGACTCATTAGCTGGAATTGCATAAAGGGGCGCAAAGCTTCCACCATGAAGCTCTACATTTTTTCTAGACTTAAAGCTTCTTACTCTTACCTTGTTCCCTGTTTTTGCTTGATCAAAGTTAGGTGACAGCATTGCAAAATCCCACGTCTCTGGAGATATAACCCTTGTGTCAGGCTGAAATCCCGAACCTGAAAGGTGGAAGTTGTTTTGACTGAAGTCAAAGATTTTTAATGTTCCGTCTGCTGCGGATTTTGTTACGGGCTGATCAAACGATGCATCGATCCTTAGTCTCTCAAAAGATCCCGACATTTTCTTATTGAAATTGAAATTCAATTTCGGATTTATAACACCCAAAGATTTGTAGTTGAGCGTGTGCTCTTTTGTCTCACGCTCTGTCAAGCCTTTTGACCAGAATCTTACTTGTGCAACTCGCCCACCAAAGAATGTCTCGTTGTTTAGCATCGTTGCTTGATCCCAGTAATTAAGTGATCCTGTCGAATTACCATCGTTACCGTAAGCAGAACCTGACGCAAAGGTCAGACCCTGATTTCCTATCGTAAAAAATGATCCACTAGCGTTGTATGTGCCTGTCAAAACTTCACATACATTTACCAAACCGGCGCGGTGATCATTGATCCACTTGTTGTTTGTGTTGTACTGTATTATTCTACCGTTTTTAACAGTACCTGATCTTAAGAAATATGAGGAAGAAACAATTGATCCTGTCAAGTCATTTCTTACACGTCCAAACGAAACGTGCCACTTCTCTCCATTGAAGACATCGGCACCAGTAAGGGGTAACTTAAATACAGGGCCACTCACCTGCGGTCGGATAAACAGCGTTAGTGATCCTGTGGTCTGCAAATCTAGTGAACCTGAGAAGGCAACAAGATTTGCCCACATACGATGTGCGACTGCACCCTGATCGATAGGCCCTACGGATCCTGTAGTGCTGAATCTGACAAGGCTTTGAGTTACATGATTGTTAATACCAGTCTCGCCCTTCTGTGGGAATCTGTAATACCCCTCGTAGGTCCAAGAGCCCGATGTTAATAGACCGTCGCACTCATCTGACCTAAACGGCGTCTCTTTGAACTCTCCGGCGTAGATATTGCCTCGTGGTGCAGAATTATGAATTAGCTTAGCCTCGTGTGGGCCCAACACTCTTGCCCAAACTGCCCAGTCTGAAAGTGCACCTGTCAAATAAGCTCTATTTAGCGCAGGATCTGAGTCTCCATAGACACTTCCTATTCGGACACCGTGCTGTTGCGATCCTGTAGAGGCTGCACTATACGATCCCGTTGCTGCACCTGAGGTGTTCTCTGTCAAAAGCGCACCATTCAAATATAGCTTCATGCCGTTTGTGCCTTTTGAACCATCATACGTTGCCAGAACGTGATTCCACTTCCCAACAACATTGTTTATGTTGCTGTCTCCCGTCCAATCTGGAATGTACTGCGCGGTTTTTCTCAAGAGCTTTGAGTGACTAGCGCCATCAAATATTTCAAATGCCAAACCGTTTCTTTTAGAGCCGGATTGGGCTAATCCAGGGGTTGTTGATGCTGTTACATAAAGTCTTGCGCCGAGTCTAAAAACTACACCATCAATTGTTTCGGAGTTTCTAAACGGTGCGCCGAACGATCCTGTTCCAATTTGAAAAAGCCCTTGATTTGTACCTGTAGCTAGAAGCTTAAACCACCCACCCACTGACCATGGGGCATCGTTGCCTTCGCCATCTGACATTGACATGTAAAAGCTTGATGATATCCACTCAGTCGTTCCCTTGCTAGGATCGCGGTTGAGCAGAACTGATTTCATTTGCCCGTGTGTGTCGCCCACGTGCTTGGTAAACGGTGAGCTGTCTGAAAGAACTGCCGGCTTGTCTTTTATCGCGTGTGAAGCCTCTCCATTCGGGCCTGAATTCGGGCCATGCTTAAGCAGCAAGCCTTCGAGCACCCCTTCTGTTTCATTATATCTTCGACCGTCGGCTTCATCATAGTGATAAGTTGCATCAATACTGTCACCAACAGCTGGCGCTGATGGGTTGCTGCGCCAACTGGCAGGCTCGATTATACCACACCAAGAAGCACTAATCGTATAGACAGAGTCCATCTTATATTTGTGTGGACGCCAATGATGCACTAGATCTGAATTTCCGTCAGATCCTGTGTTGTAGCCCGGATCAAAAATCTTGTCGAACCTAACTGATCTATTACCTACTGGTTCGGGTACACCGGGTTCATCACGATCTGTTATTAAAAATGGTGACTGAACAAATGGGCGCTTAGAATGCTTTCCTACGTGATCTACAGTTCCCGCATCTTTAGCATAAGATCCTGAGAAAACGCCCAGAGCGTTCATCTCAGTATAGGCATCACGGACGTCTGTTATATTTCTAGTTGGCGCGCCGCCGAACTCTCTAAATCTAAAAGTACGATCTGGGTTAATGCCCATATTGCGCATAAAGACCTTGATTCCATGAATCGTCCCCTTAGACTTTATTAGCTCTGAAGTATCTGAAAGTATTCTTCTCCAGACGATGTTTTGAATTTTTTGCAGGGAATTAGTTGCAACCTTTGGCTCTATTACATGTCCTCTCTTCCCTAAGAACTGATCTATTGACGCCTCAGGGAACATCTCGGGAAGATGAAATCCGTAATACTGCGCAAAGAACGGCAAGAACGTGTCTGCAATAGTTCCTTCTTCGACCCTGTCGACATGCATCAATTTTCCAAACTGATCGATGAACATCTTCATTTCGTCAAAATATTTTGCCCACGTGAATAACAAAGCAGCCATAATTTGGGGAGAGCCGACTTTACCGCCACCTGGGAAGTCTTCTCTAGAGCTGTAGGCTGCACCTGTATCTCCCAACTCTTTGTCTTGACCAAAGCCCTCGTAAACTGCGGCTTCATCTAGATAGTGCTTGGGTACCAGCTTTGTAATCATGTTGGGATTGTTCGAATCGTAAAGCGCACCTGATGTTAGCAGATCAGAGTTTACGTCTAGCAGCGGGCTATAAGATGGGAACAAGACTGGGTTGTCTTCAGGCATTTCTAACAAAACAGGGTTTGTCAATCCCTTTGTTTCCCTAGAAGATGAATGAAAGCTAGTAATAGATCCGTGGAGCGAATTTCCGGAATAATCTAGAATTGTAGAATTACCCGAGTACGATCCGGTTGGCTCATTAAACTTAAAGTACAAGCGAAGCGATTTCCGCGGACTTATATTAGACCATTTCTCTCTGTCTATGCCTCTTGTATTTCGAGGGGCATGCCAAAGCCTAAACTCATCTAAAGATCCTGAAAACTGCTCGTTAAATGTTACTGTTGAAGCCTTCTTTCCGATAGTGCCTGAGTATATGTGATTACTTCCCGAGCCAATTGTCATGGTGCTTTCGGCAAAACCGAAGTCATAAATCTCTGTTGTGTCTGAGCCTGTTATGTAAAGTCCGTCCCTATAGAGCTGAACTTGATGAATTCCCGGAACGCGATTAAACTGTGCACAAACATGAGTCCAAGCACCTTTTTGTATTTTCATTGAAGCGCTGGCATGCAAAGAACCTGATGACACTATCATTTTTAGAGTTCCGGACGGTTCTGTCAAAGGAGTGTCCACCATGTATACAGTAAATCCATGGTGAATTCCTCCACCTGGGGCAGAAGCCGGCTCAGTTGTGCCGGAGATTCTCTGTACAATTACTTGACTTCCAGAGGGAATTGTTCTGGACGCGCTGGCATGTGTATAAGCAGCTGAACCACTGGGAATGTTAATATGAAACTCAAACCCAATTGTCTTGTTCGCACCTGGATCGATTACAGGATCGCCTGATTTATCTCTAGAAAGAGTCGGCATGTATGTTCCAGCTGCATCTTGAAGCTCTATAAATTGTGCTATAGCTGTTCCATCATTTTGGTATCCACCAAAGTTGAGATGTCCCATATGTTTTGGAAACTTATCAAATACCCACTTTTCGAATCCCGTAAGACCGTCCATGAAGTCAATTGACTCTCCTCTAGAACCGTCAAAAGGATAGTAGTTAATAATTCTTTCAAAAGCTACGTTAACTTTAGATTCAGCTGAGTTGAAGAACGTGTGGTTTTCAAACTTAGACCAATCAATGGGAAGCTGCTGAGTTGATTTTAGCGGACTTCCGGGCGGATCATTTCTAAATGAGCCCGTGGTACTAGTCATCGATCCACTTAAGGCAGCAGCAGAAATATTTTCGACAGTCGACCTGCCNCCNGTAAACGCTCTAANGGTTGANGGAGTAAAAAGTGTCGTTCTTTTNGNNAAAGTTTTCTTTCTTGCCATTATCCGTCCACTCTAAATCTTGTCCCCGCATCTTCTATGATCGTTTCTACTCCACGATCGATAACAAGAAATTCGAACTTGTAAGTCCTGCCAGCAAAGAGATTGTTCATCCTAAGCTCAAAGAACATACCTTCCTTATCAGATGATATCCTCGTTCCATTCTTGTTTCTTTCGAACGGGATCATTATATCCCCAGAATTTACGTCTCTTACACGATAGTATATTTCGTCAAAAACGACACTATCTCTTGAGTAAGGCTTTTTAGAAGAAGTCAGTCTATCGTTATTTAGATCTCTTCCAAAAATTCTCAACTTTGCAATTGCATCGTGCCTATACGATGTTACCAGATTAGTAACTCTTAAAGACGGTTTTCTGGACACAAAATTTCCACTTGTTCGAACCGGTGACATGATTTTGAGTGAACTAGACAAGAAACCTACTGTCTCATCAACTGAACTCCAAATCGTATCAAATGTCAACGATCCGCTATTAACTGCAAAATGATGAACTGTGCTCCCACCATCAACTACTGTATTATCACTAAACGGAATACAGAAGCTGGCTGAATAAACTCCGTCAGTACCATCACCCGACGTAGATCCCGTATGCATTGAAGCGGAAACTGTTAACGAGTATGATCCTGTCTTTAACAAAAGGTGTAGACAATTCGTCCCAACCAAAGGGGTCAAGCTTGATCCGGACAAAATATTGGATGAAGCGCCTCTTTTGTAGTTGTTTAAGAATAATGTCCCTGTAGCATCAAAAAAGAAAGAATTGTGATGATCATGCAAAGTATCGTCGAACGATACGTGAAGCATCGGCTGATTATACCGATTTGCACTATGACGGGATGAAAAGCGCTTTACAAATCTTGTTTTATCATCTGTCTCTTCAGATCCAGAAAATGCTAAGCGCCAGCCTTTGTCAGGAAGTTGATTAGTTATAGTCGCTGAGACTATTTTTGTAACATCCATTGTGAGGTCTTCTATTCCCGTATCAAACCACTGGGTTACAAATAAGTTTTCGACACCAGACCCCACAGTTCCTGATTCTATTATGTCTAAATTGTCAGATCCCAATAGACCTGATGAATCTGCGCCTGTAGTGTTCCATGGGTATACTGTTCCGCCGCTATATGAAGCTGTTACGAAGTTTGCAACATCCAAGTCACCAAAAGAAACTACGTCGCGACCGATGCCCTCATCCCAGCTTTGTGACAAAGGGTGAAGTATTAGGTTAAAATTTGATGGAACAGCTTGACCGGCGGCGATGTTCTTCATTTTAAGTGTGCACTTAAAAGTGGGACTTGTGATATCTAGTATGGANGACGTAAGCTCACGAACACGGTATAGATCAAATTGAACTAGCGCCCTGGAGATCTCTATTGGGTTATCTGTTCCACTTAGGGTAGATTCTGAGTACAGCTTGAATAAATCTAACGTTCCTGCTCGGCCGACATTAGCATCTTCTGCTCGAAACGCACCATCCATTATCTTGTTAGTTATGTACGTGTCTTTACTGGCTGTTAGTACTAAGTACATTTACAAACTCCTATGACGCTGTCCCAATAATATCGTGTTCTAGATACTTCATTTCGAAAATAGAGCCGGGTGGCCCTACTATCATCCTATTCTTGGTTGCGTTCTTAAAATTAAACGTAGCTGATCCATATGACCTACCTTGAACTGTACCTACTACAGGCTGGACATCTAGATTCATAAGCGACAAAACTCCCTGGGTATTAATGATGATGTTGACTAGATCATCTAAAACTATAGGCTGATCTATTTGAAAATTATCAATAGACAAGACTTCAGCTAGCTTCTTAATCACAGTGTCAACAACGGCTGTCTTATTGACATCAGGTGCCGTAAGTATTCCGAATTTGACGCTGAAGTTTATTACTTGTGCATCCAGAATATCCATGGCATCAGATATCAATCTAAATTCGTTTAGATAAGTGCTTAGATTTAGCTTAAGTTGATCAGGAGCTATGTCCAGATACCCATCCTTATCTCTTGTTGCGACAAATATTTGTGTCGCCAAAGGATTAGCTGGATTTGCTCTAATGCCCGCTCGAAAGACTCTTCCAAATTTTGAAGGCAGCGTATAAATTCTTGTCAGCATATCTTGCTTTGTGACAATTCTAGACTGCATCTGTCTTGCGGCAGGTGCCCTTCTTCTTAGTTCGTCTAGTGTGGGTGCTTTATCACCCCCTCTAGCAGGAAACTTATTTTTCACATCGATTGATGATCTTACAAAATCTGCCTGAGTTGCAGTTGGATTTCTTCTGAATTCCATGTGCAGAACTTTTACAAACCTAATAGACTCAGCCGCCACATTGTGTGAAAGGCCTCCTCCAGATCTGTAGGAGACTCTTAGCTTCGTATTTCTTGGTGCTATTCCTAATGACTGAGTTTCCAACAGTGACTGTGGATCTATTGCGAATCTAGAAAAAGTAGTCTTTCCATACAGGTCTAAAGATAGCTTGCTGGGATCTGGAATTATGTCATCATCAAATGTTTCAGCGTTTCCGGAACCAAACTGCAGAGTTGTCAGCTTTGTTCTTGGGTCAAAATTTGCTACAAACCTATAAGGGCACGGGGAAACTTCTAAATTCATAGGCACTAAGTTTCCGTCATCATCAATATTAAGAACACCCTTAAAAACTGTGTCCTGAGACAGTGTTTCTACTTGGTAGTATTTGTTTCCCTGCGTATCTGTCACGCTTATGATATCAGAGACGTTGATGTCTCTAAGGACTAATTGACGAAATGGTACATGAGCAGTTCCGATTGAAAATGACTCAACAGTTTCTTTTCCGGAGACACACAAGCCTTCACGAGACATAATATAAGTTGCGGGTGTTCCGTCTGTATTTTTTTCTGAAACTGTAGCTCTCGCCTTATAAATCCCCTGATCATCCTTTTCTGAAAAATCTATGTCTTCAACTAAATTAAAGACAATGCCCTCAGCGCTTTCAAGCTGAGTTCCTGCTAGTACTACGGGAAGTGTATTGTGTATTGGCTGATAATTTCCTGACGATGCCTTTTCTGCTTGCACCTCTACATAAAATCTTACTTTAACTGAGGCGGGTGCAGCTCCTGAGAGTTTTACTCCCGCGGCTCGAAGATGCCTAAGGATGTTAGAGTTTTCAACGGCAGTTAGCGGATTAAGCTCATTAAACTGATGGTCTAGATAGAACGACATCGTATCGCCTACCATTGCAGCCATATCTAAAAATAGACCACCGAGAGACGCCTCAGTGAAGTCTTGTATTTTGTCAGGAAAATAAGTTCGAGCATATTGCAAAAGCTCTGCACGAAATCCATTGAAATCTTTCGCTAAAAAATTTCGAACTTTTTCTTTCTTGATCCTCTTTTTAACATCTATTCCCATAAGATTTATCCTGTTAAGCTGCTGCGAATAGCAACACTTCTACTGCCCTTTTTTTGTTGTCTAATTGAGGAACAGAAAAAGTTACTCTAATTCCTATTTTTCCCATACTTTTGTTCTCATTTTTAATAG
The DNA here is from genome assembly GCA_002729015.1 of Candidatus Poribacteria bacterium. Next base: position 36,848 of record PBVO01000016.1, read on the forward strand.
TCAGAGGCTCAAAGTCTAAAAGCGTTATAAAGGGCATGTACTTCTTTGTAGTTCTTGCGATCCTTTGCATTGCCTTATAATCACCGTCCTCAGACCCTATTTCAAAAACTAGCTCACCCAAGTTTCCACCAAAGTCATAGTGACCTAATCTTTCGCCGTAATTTGTCATGATCATGTTTCTAAAGTTATCTGCGAGAGCGTCAGGGTAAGTTTTGTGCATTTTAAGAAGGCCTTCATCTCCACCGAAAGACAAAGGTGTCTTAATTCCGATGGGAAGATTCTCGCTTTCGGCTGCTGATTCGTTTGCTTGAAAATCAACATCTAATTCGCCAACGCTTTGAAAACTATATTTTTTCGCGTAGTTACTCATGATGCCCCAGTACTTGTACTATCCATTGCTAAGTATAATCTGCCCAAGGTTCGCGGTGAATCACAATGGAATCACTAGCGGAATTATTCCCCCAATTCTTAAATCTACGGGTGGTACATGTGCTGCGGCCCATGCCATAACTGCCTTGTCAAACCCTATAGGGAATCCTGACTTAAGCTTAGAAAGATTTGTTAATTGATTGGGAGAGACGAAAATTGGATTGGGAGGAGGAAAAATTGGCGGAACAGATAAGAGCATGGGCGAACCTTGCATCTGATACGTTTCAATTTCTGTCATCACATCCAGTGCCAAACCAGTTATCAATAATGTCCACCCAAGAATAACATTTGCAATTGTTATGACACCTACAATCGGCGAAGCCTCCATGACTGCGTCTAATGCTTCATGATTTCCCGGCCCAAAGCCGCAGCAGTCTAGTATAAGAGGAAGAGCAGCTAATAAAATGGGTAATGCAGGGATTGCCGGCAGCGGAGGAATCAAATAGGATAATCTTAGAAAAGGACCTAAAATCTCAATACATTTTATCGCATCTTTTGATATCATGGGAGCTAGCAGCGGTGCATAAACCCAGATAAACGGCTCTAGAGGTATTGCCGGCATATTTGCAGGATCCGGGTCGTCTTCAACCTCTCCGCCTGCACACTCTACTGCTTCTTTGATAATATTTGCCATGCATTCAAAGAATTCTTCTCCGCCGATATTAAAGTGCTTTCCAACAACGGGAATTGCAGCTGCCTTTAGGTTCGAAACAGAGAGAGGATCTATATTGCCCTCTGGGCTTGCTGGAGGTGGGACAGGTGGCGCAACAGGTACTTCTTCTCCGGCGATTGTTGTAGTCCCTCCTCCTTCTTGCATCTTCTTGTAAATCTCTGCAATTATTAGCTGCAAAGTCTGATCTATATTAAGACCAGTTGATTCTAGAATTCTAAGGGGGTCATAGGGGCCGCCTGGGTATGTTATAAAGGTCGACGGCTGTGCTGTTGTGTCGTCTATATTATCACCATCTGCGTCAACAATTGGTGTTCCCGCGGCGTCGAGCCCAGAATACACAACTGTGTCTACATAGGGCGGCGGGGCGGGTGGCCCTGGAGGATCGAAATTGCACGGTGATACTCCGAGCATTGGAATCCTATTTGCCAAACATGCCAAAACACCGTTTCCAAAATCTAAGAGATCGGCACCAGGGCTCTCAAGCTCTTCAGCTGCCAGCGCTTCAGCAGTTTGTTCTGCTAAGATTGCAGCCCCTTCTTCTACACTTCCCGGTGCTGGTTCTGCAGCGCCGTCCACATCGTCAGCAGTGGCTACTCCACCAGAGCCTGAGCCGTCGTCGGGTGCAGTGCCTGACGTTGCTGAATCTGATGAACCGCCACTTCCCGTGCCTGAGGCAGCGTCTGTAGGCGTTGGGACAGCGCCGCCACCTGTTATTGCATTTAAGAGAGATTCTGCTGCAGTCTTTGCACCCTCGGCTTCGCCCTCGTCTTCGAAAGGGGGCGACTGAAATGCTGCTTCATCTTCTGCTATTAAAGATTCAACTGTCCTTGGAAGCGTTGTTGTAGAAGATGTGAGACCTGTTAGTTGTTTCTTTGCCACGCATTCCTCTACTTCACTTTAGTGACTGTGCTCTTAAAATTATCAAGGGACGCTTTAAGGGTGGCACATGCTGCTTTGAGCTGTGCTAGTGGAAACCCTTGATTACCCACTTCGGCGCCGGCTTGGTCACAAAATGTCGCGAGCATGTCAGCAAGTGTATCTCCCATTACAGCAGGTTCTTCAGCCTGGTCACCCAGATAAATTTGATTGTCTCGGCCGTCGCCTATTACAATTTCTTTTGCGTCGATCAAAACCTTACCATCGGGAGTCATTAAAATAGCACATATTTTTTCGCCATCTTCATCCTCTCGAATTATTCTAATGGAGCCTGTTTCTTGAGGACGATCACCATCTTCTTGGGTGTGTCTAGCTACTATTCTTATTTCTGTAGACTTGGCTATAATGTATGGCTTTTCATCAACGGCTTTAATATCATGATTGTCAACCATATAACCAGGAGTTACATCGTCTAAAGCAAGATTTTTATCGCCGTCTGTATTCATTGAGATGTAGACCCGACTTGCATCATGCATAAAGTCTGGGTCGCCTTCGAAAGCGCGATCTAGCCTATTTTCTTTTACGTCTTTTCTTATGTCATCTTTTGTATAAACCGACGGGTTTTTGTCGACTTCTAGCAACCCTTTGGTATTTTTTATCACACGAGGAATTGTGTCAACTAGCTTATCATCTGCTGCGTCGGGATCTGGCTCCACTTTGGGAAATCTAGATCGACCTGCGATTAAGTCAATGGTTCCGGAAAATGGCCTAAGCCCTTCGCCTTCTGGATTGGTTGCATTACTATTTTCAGCAGATTCCGGGCGTTCTTCTACAGTCCACCCTCGATCTTGACCCAATACAATCGTTGCGTTATTAGATCCTTGGAATACTAAGTCACCTGGGCGCTTGGTAAATCTAGGGACAGGTTCCATTGTAAAAGACTGACCTGCTAGAGATCCCGTATAAATCAAATCAAACGGCGGATCTTCCCCTTCTTTTTCTGAAAGGGTCGTTACCGCTTCATTATCTGGTATTCCATTGACAAAAGATGGCGGCCCGGGCTTCTTACCTTCGTCTTTGTACCCTTCGTCTTCTGATTCACCAGAGTCTTCACTCGATGAGTCTGACTCTTCACCAGAGTCTTTGTCTGAAGTAGACGCAGGTATTCCCACATCTTGATCAAAGCGACGTTCCCCATGTGTGTAGTTGACATCTTCAACATAATCAGGTTCAGATATTCTAGACATCCAAAATCCGATTGTTTTAGGGGCATCAGGTGACTCGATAAATATCCAGACTTGCTCTCCTTGCTTAAGAGGCATCTGAATATGGGATGGGAAAAATGGGAAACAAACCATGTCTCCCGGGCCGGACTTTTCAGCACCCATTGAGATAATTCTTGCAATAATAGAATTTCTTGGCGCGAACTCAAGTATGTCCGGATTGGTCAGACCAGGCTTAAGTGCTTCTAGATCTTCAGCTGTTCTAAGAGATATGTCATTCAAGACTTCTACTACGACAGCCCTACTCAATATACTAAGTGGAGGCTTGTCTCTTACCTGAGCTATCTCATCGCCGACCGAAGCTCCGCCACCTGATAGCTTTTCTATGGCATCAGTTCCGCCTGACATATGTTACCCCTTGCCGTTATCTATTTGAGCAAATAGATCGTCAGAATCTATCGAAGCTTCTTTCTCCTCAGCTTTGGTTATCAATTCTGCCAGACGTAAAATTTGCTCATTTGATTTGCACATTCTTTCTAGATACTTCGACATTGTAGTACCAAGTGAAATATGCTCGGATGTGCCGCCCTGCATATTCTTCCACGCATCAGTAAAAAGCATTGCTGCGTTTTCTCTGTCTGCGATTGCGTTTTCGTAAATTTCTTTCCACAAAAGCTTCTTCTTTTCTTCTGTGGAGTTAAGAGTGTCTAATATTTCAGAAAAAGTATCTACCTTTTTCTTAATAGAGTCGAGACGCTCCATTGAGGTTGTCATATCTTTTGCCATGCTTCACCCTAAAATAAATCAAATTTTCCATCATGTCCTGTCAATCGACGATAGTGCTTTCTAATTGAAGACATTGCGACAGAAAGCTGTTTTGGGCTTAAGCCGGAGATATCTCGTACATAAACTAAGACGGCTCTTTTGTTCAAAAAGTCTAAGTTGTCCACATTAGCAAAAACTGTCTGAACAGCAGAGATGCATGTCTTTTCTGTTTCACTAGTCACAATTCCTGAAATTTCTTTTAACAGGTCTTGTATAAGCTCTTTTCTATCTCGCCCAATTAATATATCATCTGGGGGCGGCATCACTTGGGATGACTCGTAAAGATATCTTTGGCGTGCTGTCATACCGTCGGGGTTGTCTGCGCTGATGTGACGCTTGACCCTTTTTGTCTGCTGTCTAGACTTTATAATCAGCCAGTTCTTTGCTACAACGTTATAGTAAGAAAAAGCTTTTGTCCCTTTTTCTGGCGACCACTTGTGAAGCGATTCATAAAGAAATGATACACAATCAGTTTTGAGATCAGCAAATGAATCATAGGGAGAATTGAAACCATAAACAAAGATAAGATTTTCAACAAGCTTATCAAAAGCAGGCTGAATCCCTTTGATGTAAATTGCTTTTCTTTCTTCTGGGTCTTCAGACTTTTGATACATCACAATGTGCTCTTGGGTCTCCATTGTGAAATACATGTTGCGAGGGCCGGAACCTCTTTTTCTTCTAATCTTGCGTTTAATTTTCTTCATCGTCAATTTCTTCCTCCTCGTCTGTGTTGATATCGTCATCAATGGAGGCACCAAGCGAATTCGCTATTACAAGAATTGACTCTCGTGTTGCTCTGATGTCTTCTACAACTTTTCTTATTTCCGGGCTATCATAAAAGAGAGGAATTTCCAAAACCTTAGAAATTGACTCATATCTTTCGTCTAGCACGTCAAGTGACTCCTCTATTGAATCCTGAACTCTTAAAATTACTAGACCGAAACGAACACTAAAGTAAACACCAACAGTCGCCAGCAGACTCAGTAAAATAATTATCACTGTAGATGCTGTTAGACTCATACAAATTCCTTCATAGCCTCGTTGTAAGAAGATGTTATGGCAGAATGAGAGAATCTTTCTTTAATTTTTCCCTGTAAGTCTTTGGCCCACTTTGTTGGAATTTCAGACTTTTCATAGAACTTTCTAACCTTCTTCTTAGCATCTTTCTCACTAACGCTTGCCCATCTAGATCCTTCGACAAATATTTGATGATCGATTCTAGATGGATGAATAGGAGATAATACGTGCTCTACACCGATAAACTTCCCTAAACCTAAGAAGTCCATATGACCTGACCAGTTAGTTGCAATAACTGGTAATCCGCTAGCAGCTGCTTCCAGCAAAGGAAGACCAAAACCCTCCCCTCTTGTTAGCGACACCATCGCCTTAATCTTTGGGTGTAGATAGAGACGAGCAATTTCTTCTTCTGATAGATTTCCGTGCAAAAGATAGATTTTTGGTCCCTTTCTATCTCCTCTTACTTGATGAAGTAATTGTGTTAAAGTTTTGGATGTTACTGCTTTGTCAATTTTCGTAGCTCGTCCTGAATTTACCTTTAGGACAATCCCTACATTTTCATTGTCAGCGAACTCTTCACACAGCCACTTTACTGTGTAGAATAGATTTTTTCGATCATTCTCCGGATTGTTACCGGTAAACTGGCCAAAAACTAAAAAGTTAAAGTCTGTCTGAAAGTCGACATCCAAGGGCTCTAGATCGGGTGAATCAATTACATTATAGTAAGATTCAGAAACTACAACGACGGGCGTCGTTAGTTGACCCGACGATATCAAAACGTTCTTAGTATGCTGTGACGGGACTATTACTAAGTCCATTGTATTGCAGTTTTGAATCCACGACGGATGACATCTATCTGTTTCGACTGCTGCTGTTACACCTACATTAAACTGCGCAATATTTGGGTCCCATTCATTTGGTAACTGTATCTGGAATGATATATCGAACTTAGATTGCTGAGTTGGATCTACAGATCTCGCCATGATTTGACCGACCAGACCATCCTTGTCGTCTTTGTTGATAAGCCACGGTGTAACACCCCAAGGCAAGCACTGGGCAGATACTTCAAAATCTTCTCTAGATAGTGCCCATTCAAAAAGTTGTCTAGAGTGCACTCCGTATCCTGATATTGTCAAAAGAGGGGCTCTAACTATTACTTTCTTCTTCATCTTATATCTCCTTGAGTACCCATGGTTTTTGCCTATCTTTCCAGTTTTCTGCTAAGTCTAGAAGAGATTCGTGCCAAAGATCTATTGTTGTATCCAGCGCAAACTCAGACTGAACATATGAACGAGCCTTTTCTCCTAACTTCTTTCTTCCTTCTGGCCCCTCTTCGTACATCTTCAAAAGAGCATCTGAGATTGTCTCTACTGAGACATAGTCTTCATAGATAAACGGCACATTTTGTGATCCTACAAGCGATTGAAACTCCACATCCAATCCTATTCCGTTGTGAGTTCCGTCGCGGTGGTCCTCAACTTGACGCCAAAGTCCGCCCGTCTTAGTGGCAATAATAGGTGTTCCTGTCTGCATTGCTTCTAACGTCGAAAGGCCAAAACCTTCTGCATAGCTAATGTTGACAACGCAATCTGAGATATTGTGAAGAATATTCATCTTTTCAAACTCAACACGATCTGGTGAGAAAATTATTGAAGTTTCAATTCCCAACATTTCTGCTGTTGCATATAGATTAGGGCCTTCTTGATCGTCTGGTTGAGTGTGTAATAATAGTGAAGCTTTTCTATGACCGTGCTTTGCTTCTAGCTTGTCCATAAAAAGCTTCCATGCCCACAACAAATCATTTGGTCGCTTTCTTTTCGCATTTCTATTGACCCAAAAGGCAATGAAATGATCAGCGCGGTCGGGAGAAACCACTTGAGCCCTAAATTCGGCTTTTTGTTCTTCCGGGATTGGGTAAAAAAGCTCGTTGGGCAGAGCGTGCGGTACAAAGTTTGTTTTTTCAGGGTACATGTCTCTGACAAATTTATATGTCAAATAAGAGTGACAATTGATCAGATCTGTACTTTCATACAAAACTTTGTTGTAGCTGGGCACTGGGTGATTGTCCCATACATGCCAATAAGCTATAGGACAGACTTGATGAATTTCATCTTCCATTTCCCACAGCCAGATGAAAAATCTTGGATCTGTAAAAAGAAGAAGAATGTCTGGCTTCTCAACAGCCAGCGTAGTTCTTATAAGGTTGGGATCTCCGAATCCGTCAATTGGCTTAATAATAAAATCATCATTGATAGAGACTGTTCTATAGTCGGAGTGCTTAACAGCAGCACCGAACTGTCTAAATGACCAATGTCCAGGATACTTTCTTAAGAGGCCCTCTATAAGAAATCTAGATTGACACCCTACGCCTGATGTGCTCAGAGCGTGATCGGCTAGCATTAAAATTTTCTTTTTTCGAATCATACCTTTTTAGTCCGTTGTGCGCAGTTATGGCTTCGTTAAGAATATCATAACTGTTCTGTGACAGCAGTAAAAGATATGTCAAATTCATCAGGTACAATGTTCGGTGTCTTTGAAATCACAAAACATACAAGAGTTTCTGTTCTTAAGATTGAACTGCTTCTTTACAGACTTGATCATGCTTCTCATTATCTTGAGTGCACGATCAATACTCTTTGGGCCGGCTGATACTTTTACCAGCTCGCATACATTTCCTGGCTTTGCGCCCCTCTTTAGTAGAATAAATCCGCACCTGATGTCTTTTAGGGGAATGTCATGCTTTTTTGACCAAAAGTGCTTATAAAGAATCAGCTGAGCGGTCATTAAGATATCCTGCTTCTTTTGTCTTTTCCAGCCATATGATTGGGCTGTTTTCCAGTCTAAGATCCAATATTCAAATCCTTTGCCTCTCTTTTTCGGCACCTTGATGATTGCATCTATGAAACCTTTGAATTTGACATCGCTATTTTCTATGTCTTCTCTTAGCTCTTCTTCTGCTTTTACTGTTTCCCAAGATGGGAAAGTCTTATCTAAAAATTCGGGAACATCGTTCCACATGTTAGTGGCCCACTCACACCACTCTTCAACAGGAGCATACTTGTACCAGCCCGGCTGTTTTTCATACCACTCGGGCTCATCAAACCCATGCTTCTCCCAGGCGTCTGTAACGTCCTTAAGAATCTTTTCCCTGTCAATAGTTTTTGTTTCTAGAAGTGACTCACAGCCCTCGTGAACTGCAGTTCCAAAATCTAAAAACGGAGATGGCTCAAAAACATCAATCTTGTCAACATAGAGAAGTTTATGACGCCATGAACATTCTTTCCAGCACTTGACCTCTGAAAATGATATGTGAGATTTCCCGGTTGGTAAGGCCGCTTCTGTATTGTCTACCACACTTTTATTTTGCATGCTTCTATTATAACATGCATTCTAAGAATTGACATTATCAAATTGACTTAATTTTTCTTTTACATAGTTTTCTAAGTCAACTTCGGGTTGCCACCCTGTAGCTTCAGTCATATCTGATATGTCAGCGAGAGTTATCCAAGCTTCGCCCGGTCGTTTCTCTATGTATTTGATCTCTTCGCTAAACATGTTTGCTAGCTCATTAATCGAATAGTTTTTGCCTGTCCCTAGTTGGAAAACTTCTGCGTTCCATGTTCCTCTTCCTAACTTTTCAAACCCACTTACAATATCAGAAACATGTGTAAAGTCTCGTCTTTGCTCTCCATCGCCCGTAACTGTCAAAGGAAAGCCGGCTTCAGCTTGCTTTTCGAAAACACCTACTACAGTTGCGTAAGCACCGGTGGTTGGCTGGCGATCGCCGTAAACATTGAAAAATCTAGCAATGACTGTTGACATGCCATAAACTTTGTTGTAGAGTTCACAGGTTTGTTCTCCAGTGAACTTTGCAAAAGCATATGGGTTGAGCATTGGCCCGCCATACGCAGAGCTACTGCCAGCATATACGACCTTGGCATCACATCTTCTAGCAAACTCAAGAACGCTAGCTGTTCCCAAGATATCAATAGAAAGATATGTAAGCGGATCCTTAAAGCTCGGCTGGATTCTAGCTAGAGCAGCCAAGTGATAAACTAAGTCAAACTCTTTGTCTAAGTACTTGTATGTATTAAGATTTCTAACGTCGTCAATCCAGTAAGTTACATCTTCTCTCATGAATGATTTACTGCTAGACTCTGAGCACAGATTGTCTATTACAGTCACGTCGTACCCTGAATCGGCTAAAGAGTCAACGAGATGAGATCCTACAAATCCCAGCCCGCCTGTTACCAAAATTTTAGTCATCGCTTACTGCCCTTCCTGACATTGTTTCCCAGTCTCTGTCAGACCTTAGGTAATTATTCTTGTCTTGCACAGCTTCTAGAAGATCAGATGTTACACCATTCTTATTGCCATAATAAATCATTGCTGACAGATCTTTAGGGAAGCAGTGCCCACCGAAGCCAAAGTCTCCATCTGGACCCGGTACAGAAAGGTGACTCTTTCCAATTCTATTGTCATAAAGTGCATACTCACAGACTTTGTCGTAGTCTATTCCCGTTGAATCGCATATTTGATACATCTCGTTAGCAAATGTCACCTTGGTAGCTAAGAAGCAGTTAATAAAGTACTTTGTCATTTCAGCTGTCTCCCTCTTGGTTATCACAATAGGGATTGAAGGAAATGCTTTTCTAAACATGCTCTTAACTTTTTTAGCATGGGCACACTTTACGCTTGGATCGCCTCCGACGATTATCCTTGTTTGATTCTTGAAATCATCAAAAGAATTTGCCTCTGTTAGAAACTCAGGGCTGAATACTACAGGGCATACACTGGCATGATTGTTGGCAATTCTGGTCGTTGTACCGGGTGGGATTGTTGATTTTAACACCAGAACCGGCCTGTTTCGATCCGGATCGGTTCGAGCATCTGCATCGATACCCTCTACTACTGACTCTAATAATCGTGTATCACACTCGCCAGATTTTCTCATTGGCGTCGGAATGCATACAAAGATGATGTCTGACTTTCTACAGACTTCTTGGTGTGTGCTATTACATTTGGTCTCATCGATATCATATGTCAATACTTTGTGATAGTCTTTGAGGCCCTCTCTAATTGCTGAACCTACAAAACCCTGGCCTATGATGCCCACATTCATTATTCTTCTCTCCTTGATCTTATGTCCTTTATTCGCTTGTTAGACTTCAACACTTCTTTTATTAGATCAGCTGAGTAGCCATATTTTTCTGCAGTTGTTACCAAAGCATTAGTATCTTTGGGTAAACATTTTCCTGCAAAGGGTGCTTTGTTTTCTGGGAATACTGCGGTATGCATTGGATTGATTCTTGGGTCAAGAAGCCACAACTCTCTTACCTCGTTGTAGTCAATATCCATAGCACTACAAATTTCACTCATTTCATAGCAGAAAACAATTTTTGATGCATAAAATATGTTCTCCATATACTTTGCCATTTCGGCTGCGTCAGACGTCGTCTGTCGATACTGCTTAGTAGGACCCACAACAGGCATATAGAGGTCTATGAAAGCGCTGGTATCCTTAGGGTTGCCGCCGAAAGTAAAAAATGGTGTACACTTAACATCAGTATGAAAGTCGTAAGGAGTCCAGTATGAAGATTCTCCACAATACTCTGGTGCGAAAACTATTCTCTTTTCGTAAGTTTCTCTTAGTCTGGCAGTTGTCCCTACTGAAACTGTTGACTTGATAAGAATTAGGGGCGTCTTGAGCCACTCAATTGCGTCTTCAACTAAGCTGGCATCGCACTCCCCGTCATCAGAAGCCGGTGTGGGTACACAAACAATTCCGTATTCGCATGTGTTAATCTCATTTCTACTTACAAACGATACATTTTCATGATGCTCAACATCACAAATATTAGAACCAGGATCAGCTGGATCATATGCAGGATCGTATACTAGCACACTATAGTGATTTCGAAAAAATCTGGCCATGGCTTTACCCACGTACCCGAAGCCAACAATTCCAACTTTTTTCATTTTTTCTCCTGAAGCATTTCGTCGTATTTCTTTACTTCTTCAATATTATTCGTCCGATTTCGACTGTGAATTCTATAACGATATAAGGGCATTGGAAGGTGGAAGAGCTGAAACTTTTTAAGGAATCTGCTTATCAAATCGTGCCCTTCTCTCATTTTGTAATCTTCGTCATAGAAGTTGATGTCACACAAAGACTCGTAAGTAAACATTACGGCACATGCAATGGGATCATCTTTGCCAGAGCAGTTTTCTACAAGAACACCCACTTCATTAACCTTAGTGTAATCACACGCTATAGCCTGATAGTTTCGATTCATATCTAAGAATCTTGAAAGTGTTTCTAGAAAATACTTGGACACGTAGTCATCACTGTCAACTCGTACAAAGTATCGGCCACGGGCACACTTAAGAATTTTGTTTAATGATGCAGGTAATCCTAAGTTCTTTTCATTATTGATAAGCCGGATGTTGAGATCGTTGCGCATATTATCACAAACATCTTCTAAGCGTGTACCGGGCTCATCGTTTACAATAATGACTTCAAATTTTTCTTTTGATAGCGTCTGACTTGCCAGGCTTCGAAGACATCTATACAGCCACTCTTTTTGCTTATAGCAGCATATCGCAACTGTTACTTTCATTTCTTCTTTATTTTCCTAGACTTCTTTACCAGGTCTAGAGTAGTTAAAAGAGCCTTTGTTTGACTCTCTTTAGTAGCACCTGCAACATGCGGTGTTATAACAACCTTATCTGTCCTTTTAGATAAGGATAAAATGGGAGACTTTTTAAGAGCAGCTATATTTTGTTCATTGCGTAAAACATCTGCTCCGTAAAGAATACCCGCTTCTTTGACGAGCCAGACAATATAGTCTTCGTCAACTACTTCACCCCTCGAAGTATTTACAACAATAGTACCCGGATTAATTCTGTCCCAGACACCTGGTTTGATCATACCCGCAGTTTCTTTTGTTAGGGCACAATTAATAGAGATAGTATCACACTCTGTCAAATCTTTCAGGCTTTTAACTTTAGTATACGAATAGTTGTTCACGTATGGGTCATAATAGCACACGTTCATCCCAAATGTCGATGCATACTTTGCTATCTTAGTTCCAATTCTTCCTAAGCCCACAACTCCGATGGTCTTTCCGTGAAGCTCGTTGGATCGAAGAAACAGCTCGTTAGTGTTAGACCTCCATCCAGCAGTAGCATTAACGGCATTTGTAAACTTTCTCGTTAAGTTCATTATGTGTAGCCATGTAAACTCTGCTGATGCGTGGATATCCTCCAAAGACTTTTTGTTGTCCAGCAAGCATGTCACATTGATCCCCTTCTTTTTTAGACCCGCGACATCAATATGATTTGTGCCGGTTGAAGGAGTTCCCACCACTTTCAAGCTTTTGTACTTTTCAAAGTATGCTGTATCCAAAAACTCACTAGTGCCCGGATTTACAATTACTGCTTGCGGATCTTCATCACATAGCGTCATTTTTCTGGATTCTAGAATTCTATCTAGTTCTTGATGACCTAAAAAATTTACTGGACACTCGAGCTTAACTCTCATTATACGACTCCTGACATAATGGCTTTGGCTGTTACTAAATCGATCATCGAATCAATATTGACAGACACTAACTCATCCATAATATACGGACGTGAGACGTCTCCATTTCTAGAAAATTTCTCTACAATGCAGTCACGTGTCATTGCATAGATTGCACCGTTCCGAATATAACAAGGCTCTAGATCCTGTCTTCTAGAACCTTCGCCTTCTGGGTGCAACTTGCAAAAATCTTGTATTGTATCGTCTACGATTCTTTTCATTCGAACTGGATGTTTATCTTGCATTCTGCAGACAGAAATAACACTGTCTGCTCCTGTGCTAACCAGTTTTTCATACGCTTCTCGAACATGACTATCATCTCTTAGCGGTGCTACACATGGAAGCTCAATAACATAGTCATAAGTTTTTTCAAATATTCTTTCACATTCGACCACTGCATGTTTGAGTGCGTCTCTAGACCATACATGATCCTGAGACAGCTCGTCTGGTCTCATGAAGGGAACTTTTGCTCCGCAGTCTAGTGCCACACTAGCGATTGAAGGACAATCAGTGCTTACAACAACTTCATCAAAAACACCGCTATCTAGTGCTGCTTTTATTGTGTAGTATATTAAGGGCTTTCCGTTGAGATCAATAATATTCTTTTTGGGAATTCCCTTAGAGCCACCACGTGCCAAAATAACTGCTAACGAACTCATACAAATTCTCCTGAATTTCTATACGCCCAATGTAACTGATTTCCTATGTCTCTCAGCTGAGTCAGCTCTTCTATATCCATAGAACCAATATGATCATTACCCGGCATGCTCTTATCAAGGGTAAAATGTTTTTCAACATAGAGCGCACCTCGGGATATATGATGAAGACAGTTAGCTATTCCATAAGAGTGATCGCTTACACCAACGACTGGGTATTCATACGATCTGTGGCTGGCTTGCTTTTGGTCTAGTATGCTAGTTGGATACTTTGAAACACAATTGAAGTATAGAACATTTGGATTATCAAATGGAAGATTATCTTTGTCCCAAAACCCCAATGAAGTAAATGTAGGCAGACCCGTCTTGATAATGTCTCTACAGAGATCTTGCTCTTTAACAACAGTCCTGCTAGCTATCTTAAAAAATCCGACATTCAAATCCATGCACCATTCTAGCTTCTCTTCATCAAAAACAGAAGCAAAAAACTCGATATCGTATGCGTTGCATATGGAAAGAATGGTTTCTACTTGTTCATAGGAGAACTCATTCCTGGCACGAGAATCATCACCGAACACTCTTACAGAGTCATACAACTGAAACTTCGCGAAGTCAGCTCCCCCTAGGGCGGACTGTCGTACTAATTCTTCAATTAGACGAAAATCACCGTTGTGATTGATTCCTATTTCTGAAATTATCTTAAACGACATATTCGATTACCTTTTTCATTATAGACTGTATTTGACAATTTTATTTCAAAATTCTCATTATTATTGAACGTTCTTCTAGCGCGTTTGCAGCTTCGATCAACTCTCTTATTCTTATTCCGCTTTTGCTGGAAATATCCAAGAGATCGTGCTTGCCGTCACTGTAATTCAAAACCCACTTGATCGCTGTTTGAGAAACCTTATTTGATCTTTGACCACCAACTTTTCTATACAAGCCTCTTTTCCCCAATTGAGGCTCTCCTTTTGAGTACATGTTGACATAGACATAATTTTTTTCTAGAATTTCAATATAGCCCAAACAAGCTTCATAAACCTCATCTAAAGACTCGCTACTAATTGCACTTAGATCATCAGCTGACGTGTGATACTCTTCGAATTCTCCTGGCGGTGTTCTCATTAATGTAACTACAGGTAAGTTAATTCCCGGAGAGCAATACTGTCTTTCGTCAGATCCAACTGGAGAGAAGCTTGTTTTGTTATAGTCCAAGCCCATGTCATCCAAAGACCTCTCCATGGCGTGATCTGAAAGGGATTCTTCTTGTCGACTCTTCTTAAAAGTTAGCGGCCCTCTGTTCCCAGTGCACGTAAGATTTACACCTGCACATATTTTCGCAAGTCTTTTCTGATTCTTGGATAACCAGGTTATTGCCCCAATTGTCTCAGGAAGAAATACAAATCTATACGTGTGTTTTAGATTCTTCTTTTTTGACATATAATTCGCCAACTTTGTCATAACTGCAACGCTGCTTAAATTATCGTTACACATTGACGGATGACACACGTAAGTTGAAAACAAAACTTCTTTTCCAGAAGTTCCCGGAAATACTGCCTCAGAATAAGTTAGACTACCATCGATATGCTCTGAGTCTATGACTGCACGATATTTGCCCTCAGGTAAGCTATCTAGAACATTCTGAGATAGGCAGAAGGCCCAGGAGCGATCATAATACATTGTTCTATAGGGAATCCAGTCCGGATGATCTGGCAGGGTGTGGATGTGCTCTTTAAGTTCGTTCAAGTCTAGGGTTGTGTTGACCCTTTCACTGTAACTCATTACGTGCAAATTATTTTCTTTGAACTGTGCTATTTTTGTACCGTCCGGACACTCTATGTACGCGTCTGTGATGTTCCACTCTTCAGGAACTTCCCAATCAAAAACTTTAGTTCCAGTTGGGACTTCGTGAACTTCAAGAGGAATATACTTTGAAAGAATATCAAAGGTCTCTCGAACACCCTGCCCTGTGATAGACCTGCAAATTGGAAACAGCTCTTTTATCAGATCGATCTGATTAATCACGGTCGACCCCACACCTCAGTTGCCGTTTCAATTGTCTTACCTTTTATCTTGACAGCATTCTTTAGCTCAGCCAGCCCACAATCCTCTAATATTTCTACTGCTTTTTCATATTCTGCCTGATTACATCCTTCGATATCAAAGCGATGGTGAAACTCTATGATTGCCAACTCTACTGTCTTTAGAAGCCTTTTGTTTTCTTTGATAAACTGAAACTCACCCCCTTCAATATCCATAATGAGAACATTGAAGTCTTTTCGGTGTTTTTTCTCTAGTTCATCAACAGTAGNCACTGGAAGGTACACAAAATCAAATTCGAACTGATTTTCTTCTTTTTTGTCCAAGCCATCATTATGAATAATTGTAGAACCTGATTGTGGCGCGCCGCTAGCTGGATAAAACTTTCCTGAGTGTTTTCGAAAAACTAAGCAGTTTTCTATGATAAATTTTGCGTCATTCTTTTCTCTATTAACAGCAAGAATTTTTGCTGTTTCAGGATTTGCCTCAACAACAACATGATTTTCTGGATTTGTTAGCATGCTATTAGTTACGCAACTAACAACACCTAAGCATGCGCCCAGCTCTAATATTGAATCAGTAGGCTTCAAATACTTTTTGCACAACTGAATCTCTGAGGTTTCCCATGTTCCGTTCTCAAGACTTTCTTTAGCTGACTCTGCTAGTACGATATTGCCTGATGTGAACTTCAGTCCTTGTATTTCGTGAAAAATCATCTCAAAAATCTTTCCTTAATAGTGCTCATCCTTTTTTGCTCTCGGGCATCATATAGGTGATTGTGCTCTATTGGTAGCAGCTGAAGACATACAGCATCACGGTAACCAGACTTACAATAATTTCCCTTATGCACTATATTGTTATTGAAAGCTATTGTCGTTCCTGCCGGTCCAGTAAGACTTTTTTCTTTGCCAGGTTTCTGAATTGGCATTAGCATTCCATTTTCTTCTTTATATCTAGGGCCTCTCAAACCTGATGGTTTTGGGCTCGTCTGGCATGCGTTTAATTTTCGAGGAATAAATGTTATCGGATCCCACACACCAAAAGGTGCTTGATCCGGTCCCACATCATTAAGGTAGATGAAAAGACGAAAATCAACATCGTGCGTGTTGTCTGTGTGCCATGTTTCTGACAGCCACATATTTTTCTTTTTCATCTCATCGACAACGTCAGAATAGCCTTTATCACGATCAGACCCCTTATTGGTTGAATATAACCTGTAGATCTGTGCGTTTGTTATTATACACTTGTATTCATTTGCAATTTTCTCAAAATCTTCCCAACAAAACTCAAGACTATGTAGCTCTCTTCTTAGCTTTTGCCCTTGCCACGTGTAGGAATCATAGTCAGTTTGATTCTTTTCTTTTTCAAACATTTCAGAAACTTTCGATGCGTATTTTCTCGCAAACCAATCGTATCTCGTGTCAATGAAAATTTTTTCTTTGTTGACATCAATGGGAAGAGGGGGCCTTGTCATTCATTACCCTCCTTTTCAATAATCCCCAGGGTTTCCATAGACTCTAGGGCGTCGACCCAATCGGTAAATCTTATGCCCTTGTCATCAATATAAACCCGAGCTCGAGGCTTTTCACTCGTTACTTTACTGACAAACTTTGACATGTCATGCTTTTCAAGCCACTCCCATACTAGCTGAGTTCCTGTCTTTCCGTTCACCAACCCTCGATCCGGTTTGGCTTTGCACGTATTAACGATTATTGTATACTTCTTAGAAAGGCGCTCTAGCGCTTCGTAAGACCCTTCAATCGGATCATCATAAATTGTTCCATCAAAGTAGCCTTTAGAGCATTTGTGAATTACACCGTCGAAATCAATGCCAAGGTTAATCTTTTCATCCGGATAGCTATGCTTTCGAATTTTTCCACCCTTCCAGTTAAGCTTTTCTAAATCGTCAGGGGAGTTTTGACCAATTGGTGGACATACTTTGCCTGAGCCGTGTGTTAGCTCGTACGTCAACAAGAGGGTTAAGACCTCTGCTGTGTGATAATACTCGGCACCCAAAATAACCTTAGACAAAGAAGGAATCTCTACAGGTATATCCATAGAGGTTATCATTGCAATTTGCATGCCGTGATCGTCAGCCCACTGTAGTGCCTTTAGAACGTCGGTTGAGCTCCCGGAGGAAGAGATTCCTAAGACTAAAGACTTCTTCATCTGGGACTTTGTTCTAGTTGATGTTCTACACGCAAGCCACTGAACCATCCATTGCTCAAAGCTTGAATCGTTTATAAACGATGTTGCAACAACACCACTTCCTGGGCACATTGCGTTTTTTGTACCGTTAGAAAGACGTGTTATATCAACTGCAGCATGATCGGCAACGGCCAAATTTCCGCCATGGCCCAACACATAAACATCATTGCATGCATTAAACTTTTCTTGAAGATCTTTCCACTCAGAAGTATTAACGACTCTTACAAATTTTTCATCGATGTTTTCGAAATTAAGCATTTTCAAGAGCCTCCATGTGTGATTCAATTAAAAGTGTTGTGTCCATGCCAAGTGCTTTGAGACCGTACCCATCGTACTTAGCTAATTCGTTTTTTACATCTGATGGGATGTGTACACCCATCTTGTGTTTTCCAACAGAAGAAACTACCTTGTTCAAGTACTTGTGGTACAAATCATGATCAAAATTTCCTGGAATTCCCAANCTAGATGTCAAATCATAAGGNCCTACAAGATAGTAATCAAAATTTCGGCTAGCAATCTGACTTATATTTTCAACACCCTTTTTAGATTCGATCTGAGCGATCACTATCGGCTTTTCAGCGCCCAAAGCCCCCTGGCCCCAACTGTTCTGTCTAACAAGCCCCATTCCGCGGCGGCCTGTGCTTTTTTGGCTTGGGTAGTGGCACATGTTAATAATTTTTTCTGCCTGAGCGTGGGTCTCAACTGTAGAGAATATAATTCCTGATGCTCCTGAGTCTAGACACATTCTTGTCATGGTGACTGTCTCTTCGGGCAAGCGGACGAAGCACTTTTTTCCTGATAGGGTTACTGCCTGAATACAAGCTACCAAAGTTTCATTATTGAATACGCCGTGCTCAGTGTCTAACACTACTCCATCACAATTTGTTCCGGCCAAAATTTCGCTTATAATCGGAGATGGAATCTGTTGCCATGTCAATATCATACAAATAACTCACTATAGTTTTTTCGTGGATACACCTCTAAAGATCCTCCCACTGTTGCGTTAAAAATTTTTGTACCAACTTTTTCAGTCATCCTTTTTGCTAGTACATGTGCTTCATAAGAGTGCCTGTCACCGTTAGAATCATAGTTGACTGGATTATATTCTGGATCGAAATTGACTATTTCGCCCTTATCTGCTTTACTAAAACCTAAGTCACACCCCAATAGATAGATTTCATCGAAGCCCATATAAGTTGCTATCTGAATACACGTTAGAAGAATTGTCCCCCATTTTGTAGCTTTCTTGCTAATATCATATGACCAGTAAGAGTCAGGATATGGATACCCTTTTCTAGCACCTTCGCAATTTAGAAAGTATACATTGTCTAATTCATGTGCTGACTGATAGAAATTCTCAATTGTATCGTTAATGTAGGCATCTCTTAAAAAGCAGGGCATTCCCAATTCTATGCTTTTCCTTACAGCATCTAGCCAATCCATGCGCCAAATATCAGAGCTTACCATGACATAGAAGCTTGGGTGCCAACTCCTCTTTTCGTACAGCAGAGAAATCTTGTTACACCCAAATGTATACTCATCCCTAAGCAAGCTTAAGTCAGTCTGATTTAGACTCGGCCCATTCCCTAAAATAAAACATCGCTTGCCCTTGTACAGATCGTGATAGTCAGTGACGTTTTCAACTATTTTCGGCGTCTTCATTCGAATTACCCTCGATCGTTTTCCAGAATAGAATCTCGCCTAAAGTGAATTGCCATTCATAGTCGATATCAAAAGACTCAATTTCCGGAACAACATAAAGAGTAGGATCAGAATTCTTAAAAGATCCCATCCATATATTGTCTTTGATCGTGTCTAGACGACTTCCATACATTGTATGGGCAGCTTCATAAGTGGGAGCGACAGCTTTTGTATTCATTATGGTTTGCCCATCAGGCCAAGGCGTCACCATTGTCCCTTTGTCGTTCCAAAAGTAGTTTCGCTTATCAATTACTGCCATGAGACCTCGCTCATCTTGATCAACATAAGCTTGAAAAAATCCGTCAATTGTCTCTGTCTTAAGAAGAGGCGTGCATGCACTCACCAAGACAACGTACTTAAACTGAGGCGGGAGTTTATCATGCCATTCATATATTGTCTGAAGGCTGTTGTCATTTGTGGCAGACTCTTCAGATCTTTCGAATATATTGACACCATATTTGTTCGCGACGTCTTTTAGTTCGTCTTCATACACTGAGACATAAAAATTTTCTTTTGGAATTACAGAAGAGTCAAGTATCTTCTTGACCCCTATCTCGAACAGTGAAGAGCCACAAAAATCCCGTATCATTTTTCTTGGTACTCTTTCAGAGCATAGACGTGCCTGAATGATTACTGCAACTTCATCAACTGATTTCACTCCCAAACTCCCTCTAAAGCAGTTTTAATTCTATCGTGGGCGTTTACCAGCTTTTCAATTCTACTTAGATCAATTTGACAATCGCCGTCTGATACAGCAGAAGATGGATTTGGATGACACTCAGCAAATATGCCATTGTACTGGAACACATCTGCTCCTAATAAGAATCTTTCTGCGAGATCACCTCGCCCTTGAATTCCATAAACATCGCGGCTACGCTGTGTTGAATGAGTGCAGTCAATAATGACTTTATCGTAATGCTTCTGAAGCCTGTCAACAATATCAAAGTCAACTAATAGCTTATGGTAGCCATGCATGGTTCCGCGTTCTGTAATCCAAACTTCGGCATTTTCATTGGTCTCGCGGACTTTATCAACAGAAATTACTAAGTTGTTCGGCCCTAGCCACTGACCCTTCTTAATGTTGACTACATCAAAATGTCTGGCACACTCAACAACAAGATCAGTTTGTCGACATAGAAACGCAGGAATCTGTATGCAGTCAATAACACCGGCGAGTTTTTCTACTTGCCATACTTCATGTACATCTGTGCAAAGTCTAACACCTGGGTGTCTTGCTTTTACTTCTTTGAATATTTCTAAGCTTTCATCAAGACCCGGACCCCGCCCTCCATGAAGAGATGTCCTGTTTGCCTTGTCAAACGAAGCCTTCAAGTACCAGTCTCTTCCTGACATTACTCTAGCTAGCTCGTCTGATGCTGCAAAATAATTCTCTCTATTCTCTATGGAACAGGGTCCTAAGACCCAAGTTGTCTCGTTTTTCATATTTTATCCTTGCAATACATTATCTGTACTCATACATTATAGCCCGCCAAGGCCCGCTTTGTACACTCCTACGCAGGTATTCCAGTCATCTTCATAATCGATATCTAAAGACTCTGGAAATGATGTCTCATAAAAGCACGGGTTCGATCCTATTCTTTTTCCTGATGTCATAAACTTGTCTGCATCAAAAATATAAAACAAGGAGTTTTCCCTGTAGAGCTTCTCCAAGTCTTGAGTGGGCAAAAGAATAGCTGGATCATGATTTACCGGTTTCATAATTCCTTTTTGTTTTTTCAACAGCCTTTCTTGTATCACATCACATGAGGCGACAGAATCATACAGATCTAACATGTCTGCGGCACTTCGTAATGTTTTGGGTTGTATAAACGGGCTTGTAACGTGCACCTGGCAAATTGGTCCGGAAATTAAATGTTGAACTATAAAGTCAGAAATTAGTTTGCACACAGAAACATCATCACCCAAAAGATCCGGGTTTCTCTCATAGCCTTTTACGTGTCTAAGGCATGGGTTTCTTTCAATCTCGTCTAGAATTTTTTTGCTGTCTGTGTCGACATAAACTTCGAAGCCTTTGAGGCGACTTAGCGTGTGCACATAGAGAGGGACACCCCCAAAGTCTCTGAAGTTTTTGTTTGGAACTCTATTGGAATTCTCTTTGATGGGCACAAATAATTTCATACATACTTTACTCGTAAGCTCTCTGGAAGATTTGCTAGATGATCGGGAATAACCTTGACGATTTCTTCCAGGTGAGAAAGCTCCAGCTTGTCTGTTTCATATACTTCTTCAGGAAAAAGAAGATTGATATCACCAATGTTTGCTCGGTGAACTGCGTCTTCTCTTTCTTCAACAATTGCGTGTGCCATCCAAGACTTGACAGAAGAATCATGACTGAACCCATCAAATAAGCTCGGAGGTTCTTCTCTATAGTAATGAGGCCTTGGGCACGGTTTCGAATCATCGCCTCCAAAAAAAGTAAACCCGTACGTTGTCGTAGGAAGACCCGCTGCTTTGTGCCCCTCCATGGCAGTTATCACAGCAAGATAGCCAGTAGTCCAATTGCATACACGTCCGTCGGACTTTCTCTTGAACTGTCGCTCCGGAAGAACTCTTACATATGACTGTTCCATATTAAGAATTGGTGGACCAATTTCCTTATAGACAGGCCCATCCCTTCTAGTTCTGTCCCATTTTTGCTTTATCCACACTTCTTTGAATTGGGTACCATCTCGAAAAGCTATTTCGTAGTTTTTGGCGCGAGCCCAAATATCTGTCTTTGTGCCTACGTGCTCTTCGTATCCCTTGATTTTGTAACTATTGAGGCGAACAACTGTCTTAAACTGATCAATAATAGGGCCCCACTTATTCAATAAGACACTGGGCGCACAGCCTACGACTATACATCCTGACGTTAGATAGTCTAAGTCTTTCCCGTATCTTTCTTCCCACTCTCTTTTTAGTTCTTTATAACTTGACATTTATTCCTCACTTAGTTTGTCAATAATATCTTTGGCTGCCATAACGCATGTATCAATTTTCCCGGAAAAGACGTTGATTATCTTAGGTCCTGAAGATGATACTATGGTCGGCCTTCCATCAGTGTCATCCATGTTGGGTAGAACAGCCCGAACAGTGTACATCGAACCTTTGTATTCTGCTTTGGACAGAGATGGAATAAAGTCTTTGCCTGTCTGAATAAACTTTTCCCAATTTGTCTCCACTGGGTTTTGAACAAAACCCTGATTCAGATCTCTAGTCATGATTACCGGAACTTTTGGAAAATGTCCCACATTAGTATAGTGGATCGCATGAACAACATTGCCCAGAAGGGATAAGCCGGTTCGACCATAAGGATCAACACACATAAACGGTCCATCCATTATTACAATGCTCTTATCCTGAACTTCTATTGGCATTTCAACGCCTATTTTTTCACAAACTTCAAACTGATAGTCTAATCGATTTTCTTCATCCAAGAGGTTGTTGATATTAGCGTATGTACAATTTAGAACGATGTCAAACTTTTCTAGATCGTCTTTGGTAAATGTTGTTGCCCACAACCTCTTTACTTTTGACTTCATAAGGCGACGCCAGCACGTATTGTACACGCTCTGATAATCAAGCAATGCTTCTTTTACTTTAACAGTCAGAGCTATTTTATCATTGTTGACATGCTCAAAATTATCAATTATCTCATACGATAGATCAAACTTATCGCAGAACTTAAGGTACTGATCAGGTGATACTTTGCTTCCTTCTTTAGCAATGCAGTAATAGTGATCATAATCATCTACAACTGACTTTCTATACTCATCTACAAAAAAGTCTATAGAGCTAAGGAGTGCTGAGACTGTATCGGGACTTCTTGGATAGTGATAACCCCTGTGAAGCCTTAGCTGGTTTGTTCGACTAGCAGCTGTCATAATATCACGACTAGTCTCATAAAGTGTTACATCATGACTATCATCTAGTTTTAGCGCAATAGTCACACCAAAGATTCCTGCTCCAACAACTGCTATTCTCATTGCTTTATCCCTTCAATGAGCTCTAGTATTTTTTTAGACAGCCCTAAATTAGTGTAGCTTTGATTTTGAGACACTAATGATAAAAATCTGTCTCGCTGAAGGTCTAGTAAGTTATCTGCCTCGTTAGATATTACTTCTACATCCGCATGGGCGAAAAAGCCCGGAGTCCACATAAAAAGGCCTGAGCTGGTTTTGTACATCACAGACTTATGGGATGTTCTGCTTTTTCTATCAATATCAATAATCGCCCTTGTCGGGCCTGTTCTAAAATCTATTATGCATGAGTCGTCTGTCAGTTTTGATTCGTTTCCCTCTATAACAACTTCTTCTAATGTATCAACAAGCATTGAAAGTTCATGACTAGCCAAGTTTAGAAGGATGTCATTGTTAAAGCTGCCCCACTTTCTCCAAACAAAAACTGCTTCATCAATCTTTACTGACTGTACTGCATTCTTAAAAGACAGATAAGAGGGGTCAACAAGATACAAGTAATTGACTAGACAGACTCTGTCACCTCGTACAGCCTCGATTTTTTCTATCTCGTCAGATGATGTGGCTGCAGGTTTTTCCAAAAACACATGTTTGTTTTTTAGCAAGCACTTAGTCGCGACGCCAGAAAGATTTTCAATAGGAACAGCGACAACAACAGAGTCTATTTCTTCGTCTTCTAGTAAGTCATCAATTGATGAAACTATGACATTGGGGACAATCGTCTTCATTTTTTCTAGATTGTCTGTATTTCCCGATGACACTACACGAGAAACATTTCGCTTCTTAGCAAAACTTCTCGCAATATTTCGTCCCCAGCGACCTGAGCCTATTATACCCACACTTTTCATTAGAACAATTCTAACACGTGCTTGAAGTATTGGTCAATGCAGTTTTCCCAATTTGTTGGTACTATCCCTTCATTGTTTTCAAAATTTCCTTGTTTAAGTTTGCTTATGAGTTCATCAAAAGAATTGTAGACATGATTAGGGCCAACCATCTCAACAGCGCCTCCTGAGCTATTAAGCGCATATGTTGGAATTTCACATGCTAAGCTCTCAATGATGTGATTTGGTCCGGGATCATGTCTTGACGCGGAAATATACACATCGTAGCTAGAGAGTTTTTCTCCCAAGTCTAATCCAAAAGTTGGAGGAATAATTGCTGTGTTCTTAAATTGTGCCTTGGTTCTTCCGATATATGTAAAAGTAAAATCAGAGTTCATTGGTAGCCAGCTATCAAGCATTTGATAGATGTCTTGCCCTTTTAGCGGATTATCTGACCAGTGGTGAGTTACCAGATTGATTTTACCATTATTCAATTTTTGTCTGGGACAGAAGTGCTCTTTGTTTGTTCCTGAGTACACTACGTGATTTCTGTGACACTTCCAATCATTCTTGGTATGATAGTCCATTATCCAATTAGAAATGAACACACAAAGGTCTGTGATACCGCTAGCGGCGTTTATTACAGGATCTATGTCATTCACTAGACCTTTTCGCTGATCACACTCATTTATTCGATACACCACTTTTGTTTGTGGGCGCCACTGCTTATATTTTGCGATCTCATTTATTGATATTCCCATTTCATCATATCTCGGATCTATCATAAAAATGAGATCGATGCTTTCATCAAACTGATGTACCGGCGTAAATCCATACTTGGGTGCATACTTGTGGATGGCTTTTACAAAGTTGTTGCCTCCGCCCCACGGTCCCTCAACGGGCTTTCTATTGATTAGTATTTTTCTGTTT
>PBVO01000044.1 GCA_002729015.1 Candidatus Poribacteria bacterium
TAGCCAGTGGCGTCTATTTCTACACACTGGAAGCGGGTGATTATGTCAGTACTCGTAAGATGTTGATTCTGAAGTAATCAGTAATTACTAACGAGAACTTAGAGCTGTTAAGTACCTGTATTGGTGCTTAACAGCTTTTTTTTTTGATCCAGGGTGTACCATATAAGGTTTATAGGTTGGAGAAATCGCTTGCTTAGTCTTAGTTTCTTGTGCTAAAATGGCCGAGTCTTTTTCGTATTCGTACTTACACTTATCTGATAGAATTTACAATTCACAAATTTCACTTAGTCTTGGTGCTCAATGATTGACCACACACATCAAAACGATATCAAAGTCAATGACGGTCGTTTTTCCTTTTTGGGAGGGAGATGGATGCGAAAACAAAAATGGTTTTGTTTTCTTTTTATAATTACGTTGATTTCTGCGCTGCTTCCACAAGTACTACAGGCGCAAGAAACCGACTCTTTTACACTCAACGGTACAGTTCAGAATGTAGATGGTACTGTTGCTGGAGCTGGTTATTCAGTGGTGACGGAAAACCAACGTGTCAAGTCTGGTTGGCTGACTGAACCCAAAGCCGACACTCGGGCTGATGGGACTTTTACCGTTAGTTTCTTAGACATATTTGGTCCTAACAGAACTAAAGTTGGTGATCAACTTGTTATCACCATAACTGAGGTCGCATCAGGCAAGATAAAAGGGAAAAAAACCTATACTGTAACTGCATCGGATGTTGAAAATTTCGAAACCAGTGTGGTAGTTATGTTGTCGGGTATTACAACCGCTTTTAGTCCAGCTGAAGTTTTAGCAGATGGTCAAGCAACGAGTTCAATTACAGTCACTATCCAAGACGAAGGTGAGCTGGTTATCGATGATACTGTTAGTCTATCTGTAGCCGAAGGGCAGATTGGTGATGTGACCAATAACGGTGATGGTACTTACAGTGCAGTTTACATGGCTCCATTCATAGCCGTTGATGGAACAAAGCCTGTTTCAGTTTCGATTAAATCAACTAAATTAGATCAGGAAGTTTCTGAGACTCTGATTCTGAAAGAAGTTCCAACTGTTGTCACTTTAATTCCCAACTCCACTTCTTTTACTGCTAGTGAAGGCCTGACTTTGCCTGTCAAAGTGACGGTGGTTAGAGGACAACCACTAAGTGGTGAGACGGTTACCATTGAATCTAGTCGGAATGACAATGGTAATGATATCGGCCAATTGACTGGCTCGATAGTTGAAACCGATGTGGCCGGTGAGTACAAAGGCACTTTCACTTTACCACAGTCCGTTGGAAAGATTTCTCTGGTGGCCAAAGCGGCCGGTGCATCCTCCGAAGCTGTTGAACTAACCATTAATGCTGGTCCCGCAGCTAAAATTGACTTATCGATTAGTCCTGACACGATTTCTAGCCAAGGTACCGGTCAAATCACCGCCGTTGTCACTGATGCGGTTGGTAATGGTGTCGGAGGACTGAATCTGTCGGTGGCTGGTGATGGTGGNGGNCAATTTAGTGATGCCACTGAAACTGCTNTTTTTGGAACCTATAATCTGAACTATACGGCTGCGGTAATAGAGTCAGAAGGAATAGAAACTGCGACCGTCACTGTCGCTGATAGCGACGTTAGTGGACAACTCAAGATTAACCTGACACCAATCCCTCCCAAACAGGTGTCAATGGTAGTCGTGAGTGGTACCACATATAAAAAAGGTGGAACTTCACCAATTGGTGGATTAAGTATTAATGTCAAAATAGGAGACAAAGAATTATCCACAACTTCTGAACCGAATGGAACATACAGTGTAACAGATTTTAACCCTGTTGGAATCGTAGCTCAAACGGGTGACCTAGTATCGGTGTCGGTCGTTGATGAGGTTGGGCAAGTTCGTGGGCAGATTGCAGCTTTTGTTTTGGAAGAAAAGTACCTAGATGCTAGTGAGGTTACAGCAACTATAACCGGGCAAGACGTTACTACAGACATCGGTGCACGGTCCAATGTGTTGGCCCTAGCAGGTACCGTATTCTTGGAAGATGGCCTGACTGCTGTCGGNGATGGATTAACTGTTTCGATCAATAATTCTGTTCGTGGTAAGAGTGAGGCTGGTAAAACAGACGAGAATGGTGCGTATTCTATAACTTTGCTAGACCCATTGGCGGCCGTTGCCGAAACGGATGATGTACTNTCGATTACAATAACTAATTTAGACGGGCAAACTTTTGAGACTACTCAGACNTTAGCTACCGTCGATGTTGAAGCCGGAAAAGTTNANCCCCTGAATGTTACTACTGATCTNCTNGCNGTTGAGAGCCGAATNTTTGTTATTGATGGTACAGTCTTCTTAGAAGATGGTGCNACNCCAGCNCGTAGTGGTTTNCAAATNCTNGTCAATATTAATGATCAGCAACAAAAAACGGCTACCGAAACGGGAGCTGGCTATCAGGTTACTTTTGTAGACGTTTTAGGACAAGGAATCCTAGCCAAAACTGGGGATGAAGTCAAAGTTGAAGTNACGGCTGTTGATTTAGCAGAAGCCAAAGTCGTTGGCGTACAAACCTCCAATCTAAAAACAGCAGAAATTAAAGCCAAAAGGGCTACGATTGATGTAACTACCGANCTGAAGGCCGCGACTAAGGTTTTGGCTATTACTGGTANGGTTANCTTGGAAAATGGTCANGTNGCTGCNCCGTCAGGCATTAAAGTTTCGATCGAAAATACNGGGATTGCACAATCAACTAATGTCGATTCNGATGCAAGTGGTNGCTACAGNACGACTTTCTTNGACCCTCTGAAAATTGTGGCTGAATCTGGCGACATTCTAAATATTACTGCTACGGATGCTATGGAAGAGACCTTCCAACTGGCACATACTTTGACTACTGCTGAAGTGAATTCAGGGCAGGCAACTGTTGATTTGTCAACTGATTTGCCAGCNAGGACTAGCAGCTTAGTTGTATCTGGTCAGGTCTACTTAGTTGGTGGGGAAGTTAAAGCCCAATCCGGTTTGTCTGTATCTATTTCTGTTGATGATACAACAGGCACTGCTACAACTGACAGTACTGGTTCATATAGTGTTAGCTTGGGAGATGGAACTGTTTCTATCGCAAAAACCAAGTCAAAAGTTACCGTAACCATAAATGATGGTAGTGAAGATCGCGGTTCCGAAAGTGAAAGGTTAACAATAGAGCAAGTAGTAGCAGGTCAGTTGAGTATTGATGTCGCTACTAATTTGAAACAAACTACCAACGTCTTAGCAGTNAGTGGNTCAGTTATCCTNGAGGATGGAGTTACATTAGCTGGAGCTGGCCTTGAAGTTTCTGTCAAAAACACCTCGACAGGCATTAGCACTANAGTGATGACAGAGTCTGGTGGTGGATTTNCTGCTACTTTCTTTGATCCATTAAGTGTTGTGGCTGAAACAGATAATCAAATCGAAGTCAGTGTCGTCGATGTGGATCAAGCTACCTACACACAACCTCATGTAATTACCTCNAAAGAGGCGCTGGACGGTCAGGTNTCANTCGAATTAAANACNCCTTTCCCTGGNCGAAATACGACCTCCTTGATTTCTGGNACCGTNTATCGTGAAGGCGGAGAGATTCTTGCTCCGTCAGGATTAATAGTTGTCGCTTCTATAGGTGAAGTCACAGCTGATGCAATAACCACAAACGATGGAACCTATAGTCTTAGTTTGGAANCATCCTTGCAGACAGGGAGCCAAATTTCGTTCGTCGTATCTGATGAGAGTGGACAACGTGGAAACCAAGAACTTTCGTTGTCGACAGTACAGGTCGTAGGAGGTNNCGCCCAGTCTGATATAGAGACTAACATTGGTGCCACCACAGAACTACTCACAATAACTGGACAAATTACAGCTGAAGATGGAAGTGCNGTTGGTTCAGATGTAACGGTTTCAGCTACTTTGAGGGAAACAACTCAAACCGTGAGTACTGAGTCTGATGGAACTTATTCGATTGCGTTTGTGAATCTGGTTGGAATCGTAGCTGAAAATGGAGATATGATTCGCCTCGTTCTGTCGCAGGCTTCTACTGGAGAGTCAGCCGATATTGGCATTCGACTGAGTACTAAGCAGGTAGTTGATAAATTAGCGGTTGCTAATGTTCAGTTCAGTGGATTTAACCTGTCAGGTACGATCGTCGAAGCTGATGGGAAATTATTGCAAACTGATTCTGCTGTAGTTATTAATGTGTTGAATACTGCTTCTGGCCAGGCCGTTCAGGCCAACAGTCAAGGAGGTGGGTATACGGCCCAGTTTACGACAGCTGAAACCAAGCTGTTTACTGTTGGAGACACGTTTGAAGTTAACGTAACTAGCGTTGCTGATTCGGCAATTATTCTAGGTGCCACAAGTTATGTTTTAGGTGGTGTCGATCTGGAAAATAAAGCAGGAGATACTGAACAGATCTCAGTCAATCGGACCACTAGTTATAACATTCAAGGTACAGTGCTGGATAGAAATGGAGATCCTGCCTCAGGAGCTATAGTTACTGCGACATCCCCGTTGGCTCAGGTATCTGCTAGTACCAATCAGAATGGTAGGTATGCGATCAAGTTTCTTGATTTTGTTACCAACCCAGCTATTGGTGATCGAATCGTGTTAGTTACTCAGGTTGAAGGTGAATTGGCTAGGCAGACAGTTGTTACCGCATTTGAAACGCCAACTCGTGTTGTGACTGTGGATTCGATTCCAATGAGGTTGGGTGGTTTGTCCATTAACTCCGGCCAATACCGAGATTTCATCGATCGTTTGGTGGCTAAAGCTATTGAAAAGACCAGCGTAGGTAAATTGTTGGGAGATGGCCTTATGCCATTAGTTCGGAATGATCCTGATCTGCGTAAACAGATGTCTGGATTATTAAATAGCTTGCTACCTGGTGGCTTGTTGCCTGAGCAGGTACTTCTTAATCCCGATTTGCCGCTTGTGTTTGCCGATCCAGAAAATAAAGACTTAGAAAACTTTGGTAATGGGATTGTACCGTCTCCGTTGTCGGGTTTAATAGACGGACTCGGCAAACCTAATATGGGGTTAGCTCCCTACGTTACAAGCGACAAGCTCGATTTATATTTGTCGATTCCAAGTTCCGAAGTGGCTAAAGTTGAATTTGAATTGAATGGACCTCAATCAGGCAAAGCCGAAGCTGAAAAAGTTACGGCTGGAGAGAACTTCTCTCACACCTTCCAATTCGAAGAAGAGTTAGCCGCTGCTTTCCTACCAGCCTACCCAGCCGAGATTGGTGGGCAACTGTTTAGCAGTGTTACATTACGCTATGCTAGCAAGGATTTGCCTGAGCCGAAACTCGACGAAGGGCCAAAGACCCTTGAAGAACAAGTTCAAGAAAAAGTGGATCA
>PBVO01000093.1 GCA_002729015.1 Candidatus Poribacteria bacterium
ATATCGGATGGTGGCCGATCAAGGGGAAACCGACCACCATCAGCAATGATCCATAATTGGTCCGCTGGATACTCAGACCAGAAGCTGGCGGAACCAGGAATAGCAACCAGTAAACCAAAGTCAAGCCGTCAGTGGGTGATGGCTCAGCGAACGATTTTAATTTTCAGTCGGATCAGGACTGAAATTGAGGAGAACAGTCATGGGATTTCAACAAGGGTTTCGGATTAACACCAACACGGCCTCATTGAATACTTATCGTTCCTACGGTAGTGCCCAGGCCGGATTAGAGAAAAATATTGAGCGGTTGTCATCGGGTTTACGGATCAACAAGGCGGCCGATGATGCGGCTGGTTTGGCTATCAGCGACCGGATGAATAACCAAGTGCGGGGTATGCAACAGGCCAACCGCAACGTTCAGCAAGGTAATAACCTACTGCAGACGGCTGAAGGTGCCATGAACGAGATCGGCAACATCCTGGGTCGGATGAGAGAGCTAGCCGTTCAATCGGCCTCAGATACAGTTACTCAGGATGACCGATCCAGCATTGATTTAGAATTTGATCAACTTAGATCAGAAATCAACCGGATTGCCAACTCGACTGAGTACAACAACACCAAGTTAGTCGATGGATCTAAGGCCAAGGCCGCGGTGGGATCAGGAAATGCTGCTGATAATGCTGGCAAAGGATTGGGAGCGAATTCAGTAAACATAACCTCAACCGCAGTCAATGGAACTTATACAATTTCTTCAACCGCAGATGGTAAACTGAAACTGACTGGAGATTCTGCAGCTGGTGATGTTTCTCAGGAGATTGATGTTACGGCCGATGATGCCCANGAAGTTCACTTTGATCAGTTGGGTATCACTCTCAAACTAGATGATAATTTTGATGCTGCCACCGGAGGAAACAATAGTAGTCTTGATGCAGGAACAATCGCCATTACCTCAGATAGTACCNACATTACCTTGCAGATCGGGGCCGACAATACTACTCAAGATCAGTTGGCCTTCAATCTGGGGTCGATGACTGACGAAGGTTTAGGTATCTCACTCAGTCAGTTGGGTGGNTCCGGTGCCACCATCGCTGATGCCCAATCGGCCATCAATCAGTTGGACTCCGCCATCGCCAAGGTTAACGATGAGCGCAGCAATGTGGGAGCTCTGCAGAATCGTTTGGAGTTTACCTCCTCCAATCTGATGAATAGTATCCAGAACAACGCGGCCAGCATGTCAACTATTAGAGATGCTGACTTCGCTGCTGAAGCTGCTGATTTAGCCAAGAATCAGATCCTGGTCCAATCCGGTACTTCGATGCTGGCTCAAGCCAACAGCTTATCACAGAACGTCTTGGCCTTAATCCGATAGGATAGAACTAAACATGAGTTGACTTCTGGTCTTCGGCTGATCCGGTTGATTGGTCAAGATAGTTAGAAATTAACTGATCAAGACCGAACCGTTGAAGTCCAGAAGTCTCAACTTTAGTCACCGATGGGTTGGTGACTAAAGTTGAGTTTTTTTTACTGAATTTCCTCTACATGGGAGGAAAAGGATCATAAGACTTCAAAAAGGATTTCGGATTAACACTAGTTAATACCGNTTCACTCAACACTTACCGTTCTTATGCTGCTTCTACAATGGTTAACTATTGCAACCATTAGGCATATCAATCAATTAGATTGAACTAGAGTAGCTTCGCGAAAAATTGATGAATTAAAGCCTGTAGNATAAATAAGAATTTATTCCCAAGCCCTTAAATGGAGGAGGCGATGATACGAACTCTGAAACTTTGAAATAAATAGTTGANTGAAATAAATAGTTGAATTCNCCCGTTCGTATACCCTTCCAAACTGCTCGCATCGAATTACATAAAAAATAATCCTTGAAACCATAACTATGATAAGAAAGAACATCAGNCTTCTCTTCATGTATTCACTTTTCCTTCTTCTAATTNCAATTAGGGCGGAACAAGGACGGAGTCAGAATAGCTCCCAAATGCTACCAACTCCTAATCCAATAGCTTGGCCTGAAATTATTGATGATGAGTTCTTGTATGTCCCAGGTTTCACCTCAGTGGTCTATTCTAAGAATGGTGTTTCGAAACTGAATAACACAGGAAACGAAAAAGTACCTGCCCGAAAACTTGGCTACAGGTTTGGTGTCAAAATACCAACTGAATATCAAAATAATGATAGATATTANCCCGTAGTACTATTTTTACATGGGGGAAAGGATGCCCGAGCTGAGCAAATTGAATGGTGGTTCAAAGCATTCTACTCTTCCAACCAAGATCCCTATATTCTNTTGTTTCCAGCCAAAAAAGAGTGGGAATGGAACTCGCGAAAAATATTCGATGTCATAGAAGATGTACAAAAAAATATGCGCATAGATAAAGACCGGATCTATTTGACGGGGCTTTCCATGGGGGGTCGAGGNACCTATATTGTTGCAGCAAAACTACCACATTATTTTGCTGCTTTAATGCCTCTGTCTCCCCACCATCAACCCTATTCATATCTTTCTTTAGCATCAAAAGTCTCTCATTTACCAATTTGGATGAGCCACGGTACAGCAGATAAAATCTCTTCATATGAGATGGCAAGCCAAATGGCAGAAGAATTAAAGAAGGAAAACGCATATATTAATTTTCGCTCCATAGAAGGTGGTGAACATCGAGGCTGGAGAGCCATTTATAGATCTGCTGATCGAATCAATTGGTTACTATCTCAAACGAGAAACACACCACACAATTATCAGCTACAAGTCACAGGTGGAAGTGGTTCTGGATATTACGAGGCTGGCGATGTTGTAAATATTTCTGACGTAAACCAAACACAACAGGCAGATTTAAAAAGTTGGTCAAGCAGTAATGGAGGCCAATTTGAGAATCCTCGTGTTCAGAGTACTAAATTTGTAATGCCNGCCACAGACGTGGAAGTTCATTTTAGCCTTGATTCTAACCAACAGTTCAAAACAAAAAATTAGGCAAATAGCCAGGCAAAAAGAAAAGAGTACTAACCGGTTTTGCTCCCCACTTATCCTTTGGATTAATACCAGAAACATATTTTATCCAATTAGAGAATTCTTACAGTCTAATAGTTGTCCTTTAAATTCTCTCAGAATCCAGTTGTAGGTTTGGTNTTAGTCTTAGAGAATAATGTCTGCAACTCTTTGGTGCCTCATTTAAACCAAGAGAAAAATTACTTTACCAAAGTACTCGTTTAATTCGAGACAGATAAAACACTGTAGAGGTGTGGACATTTCAATTCAATGATCAATATGATTTTATGTTTAACTACTAATTCAAAATCAGTCAATTCATATGCAAGATTGAACATGAAAAAATCAGCAACTGGATTATTTATAACATTAGGGATTATTTGTTGTTTCTCGACGAAAAAATGCCCTGCAAAAATAGATGGACACACTTCGCTAAACTTTTAGACAGACATTATTTTTGCCAGACGANTTGTTCTGTTGATTAATCTATTCTTATGATATCACGGCCTCTGGTTCTAANGACTGAGGGCTTTGAGATTTAGACGCACCTGAAATATTTTCGTAAAAAATTGCAGCTGACATTAAATAATATGGTGATATCCAGAGAAAACCAATTCCTATGGTCACAATTCCTAAAATGAACCAACCAATGAAACGAAGCCCCAGACAACAGAATTTCCATTTAAACCCTTTCATCATCTGATAGCTTTTCTTCAGTGCTTCAAAGGGTGAGATGTCTCGATCGTCTACAATAATAAAATTTACCATTTCTAAGGAGAAAAAGATAATTATTCCTGGAATAATAAGACATACGAAACCAACCACTGTAAACGCAGTAGTTATCCAGTAGGCAGAAAGCACAAGAAAATAATATTGAAAACTAAAACCAGCAAAAATTAGATCCAACTGGTAACGTTTCTTTCTATATGCAGTGAGCATATAAATACCCTTGTAACCCAGGATAAGTGGTGCAGAAACAAATGAATGTAGAAACCCTGACAAAAAATCGTTCAATAATGAATATGGAAATTCTAATTTGACACCTAATTCAGTATCTAATAAAAGGGACAATAAAGGCCGTGAGACTTGCCTAGATATATACCCTGTACCAACCAAGATAAGGACATAAACTAAAGTATCTAAAGCTGATTTAGTCCAACGGCCTTTTAGAGCTCTCCGAGCCATGAGTGTAATCTGAGCATTACGAATTAACTGAGACTGACCCGATTCCGTAACATCCGTATCAATTGATGTATCANTATCTATTTGATTTTCTCTCTCTGTTGAAACAGGAATAAGATCCTGATTGGATAAATCTGAGGAGTTTTTTAAGGTGTCTTGGTCTAAATTCTCGATATTATCTGCTGGTTCGGATGTGGCTTCGCTTAAACTTTCCATTTTCCACTGAATAACTTCCAGAATTTCCTTAGCTTGAACATGATCAGGATCGATCTCTAAAGCTTTCTTTAAGCAATTAACAGAGTCCTGATAATCTCCTTTCTTAAAATGAGCTTGTCCAAGATAACTATGGGCATCAACATAATCTGGACTTTGTGAAATTATTGTTTTAAATAACTCAATTGCTAAATCCAGATCGGAGGAATTAAATGCTTGTACCGCTTTCTGAAANGAGATTTCTATATCAGTCATATGTTTCTACCATTTTATCCTAAGGAAGCTAATATTCACCTGAAATTGACATCAAAGAGGTCTTGAAATAATTCTACTAACTTTTCTTGTTCTACATCCACTTCTTAACCTTTTTCGGCGAAAAACATCCGATATTCTATTCATTTGGTTCCTATTTAGGATTGCAAATTAACATTTTTCTGTTAGCGATCAATAAGTTAGATGTGAAGTGAATAATTAGGATAGTATTTTTTTGAAAACTAAAAGAGAAAATCTTGAGAAACCAGATCAAAAATGAGAAAAGGATATCAGAACTANTTGAAAAATTTCTTTTCTTTTAGTATTGGTTATTTTTTACCATTCTTTCTTTTCTTGATTTTTCTACCTGATATTGTTAGTCTGGCAAAAAACAGAATAGCCGTATCTAGTCTTGTGTTGGTCTAGTAGGTATAGCCAGTANGTTCTAATACCGATAACTTTTTAGTTACCCTGTGGCTTTGTTAAGACTGGAAAAACTTTTGCGACCCATTAAAAGCTCAGTTCTTGCTGGACTTTGACTGTTATTATCATGCCTAAAGAAGAATAAAAAATTAGAATCATNCTTAGCTAAATAACATTCTGAGAAGAGAACGTCTTAGGTAGTGTCCTCTAAGTATGATGAAATTGCATGCAATTTATGGTTATGAGCTCAGATTTACAGCTTGGCTCGACCGGATGAGGAGAAAATTATGAGTTTGAATTCTGTTACCACACTCGATTTTGGTACAGAGTTGTTTGTTGATGACGTGCTGATTAAGTCCAAACGTGGTGTCACTCGCACAATACATGCAGGAATAAAGCACGAAACACCTGTGCTTTATCCAGATTCAGACAAGCCGTGGGAACACGGTGGAGAAGAACAATCCAAACGTGTCCATCTTTATGGAACAACCATGTATGATCGAGCAATGGGTAAGTATCGTATGTGGTACATGTGCAGGATGGGACCCCACTGGCGGTTTAAGGCTCACACCGTACCTGGCCTTTATATTCCACGATCTAGCCGAAATCCTTCGACTTTTTTGGGACAAACGCACGATGCTCACGGCAGAAAGTTCGTCGAAAATGATCGAGGGGACCTAATTTGCTATGCCGAGAGTAATGACGGCATAAAATGGGAAAAACCGAATCTTGGTATTTTCAAATTCAATGGAAGCGGCAATAACAACATCGTCTGGGACCTGCACGGNGCGAGTGTCTTTCGAGACGAAGATGAATCTGATCCGCAGGCACGTTACAAAGCTATCGGTTTCTGTCGGCGGTATCGCAACATCTTCCTTATTACTTCGCCAGATGGCATCCACTGGGATGATTCCGCGCACCTTCAACCAGTGGCAGAGCGAAACAACGAAGGATGTTTCAATGTGGTGTATGATGAAAGAGAGAACATCTTCCGAGCATATGCCTTAATGCGTGGGACCGACAAAGATAATCGAAGAATGATTTACTACACTCAGAGTCCACGCCTATCAGGGCCGTGGAATCCCCTCCAACCTATGTTCGGCGCAAGCCCGAAAGACGATGCGATTGGGGAGGAGAAATACGGCGCAGTTCGGGCAGAAGTGCATAATATGTCTGGTTTTCGGTACCACAATATTCATATTGGGATCGCCGGGCTCTTGTATGTCACAGGACCGGGGNCGCCCAAAGATGAAATGCCGATTGATGGACCGATTGATGCTCATCTGATCTGCAGCCGAGACGGTTTTAACTGGCACTACCCGGATGCAGTGCAAACCCCTATATTGTCCCGTGGAAAAATCGGCGAATTCGACGGAGGTATGATAATGGGAACGGCAACCGAACCAATCATCGAAACCGATGAAATTCATTGGTACTATACCGGTGCTCGCCATACCCACGGCCTTGCGCTCAAAGAAAGATACAAAGCTATTGGTCGCGTGACATGGCGGTTGGATGGCTTTGCCTCGCTAGACGCGAATATAGATGNTGGAGTAGTGGAAACGGTTCCGCTCTATATTCCGGATGGCGAACTTGAGATCAATGCAGATGCCGCAGATGGAANGGTATGGGTTGAGGTGTTGTCAAGCGATGGACAAGTTCAACCTGGATTTTCAATTAAAGACTGTACTCCATTAACCAGTGATCGCATTCGACATCCTATTCGGTGGAAGTCCGGCACTCTGGCTAATGCCAAGAAACCATTACGGTTACGGTTTATCTTCAATCGGGCTAAGCTTTATGCTTTTCGCATTAATGATAATAGCCAAACTTAGTATCTCTAAGAAAAAAATTAAAAGAATTACTACTCCCTAGCATCGAATTAACCAAATTAGCATTAGATTTTACTCTTGAATATAGACTACAACCGCTTCAAAAGATTACTTTTTTGCTTTTAGTTTATTCATTTTCAATCTTTTGTCTTGACATGATTAAGTCTTTGTCTGCCTTAGAATTTCGTGAAATTATTCTTTTTAGTTTTATTGATCTAGTTGCGGATTACTTTTCTAGTACTAGTCATTCACCTCTAATTAGCTAAAGTAAATTGAATTATTCCAAATAATCCTATTTACTTGAAAAAACAAAACTTGGACTATACATTTTAGACCCTTCTAGGGTGAAGGGCCAAAAAACAAGGCAGGGTGCGAAAGCTACCAAGCACTCTGCCTATGTCTTCTTGTGAAGTGTTTTGCTACTGTCATTCTAGGTACTTTTTATATTCTTAAATTGTTATACCTTCTGCGTGTTGGTCGGGTAATGGACAGGTGATTTTTTCCTTTGGGTGTGGTTTCCTTCTTCCGAACTCAAGTATCTGGATATTAGNTCTAATGATTTTGTTTTTTGTGTAATAAGAACAGCGGTTGCGCTTCTCAGCACTAGTATTTCTGACTTAATTCTCCTTTTTTTGAAAAATTATCGTCGGGCTTAATTTGAGATACTTGTTGCGAACAATCAAGAAANTAATCAAAGTTAAATGTAATAAAGAGACTTTAATTTTACCGAGACTCAATCGTTAATTAAAACTTTATATGATTGGAGAACACTATCTGCTAAAACTAAGAAGAATCCANGATCTATCTTTTACCAGTGTTTTCTTTCTTCTCCAATCGATTGNAAACTGGAAAAGATCAGCATTGATCCTAACCTCTCNTACTAGGTTATTTTTTCAAAAATATTTTGTGATAGNATAAAATTCATTCCCTGACAATAAATATCTTAGGTGATAATTATGAAACAAGTATTTANACAAAAGGCAAAAATGACGAATGTACATCCGCAGAGGTATTTAGTTAAATGGAGTTTGGCTAAAAAGTCATTCTTACTACTAATCATTCTTCTGGTAATAACTTCTGTTGCTTTAGGCCAACCTAAGCGAATAACAGTTCAAGAACTGAAAGACATGATAGATAAAAAGGCAGATGTTCTGGTTGTCGATGTACGAACTCGACAATGGTACGAGAAAATGCATTTGCCCAGTGCTATATCTCTGCCGGAAGACGACCTAGTTAATCGTCATAATGAGCTGCCAAAAGACAAACTCATTATCTTTTATTGTGGATGACCAGCTGAGAACTCCAGTGTCCGTGCGACACAAATATTATTAGTTCATGATTTCGGTTTTCAACCACAGTTGCTCCAAGTTCTCAAGGGTGGAATTTGGGGGTGGCAGGATGCAGGTTTCCCATTGGAAATCAGATTATCCATTGAATCGAACAAAAAACGATTATCTCTTTGGGCAGAACTAAAATGCAGATAACAAATTCAGGTCTGATTAGAATCTTGGCACACCAACACTGACTAAAGCCTCAGCAACCTGACCAAAAGGCCGTCCTCCAACGGTTAGATCTAGTCCAATAGGCTGACGCCTACAACAGCTCTCATCTGGAGGCAAGATGGAGATTTGTATCTCTTTTTGTTCTCGCGGTCTTAATTCAATCTCAATCACTTGGCTTTTCCAATCATCCGGCCCAACTAACTTGATTACAGCTTTTTGGTCAATCGAGAAAGGATTTAAAATCCACCCCTTAAACTTGGCTTCTCCCCCATCCGGAAGGTGTAATCGGTAGGGCCTCAATTTCCCCCCTTGAGATTCGGCACCAAAATGAACATCATCATCGCCCAATGACATCAGGTGTAAGTGGACTTCGTCAAATGCATTGGCACCTTTTTCAATGACCTGATACCATTCTGGGCTAGTTTGGTATGGTTTAGTATGTCCGGTCAAGACCCAGTCGGGTTGAAAGTCACGAAGCAATTTCAATGTCTGCTTATAGCAACCGAGATCTAGGCCATTCTTATAAACGTGATTAGTAAACGGCTGTGCATCTTTGTCAAAAGGCAAACCGCTTGAAGTACTGAAGAAAATTTGATCGCCGGTATGGACAACCCTTTTCCCATCTACTTCAAGACAAATCAAGGTCGAAAATCTTGTATGACCTGACATCGGATACAGTNGTATCGGGATATTTTCCCAGTAAGTAACATCTTCATTGGGAAGATGGCGACTGACCGAAATCGGTTCATGCCATAGACAAGGACGATCATAGTGAGTTGGGTTTTCCAAAATATCTGAGAAATGATCGCCAGCCCAGACTTCGGTCCCAAAAACACGTTGCAACATGGGTATACCATTAACATGATCGTCGTGAAAATGCGATACCAGAATAGTATCAATTTGATCAATGCCAAGTTTTTTCTTTAATCCCTTGATACCATGCAAAAACGGTCGCCGATTTGATAGATGTTGTTTGCCTGGGGACTGATAGGCGGATGTATTGTATCCATAATCGATGGCCATCACTTTACCACTGTCACTAATTACAAAGTTGGTCTCTGCACTACTATATTTTGAACGGTAAAGATGCGGTAGAATTTCTTCAATGTCGTCATCATCTGGATCATTTAATTGTTCGACAAAGCCAGGGGAAATACCACCGATTAATTTCAGATTCTGCCTCAAAAGTTGGATGGCTTGCCCAGGACGATCAATTGGTTGACCTAAGCTAGGTAGCAACATATCTAACTTGTTTTCCATCAGTCTATAGCAGCTTTTCCACAAGTTTANCGCACCAGTAAAATCGTTGTAATTGTACTGGAGTGGTGCTAAACGCGATGTATAACCCAGTCCACAAATCAACTCTCCAACAAAAGCTAGATGGAGACCATTGAAATCAACCACGTAGCTACTAGCTCCGTTAGTACAGCCTGGTGTGGGAACCACTTCCCATTTTAGACCAGCAATCTCCCGATTTTCATAATCCATCATCCAATTTGAGACTGGAATTGGACGCACAGGCGCAAAGCGATCCCATCGATTATCATAGGAATTCCAGATCTGTCGTTCCCGAAAATGCTGCTCGGGATCTGTCAGATATTCCTGCTCCCAATACGGCGCCAAGATTTTGGCACCTGCATTTCGAAGACGAATAGCGCCATCAGTATGATCCCTGAAGTGGTGGGTGAGGAGAACAGTCAGCGANCCATTTTGAAANACTTCATCNAGATAGTCTNCAACTAAACCCGTTCCGGCATTAATTANNACTGTTCCCTTAGGTCCTTGAANNGCATACACACAGCAACTATCTTGAAACAGGAANACNCCATCACAAACTTTTTGCCAATTGGATAACCCCATATTATTTCCTAAAACTCCTTAATTCATCTACCCACTCAACCATCACATTGCTTACTTCTGACGGNTTGTTGCAGCCTTGGGCTTGACTCAACGTCACCAACAACCACATCAATGACAAAAAGCNGATCCAGTTCATTTTAGTTTCTGGTTAGTGTTGAGTGATATCTATTCAGCTAATAGCTGATCCCAGTTGAGCCACAATATAACAAAGCCAATTGAGCTTGTAAAGCCACGACTAATCAAGATATAGCTCTAAATTCTCAGTCAGCCAAAGAAACCCTGCTAATCGAATCGAAGATCTGAGGAAACTGGTAGTTTGAATTTTGTTGTCTATTGTAGTAGGAAGTATAAAAGCCAAATATCTAGTCAATATCGGACTATTACGTTGTATCTTAATTTGAGACTGAAATAAATAATGTCTAATAATTACCAGTTATAGGAAACGATTAACAAACATTAGCCATTCCNAATTGATTAACTATTTCTATCTTAGACCCTGTCGAGCATTGTCCCGATTAATGGATCAAAACTCAGTAAAACTAACAAAGAAAAAANCATCATAGAATTTAGATTAAATTACACCAGACACTAATGGGTTTTATTCATTATCTACGGTATTTCCATATTACAAAACATTGAACTCATTCAATATGAGATACCAAGTATGGGGACAGGACTAAATTATGTACTAGACTTTCTAATGTTTTCTGAAACAGTTATATTCAGAGTTAACCAACGGTATTTTCTAACGCTTGGAATTGGAAACTCTAGACTTAAAAAAAGATTTATTTAAAAAGAAAAAAGGTTGGGTTTCACTTTTAATTGCCTATTTTACAATAGCTTTAACANTACTCTATTTCGTCAGCGATCTTAGTCTTTTTGATTTCTTAAAGTGATCTTTAAAGAGGAGAAAATCAAACTGGCTTCAAAACTTATCTGTTAATTTAGTTTNTTTCATATTGCCATTGATCCCAGTTTATTTGTTTCATAAAACCTACATTGTGGTAATTGTCTATTT
This sequence comes from Candidatus Poribacteria bacterium, assembly GCA_002729015.1. Next base: position 11,281 of record PBVO01000093.1, read on the forward strand.
AATGAAAATTGTAAATATAAGTTCACTGCATTTGGTGNCCTAATAAATATTCACTATTATAAATTATAAGTGACGTTAGGGAATGTGGTCGATAAGGGAATACTAAAACGTCTGATAATGACTTTTATAGAACTAAATCCCTAATTGACACCCAAAAAATTTTAACTGTGATAAGATGAATTACGTATATCTAATTTTTTATTACAAGGTAATTTTTGTAACGAAAAAGAGTTCTATTATGAAATTTTTTGTTAAATTCACTTTCATTGCAGAAAAAAATCTAGAGGTCATCTATGTTGAAAGTTAACTTGGCAGAGGTGGGGACTGATACTTTTTCTTCTCCTAAAGGGACATATCAACTACAAAGGCGAGATATTTCACGTCATCTGATTCAAAAAGACAAAAAAGAAAGAGAGCCTGCTTTTGAAATTGAACACGTTATCCTACCATCAGGAAAAAAGAATTTCCCGTATCATCAACATGCAACCTGGTGGGAACTCTATTTCATTTTAAGTGGAGATGGAACAGTCAGAACGGAAACAGGTTATGAGAAAATTGAAGCCAATGACTGTTTTATTTTTCCTCCAGGGGATCCTCATCAGATTATTAATGACAGCTCGAATGATCTAACCTACTTGGTAATAGCCAACAATACTCCATTCGAACTAGGTTATTACCCTGACAGTGATAAAGTTTGGTTTGCAGGAACGTTAGCAAAGGGACAAAAAGAAGGTCTAACCAAAGTTCAATCCGGTTTTACCAATGATTACTGGAAAGATGAAGAGTAAATAGTCCGTTCTAACGAGACGAATTATATCGGTTAGTGCCTAGATAATAGTCTTGGACATGTCGTTTAGGCTTTTCGAATTCAGTTCTTAAAGTATCCTTGATACAATTGATATTTAGTTTCTTCATCTGAGGATTTTCTCGGATCGAATTCTAATGAAATTCTGTTATCTGATGTGGATAAAAAGAGAGTCAATTTATTTACTAAAATGAAAGTCGAGTTAATGAATATTGAATACGATTGTTCTTAATTAAGTGATAATCAATTATCAACCTGATAGAAGGGGAATGAAACAATGATTCGCGTGGGAATGGGACAAATGACGGTATTAGGTGGTGAAATTGACAAAAATTTGAATCTCTCAGCTCAATTCATCAAGAACGCCGCCCAACAACAGTGTGACCTTATTGTATTACCTGAATGTCTAGATACCGGATGGACTCATACCAGTGCTATAGATTTAGCCAAACCGATACCCGGATCGACTAGCGAAATTTTGTGTCAAGCAGCCATCGACAATAAAATTTATGTAGTTGCCGGTATCACCGAAAGGGATAACAACCGAATTTATAATGCTGCTATTCTGATAGATTCAGATGGGCAGATCTTGCTCAAACACAGAAAAATCAACATTTTAGATATTGCCCAAGATCTGTATAGTACAGGTGATCACCTAGGCGTAGTTGAAACACCTTGGGGAATAACAGGTCTCAATATTTGTGCCGATAATTTCCCTCAGACTGCTTTCTACGGACAAGCACTAGCCGGGATGGGAGCACAATTGATCTTATCTCCCTGTGCCTGGGCAGTCGATGCTAATCATAACAATCAGCAAGATCCATATGGACAACTGTGGATAGATGCTTATACCCGATTAGCCTTAGACTATCAGGTAGCAGTTATAGGAGTCAGTAATGTCGGTTGGATAACCGATGGTCCATGGAAGGGTAAGAAGTGCATTGGTTGCTCATTAGTAGTGGATCAAAAAGGTGAAATTATCAAGCAGGCAGGGTACGGAGAATCAGCAGAGAGATTGGAAATAATTAATCTCGAAATTTAGGCTACCAATCTGGCTATCCAGATGAGTAAATAGTAATCCGTCTCGAAGTTTCATTCTTNAGCATCGACCATATTGATAATGCTACTAAGTATCTTGAATTTGTGAAATGATTCTCCTACTAAGTAAGAGGCAAATTTTTATCTAAGTCTTACTTAGAAAGAGAATAGATCATTCTATCCACGTTACTATTTTGTCTTAAGATTCGCAACATCTTCATCAATCCATTGTTTCCACATTTGCTCATCCGGTTCCATAAATCCACTATTTGCACGTTGAACAAATTTCTCGTCTTCACCTAATAAACGTAATAATCGACGATCTCTTCTAGATCGAGCGGATGCTTTGACAGACTTAGATATGGGGCCCAAGTAATTAGCCCTATGCTTGAGCCACGAATGATTCATGGTGAAAAAGAAAAGATATCTATATTCCTTTGAATAATTAGCTGTCCCTGAGTGAACAATAGCATTATGAAATATAGCCACATCTCCAGATTTGGGATACAAAATAATTTCGTCTGGATGAGATTGTTTTCTTTCGTTTGATGTTAGAGACATCGCTCTCATATGTGAACCTGGAATGATACGTAGGGGCCCATTTTCATCTGTCAAGTCCTGTAAATAGCTCAATGCATTAAAGAGTAAGGGCCTATGATAGACACCCTCCTGGGGAAATTCGGCAAACATATCTCGATGAAAACCTAGTATTGGCTCTGTTTTGTCTGGATCCTGAGGTGCAGTACGACGAAAAGTAGTAGATTCAAGCTGAACATGTGGACCAATAATCATTTCCGCAAAGTTTAGTAGACGATCATTTGACAATACAGGAAGAATGAGATCAGGTTTATGTTCTAATAGATCAACGAAGACTTGTGGGCGACTCCCATCAGGATTTGGTAGACGATCACCAATAGCGNCAAATGAATCTCGCATGGCTTTAACCCAATCCCTGTCAAGCATCTTTGGAAAAAGTGTAAAACCAACAGTTTTGAATTCTTCTAAGTGTTCATCGAGGGATTTGGTATCTTCCAGCATCTATGTNTCCATATGCAGCATGTTTGATCAAGGAAGGATACCACGAACTGACTCGCCCNCCAATCCTCTTGAGCATAAATTGATATCTTGAAAATTAGTCGACTGTTGTTGCCTTATCGTTATCGATCATCTCTATTTGACAGTCTCAGAATCTTTTTCCTTCAAAGCCGATGCTCTAAAGTTAGGTTCTTACTCCATACTTACGTTTTTTAAATCACAGAGCACATTTATTAAATACCAATTGCAGATCTATGACAGATAGAAACAGCTAGGCATTTTACCAGAAGTCCCTACATATGAGATTTTTCGGGTTTTCATCTTCGTACGATCGCCTTGGACCACAATAGGTCCCTTTATATTTCGTAATTTTCTATAACTGAGTATTACTATCAGTAGTAAGGCATAATATTCTTAATTTGAAGCATGAAACCAGTGGATTCCGTTAATTTAATGGCACACCATCATAGATTCATATTTTCTCGTCAGTTGCAAGTTGGATTCTTTTCATTACTCGATTCAGCACCCACTCATTGCCAATGACGTCTCGTTGAGAATTGAGCATACCAGGAAACTGATCAACTTGGATGTAGTGTTCATGCTCTGGTCCCAAAATAGTTTCTTTTTTTATCGCTTTCTGCAAAACGGGAATAAGTGGTGCCATTGGTCGCAATTGTGAACGACTACAATAAGAAAGGTATGCTCCAGCCCGAATCCTTGCCCACAAAATATCGCTTTTCAATCCCTTTGTGAAAGAAGCAATTGTTTCCGATCCCTTTCCTGCACGTACCAAGTAATTAGCGGCAGCTAGACTAACACTGATGGACTCGTCATCAAGACATGGTAAAATTTGGTTGATAGTATATAGATCGAATTGGTAAGAGGAAAGACCAGTGACCGCCCAATAGCGCACAGCACTATCTGAGTCCTCCAGACGGGTTATCAATTCTTTTTGACCTACTGTACCTAAACGTGCGAGATCTGCTGTTTCTAGAATTCTTGAAAAGTTTGTACAGTGAATTCCTACCTCTCGGTTGATGCCACCATAAGCTGAGGCCCGAACAATTATTTCAGTCTCATCAATCAGACCTAAATCCTCAATTTCAATCATCCAGTCAAAGAGTTTAGATCGTAATTCGTCAATTGTGTTGTTGAGGGTAGGATCACCTACTAGGTTGTGAATTGACTCCGGATCGTTCTCGATATCGTATAACTCTTCGAATGGTTTCCGGGCCTGCCAGATAGGGTATTTCTGGTATTTCTTAGGCAAACCATGACCGTTGAGCATTGATGGAAAAGAATACATCAAGAATACGCCATCTGGATCATGGATCCTTTGCTGACTTGGCAAGCAGGAAGTTTCCCAGAAGTCTCTCTCTGGTGTGTCTTCCTCTGGAATGGGAGAGAAATACCCACCATCTGGATAAAAGGACGCATATGGCTGATGAGGTAGAAAATTACGAATATAGCGATATTTTTTTGTACGAATTGTACGAATCATTTCTGTATTGTTGTCCAATCGATCTCTAGCACTGCAAACAAAATCTCTAGGTTCGTCTTTGTGAGGGCCACAGAGATTACGGCTCTGGATACAGCCAGAAATAGGAACGCCAGCAAATTGAAGAGTTGTTGCGTAGAGGTCCATATGCAAGACGAGTTCATCAATCACAGTTCCAGGAAGCGCAGGGGCTAGATGTTGAAACTTCTCTGGAAATCGGATGATCAGCGGAATTCTTAGCCCATCGTCATAGGTGTGGATCTTACCCCGTGGATAGCCGGTACCATGATCTGCCCAAAAGACAACAATAGTATTTTCATTGAGTTTCAGTTCTTCAAGCTTATTGAGAATTGTACCGACTCGTTTATCGACGTTCGAAAGTGCATCATAGAATAATGCCATTCGTTCGCGGAAAAGAGCTTTATCGGGAACGAATGTTGGTACTGGTACATCCTTTGGATCGTGTAACTCTTCATCTTCAAGAAGAGATGAGCGTTGCTCTCGAGCATCAGTTGGTGTCAGCTTAAATACACTCGCGTGGGAATCACTCAACTTATAATATGAGAAGAACGGTTTGTTTTCGTTAGAGGTCTTCCAAAAATCGCTAGAATTTTGATACTGTTGGCACTCCTCTTTAGAGATGTAAAGATTAATATCACTATCAGGTTCCGTACAGATGTAACCAGCATCAGTAAGTATCTTACTCAGGAGTTTAACACCTTTTGGACGGATGACAATACTACGGTGATGGTGTGTACCGAGGGTCGTCGGATACATTCCAGTATATATACTAGTACGTGATGGTGAGCATATTGGGCCAGCAGTGAATGCATTAGAATATTGCACACCTTCGGCGGCAAGACGATCAATATTTGGAGTATGCCCATACTCGTCCCCATAGCAGCCGAAATTCCAAGCACTAGAATCGTGGTTACTGATCCATAGGATATTAGGTTTTTCCATTGATCTCTTTCCCGGTAATAACGTAGATAAAATTGTTAAGGAGATCTGACTAAAGAATCCACTTGAGATATCCTATTTTGAGTAACGCAATTTTACACTTGCTGATAAATAAGTTATTAGGACGTTGTGAGACTCAGAAAGACAAAATTCAGAGTTAGTGCTGTGAGACATCTTTGAAACATGAAGAAGTTAACACTAAGTTTATGATTGTCTACAGAACAAGTTCTGGTTTCTGTCTTAAGGGAAATATGTTTTTGAATTGAAGCGTTTAATTCTATTTCTTCTCTGAGGGGGCAGTTATATTCGGCTTAGTAGACTGAATGAATTTTCCACTGAGGATTATTTCCAACATGCTAAAAATGATGTTTTTTTTAGCTTTTTCGGATCAAAGGTCTAAATAATTTTTTTGAATTGCTTGTTGTTTTTTGTTTTCAGGTTTTGAATCTCATCCTGAAGTTGCTTGAATCTTGCGGCTGCAGTCTTCAACATCTTGCCTCGTTCATCGATTTTGCCGGCCAGGTCAAGATTTTCCTTAGTCAAATCTTTGATCGTTTCATCTCTTTTCTGTAACTCAGAATCAAAATCTTGTTTTTGCCGTTCTTTTTCCTCTTCTAGTTTCTTATTCTCATTTACGGCGTCATCCAATTCTTTTTCTAGATCCAGGCTCAACTGCTGAGAAACTTCAGTGTTTTCACTTTGATTGACCTGCTTGAATTCGTCTTTGAGAGATGAGACTTCATTCACTAGGGCTTCCCGTTGGGAAATCAGAAAACTACCTATATTTTCTGTAATTTCCTGATACCCAGTAACTAGGTCAGAAACTGATTCGGTTAGTTTGGTCTGTACGTCATTAATTTGCTTGAATTCGTCTTTGAGAGATGAAATTTCACTTGCCAGATTTTCTGGTTTCGATATATGACTTTCACCCTTATCTTCATTGATTTCAGCGTATTGCAGATTCAGATTGGATACCGATTCAGTTATCTTCTCCTGCATTTCATTGAGTTCTTTGATTTCATTTTTCAAAGCTAAAAATTGTGTGTTCAATTTCTCTTCACTCTTTGCGTTATTTTTCTTAGAAACCTCAATTGAATTGATACTTTTTCGAATATTGCGTAATTCTTTCAGTAATTGAGTCATCCGATCGAGTCTTGGAGGCTGTCGAACTTTATCTTCAGTCTCAGTGATATCGAAGACTTTTGACTTGGCTTTTGGACTACGTTTCATTTTCATCTCAATGTATTATACAAGCCTATCGTTGTTGCTATGACTGTCAAGAATTATAGAGAAACCAAAATAATCTTATGAGCGATTTGAAAAATTCTTTCTCACGTTCAGAGCGCTGATCCCCATTCAATCACTCATTTTACAACAATGGTTGATTCTGGTCAATAAAGGAAAAATAGACGAGAAAAGAAATCAAAGACAGTAGAAGATAGGTTAACTAATATCAGATCAATGATTCCCCATCTTATAGTTCATAATCGAAAATCAGATGCAAAAACCTTTCTCAACGGCAGTCTGGCTGACTACATATTATACTAAAACCGATAAATCTGATCATTTCGTACTACTTCATACATATTCTAACAAATATTATGGTATGGCTTAGATACTCAGAATCGTGGGCTATGAAACCTATCAATAGATAGAATAAGTCTCAACATTAGAAACACACCAAAACCCAAGAGTATTGGAATTATCAGATGGGTCGCTACCATAACGAGCGGAAACTAGTCTACTACGTACGGTATAGCTCGTAAAGTAGTCCCAAGATCCACCTCGCAATACTCGCTGGCCTTTAGGGCTTGATTCAGGCCCTTTTGGGTTTTTATATGATGAATTGGCATAGTAACCTTCGTCGTACCAGTCTGCACACCATTCATAGACATTACCTGCCATATCGTACAATCCATATCCATTAGGGAAGAAACTACCAACCGGAGCAGTTTTTTCGTCCCATTGATCTTTACCTTGCATACCGGCAAAGTTAGCATGGACACTAGCGATAGCTAGATTATTGCCCCAAACATAGAATTTATCTTTTAGTCCACCACGAGCAGCTTTCTCCCATTAAGCTTCTGTAGGTAAACGTTTACCTGCCCATTTTGCATAAGCCGCAGCATCATCCCAATCTACATAAACCATTGGACACCCATCACCAGGTGCATATCTAGACACATCACCCCAGTTCCCTTTATACTGATAGCCGCTCTCAGCCAAGAACCACCTAAATTGACCAACTGTCACTTGGGTACTATCAATGTAAAAAGCATCAAGTTCAACTTTGTGCCGAAGCTCAGTTTTATCTCGACCCGAATGATCTCCCATGTAAAAATAGCCAGCGGATATTAGCACCATCTCTTTTCCATCTTTTCTCCAAGTAATTTTGTCAGCCAAATCGTCTATTACAGTTTCAGAAGCATAACTCTCCTTACTGATCTCATCAGAACACCCAGCGAACAATAGTAGAAACAAAAATAACCAACTAATTAAATGATTCATTTTGAAGGCTTAACACGAATTGACCATTTTCGATCAGTGGTAGAGTCGTTTATCGCAAGGGTGATTACAGTCAATATCATTCAGATAAATTATCATCTTCGCCCTAACATATGGCATTCAATCTTTTGTATTTTTAGGAAGAATACTGTCAACATTTTTAATTCTAACTTACGACACCAGCAGCTTTAAATCTGAAAAATTAACAAATAGGATTTGTTGCATTCACTATAAGTTAATCCGATCCGTACAATCGGATAATTCAACAAAAAGCATTAACACCATAGCCTATTATCTTTCTGAGTCTGACCGTAGAATATTACAGTAAGATACAAAACTAGCAGAGTACAGATGTTAACTGTATTGACAATGAGAATTAGATTAGCAGCAAGTAGCATAAATAGTTTACAAACCCTTTGATGTAACAAGATGTCAGGATTTAGAAAACACTCTTGTTATGTATTTTTCTTTACCATTAGGCCCTCGAGTTTCTCGATCTGTTCATATGTATTTTTCAATAATCAATAAGTAAAGCCCAAATCGGAAAAATCCGTCCTCAGATCCTAAAAATATTTAGCAAGTGAAAAAATGTACACAATTGAGGTGGGCATGAAGTATATGATGAAGAGGGAAGAGATAAAAAGAGCAGAAAATATCTACATAACGGGGACCTAGCCCATTACGACCCGCGGCTACTAGTATTTTTTCTATTCGAAGAGATTTCAGGTTGTTTATAGAAGCTCACGGTATGGGTAGCTCAGCTTTTTCCCGAGATCTTGTATTTGGCGACCAACAGCAGTAGATTCTGGTATTTTATTTTCGATAAAGGTTTTAAAAATAAAATTCAAAAAAGGATTAGCCCAGCCATTTAGTACGCAGAAGTCTCGGTCGATATTTCGATGGTGCATGGAATGTTTTTTGGCAGAGATAATAATACTAAATTTTTGTAAGTATTTGAGGGCTCTTTTCAATTTTGAATTTGATCCTTTCCCGTGAGCAACAGCGTGAGTTATCTGTGAAATAGATGTAAGCCATAAAAGAAACAGCCAAAATGGAAAAATCCAGTCTGGTATAGAGTATGAGAAAACGAATTTAATGAACAGAAAAGGTAAGATTACAATCAAAAAAAGAGCATATAAAGCTGGAGAAAACCACAAAGATGATATATTCAAGCGCGCCGGACGAAAAAGCTCATGATGATGCACTCTTGACAGAAAGAGCTGCTTGTGAAGAGACGTTTTCTTAGTTGAAGGCATAAAATCAATAAAAATATGAGCGCATCCAGAAATGAAGTCAGCTACGAAAGCTCCACATATTAACCCGAATATCCAACTAATAATATGTGAGTTGGTTGATATTTGAAGTAGGTAACCTGTAAAAGACATATAAACCATCAATAGAACGAAAGACAGTATTCTATTTTTTTTTACAGAATTTGGAGCCATGGGCTTGACAAACTCTGGATGGTAAATTGGCTCATTATTCCAATAGTATTCCAACAGATCGTCCGTACTAATCTTCTGAGATTTGACTATTTCTTCTTTCATAATACTAGTTAGGTAAATCACCTCAAGAAATTCAGTATATCTCAAAATAGGCATTTTGTAATTTAATCAACGATGGTGTTTAATTATCATCGTATACCATCGGTTTTGATGGGATTTTGGGCTTACAAAATTATTTGATCTGATTTCTATGCATTTACGAAAATTAATTGAATTTCAGCTTTTTTCTACATCACTTCGCCTTGATTCATTGAATTTTTCAGTGTTCGAGCATGAGCTGTGCCATATCTGAACACTACCAACTCAATAACTATTCAGACAGTGCACATACGAAAAGTGCTTTATTTTTGTAGCATCAGTGACACCAATTCAACAGTTGATAATCCGAATTGATCTAGGAATTGTGAAAACAAAAAGTTTTTTAATGATATTTTTAGCATAGATAAGAAATCACTAGATTTAATTAGAAGAAAATTCTGATATTACTTTTAGTCTCAATTTTCAATTCTGAGAAGATATATTGCCTGTTAAAATCCACGTAACATTCTTCTTTGAGAAGGACAGCTCAATTATCTTGTATTCTTATATCCTCAAAATTTACTGATGGATATTAAATTTTAGCTGAAATATTCAGTCCCTCTGAATTAGAATTTGAGACGGTTAGCTAACACTTTCATAGGCTTACTGAATCGAATTGTCGCCATCTGCTAATGCTATACCATCATCGAGAGGTTTGAATTAATTCTCGTCTTGAATTTAGTACATATCCGACGAAGATATCTTACGAACATGAAGACATTTTTTACATTATTCTTTAAATGATGAAAGATCATTCAGGAACAACTGAATCTGTCGCGTTCGATTTTTTTATCTTATACTGAAGAGTTTCTATTGATTTGTAAATCAATTGGTTAGTATTGTCGAACTTAGGTTCGTAATATATTCATCCGCCGGGAAGTAGGGCCTCTGGAGTCTTTCATACTTTAGATATCTGCAGGTAGCAGGCGTTGGCCCGGGTGTATCAAGTATGAAGATGGATTTGGCAATATCACCATAAGCAAACTGATAGTTCATTGGATTCTTCACTACAATAAATTTTGCAGCCGATGTATCCAGTCCCACTGATCGAAATTGTTCATTGGCCCAATCATAGGTGGCATAAGTCGTTACTAAAACTTGTATTGATCCTAACGCTATAACTGCACTGGGCCCCATCTTACCAATGGATCCATCCCATATTCCACCGGTGTATTGAAAATCTCCCTGACTTAGATATATAACTCTACCAATAATGGAAATTGGTTCGCCCCATCTAGAATCAATCTGATAGCCTATCTCTGCCCTTATTTCTTGGCCAATTCCAACTTTATGGCACATCTCAGCAACATTTGGATCGACAACCGGTACTAGTGATGGTAGTGTTACTTCAGCTTCGAGGAGTGCAGCCAACGAGGCAATACTATCACCAGAAGCTCCACCACCACAACAATCTGCAGTTTCAACCAATAGAATGGGGCCGCCAGATGTTTTTAGACCTGTTTGAATAGCTTCCTGGGGCGTGTGAACTTGTGGTTCGAGTTCGAAACGCTTGCTCCAATATTCTTCTGATAATTTATTGGCTATGTTAATGGCCTTATTCATATTGTTGTTAGTGATAACTAATCCACCACTACCCATATCAGGTTGATCTATGTATGGGTGAACTAAAAAAACACTTGTTGAAACAACATCGTTATCAGATTCATATTTTTTGGCGGTATTCATCACTTTAGAAAAGGGAGAATCGGTCGCTGTTGAACCATGAACCGCGCTAGTAATTACTGGCACCTTTGCCATCGCCATGGTTGGTTGGATTTCACCTGCGATTATTGATAACAGGATCTTTGCGCCACGGGTACCAGTAGAAAATGTGTCACAATGTGGATAAGTTTCCCATGCAATCAAGGCTTGCGCAAAACGTATCATTTCATCGGTAACATGAGCATGCAGATCAAGGGTAACTACAATTGGGACTTGGTTTCCAACTACATACCGAACTGATTTGATAAGATCTCCTTCAGGATCTCCAAGATCTTCAACAACGCTGGCACCGTGCAGCGGCAATAATACTCCATCAATAGGCATAGCATCTTTCAGCCGACCAATCAGCTCATCTTTTAGCTGCAAGTAACATTCTGTAGTTATGGGCCCTCCAGGACAACTGCTGGCATATAATAAAGGGACAACCTCTACTTGGTTTTCTTTAAAAGTTTGCAATGTACCACCCACTACGCCGGTATCGACCTCTAACATATCAACACCCTTTCGCAACTCTTGACGTTCAAAAGACTGAATATTAATCGGAGATCCTCCGAACTGGTTACATTCCGTTAGAATGGACCCAACAGCCACACGCATTCTCATTTCTCAGTTGTACCTTATTCTTGAAAGTCCTATACGAGCCCAAGCACGAATGTACTCGTTTTCATCTTCGGATGCTTCTTTAAGTTTACAAATGGATTTTGAAGAAGGTCGAACCTTAGCTAACGCAGCTACTGCATTCTCACGTAAAGGAGAATCTGAAAGAGACCAAGGGGATGTTTTTCTTTTATCGTCCAAGGCATTTAGAAGTGCGGTTTCTGTCATTTGCGAAGTATCACCTGTGTTACCCAGAGCCTCAGCAGCATTTCTCCGAACCCACTCCGAATCGTCCCTTAAGGCCTTTGCTAAATGAGGAACAGCCGATTTAGCATCTTTTCCAATGCAACCCAATGCGCCACAAACCGCAGCACGTACTTGCCAATCTGGGTTATTTATTGCTTCTACCAATTTGGTTATGGCTCTCTTACCACTTGCAGCTAGTCCGTATAGACTTGGAATTTGACTTGGGTTAGTAAAATCAGATCGATCCAAATTTCTTGTAGATTCAGTTTTTGATTCGTCCCTGAGTTGCTTGATTAACCTAGAAATAGACAATGATGAACCCAACACACCAAATTTATATAAATCTTCTAGATGAGAGATCTTGCCCTGATTCACTGATCGATCTACCGTTCCCATTATTTCTTCTACTCTAGGGTTAGCCGTATAACTAGTTTTTTTCCTGGTATCATGATGTCCAAGATACCATTCCCAGATGTGCTGCCAAATATTTTGATTTACACCTAGAAAAAATGATCTGTCGTTCCAACCAAAATCATCGCAACTGCCAAGGTTCCATGAAGGTTGCTGAGGCTCTTCTGTGCGACAAAAGAGAAATTTCAGCATTAACCTGATCTCCTTACTTCGATTTTCAGTTGCTTTATGCCATAAATCATAATGGACAATGGTAACAGTACCTGCTTGTCCGCAAAGTGGTAGCCCTTCTACCATGTTCTGGTACTGTTGGAAGTATTGTGTACCCGGTTGAATAGCTGTTGGACCCATCTCATCTGAAACGTCTTGTGGATAATAAAATGCCATCGCCATTCTGGGACGATGATATCTGATATTTCCTCCAATGGGATAATCTTTATGCCAGACTTGTGCTTGACTCTTTGGAGGGTGGTAATGACATGCACGGTGTGGATGCATGACATAATCTGGTCCCAAAATACTAGTTAATGCTCCTGTAATTGCTGGGGCAGTGAAAACATTATCCAAGATTGGAACCTTGGATAAAAGATTGTTCCCTGGTATTCCTTCTGTTTGTATCAGGGCCAAAATCCGGCTCTGAATTTTTTGATGAAAATCAGGAGGAAATGATGTTTTGACTATGTGATAACCATTGACGATGAATTTTCTCATCTCTTGATCGTTCAGAAGAAATTTCTTGTCCATATACGTTGTTTTATATGAATTCGCCTTATCATACTAGCTCTCAGAAGTGCGATACTTCCGAGATCGATTTTCTTAATTTTTTCTTTGATTTTTGGTACATGATTAAGACAAAGTAGGATTCATAAATAGTATGTCCCAAAAATATTTGTGAGTTTTGCAAATAAGTATCTGTCTTATTGGTAACGGAGTTAAAGTAAATTTCATAGGTGTTTTCTATATGACATCAGATATAAGTTTCCGGTATGTTTGCCTTCGTAAACATGTTTTTGTTAGTTGAACAAATATTTAAAATGCAGGAAGGAAACAAGAAAAGGAGATGGCTAAAATATTAGGTGATCCATTCAAAATGAGATTATATGCTTCTGCCAAAAGTACGTCAATATGTATTGTTCCGCGTAGAAGTATTCATCATACAGAGGTAAGATAGGTCAGCCAATAAAGAATATATTTTGTGCCAAGGTGAAAATTTCAGCCTATATCTAGAACATGAATACGTTTTAAATTTTTATAATAGATTCCAGTTGTATCAGCAAGTTACGGCCGATTTGGGCTATAAACATGTCGCTTGATCGAAAAAATACCTAGACTGAATTTGGACATATGCTTTACTATTTAGATTGAACTTTAGATTAGTCAACAATCCCGTAGGACGTAAGCGTAAGAACAAAATGAGAAATGAAAAATACAGGGTATTAGTTCCCGATGCACAGTTTGCTGATGATGCTGAAGTTGAACGGAACCTAGCTTCAGAGTGGGTAGATTACGATATTCGTAGAGTTCGACAGTCATCATTCATTTCTGATGAGGACTGGGCTTCCTGTGATGCACTTCAGGTCTGGCATGAAGTGCCGATAGATAAACCTCTGCTAGCTAAATTAGATCAATGCCGCCTAATTGTTCGGTGTGGTGTTGGTTATGATCATATCGACCTCGAAGCGGCGGGACGTGCTGGGATTCCAGTTTGTAATACACCCGATTATGGTACCAGTGAGGTTGCAGACCATGCTATGGGATTAATGCTAATGTTAGTACGTGGAATTGTAACACTCCATAGAGAACTAACCGAAGACCCGGTAGGAAACTACGTTACGGCTCGTACACCACCACTTATGCGTAGGATTCGTGGTACAAGACTAGGATTAGTCGGTTTAGGTCGTATTGGTACTGCCACTGCCTTAAGGGCTAAGGCTTTTGGAATGCAGGTTTACGCCTATGATCCATATCTGGCACGTGGAGCTGAAATTGCTTTGGGTATTGAAAGGGTTGATAGTATAGATGAGATTCTTACGGGTTGTCCTATTGTTAGCCTACACGTTCCACTAACTAGTGAAACACATGAAATTATTAATAAAAAATCGATAAAAAAGATGAATCCCAACTCCATTTTGATTAATACTGCCCGCGGAGGAATCGTGGATTTAGATGCTATACACGATGCGTTATATCATAAGGAAATAGGTGCTGCAGCACTCGATGTCTTGCCAGAAGAACCACCAAATGACAGCCACCCCCTTATGCTTGCGTTTAAGAATCAACCTGATTGGATTAAAGATCGCCTAATCTTAACTCCTCATTCAGCTTGGAATAGTCCAGAAAGTCGTTACGACGCAAGGGCGAAATCAACAGAAACACTACTAGCTATGTTTCTGCACAATGAATTGAGGAATTGTGTTAACTTGGAACACCTCGACCGTGCAAAACAAAAGCTAATGTAAAAATTCTGCCTTATTCAAAAGGGACTAGCCGTCACTTCTCACTTGATTATAGACCGGTTTGATAAGCCACGGGTGATTGGTCTATCGAATTTTGATTGAGATCGAGGCCTATTGTTTACTTAGTTGAATTGAGATTAGTCGTAGTTTGAAGTCTACCTTTTTCTGATTGAAAAATTTATCAAAAAAACGTCATTATGCAGCAAATCTATAAGCAGTTAATCAAAATAATATCATGGGTGTCGATGAAAGTAGAAGCAAGCAATTCGCTGTTAAATCATTACCACTACGTAATTGGATCGCGGAATTTGAGTCATGAAAGCAGTTAGCTGGGTTCTTTTATGCTGTTGTTTCATTTTGTTTCTAGTAGGTTGCCAAACTGAGAAAGAACGATACATACAATCTTTGGTACATCAGATAAAATATGCACATAACGAAAGTGATCCTGAAATTGAAACCGAATTAGTGAAACTGGGTGTAGAATCTCTACCACACCTTATCAAGGCACTAGAAATTAAGAAAGTCAATCATCAGATCGAGACAATCCTAGTAACAATCGGTAATAATGCTGTCCACCAACTGATATTGGCGCTGCAAAGCAGGAACCCATTGGTTCAGCGCAGGATAGTAAGAATATTATCCAATATAGGAGCAAATGCTCATCCTGCCCTGATTCAATTAACAACTGATAAAGACAGCAATGTGCGATGCCATGCGATATGGACATTGGGTAAAATTCAACAGAAGACGAATAATGTTTCACAAGCTCTAATCAAAAGCTTAGATGATGAGGATGCGAATGTCAGATGTACCGCTGCATTAGTGCTAGCAAGATTGGGAGCAGGCCAGTGTGTTTCTAACTTGATTAAAAAATTAGATGACGAAAATAAGAGGGTACGATCTAACGCCTCATACGCTTTAGGCTCTCTGGGAAGCAGTGCAGCAGAAGCAATTGTACCACTTTTAAAATTATTAGGGGACGAAGATCCGGTTGTTCGCCTAAGTGGGTTGAAAGCACTTGAAAAAATTGGAAATTATGCGGTTCCAACTCTAATCAAAGAGTTATCTAATGACGACCTCATAGTTTCCGGTTCGGCTGCCAGTATTTTATTAAAAATTGGTTCTCCCGAAGCTATCAGTCCAGTAAAGCAGATGTTGCCTAGTTTGATTTTGATGCTAAAAATGCCGGAGATCCGTCCTAGCTTGGAAAAGGTCATTCATCAACTGGGTCAAGAAATTGTTCCCCATTTGATTATATTACTAGAAGACCCAAGCTCAGAAATTCGGTTGAGTGTGGCCAGAATCATGGGAGACATCGGTCAGGAGGCCAGAGAAGGGATCCCGGCTTTGGTTCATTGCTTTAAGGATCCGAAATGGGAAGTTCGGAGTGAAGCTGAAAAAGCATTGGGGAAAATCGGTAAAGATGCTGTTCCGACTTTAATATCCCAGTTAGAAAGCTCTGACCAAGATACCAAGATTTTGGCGACCAAATCTTTAGGCCGTATCGGTAGGGACGCATCCAGTGCAATAGTTCCTTTGATTAAAGGGTTACAAGATTCTAGCTCAGGTGTTAGGTGGCAGTCTTCAACAGCATTAAGAAAGATAGGTGAAGATGTTGTTCCAGATTTAATTCAAGAATTGAAAAATCCTAATCTAGAAGTATGTCACAGTGCAATAAGAACATTGGGACAAATAGGATCAGACGCCGAAGTTGCCGTTCCAATCTTGATACAATTAGTACAAAATGACGATGAATCCACACGACGATTATCTAGCACACTAGCAACCAGCAGTATTGCAATTGAGGCCTTAGAACAGATAGGCACAAGACAAGCACTCGATGTTGTTGAAGAATATAACAAAAACCAAAGATTAAGATAAATCCAAAAGTAAGAGACTAACTAGATCAGATTATTCCGCATTCACAATTTTTGCCCTTTACAAATTTAAGTAATTTAGTTACTGACAGATGGTGATTTTTCTTAATATTATCAGTCAAATCAATTTACTAAAATTAAAAAAGTGAAAAAACGATCCATTCGGATATTATTTTTATCTATTTTGCTTTCAGTCGGATGTGGTCTGTCTGACTCACCCTCAAAAAAAGAAATTAATAGACTTACAAGAGATTTAAAGTCGAAAGACCCAGTAGTTCGCTCAAATGCAGCGTTCGCTTTAGGTGGAAAAAAAAATGAAGCTAAAAATGCAGTTCCATTTTTAGCTAAAGCGTTAAAAGATAAAGATAGAAACGTCAGAATGAATGCTGTTTTGGCTTTGGGTTTGATTGGAAAAGGTGCAGCTAATGCCATACCAACCTTAGTTCAATTATTAAAAGACCCAAATCCAGATGTTCGTGAATATTCTGCATATGCAATCGGAAGAATTAACAAAGGTGCCGTCGCAGCGATACCATCTCTCATACATTCACTTCAGGATGAGAATACAAGTGTTAGAATCGGTTCAATATGGGCGTTAGGTGCCATAGGTACAGAAGCAAAAGATGCAACACCTGCCATCATCCAATCATTACAAGATGAGGATAGAAATGTTCGACTAAATGCAATAATTGCATTAGGAGATATAGGAACAGAAGATTCAATACCAGCCCTTGCAAAAACCTTGGCACAACCGAGTGAAGACTGGTCAATTTTAGATTCCGCAGTGGAATCACTAAATCGAATAGGAACGCCAGAAGCAATAAAAGAAATCAAATATTTTCAGCAAAAAAATAGAGAAATTGGCTCTTTCAATTTTTAATATCTATCATTAATTAAAAGAGCCACATGCATGATTAAACGACAAACCCAAACATAGAATTATTGAGATTAATGAGAGCCATTTTTTTTTTGATAAGAGTCGTTCGTTTCATTCGTATTGTTAGTTTTCTTTTGGTAGCTTATGTAAAACAGAAATTTAAAAAGCCCAAGTAGTATATGGGTTAATTTTGTTTTGATAAACAGCGAAATTCTGTCTAGATGTTCTGATGGAATGACTGCCTACTGCTATTTACTGAATTGGAAATATTGAAGAAATATCTTTCAACTAGGGAAATACTTGAGAGGTGTTGACTTGAATGAATATAACTTGAGGGATATTGAGTATAATGACGAAACTGTATGGACTAAAAGTGCCTTAAATGACTATTCATGTGGTGATAATGATTAATTCAGACTATATTTTTCTCTAACATTTTGAATGAAATTCGTTGAAGTTGTTGCTGCAGTCATTAAATTCAACAGTAAATTTCTCTGTCTACAGCGAGGGGAGGGTAGCTATGACTATGTTTCATTCAAATATGAGTTTCCAGGTGGAAAGTTAGAAATCGGTGAATCTCGACAGCAAGCCTTGATTAGAGAGATAAAAGAAGAACTCGATTATTCTATCCAAGTTGAACATGAGTTCCTAACCGTTGAGCACCAATATCCAGACTTCCGACTGCTGATGCACAGTTATCTGTGCACAGCCAAAGATGTTAACTTCACCCTAATTGAACATATTGATTATAAGTGGCTGCCCATCCATCAATTAAAGAACTTAGATTGGGCAGCAGCAGACAGGACTATTGTTAATCAACTAGTCAGTCAAAAAGCATAAACAGATTCTAGTTATAACCAGACTTATTAGGGTTATGTCAGAAAAATTTGGCCAAGCAATCGAAGCAAGAATCCAAGACAAAATCTCTAATACTGATATCCCGGCAGTGGTGATGGGTAAAATCAGTAAAAGCGGAGAAATGTTCTTTTCTTCTGATGGTCCTTCTAGGTGGGATAGAGACGGTGATATTACCCCTCAAAACATTTTTAATATTGCTTCCATGACTAAAGCCCTAACTTCGGTAGCTGTTCTGCAGCTAGTAGAGCAAGGTCAAGTGGCCTTAGATGAATCTCTTGATCAGCATTTACCTGAAATGTCTAAAAGACTAATTCTAAATCAAGACAATCAGATTATTGAACCCAAAAACAGTATTACACTTAGGCACTTACTGACTCATACTGCTGGTTTTGGTTACTGGTTCACTAGCCCTCAACTGGTAAGATGGGATCAGTTGAAAACTGAGATAAACTGGATGGAAAATTATCAACCCCGATTGTTCGAATCAGGCTCTTCGTTTATGTACGGAACCAATATAGACTGGGTTGGTCGATTAGTAGAAAAAATTTCTGGTATCGATCTAGAACAATATTTTAGACGGAATATTTCTGGACCATTAGGAATGGATAGTACTTGGTATAACGTACCCGATGAATTAGAACATCTAGTAGTTGGATCTTCCTACAGAAATTCTGACAATGGCACTGTTATAAAAAAAGAATATCAAAAAATGATTCCGTCAAAAAATTTTAATGGGGGTGGTGGATTATCGAGTTCTCCTGAGGATTACGGCCAATTTTTGGCCTGTATGCTGAATAAAGGGACTCTGAATGGCGTACAAGTCTTGGAGGAAAGTACTTTTGATTTACTTAATTCACCTCAACTTGATAATTTTAAAACTATTCATAGACACGTTGACACCGAGGATGTTGACACGAAGCCTAGAGGGGACAAAGACTTCTTTTTTGACAGTTATGATAACTGGACTTTAGCTTGGGCATATGAAGAAAACTCAGTTATTAGACCAAGAGGCACAGCCTATTGGGCAGGATTTTTTAATACTTACTTTACTATCGATTTTGAGAATGAATTCGCTCTGATTTATATGACACAAATTCTACCGTTTAATGATATGAATTCGTATAACTTGTTTACCTCTTTTGAACGAATAGTCTATGATAGTCTTGATTGGAAAGACTAATCATATTTAAGTTAATTAAACCCACAAGTCAAGATACGATCCTAAAATAGAGCTTAGAATAGATGTGTTGACATATTAAACTTACGTAGGAAGTGAAGAAGAAAAATCCAGGCGAATGTACAGGTCGTCATTTTTGTACCTAAAGCTAAAGAACAAGTAAAAACAGGCGATAATGGTAGTATCTTCAAAACTTCCTTCTGTAAGGTGGGTCAACTCCTCTGGCTTACCTTCTTTTTTACCACCATATTGTTTTATTTTCAGCCTTCGAATCAGAAAGTGAATAAATGATTAAGACTTCGTTCGGTTATTCACCCGGGAATTAGCTAGCTTTATGTATAAGTATTTCATTTCTGGCTTATTATTTACCTTAGTACTACTTTTTGGATGTGGCGAAAATCCAACTAAGCCAGTGAATATAGGTCAAACCCAGACCAAATCTGCCGATAACGAACCTGCAAAAGAAATCATATGGCCAATTGACGGTGCCAAAATGGTACTAATTCCAGAGGGTAGTTTTCAGATGGGAGATGCGTTAGAAGAGCCTGAAGAATTCATGGGCACTTCGCGTCCTACTCATAAAGTTAGCCTTAATGCGTTCTATATAGATAGTTGTGAAGTAACTTTGGGCCAATACAAAAGATTCTTGAAATCAACGGAACACCCTCCACTGCCCAATTGGGTAGAAAAAATCACACCGAATAATAATGATCCAGTAATCGGGGTTAATTGGTTTGATGCTCAAGCTTATGCCAAATGGGCTGGCAAGCGTTTACCAAGTGAAGCCGAATGGGAATATAGCGCAAGAGGTGGGTTACTTGGAAAACGATTTTCTCATGGTGATGAACTAAAACACACAGACGCAAACTTCAAAGGTAAAGGTGGTACAGATATCTGGGAGACTCCGTCACCAGTGGCAAGTTTTGAACCCAATAGTTATGGGTTATTTGATGTAATGGGAAATGTGTGGGAATGGTGTCACGATTTATATGATGAAAACTATTATCTAGTCTCAGAAATCGAAAACCCTAAGGGGCCAGAATCAACCAAAACCGAAAGAAGAGTGATTAGAGGAGGAAGTTGGATGAGTTTCAAACACTTCCTGAGAGTTGCATTAAGAAATTACCAAAACCCAGAAATGAAAAACAACTACACAGGTTTTAGATGCGTAGCTGACTTAAACTGATTGATGGATACAAGCCAAAGATGAAATATAAAAAGTTCATTTGGATTTTTGTTGCTTTTATCGGATTATCTTGTGATAGAGTTCAAACAGATATCGGACTTAACAAAGCAGCACACACTGGTAATATACAGAAAGTGATTAAACTTTTAAGCTCTGGATCTAACGTTAATGGAAAAGGTTGGGATGGTGAAACAGCACTCCATAACGCTTCGTCTGCGGGACACCTAGAAATCGTACAATTACTATTAGTGAACAACGCTCAGGCAAACCCAATTTGTTGGGGGAAAACACCTGTTGATAGAGCCAAAAACCCAGAAATCGAGAATCTATTACGCCAATATGGGGGTAAAACTGCCGACGAATTAAAAGCTACGCAAAATGAAGCGAAATAGCTCTGAAAATATTTAGTACCCAGACTAATTAATCTTCAGCATATATTCTCGTAGCGGAACTGTTGTCGTCTCCCGTCTAGTATAACCAACTATTTTCATGCTAAGCCTACGGAATCTCTTCCCAGTTCTTAGATAAAAAAAGTTGATAAATTCGTTATTGATTAGCTAATTGACTATTATACAAACAGAGGCTCTAACCCAAAACAAGAGACAGATAAAGCGAATTGAAATATTTATCTTACACGAGAAGGTGATGAAAAAGTGGGCTAATAAAACGCTCTTTTTTGTACCTATGGTCAATTTTTAGCTGAATAAGATGGTAATGCTGACTTCTATAAGGTGGGCTAAACACCTTTGGCTCACTCTATCTTTATGCCGGCTTAATCTCTAACATGCTGATTTTTTAAAATAAATAGCCGATACTAACACCGGTGTAAACTGTAAACCCTTCATCAATCGACTGGTATATTGAGCTTAGCGTCAGACGAACTAAAAAGCCCCTATTTTTAATATTCTGATAACGATAACCAATCAGGCCATTTAACAGTGCTCCGTTTTTTTCATTTTCAAATTGGCTCTCTCTATGAAAATACTTAATTACAAATCCAGCTCCTAATTCAAGATTATGTCCTTTCCGACCAATTAATTTCCCAATCGTTACTGGCACTAAAGATGCCTCTTGGTTATCTGAAAACTTATCACCGAAATTCACTGATTGTTCAGCGTTAATATAGCCCAAACCAACTCGAATAGGGATATCATTTCGAAAAAGAAATTCGTAATTAACGGAAGAATTTAAAGCAGTACCCGCATACTCAAAATAAACGGCATTTTTAGCTGAACTAATATTGGTCTTTCCAAATAAAGTCGTAACGCATATCAAAACAACTATAATTGGGTTCTTCATATTTAACAACATCCTCCACTAGCCACTTCAGAAAGAGTAAACCATAAATGTAAGTGAAACTAAATACCCGTATTAGCAAGATCTACCAGTTGGCATAAGCATCCATCTCATTTATTAAATTTGACTACTCTCTGCTTCCTGAAAGGACTCTTCTAAAATAGCAATGCCTTCACAGAATATTTCGTTTATTTTCATCAGTAAATCGAACAGACTTTTAGTTAAGTATTCTCATACCGTAGCAATATACCAAACTGACTTTTCTAACTTCTGATAATCATTCAGGTCTCGTCCTACATAGGGCTCAAATTTATTTAGCCAGAAATGACAATTCGTTTTTAGAACATCAATACGCAAATATAACTAGTTTATACTTTTTACACTAAATCCGGTTTACCTGTAAGTTCCTTAAGATAAAGACAAAACCCATAATCAATCTATGCGCGACTGCTTGGACAGAGTCTTTCAACGGAATTTTGTTCATATTCTGACTTGGGTTCGATTTTGAAATTTCACACTGGTTTAGAGATTAGATCCTTTGAAGAAAAAACATCTAAATTTTAGATTGTCAATCAAATTCTTTTTAAAATTTCCCCTAACTTTTGTTTTCCAGTAATTCACTCCAGAAATTGTAATCTAATCTGTGATGACTTTCCATTTCATATTCACGATTACTTTAAGAAATCCTTATTGGTATTCATGGTTTCACATTCCATTTAAATAGGAATATTTCCCCTTAGTTTCACATAAATCAAACCTAAAATAACACTGATTGATTAGGTTGTTATGACAAATTTATTCATCAGACTTCTATTGAGGGATAAGGCACAGCAGTATCTAGCCACGATACTTTTTTCTCATGTCAAAATGGGACAAAATCCCGACTTTCGGCTTATTAGTATTTATTGCCGCATTTCAATCTTTTATTGATGATAGCCACGACTCTATTGGGCACAACAGATATGTATGACGAGCAAAATTTTTGCCTAGCCTTCAATTCGATGCTAACATTATTGGCAACGAGGCTTATCTATCAATTTTTTATGAATGGGTTCTTCTAACTAAGTAAGGTTACCCCCCAGAATAAGTCCGATCACACCTAGAGTTGAAACTAATAACTAGTTAGTAAGAGGAGAGATTTGAAGCTTCAAGAACAGCCAACGTTTTTATTTCTAAAGACTAGCCAATTCAAGGTTTTCTTTATCCTTCATGTAATCGTATCCATGTCGCTCTTTTCATCTTGCCGCTTATCAGAATTTACATCAATATTATTTGCTGCTCAGGCATGGAGTCAAAATTATGCCCTGATAGAAGGTGTTACTTGTTCCGCTCGGGAAATGATTGATGGTGATATAAAAACAGTTGGTAGTTCTGGGCACCAAATTAGGATTAACTTACCCGAGCGAAAGACTGTTCACCGACTGGTCTTTCGGCAAACTAATATTCAGAACTTGACACTTTATATCGACAGAAATAATGATGATGAGAATGATTGGATGAAATGGGAGCAAATCGATAGCAATCGAGAATCTACCTTCGAAATTCGTAAAGTCTTCAACGCTCAAAGAATCCGAATTCTAATCGGTGCAACTTCGGACGATCAAAGAATTGCCGAGAAATTCACTCACTCTAGAGTTGGTATACACAGACAGACGGTTAAGAGAGGGGCACCATTTGTCCATGAAATTGAATTATATGGTTTTGAGGTTAAAGATTCGCCCCCGGTAGAAACCCAAGCAGAAAAAGATGAACTCTTTTAAATATCTCGTTATATACAAAATCTGGTAGTAACAACTCTAATTCATTAAAAACAAATTACATATCCGTTCTCTATCAAATATTTTGTTTTCGTATTTGGAACTTAATTAACAATACTATCCCAAATAGGTAGATGAGTGGTAATCCCATATAGAAACTAGGAGTATAGGGAAAAATGTTGTTGGCTGACCCAATTTCAAAACTTTAGTTACCCAAAATGCCTTGTCTTACCAGTTGGAGACTGGAAATGGATATTTCATAACCCCAGTGAGATGAAAAATAATAAATCTTCTAACACAGGACATAACCACATGGACCACAAAGTTATCACCCAATGTTGACAGCAAATGGAAGTAAAACCAATGGCAGATAACAGCATAAATGACCAATAAAAATACATGTTGGGAAAATATGTTGAAATTTTGAGCCCCCATCATAGTTAGGACTATGAAAGAAAAAACATTCCAAAATACTGTCTATAATTGAGTATATCGCGATGCCCAGTAAGGCCGATATTGACAAAGCAATAATATCTCCTCTAGTCATTCCTACCTGAACTCCATATTACTTAATTGAATTAATCTGTGAATAATATTTCATTTATTTACAATTGATTCCGTCCAGTAGTTCACCAATTAAATCTTGATTGCACAGCCCTTCGGTAAGATATTCAAAGGTTTTCTGCTTTTTGTAGATATCAATAGAAATATTACTGTATAAACCGCCATTACATTTCTGTCTTTCTGGCTGTAGAGTGATTAATATTTTTCTATTCTACATCTGAGTAAACCTTCAACAAATATTAGCGAAAATGTGATACGCAGCAAAGTTTCTTGGCTCGCATCACATTTTCGCTTAAAATTGACAAAACATCCAAGATTCATAAGATCAGGCTAATTCAGAATCAGCCCATTTAGAATAATTAGAGCCGAAAATGCCTAATACAACTCTACAACACGAGAAAGTGTTTTGTGAAAATTGTGGCAAGGAACCTATTGCAATAAGTAAAAAGTATTGTCCTAATTGCAGCGAGAAAGATTTTGTCCCTCCTCAGAATGAGCTTCTAGAATGGACAAACACCCCACCGGGGTTCTAATGATATGTAGAGCATGTCGTCTATATAAGCTTGGCTATGAGAAGAAAAGTCTTGTAAATATTGTGCCGAACCTGAACTCAGAAAGTCATTTGTAGAATACAACTCATGCAAAAGACTACCGAATGGTTCAGAGAGAACTCTACAATCTCCAGACATTGAAATTTTTTTAAAATCTTATACGGCTACGAAAAGTCGACCTGATAATAAGATTAAATTTAGGCACATTTTGCTTGGTTTTATTGTTATTATTTTGACTTTATGGGTGCTATTTAGCAGATTGAATTGATGGCCTCTGTCCTCTGGAACACAAATTAATACCACGAGCAAGACCATTACACATGCCATTGCTGATTTTCAGGCTCTCTCTCAAATATACTAAAGGAGACTTATAAAATCTCAAGTCCGGTAGTACCTATTCCTCAAAGTCTCAAAATCTAGTTTGAATTTAGATTTCTATGAATACAAATAAATGAATAAAGAAATATTACGACTAGCTATCCCAAATATCATAAGCAACATATCCGTACCAGTTCTATCGGCAGTTGATGTGGCATTGATGGGACATCTAGCATCAACGCAGGAATTAGGTGCCATTGCTGTCGGGGCTACGATTTTTAATGTTTTATATTGGGGATTTGGTTTTCTTAGAATGAGCACTACGGGAATGACGGCGCAAGTTTCTGGAGCTAAAAAGCAAAGTCAATCCATTGCCATGTTAGAAATGGCTTCAAAAGTAGCTTTGGTAAGTGGCTTTCTCCTAATTTTGCTACAACCAGTTATCTCGGTGGTCAGTTTTCGATTGATAGAAGCCAGCAACGAAGTGGAGTATCTAACTAAGCAGTATTTTGGCATCCGTATTTTAGCTGCTCCCGCAACTTTGATGCTTTACTGCTTTCACGGCTGGTTCTTGGGTATGCAGAATGCCCGTATCCCCATGTTTTTAGTAATCATTACGAATGTATCTAATATCATACTCAACTTAGTACTAGTTATGGGCTTAGGAATGAAAGTAGATGGCGTTGCCTTGGGTACAGTAATTTCACAGTATATTGGATTAATAGTGGCAATAATTTTATTCTGGTATCACTATCGTCATCTATGGCAGTATCGCAGTTCTCATCGAGTACTTTGGCGGCGTTTTTTTTCCATCAGTGGAGATATTGTCATTCGTACCCTTAGCTTGGTTCTTTGTCACGCTTTTTTCACTTCCAAATCCGCGTCTCTTGGCGACCAGATTTTAGCTGTCAATACCTTGCTACTACAATTTATTTCTCTCTTGGCCTTTGCCGTTGATGGCTTTGCCTTTGCTGCCGAATGCCTAATAGGCAAATATAAGGGGCAGGCCAATCAATCGCAACTTAATCGAGCTATTCACTACACGTTTCTTTGGGGCTACGCTTTTGGCTTATTTTTCAGTTTCGTTTTCTGGTTGACTGGCACACAAATTCTATATTTGTTTACTGATCAACCAAACTTGATCCAACAAGCCAGTCAGTACTTTATTTGGGTTATTATCGCTCCGATTCTTAACGTTGCGGCTTACGTTTGGGATGGGATTTACCTGGGAGCTTCCGCGTCACAGCCAATGAGAAATGCCATGATTTTTTCGGCTGTTGTAATATTTTTTCCTACTTATTACTTATTAATTCGATTCGGTAATCATGGCCTTTGGACAGCCCTAATGCTTTTTACATTGTCTCGTGGTCTGACGTTAACTCTCCTAGCTAGGAAACATATACTTGGTCATTTCACCTGAGAATCAATAAATTGACTCTTCCCTTCTGAAGAAAACCTCAACGCCTCGATCTTTCAGTTCCCCGCCAAGCTAATTTTTTCGATTCGTGCACATACATCTCAATTGAATTGAATTCGTTCTTCTTTTACTCAGTAAAAATGTAGTCTTTATCCATTAAAACAAAGAGAAGAAGCATTATGTACGACAAGAGAAGAGTTATAGAATGGTTTAGTTAGTGTGAAAGAAAGGACTAGATATCCCCTCAAAGAAGAGTTTTCTGCGAGGAGACATCTAGTCCTTTCTGGCTTGGGAGAAGCATGTTAATTTGTGATTATTGACATTAATTAGTGTAAGGATAAATGCAATCCTAAAACTTGAGATATGGATAAAATCAATAGGCTATATATTCATTAACTAATAGATTGAGTCAAGTCCAATACTAGTTCATCCCTAATTTTAACTGGATCTATTTTGTAGTGGTTAGAATTCTCTCTGACATCAACTAAATTATTAAAGATTTTAGTAAATAGAATACAAAACTTGACATTTTTCACTTAACTAAATCAAATTATGGTTCTGATGTTATGTGAAAA
The DNA here is from genome assembly GCA_002729015.1 of Candidatus Poribacteria bacterium. Next base: position 38,590 of record PBVO01000093.1, read on the forward strand.
ATCACGATTACGATTCGTCGAATTGGCACTTAAAGTCTTTCCTGACTCAGTTGTCGTTTCAGCTCTTTGCGTAATCGCTTATCCCGAGTGCGAGTCGTTTCCCACCATCTGACTTCAGGATGAATAAATCGAATTTGTCGGTAGGTTTGCCCGTGAATTTGAAGTTGCTCGATCCAACCTCGAAACTCGTAGACACCGACTAGTTCATCGGTCTGAACGTTGTAATAGCTATTGGTCACACTATCCAAAGTAATTTGAATTGGTTTAGTTGTAATAACAGTAGTAAAAATCTGTACATCAATGGTGTGTTGATCGATCGGAATACTTTTCCTAGACTTAGGCTCAATTGTAATGATATTCAGATTTCCAGTTACGGAATTATGGTTTAATTCTAGATGTATTCGAGGGCTAATTTTGATTCGTGTCCCATCAAGTGGCGATGGTTTGTCACAAGCGACTAAAGAGATGACGATCAAGCAAATTGAGAATGAGCGCTTCATCATTTTATACGTCGCCTTAAACAGAAATTAAAGCTTGAAATTTGAATTCTAATAGCTTGGTATTGTTAGAATAGTTTTTTGAATTAATCTCAGGATTTCTAAGATAGTATTACCAAACACTTGATCAATCTCAAATCCCTCGTTACCAATAGACATAAAATTTCGAATACTGCGTTAGGAAGGCACATAAATCAGTGAACTAATAACAAGTACGACCCAAATCCAGCTACTTAAATAAAAAGGTCAAAATATGTTATTAAAAAACATTTGAATGCTTGAAGGAAAACTCTCCAATGGAAACTGGTAACAAGCAGAAGGTCGAGAAATAGGGTACACATTATGCTTATTATGCAAACTGGCGGAATGGTCTTTTTTGATTATTGAACAGGTCTATTCTATTATTTGTCATGACTAGATGAAATACCGCTCTGGATAGCCATGTGTGAATCGCAAAATCCTTCCGCTTTCTGCTTCAATTCTTTTAGTCATCTACTCAACATCAAGGAATTGATCTGCTTTTTTCTTGCAGAGATACAATTGTAATCATCCAATATCTTGATCTTTATACTGAAGTTGATAGAGTCGATAGTACAAGCCACGCTGATTGATCAATTCGTTATGAGTCCCGATCTCTCTCAGTTTCCCTCGGTGCATGACCAAAATTTTGTCAGCGTTTTGGATAGTTGATAAACGATGAGCAATGGCAATCGTTGTTCTTCCTTTCATTAATCGACTCAGTGCATCCTGAATTAATCGCTCGGTTTCAGTATCAACACTAGATGTAGCTTCATCCAAGATTAAAATAGATGGATCGTGAGCCAATGCACGGGCAAACGAAACCAATTGTTTTTGACCAACAGACAAGCCACTACCTGCTTCTTTAATCTCGGTCTGATAGGTATGAGCCATCTTGGAAACAAAGTGATCTAAATGAACCTCTTTGGCTGACTTAATGGCTTGTTGTGTAGAAATCTGAGGGTGCTTGAGATGTATATTATCTTCGATTTTTCCACTAAAAAGGAAAATATCTTGTTGAATAAGACCGATTTGCTGACGTAGCTCAGGCAGTGGAATTGACCGAATATCTTTTCCATTAAGCAAAATCCGCCCTTGGTCAATATCGTAAAAACGACATAATAGATTGATAATTGAGGTCTTTCCTGCACCAGTAGCACCAACAATTGCCACCTTTTCACCAGCCTTGATTTCAAAAGAAATATCTCGTAAAACTGGATCACCTTCGTTATATGCAAACCAAACATGGTCAAATTCAATAACACCTTCATGATCTTTTTTCCCACTTGGAAGGTTTTGAGCTTGTTGTACTTCGATTTTGGGTTTTGTATCTAGTAGATCAAAGACCCGTTCAGAAGAGGCCATCGCGTTTTGAAAAATTGTGTATTTTTCACTTAACTCCCTGATTGGCCAAAAAAGAAGCTGTGCATACTGCAGGAAGGCTATCAAATCACCGAAGGTCAGCATATTTTGTATGATTTGCCCACAGCCATACCAAATGACAACGGCAGTTGCAAGTGCAGCCGTAATCTCAATCATAGGGAAAAAGACAGCAAAGTAAAATATCGATCGCAAGCTAGCATTGAAATAGGAACGATTTCGTTCCTGAAAATGCTTGAAATTACGCATCTCGCGGGTAAATAATTGGATAGTTGTCATACCACTGATACTTTCTTGCAAAAAAGCGTTGATCTGAGCTAAAAACTTACGTTGATCTCGAAAAGCTCGACGAGAGTAAATTTGGTAGACAATAGTCATTCCGAAGATAATAGGAAAAACCAAAAAAGTAGCTACTGCCAACTGCCAATTGATATACAGCATCACTCCGATAATACCAAAAATGGTCAGTAGATTAGCGAAGGTCGCAATAATGCCTTCGGAGTATAAATCGTTTAGACGGGTAACATCGCCCATAACCCGTGTCATCAAACGACCAACTGGAGTCCGATCAAAGAAGGCAACTTCTAGTTTTTGTAAGTGGTTAAAAATTTCATTTCGCAAATCGTAGGTAATTTTCTTACCTAGCATCTCTAAACGGAAGATTTCAATATAACCAAAGAAAAATCCCAGAACAGTCAGGCCAACTAAGAAACTAATAATCTTCTCTAGTCCATCTATTTGTTTAGGACGAATGTGGTTGTCTATAGCAAGCTTAGTCAGGTAAGGCATAGCTAGACGAGCAGCAGTTGCCAGAGTTGTGACTGACATAATTAGCACTACTTCCCATCGGTACGGATGAAGATAAGTCAGTAACCGTCGCATTAGAGCACGATCGTAAATCTTACTAAGCTCTTCTTCTTCTTCACTATATTCGTGTAGAGCATCTTGCATCAGATTCTCTCCATAATCTTAGTTCATGGTCTCAATTTCTTCGGTAAGTAATTGTCGTTGGTGAATGCTGGCGTAGAAACCGTCTTCAGCTAAGAGTTGTGTGTGTGTTCCTCTCTCTACGATCTGCCCTTCATCTAAAACTATAATTAGATCGGCAGACTTTACCGTTGAAATCCGATGAGAGATAATAATCGTAGTACTATCAGCCATCACTTCCCTTAATCGCTGAAGAATAATATCTTCAGTGTGTGTGTCTACACTTGCAAAAGCATCGTCAAGAATTAGTATCTTAGGTTGAGTTAAAATAGCTCGAGCGATCGCGGTTCTCTGTTTTTGTCCTCCAGATAACGTTTTTCCTTTTTCACCAACAAATGTTTCCAACTGGTCCGGAAATTCCTCAATTTGCGTTAGTAAATCCACATGATGAGCAACAGTCTTAATTTGTTCAGAGGAAGCAGATTCGACACCAAAAGCAATATTATTTTTAAGCAAATCAGAAAATAGAAAGGCTTCCTGTTGTACTACACCAATTTGGGAGCGCAATGTTTGTAATGGAATTTGCCGAATGTCTATCCCGTCGACAAACAAAGTTTCTGGCTCCACATCCAATATTCGAGGAACTAAGTTGACTATTGTTGACTTACCTGAACCAGTTCCACCAACAATGGCAATCGTAGAACCGGCCGGTACAGTGAGATTAATATTCTTTAGTGTTGGTGGCAAATTGGGATAGGAGAAGCTCAAATTTCGAAATTGTATTTCTCCTTGAATTTGTTCAATATCCCGGCGAACATCAGGTTTGTCTTTAACCAAAGGTGGAGTGTCCAAAATAGCACATATTCGATCCATGGAGGCTGCACCTTGAGCGAAACGATTGACGATAAAACCAAGCATTACCACAGGCCTGGTCAACATTGCCAGATAAGCCGTAAAAGCAACAAAATCACCGATAGTAATTTTGTCCTCGACTACGTGAATACCTCCTACCCAGAGTAAAACCATCGCACCAACACCAGGTAACAGGCGAAAAATTGGNAATANAANAGCNTCTAAACGGTAGAAACGACGGTTAAGTTCTATAAATTGANNGTTCTTATGNTCGAAATCNGNTATTTCTCTTTGTTCCAAATTATAAGCTTTAACNACCCGTACACCTGATAAATTTTCCTGTACTTTACTGTTCATTTCGGCAAAGCTTTCTTGAATTCCTTCATACAGATTATGAAGTCGACCGGTAGTTTGTTGTACCAGAATAGCCAAAATAGGGTAAGGTATGAGAACTAACAAGGTTAGGATTGGATCGATTCGTAACATGATCACAAGTGCCATGAAGAAAAATACAATAGAATCAACCATAAATACGATGGCGAAACCGACTAAACGACGGACAGATTCCAGATCATTAGTAACCCGAGACATTAGATCTCCGATACTTTCTTCGTCAAAGTATGCTTGGTGCATTGTTTGCAAATGCCGAAAAAGATGATTACGTAGGTCGTATTCAATTTGAACGGCCAAGCCACCAATTAGGCGCCGGTAACCAAATCGAAAAAAACCTGACAGAACAGCTAAACCTAACAAGCCTGCAGCATAAGGGAAAATCTGTGCTTGAGTGATGATTTCTATATTTTCTTCTAACTTGTTGATTACCCATTTCAATAAAATTGGAGCAACCAAGGTGGTGATGTTGGTCAAAAAAACCATCACTACACAAACCAGTACCATCCACTTGTGTTGAGTGGCATAATGAGCTAACCGTTTTAGGTTTTTGATAAACGGCTCCTCATACAGAGTCAGAATGGGATACAAATTGGGTGAGAAATAGAGCAGTCGAATCTATTGATTGGTACAAATCGTTAAGTATTACTAGTGTTGTACTTTTAAGAAATTGTTCGTGGGCGATAGCCGCAGAGAATACCAAATACTAACCCTTAGTGTCAAGGCTGCTAGCTACTGTCCTTTAACCATTCAGGGTTTGATATTGAGTCGATTTTTTTAGCATGTTATACTTTTGACCATGAGCAGTCCCAGCATATTAAATCAGTTGAAAAATTCACCTGCATTAGAGATTTTGCGAGAAATCGGCCAGCAGGCAAAGCATATGCAGCCACACGTAGTAGGCGGTTTTGTAAGAGATACACTCTTAGGTCGAGATAGCCTCGACATTGATGTCGTTGTCACCGCTACCGACAACGAGAATGGAATTACTNTGGCGCGGCAATTAGCACAGGANTGGNACGGTAAAGTCAAGACTCACTTNCCTTTCGGNACAGCAACGGTGGAGTGTCGTGATGGTTGGAAAATTGACATCGTTACTGCTCGCCGAGAGACCTATGCGAAATCAGGTGTTCTGCCTAAGGTTGAATTCAGCAATTTAGTGGATGACTTGTGGAGACGTGATTTTTCAGTCAATGCAATTGCTGCTTCGATTACACCTGACCAATTTGGTCAGATTGCCGATNCAACCNATGGTATGGATGACTTAAAAAAAGGTCGTATTCGAATATTGCATGCGGAAAGTTTTACCGACGATCCGACCCGAATTTTCCGGACTGTTCGTTATGCTAGTCGTTATAATTTCCAAATTGAAAACCAAACGGAAGCACTCCTCAGGTCAGCCCTAGCTCACATTAAATTGGTCAGTGGATCTCGACTTCAGAACGANTTTGGCCTCATTTTTGAAGAGCCAATAGCTGTCCAAATCATCCAAAGATTATCCGATCTCGGGCTTGAAACTATTCTTTGTCCTGAATGGCAAATCGTTCCCCAGCTAGGTAAAAGATGGCAACGAATTCGAAAGAATTTGGAATGGGCCTCTCTGTACCTAACCAGTTATCAGTTTAACTCCCAAGACTTCTTCTGGATGGCACTTGATTTGCCCAATCAGGCCCAAAAAATGCTCGCGTTGTCTCCAAATTTACAACGAAAATTGGCAGAACAAGCAAAGCTGGCACATAGATTGCTCGAAGGAAGCTTAACAAGGAGAACAAAACCGAGCGATGTTTACAAATTGCTGAAGCCGTACTCGCTAGAACCGTTAGTCTATCACTTACCTCAACCACAAATTGAGCAATATTTAACTAAATTACGACACATNCAGCCCAATATNAATGGGAAAGATTTGATAGATGAAGGTTGGTGTGCTGGACCNAAATTGGCTCAGATTTTATGGGAACGTTTTGCCCAACAGTTGGACNACGAAGCCAGANCTGACNAAGNCNAAAATNAAGCTTGNTAAAATGGAAAACCAAATCTTTCTGGCGATTATCTAGTGTNGTNCAATTNNTNGTTNTACTCACTTTNCATGAATGGGCACANGCTAAATCTGCNAANNTNCTTGGGGACCGAACAGCNGAAGATCTTGGNCGGATGTCNCTTAACCCAGCTGNTCACATTGATATCNTGGGNACTNTAATNCTGCCACTGNTGGGNGCNTTNACAGGTTTNCCTGTGATCGGTTGGGCAAAACCAGTNCCTGTGGANCCTAGNAATTTGATCAATCCCAAGCGAGATATGATGCTTATTGCTGGTGCTGGCCCAGCCATTAATATTGTCTGTGCCGTACTGATTTATGTATGTCTAAGATTAATAACAGGAGACGGCCAGCTAGTATCACAGCAGGCAATGAGACTAATATCATTGTTGAATTTAATGGCTTATTTCAGCGTTATCCTAGCTGTATTCAATATGTTGCCTTTATATCCATTAGATGGTTTCAGTGTGGTCTACGGTTTGCTACCATCGTCCGCAGCTCGTAAATTCGCTAGATTCCAACAGTATGGAATGCCGATTTTAATGGGGTTAATTTTTATTCCTCATCTATTTAGACTTCCCAGCCCACTGAGACTTTTATCGTTGCTAGCTAGGGGGATTTGTAGTCTACTTGGCTTACTAGTGGGCTATCCAGCTTAGGATGACCGGCTAGAGACACAGGAGACGAAAAACATATTATGAGAGTTTTATCCGGAATTCAACCATCGGGCAAATTGCATATTGGCAACTATTTTGCCATGATGAAACCTGCCATCCAATTACAGGAAGAACACGAAGCCTATATTTTCATAGCTAATTATCACTCTCAAACGACCGTTAGGGATCCTAAAATATTACGAGAATTAACTTTAGACGTAGCTCTCGATTTTATGGCTTGCGGCCTAGATCCAGCCAAAACTGTCTTTTACAGGCAAAGCGATGTTCCTCAAGTTACTGAGCTTACTTGGCTTTTGTCAATAATTACACCGATGGGCTTACTAGAACGCTGCCACGCGTACAAAGACAAAATTGCCAAAGGCTTGCCAGCCGATCACGGATTGTTTGCTTATCCTGTTTTAATGGCTGCAGATATTTTAGCGGTTCAGTCTCAACTTGTTCCGGTTGGACAGGATCAAAAACAACACGTAGAAGTAACTCGAGATTTAGCCACCAAATTCAACGCGAATTATGGTGAAACCTTTACTATTCCTGAAGCCATGATTCAGCCTGATGTTGCTGTTATTCCTGGAGTAGATGGTCAAAAGATGTCTAAGTCATATGATAATACCATTGAAATTTTTGGTTCCAGGAAGAAAATTCGTAAAAGCATAATGAGAATCTTGACCGATAGTAAGACTCTAGATGATCCAAAAGATCCTGATACCTGTAATGTTTTTGCTCTCTATAAGCTGTTTGCAAATCAGGACGAGTCCCAAGACCTAGCTGATCGTTATCGTTCTGGTGGTATGGGATACGGCGATGCAAAGAAAGAATTGTGGGCTAAGTTCGAATCTCATTTTGCTCCTATGCGTGCGAAGCGAGAAGATCTACAGAATAATTTGGATTATGTTGAATCCGTACTGAGTGATGGAGCCGAAAGAGCCAAAGAGAAAATCACTCCAACACTAGAATCCGCCAGAATTGCGATGGGCTTGGCCTAAGATTTGTAATAGGAAATATTATGCAACAGTTGAATCAGACTGAAACGACCACTTCTACTTATGCAATCAAGCTTGATATTTTTGAAGGGCCATTAGACCTGCTATTACACTTGATTCAGCAGAATGAAATGGATATCACTGAAGTTTCCATTTCGGCCATTACTGATCAGTATTTAGAATATATCAATTTAATGGAAATGTTGGACTTGGACCTGGCATCCGAATTTGTAGTGATGGCTGCTACTCTTCTTCAACTTAAATCACAGTCAATTTTGCCAACCATTCATCCTAAAACTAGTGAAAATCAACAATTTAAAGACCGTCAAGAACTTGTCAAACACCTATTAGAGTACAAACAGTTTAAAGAAGCTGGTCAAGTACTCGATCAGTACGCTGACCAAAAGTGTTTAACCTACAGTCGACCAGAAGCTGTCAGTGGTCAACGAGAATATGAAATCTCTGCTACACTATTCGACCTAATGTCAGCTTTCGAGTCGGTTACAGTACGCTCAAACAACCAGGATTACGAAGACGACTACTACGAAGAAATTCAGGAAGACCCCATCACAGTTGAAATGCAGATGGAATTTGTACAACGTATGCTAATTGATAATGACACTCTTCGTTTCACAGAACTGTTTTCGGAGTTTAGTTCTAAAACAGAAAAAATCGCTACCTTTTTAGCGATTTTGGAGCTGGTCCGACTGAAAGAAATAACGACTGTTCAGTCGGATCATTTGGCCGAAATTTACCTGCAACGACAAGTAGCTTAGTTCGAAAATTAGAATGGATAATCAAGAGAGTCTTTTAGATGAAGTAATTGCACCAGAGTCTGCGGACGAAAATACAATTCATACTGACTTACCTGAAACAGAAATCCAGTTGGCTTTAGAAGCGGTACTGTTTTCGGTTAATGAGCCAATTTCTGTGTCGCAGCTAAGACGTATATTCGACCAAGAAGTGTCGGGACACATCATCCGTCAACAACTGAACAAACTACGGCAGTTTTACGATCAACACGGACGGAGTTTTCAACTTACGGAAATCGCTAATGGGTGGCAAATAAACACAAGAGCTAAGTACGCTGGTCAAATAGAAAAATTTCATACCCGCCAAGTTCGAGTCCGGCTGTCTCCTTCGGCTTTGGAAGCCTTAGCAATTGTAGCCTATAAGCAGCCAGTAACTCGCACCGAAATTGAAGAAATTCGTGGTGTCAATAGCGACAGTGTTCTCAATTCGCTCATAGAAAAGGGACTGGTTAGAATCTCTGGTCGCAAACCAGAAGCGGGACGAGCTCTACTTTTTTCCACCAGTAATCGGTTTTTGGAGCAGTTTGGTCTGAGAAATTTAGCCGATTTGCCATCGGTAGAAGAGATCCAAGAAATTTTGGAACAATCTAGTTCTGATGAGGACTAACTCACTGGTGTATTGATGACGTGGTAACCGATCATGCCACCTTTCTGTTCATCATCAATCCCATTGACACCTTGTACCGTACCGTCATTCGCGATGGCTCGGGCGCAAATTTCTAACTGTTCTATACCTTTCGGGACTTGATAGTCAAATCGCCACAAATACCAGGTTAATGGTGATTCTTTAGCCCAGATATCAGCAGGCTGCCAATTCTTCCCGCCATCTGTGCTTACCTCAACAGATTGAACGCCACCATAGTTGCCACTATCGAACGCAGCACCACTAATCGTAATTTTTTGACCACCATCTAATGGCAATTCACCATCCGGCAAACGTATTACCGTCGCTAATTTTACACGGGCAATTGGGTCCCATCCCTGCTTTTCCCAATAATCGACATGCTTTTCCACTAGCATGATATTGAGAATCCATTTCGGATTTTTAACTCCATAATGACCTGGGTTAAGCAACCGAACTGGGTATCCGTGTTCCATAGGTAAGTCTTCGCCATTCATTTGGTAGGCTAGTAAGACCGTTTCCCGCAAGGCTCGCTCAACAGGAACTCTGGCATGATACCCGTCTGCACACTGAAACACGAACTGTTTAGCTTGACTTTTGATTTTGGCTGGTTCAACCAAATTTCGTAAAGGTACACCAGTCCATTCCGCATTAGACATCTGCTCCACGCCAATTGGATCTCCAATACATTTGAGTGTACGCTTCGTTGTCACTGATTGCATCTTTCGAATCTGATCGTACCGATAGAAGGTCGGTTTTTCTACCAGACCTGTAATACTCAACTGCCAGTGGTTAACATCAATTTCTCTTGGTTCTCCAATTTGTAAAATATAAAATTCGTCATTATCAGTGATAAATGTGTCAGGCTCAACAACAGTATTGGCTTCATTTTCCGCCCCTAAATAATGGACAGGAATAGTCATGCCAGCGGCGGTTAAGCTGACAATTTGTATGAACTCTCTACGGTTCTTTGATTTATTCATGCTGTTCAAGAATAAGACTCCTCAATTTCTCTTTAAAATTATATCATACAGTCCAACTAATTAATCCAATATAGGTTGACCAGATCTGCTCATGCCAGACTAGGTCTATCATAGCAGAAAAAGATAAGAAGGGAGCAAAGGGAATTCGATTACGGTCGTTTCCTCGTCGCCAAATGAGAGCTATAGTTCCGATAATTGCTCCGCTGATAGACGCAATCATTAATACTAAAATTAGACTTTGCCATTGCCCCAAAAACAATCCTAAAACAACTGCTAGTTTAACGTCTCCAAACCCCATGGCTGTTCGGCCAAGTGTTAGTTTGCCAGCGATCGCAATACTCTGCAGCCCTAAACCTGCTGATAGGCCACATAAAACATGTTGACCTAAAACCAAAAAATTTCCTTTAATAATCGAATCAGCAAAATTAACAAAAAAACCTACAATCAATCCAACTATAATCAAATCGTTAGGTACAATGTATTTCTCGAAATCGATCAGACTAACCGGAATAAGTAGACTTAAAAGAATAATAACTCTTAACAGTGTTGTAATCTGGCTTAATTCCAACAAAGGTTGGTAATAAGTAAACAGAAAAACTAGACTTAAGGCAGTGCCGAGTTCAACTAAAAAGTACTGAGCGGAAATTGCCTGCCGACAGTAACGACATTTTCCACCCAACAACAAATAGCTAAATAAAGGGATATTGTCGTAGAAACTGATGACCTTTTTGCAATTAGGACAAAATGAACGGTAGGGAAAAAAAACTGATAAGTCATTTCGTGGAATGCGATAGATGCACACATTGAGGAAACTACCCCAAATCGAAGCTAATAAAAATACGATGAGCAGCATTTGATGACTATTTTCGCCTCTTAATTACAGATCTATTTCGAACGATTTTTCCCTATCTCGTTGATCTCGAGGTGGTCGTTGGCGGAACTTCTATCCAAGTAATCTTCTTTTTTCGGTGAAATTACTCGAAAATTTTACCACATCCTCTTGCGTTTGAATTGAGCAATGATCTGAAGATTATTGAACATCAGCTTTTGTGCGATCATTCTCTTTGTAATACCGAGAGTAAATCAATTCTTCTAACAAAAGTTTACTCCTTTTGGAGGCGATTGTGACTTGGTAACTGATACTTGCCTGCAAACCCAATTTCTGTTAGATTAGGCTACGTCTATAAAATTTCCCAAAGAAACCAAGTACTCGTTTCACTGTTCAGGAGCAAACCAAATGTACGAGCTGACAAATTTAGCTATTGATACAGCGCAAAAAATCGGTGTTCAATATGCCGATGTTCGAATTGCCAACTACCGTCAGCAGATATTGGCCACCGAAGATCACCGTGTCAGCCAAATTAGTGATAAAGACGACATCGGATTTGGTGTTCGTGTCTTAGTTAATGGAGCTTGGGGATTCGCTAGTAGTAATGACCTTAGTGCTGAAGAAATTCAGCGGGTTACTCATTTAGCCAAATCCATTGCTCAGGCTAGTGCTACTACTTTACGTCAACCCATAGAACTAGTACCTGAACAATCACATCAAGACATATTCACTACACCTTACAGTATCGATCCGTTCGACGTTGATATTGAGCAGAAAATCGGACTTTTGCTCGAGATTACAAATGCTTTAAAACGGAAGAGGCAAGTCCAGAAAGCTAATGCTTTGATGGACTTACGTAAAACGAAACGTTTCTTTGCCAATACCGAAGGTACACAGTTAGAAAGTTTGGTTGTCACCACCTCTGCTCGCTATCAGGCAACCGCCGTTGGTGATGGGATGGCCAAAACTAGAATTTATGCTCCACCGCCTCGCAGTATGGGCTATGAAAACATCGATACCGGTGATTTATTGTCAAATACTGAGCGGGTTGCCGACCAAGCAGTTGAGCATCTAACGGCCGCCCCCTGCCCAACAGGTAAAAAAGATCTAATTCTAGATCCTCTCAATTTAGCTCTCACTATTCATGAGTCAGTTGGACACGCAACAGAGTTGGATCGTGTTTTAGGTTACGAGGAGAGCCTAGCAGGTCGGAGTTTTGCAGTTCCAGAACTATTAAATAACTTAGAATATGGATCACCATTGGTCAATTTTGTGGCCGATAATACACTCAGGCATGGTTTAGCGACGCATGGTTTCGATGATGACGGTGTAACTGGACAGAAATGGGATATTGTTAAGGATGGGCTGTTTGTTGGTTACGGTACAAGCCGGGAGGTAGCTAGTGAAATTAATCTGGAAAGAAGTAATGGAACTTGTCGAGCTTCACACTGGAGTAATACACCAATTGTGCGGATTCCTAATCTGAGCCTACAACCTGGCCCAAAGCATCTCACTCTAGATGAATTGATTAGTGACACTAAAGATGGGATTTACATCGAAGGTATGGGCAGTTTTAGTATTGACCAAATGCGTTGTAACTTTCAGTTTGGTGGAGATGCGTTTTGGCAGATCAAAAATGGTAAAATCACTGGTATGCTAAAGGATGTCACTTACCAATCCATTACTACTGATTTCTGGAATGCTTGCGATGCGATTTGCGACCAAAGATTTTGGGTGCCAAACGGTATTCTTAACTGTGGTAAGGGAGACCCAATGCAAATTTCGCAAATGACACATGGTGCTGCACCAGCCCGTTTTCGACAAATTAATGTCGGCCAGAGTTAATTTGCCAAATAAACGGAGATAAATTAATGAGACAAACAGAAGTCGAGCAGATTTTTGAGCAGGTACTATCTTACCAAAACTCCGACCACCTCCAATTATCTTTGACGGGTACCGAATTAGCTAATACTCGGTTTGCTAACAATACTATTACTCAAAATACAGTCCAAAAGGATAGCGGCTTGAGTGTTATAGCCTCTTTTGGACAAAAGGTGGGTCAGGCTAGTACCAACCGACTGCAAGCGGATGGGCTAAAAGAGGTAGTTTCTCGTGCCGAAAAAATAGCCCAGTCAGCAGCAGAAGATAGTGAATACCTTCCACCTGTTTCGACCCAAACCTACGCCAAAGTGTCAGCTTATGATCACCAAACAGCCATGACTAGCCCTCAAGCAAGAGCCGAGAAAGTACAATTGGCAATTCAACAGTGCGAGCCTAAGGGGTTAAAATTAGCCGGACACTATTCAACTGGTTGGAACTTTCGGTCGATTGCTAACTCTAATGGATTGTTGGCTTACCACCGTCAGAGCTATGCAAGCTACACTAATACAGTAATGAGTAACACAAGTTCGGGGTGGGCCGAGACTGTTGGAGAAAACCTTGATTTGATCCACCCATTGAGAGCTGTCGAAATTGCTAGCCAAAAGGCTACGGCCTCCCAGTCTCCGAAGGATATTACGCCCGGTAAATATAAGGTAATACTAGAGCCGTCCGCAGTAGCAAGTATTCTAGGACCAATGTTTTACAGTCTAGACGCCCGGTCGGCACACGAAGGGAGGAGTGCTTTCTCCGACAAAGAAGGCACGCAAATTGGTCAATCAGCTGTTGACTTGTATAGCCAGTCCAATCATCCTGCTTGTCCAAATGCGCCCTTCTTTTTCAACGGTTTACCCATTGAAAAAACCCACTGGATCAAGGCTGGCATACTAGAAAATCTAGCCTATAACCGTTTTTGGGCCAATCAAACTAGCCATAGGCATACCGGGTCGCCAACGAATATGATTATGGATGGCGATCACAATACACTTGAGCAAATGATTACTGATGTAGAACGAGGACTGCTAGTAACTCGGTTTTGGTATGTTCGATTCGTAGATCCGATGACATTGTTGTTGACCGGTATGACCAGAGATGGTCTGTTTTGGATTGAGAATGGTCAAATCCAGTATGGTGTTAAAAATCTTCGTTTTAACGAAAGCCCACTTAATGTACTAGCCAATATTGAAATGATGGGACAACCTCAACGTGCCAGCGGTTCAACCTATATACCACCGATAATGGTCAACAATTTCAATTTTACTAGTGGTACTGCATTTTAGATTTTAAATAGTGAGGTAACAATAGATGCCTAATTTTCCTATCACTGATACACACCTACACCTTTGGGATACAGAGAAACTCAACTATAATTGGATAAAGAGTATTGAATCACTGAATCGTTCATTTTTCCTTTCTGATTATGATCAACATTGTCAGCCAGTAGATGTTGACCGAATGGTCTTTGTACAATGCGATTGTGACAATGAGCAGGGAATTGAAGAAGCTCGCTGGGTGGCAGATTTAGCTCAAAAGGATCCACGCATTCAAGGTATTGTGGCTTTTGCTCCAATTGAAAAACAGGAACAACTACCATCTTACCTAAATCAGCTAGTGAAAGTACCATTGGTCAAAGGCGTTCGAAGATTATTGCAAGTAATTAATGAAACTGGTTTCTGCTTGAGCTCTAATTTTGTCAATGGAATCAACATGTTGGCTGATTTCGGATTGAGCTTTGATATCTGTTGTCGGCATGACCAACTAGAGGAAATTGTACAGCTGGTTGATCAATGCCCAAGAGTTAGTTTTATGTTGGATCATATTGGTGGATCACCTGACCTTATTGCTAATAATTACCGAAAATCGTGGTCGGTCCAAATACAAAAATTAGCACAGTTTGATAACGTCTACTGCAAAGTATCAGGAATAGTCACAACTGCCGATCATCAAAATTGGTCCACTGATGATTTGACACCCTACGTTGATGACGTTATATCGGCTTTTGGTTGGGACCGATTAGTTTATGGTGGTGATTGGCCTGTGTCAACTTTAGCCGCAACATACCCTCAGTGGATCAATGCCTTGGACGAAATTGTCGACGGTGCTTCGAATCAACAAAAAAAACAGCTTTATAGAGAAAATGCTGGCCAATTTTATCGGCTTTAAAAAAATTGAATTATGACAGAAACAAAGGCAAATGATGTCAATCAAGTTGGTTTTTGGGAACAGATTTACGATGAAGAAGTTATTCCCGGTTGGGACATTGGTCAGCCAGCGCCACCTTTCGTTGCCTACTTAGATCGATCAGATGCACCAGAATCAGGTCAGGTCGCAGTAATTGGTTGTGGACGCGGTAATGATGTTCTGCTATTTGCTGAGAAGGGATTTGAAGTAACTGCAGTCGACTTCTCAGCCCCGGCTATTCAAGCGGTTAAGGAAAAAATCCAAACAACGAAGTTTCAGGTAGATCTACAACAGGCTGATATTTTTGATTTGCCACAGTCACACGCTCTCACTTTTGATTACATCGTCGAATATACGTGTTTTTGTGCGATTGACCCAGCACGAAGGCCAGAGTACGTCAATATGGTTCATAAAATCTTAAAGCCTAAGGGAATATTACTGGCCGTCTTTTATCTACTACCACCCGACCAAGGTCCTCCCTTCGGTACTACAGAGGATGAAGTTCGATCTCTATTTTCGGACAAGTTTGAAGTTATAGAGATGAAGGTATCGCCACACTCGATTGAAAAACGTGTCGGGAAAGAGCTTTTCGCCCGCTTAAAAAAGCTGTGATCTAAAAATACACCATAGCCTAATGATCGAATGTTTGTGGGGATTGAAAACCGTTGCCTTTTTAGACGTTTGGTCAATTGAACATCTGCTCAGTGGAATCTCAGTTGGCAAAATTGTCAATAGCTTGCACCAACGTATCTACGCAAATCTTTTAGGATCAGACCGATCATTAATTCGAACTAATTACTTTGATCTGATTGGTGTATTGTTTTTAGCGTACTTCTGGGAAACCACTGAGCATTACTTAGAAACAGGCTTAATGGGTTCTGCCGTGTCTAACTGGTTTCAAGGAATCGAGTTTTGGGGGAATCGCCTAATTACTGACCCTTTTGTCTTGGTTATTGGATATTATCTTGGACAACACTTCCCCTTTTTGGTCAATTATGCACGCTTAGCATCCTGCGTTTGGCTGATAATTCATATCTTTGTTTTTCCACATAGTATGTATTTACATACCTTATTCCAGTAGTCAAAATACCCAAACATATTTATCTAATGAATTCGCGCTTACTTCGCTTCATCCTCCCTTTTATTTTTCTTAACTATGCTGCAGCACAATTAGTAGAAATGCCTGCTCAGATCTATTTCTCACTCTTTGAACAGGAGGTTGTTACTTACGGTCAATCTTTGGAGATTGAAGGTATGGTAGACAGCAATTTAACTGATCAAACTATTATCATTACTCTGGTCCGTCCGAGTGGCCATTTTGATAACTTTGAGATAGCGGCAAGCGCAGATGGCCAATTCAGTCTTGGCAAACAATACCAAGTGGATGCTGTTGGTGTCTGGCTAATTGATGTGGAAGTTAGGAATAAAGGAAACCTAAAACTTCTACAAAGAGAAAGTTCGATGTTAGTGAAAAAAGGGCAGGCTCATTTTTTGAATCTCAGTCAATCTGTGACTAAGCTTGGTCAAGACACCATTCTTCGGGGGTACCTACAAGCTAGTATATCTGAACCATGCCCAATTAATTTAGTCGTTACGCCACCTGATGGAGCCTACATTCAAAAAAGGATTACGACTCAACCAAACGGGTCCTACACTTATAATCTCACACCTAACCAAATCGGCCAATGGCAAATGAAATTGACTTGGTCTGGAGACGCCAATTATCAATCAGTCCAAGAAACATTTGATTTTATGGTGGTTAACCAAGCTGGGCAAGTAATTATTGTGTTAGGACACCTGTTAGAAAAAAAGAATGAGCCGTTTTTTAACGAACTAAGTCAGACTGTATATCAAACCTTTTTCGAGAGTGGTTTTAATTCGAATCAAGACATTCGTTTCTTATCTGCAATACCAACAGATCTTTCAGAGACCGAAGCCACGATCGAGACCTTGAAATCAACCCTTACTGAATGGTCTGACCCTTCTACAAATAAGCCTCTCTATTTGTATTTGTTATCAGGTAACGAGAACGGGCAAATTTTACTGACTAATAACAATAATGAATTAGTCGAGTTATCTCCATCGCATTTATCTTCTTGGATCTCCCCTTTAAAATCAACGACAGTTATTATCGATGCCAGCTACAGTGGGCGTTTTTTACAACCACTACTTACTGTATCTAACGGTACTATAATCACTAGTAGCCAAGCAGACCAACCGAGTTATACATTTTCGTCTTTTGGCTTCACTTCCTTATTTTGCCAACATTTGAAGAAAAACCATACTATAGCTCAATCTTTCAAGTATGTAGTTGAAACCATACGCCATTTACCAGCACCCTACAGAAGCCAATCACCACAGTTGGCAAGTGATGGGGATAGTCAATCTAATGAATGGACTGATTTCAGTCAATTGGGACAACAACGTATATCTCTAAGCCCGCAGACGCTTGCTCCAACTTTATTTTTTGAAAATCCACCCGACCCGGTTATGATTCGGTCTGGCGAAACCAATAATACTATCATACCCATTCAAGTGTCAGGCCAGTCAGCCGATCGTGTGTTTGCTACCATTTTTTCACCGCGTTCCGATATAGAATCCGTAGAGGATAATTACGATAAAATAGATCATTTTTTTACTAACCAAGATTTAGTTCAAGCCGAGACAAATCAAGACAAAACGAACACCTACGAGCTAGTCTATAGTAACTTCGAGAAAATTGGCATTTACACCATACTATTTCAGGCAGAATCCGAAAACCAGAGTGCTCGACCAATATCAACAACGGTGACCGTACTAGACAAGATAATTCCACCTAGTGTGCCTAATCTACCTAAATCAAAAATTGATTTGGTGCATCCTCAAATGGTATATCTCGGACAAAATCTGACCGTTGAGGTTACAATCGAAACTGAAACCTCAACGGCTGGCTGGTCTTTTGATGTTTCCTATAATCCGAAAGTTTTAAGCTTTCAGGCGGCTACGATTCGCGATTTTTTGGGAGCTGATAGTGATAAAATATACTTCGAGCCGGGAATTCCGGATAACGATCGGGGGCTTATTCGGCGTCTGCTAGCAACGTGCTTGTTTCCTGGCGGATCGAAAGGAACAGGCCAACTGGTGGAATTATCTTTCAAAACGATTGGTATTGGAAAAAGTGATTTCGAGCTGAAAAATGCACAATTGGGTGCCCCAAACGGTCAAATCCTACCAGCTCAAATTTCTAACTCAGTTATCACAGTCATTGGCATTCTGCCAGGAGACGCTAATAGAGATGGACAAGTCGATGTGCTCGACTTAGTTACGGTGGGCCGTCATTTCTCTCAAGAAGGCGACAAATTACCCGGCGATGTTAATGCAGATGGCCAAGTTAATATTTTGGATTTGGTGATGGTTGCTAAGTACTATGGGAAAATCGAAGAAGCCACTACCGCACCTTCATTAATCAATTTAGACCATGACCAAAACCTGTTACTAATTCACTTACTTGAGCAATTAGAAAGCTGGACTGATACCGATAAAAACATTCAAACCGTAATTAGCTTACTAAAATGTTCAACTCATCTGAATCAAGTAAATTCTACACGAATTCTACTTAATTACCCTAACCCATTTAATCCTGAAACATGGATACCCTTTACTATCAGTCCCGAGAATAACGGTCAGGATGGGACAATTACTATTTACGACTCTAGTGGAAGATTAATACGGTCTCTTGATTTGGGGCCGCTGGCGAGCGGAGCCTATTTATCTCCCGCCCAATCAGCATACTGGGATGGTAGAACCAACAGTGGAGAATTGGTTCCGAGTGGTGTTTATTTCTGCACTCTGGTAGTTGGCAACTGCAAAGAAGTTACTGCGAACTCGCCAATGGTTATAATAAAATAAGTCGAAATGAGAATCTATTTTCTGTTTTTTGCCTGTCTCCTATTCATTGCTTTTGAAGGTTCAGGGGAAGAAGCGCCAGCCGACCCACCCCTTCTGACTACGGTGCTGGTCATAGAAGGCAAAGTCTTTTTAGAGAATGGAAGCGTTGATGCTCCTGCTGGCCTAAAGGCAACTATAGACAACGAACGATTAAATCTCAGTCAAACAGTCGAGACTGATGAAAATAGTAGGTACAATATCACCTTTTTTGATCCATTACAGCCAGTGGCTCAGTTGGGAGACGAGTTAAAGATCACAATTGATGATTCAGCTGGAGGAATTGAAGAAACGAATCTGGTTTTAAATCTGTCGCATATCAAGAGTGGCCGAGTTTCAGTCGACCTAAAAACAGCCTTATTGGCTCGCGCGAATCGTTTACAGGTCAGCGGTAAAATTTACCTGAGTGACGGTGTTTCAGGTGTTGGTCAAGGCCTGAAGGTCTTCGTTAAAATTAACAATCTAGTACAAGAAACAACCACCAATCATGATGGATATTACTCTGTTGTAATAACCAACCAAATAGGCTTTTTAGTTTCTACAGGAGATACGATTCTAGCATACACCGAACCCTATCAAAACGAAACAGTAACAGCGCCTCACACTTTATCCTCGACCGAAGTGGCAAATGGTCGTTTAGATGATTTGCATATAACCACTCAATTGCGGCAACCGGTTGAATTAATTCTGACAGAGAACAACTCGATACAGCCAATTGTTTCTCCTGTAGTTGCTTTTAAAGATCCAAATTTAGAAAGAGCCTTGAGAAACCAAATTACTGCTAATGCAATGACTCAGGGTAATAGAATTCCTGGATCTCGCTTAACAGAATACCATTTAGCCCAATTGACTGAACTCAGAGCTATAGACCTGAGCATTTTCGATTTAGCCGGCTTATCCAATTGTACTAACTTACAACGACTCAATTTATCTCTGAATCAAATAACTGATCTATCCATTATTGGCAAAATTCCAACACTTACGCATTTATCTTTAGACAACAATCAAGTCAAAGATTTAACACCTTTGTCTAAATTGACTAATCTCGTATTTCTATCTCTCAATGGAAATCAAATCGGCAATCTACTTCCTCTTCAACAAATGAACCAATTAGAGAATCTTTATTGTAGCCACAATCAAATAACTGATCTATCAGCGTTGGTTAATTTGAAACAATTGACAACGCTAACCCTGACAGGTAACTACAATCAAAAAATTCAACTTCATCTATCCGATATCAACCCACTAACTCAACTTACCAATCTCAAGAGGCTAAAATTGGGTGCCAATACCATCTCAGACCTGACACCATTAGAAAAACTAATACAATTAGTCGAGCTGGATCTTTCTCGTAATTATCTGACCGATATTGTTCCCTTGACGCCTCTGAACCAGATACGTCAACTTAATCTATCCCATAATTATATTTCCGATATCAGGCCACTGTCGCATTTACCCCAAGTCACCAAATGGCTTGACTTATCCAATAATTCTATTCGTCACATCAGACCTTTACGAGACAGCTTACTTTCGACAAACAATCAGATACAAAAGTCAACAGGTCAAATTTGGCTAACTCAAAACCCGCTCAACAATGTTTCAATTACTCATGACCTTAAACAACTCCAGTCAGAAGGGTTACAAGTGATTTATTTGGATCGTATTCCAGACGATGTCATACCTATCGCACTACCTGCCGTCGAATCCCGAGTACGTGCCGCTTTACCTGAATCATCTCAGATAGAGAGGCTCACACCATCAAATGTGGTTTCGATAACCGATTTAGATTTTTCTGCTCTAGGATTGGTCGAAGTTGATGTTAATTTTCTGAAAAACTTTCTTTCCCTAAAATCGCTTAAACTATCAGGAAATCCATTGAGCCACACAACTATTCAAACACAAGTCAGTGAACTAGAAAAGTTAGGTGTAACAGTCGATTTTGGTATTAAGGAAATTGGGGACATCTTTGTTCAAGCCAGTGAAACAAATATTCTGGCACACCCTCAGGCACAAACATCCGTGGCTATTACCGTAAAAGATAAAAACGGTCAACCCATAAATACGGCTTTAGTTCTTGTTAAATCAGACCGAGGTCTTGTGGACTCACCAGCAACTAATGTTGGGGGTGGCAACTATGTCACCCATTTTTACGGACTCAATGATCCTGGGCTAGCCCATCTGACGGTAGAAATTGGTAACTTACCACCAAGTACAAGATCAAAAGTTGGACATACTTCGCTTGTTTTAAGTCCTGTTTCCGCCTCTAGTCAAAAATCGATTTTTAAGGCTAGTCGTTCAGATACAGCAAAAACCGGAGAAGTTGTTCGGTTATTTATCAAACTAACTAGCTCAGATGGAATGTCTTTGCCTAATCGGGAAGTGCGCCTGACAGTGTTTCCGTCAGAGGGTATATCAGTAAATGGATACACGCCGACAGATAAATATGGACGGACAACAATTCTTTTGACACCATCAACACCCGGAAAAAAGATCATTCGAGCCTTTTGTGATAAAGTGCAACTGGAGTCTGAAGTTCATATCAATGTAACAGGCGAAGAAATTAAGAAGCCTGTAGTGGGTTCTGCAGAAAAAGTAACGATAGAACTTTCTAAATCAACCACTTGGGCCGATGGTACTTCAGTAGTCGACATCAAAATCACCGTTTTAGACGGCAATGGCCGAGGATTGCCCAATCAGTCACTACAACTGATCTTAGGTAGTTGTAATGAACACAAACCGTTATCTGTTTTTAAAGACTTGTTTAGCTGTCAACCAATAGCATCTACTCACAAAGACAAATTTGGTCAACTGAATCCAGTACAAGATAGTTTTGATGGTAACTATTACACGACTTACAAATCCGGTTTGCAGGCTGGAAAAATTCAAATTACTGCTACTACAGACAATGGACAATCAGCAACTGAAACCTTAAGATTAGAATCACCGGCCGATCAGCCGAACCATCTTTTTCTAAGTCAATCAAATGATAATGTTTATCAGAATCAGATATTTGAAACACATATTCAGCTTAGTAATTGTTCGGGTTTGGTCAGTTGGAAACTAGATCTTGAGTATGATGCTGACAAATTAGCAGTTGTCAGTGTTGAAGAAGGAGACTTTCTAAAGAAAACACAATCTTTATTTCAGGCGGGTCGAGTCAAGAGTAATCAAATTATTGGTTTGGGTGCAACATCTCTTGATCCAATTGCTAGTAGTGGCAGCGGGACACTAGCAACTGTTACTTTCCGTTCTCTTATAACAAGTCAGAAAACAGAAACAACAACCATTCAAGTAAGCCAATTGATTATTATCAATAATAATGATCAGCGCATTACTAGTTCTACACTCATAGAGCAGCATATAAAGATCATGGTTGCAGATGAGTGTGACGTGAACTTAGACGGAGAGATTAATATCTTTGATCTCATAATGGTCGCCGAAAAATTAGAACATTCATCAATTGGAGAAAATCATCTGGATGTAAACAAAGATAACCTAATTAACTTAACTGATCTAATACTGATCGGCCAAAAATTCGGTCAGTCATCATCTGCGCCTGCGATTTTTAATACTGATTTGCTAATTGAACAGTGGATTCAATCGGCAAATGCCAAATTACCTCTTGTTTCGGAAACAGAAAGAATAATGTTCCGCTCTGGTATACTGAACTTGAGGCAAATACAACAAGAAAAAAAACAACCAACCAAAACAAGATTGCTGGCCAATTACCCAAACCCATTTAACCCGTCAACTTGGATACCATTTCAACTAGGCCACGTTGAATTAGTAACCCTAAATATCTATGATGTTGAGGGGCAATTGGTTCGAAAAATAGACTTGGGTCGCTTGACAGCTGGAAACTACGCCCAGCCCGACCAGGCGATATACTGGGACGGTCAAACTGAAAACGGAGAATCGGTTGCCAGCGGTACTTACTTTTATCAGTTACAGGCTGGCGATTACAGAGAAACAAGAAAAATGGTGATTTTAAAATAAAGTTTTGTCGGGTTCAACATGTAGACATCAACTCTGTATGGTATACTTGTTGCCCTTCAGTTTGTTACATCGTTGTTGGGGTTAACCCCAATGCATGGCCTATATCCAAAAGTTATTAGAAAACCGTATGAACTTAGAAACTGTACCTATTTGCCTCGCTAGCGACACTGAATTGGAAGAAATTAGCCGACAAGGCTTATTATCTCTCAATTTAACCGAAATGCAGGCAATCCAAGATTATTTTCGGCGTCAAGACAGAGATCCGACCGATGTAGAATTAGAAACATTAGCCCAGACTTGGTCAGAGCACTGTGTACATAAAACCTTCCGTGGCATTATAGAGTACATTGAAAACGACCAAGCACCAGTAATAATCGATGGCCTTCTCAAAACCACCATTGCCGAAGCAACCAATAAACTCGACCGAGACTGGTGTGTTTCTGTGTTTGTCGATAATGCTGGCATTATTGCTTTTGATGATAATTACAATATTGTTTTTAAGGTTGAAACTCATAACCACCCATCAGCTATCGAACCGTATGGTGGCGCTGGTACTGGCATTGGCGGGGTAATTCGTGATTCTCTAGGTACTGGATTGGGGGCCAAGCCAATCCTCAATACCAATGTTTTCTGTTTTGGCTTCCCGTCAGCTGATCCAGAAAGCTTACCAAAAGGTACTTTACACCCCAAACGTGTCTTTAAAGGCGTCGTGGCTGGGGTCCGGGATTACGGTAATCGGATGGGTATTCCCACAGCTAATGGGGCTATTTTATTTGACACTCGTTATAGCAGTAACCCCCTAGTATATTGTGGTAATGTTGGTCTTATTCCCAAGAATCGTTGCGAAAAACAGATTTCACCGGGAGACTTGATTGTTGCTCTTGGAGGACGCACTGGCCGTGATGGAATTCATGGTGCAACTTTTTCGTCACTAGAATTAGATGAGACCTCAGAAAATTTGGGTAGCGTGGTGCAAATCGGTAATCCGATAGTGGAGAAAAAAATTACTGATGCTTTGATGAAAGCGCGCGATGCAGATTTATACAGCTTTATTACCGATTGTGGAGCTGGGGGATTTTCTTCAGCTGTCGGAGAAATGGGGCAAGATACCGGGGCTGAAGTTCATTTAGAAAAGGTCCCTCTTAAATATGATGGTCTAGAGCCCTGGGAAATATGGTTGTCGGAAGCGCAAGAAAGGATGGTTATTGCTGTCCCCCCCCCAAATTTACCTTCACTTTTAGCGATTTGTGATTCGGAATCTGTTGAGGCTACTGTCCTTGGTACATTCACAGACAGCAAAAAATTGCAGGTCTACTATGACGACCAATTGGTGGCAGACCTAGAAATGGATTTTCTTCATAATGGTGTTCCAAGAATTACTAAGAAAGCAATTTGGCGACGGCCTGATAATCTTCAGACGCCCCAACTTAACGAACCCATTGATCTGACTAACAGCTTACACAAAATTTTATCCAGTCCCAATGTTGCAAGTAAAGAGTGGGTTATTCGGCAGTATGACCACGAAGTTCAAGGTGGATTGATTGTCAAGCCACTAGTTGGAAAAACTAACGATGGTCCCAGCGACGCCTGTATAACTGTTCCTGTACTAGGTCAATCAAAAGGTGTAGTAGTCGCAAATGGTATTAATCCCAAATATGGTGACCTTGACCCCTACCACATGGCAGCCTCTGCTATTGATGAAGCTATACGGAATGCAGTGGCTGTTGGTGGAAATTTCGACAGAATCGCCCTCCTGGATAACTTTAGCTGGGGTAACCCGGATAAACCAGATCGGCTGGGCGGTTTAGTGCGAGCTGCTCAGGCTTGTCACGATATCGCCATAGCTTACCGCACTCCTTTTATTTCCGGTAAAGATAGCCTTTATAATGAGTATCGTAACAATGAAACTGGCGAACAAATGGCAATTCCAGGAACACTATTGATCAGTGCCATTACAGTTATCGACGATATTCGCAAAGCAGTGACAATGGATGCTAAATCCGCCGGGAACTTGATCTATGTCGTCGGGAAAACTTATGATGAAATGGGTGGGTCTCACTATCTTAGTTTACAAGAATTACTGGGAGAAAATGTTCCTATTGTTAGGACAGCGGAAGGTAAGTCAGTGATGGAGTCTGTTTGTCACGCTATTAACCAAGGGATGGTCGTGGCTTGCCACGATTGCTCCGAAGGTGGTATAGGTGTGACTGTTGCTGAAATGGCATTTTCAGGTGGCTTCGGTATGAATTTGGATATGTCTTCACTGCCACGCTCAGCAGATCTTAACCGAGACGATAATATTCTATTTTCTGAATCTAATAGTCGGTTTGTGATTGAGATTACCCCTGACAAAAAGGACCAGTTCGAGCGTTTGCTTGAGGGAATTCCTAATGGTTTAATTGGACATACGACTGAGCAACCGACTTTGATAATTAAAGGTATTACAGGTAGAACCATTCTGAAATCAGAAATTATTGATCTCAAAAACAGCTGGCAAAAAACATTTGATTGGTGAGTTTTAAGACTAATGAGTCGAAAAGTCAAAGTAGCCATTTATGGAACCGGTGATTTCGCTAACAAAACGCATTTGCCCAACTTAATGCAAATTGAGTTGGCTGAAGTAGTAGCTGTCTGTGATATCAACTTGACATTAGCTAAATCAACGGCTGAAACCTTTCAAATTCCCCATGTTTTCACCGATGGTCATCGAATGTTAACGGAAGTAGACTTCGATGCGCTGTATTCTATTGTGCCTGCATATGCACGTACAGATGTCGAAATTACCGCCGCAAAACAAGGGAAGCACCTTTTTAGTGAAAAACCACAAGCTATAGACATCAGTTTAGCGCAACGAATTGATCACGCAATCATTGAGTCAGGCGTAATTAGTACTGTTGGTTTTCGGGAACGTTATCGTCCGATCTATCAGCACGCTAGGTCCTTTTTGTCCGACAAGAAGATTGTACATTCTCAATTTAGTAGTTTTGGTGGTTTACCTCGCTTACAACATCATAATAACGATAGTTGGCAGGCCAATTATGAAAAAGGTGGATTTTCTGCCTTCGACTGGGGATGTCATGCCGTTGACTATATGAGGTTTATGACTGACTTGGATATAGTTTCAGCTCAAGCGTTTTATCATATGGATAATAAGTACCAAACGCCTCTATCTTGCTCATTCCATTACCTATTTTCTACTGGTGCTACCATGACATCAACATTTCTATCAACTACACCACAATCACCAGCTGATGTTCCCAGATTCCGTATCTTTTTCGAGGGGGGGTATCTATCAGTTTATGGTTATGATCGAATTGAAGTAAACCGGGAAACCATTTATACTGCAAGCGATTTTGACCCTTGGTTGGCTCAAGATCAAGCCTTTATTTCAGCGGTTGCTACTGAACAGCCCCAAAAATTGATGAGCGACTACTCTGATGGAATCCTTTCTCTTGCTCCTGTTTTGGCCGGATGGGAATCAGCTCGGCAGAATGGCACTACAATCCACTTGTCTCAGTACCTAAGCAGTCAATCCTGAAGGTACAGAAATAGATGTCTGAAACTACACCTCGGCTAAATTGTGCCTTGATTGTACATTTGAATCAAGAAACAGCAAATGATAAAAAATCAGCACGGGAAGGAATACATTTACTGGCTAGTATAGCCCATCAATGTGAGTTGCCGATATCCTGGGCACTTTTGCCTACTTTGGCTAATTCCTACAAAAAAGAACTAACAAATTATCGTACTGAGTTCAATGATGATATTGTGTTGGCTATTGATACAAACCACTTGGATAAAGTTGATCTAAACCGAGCAGACCAGATTGTTACCTCTAGGAACAAACTACTCACCCATATTTCCAAAGAGAAGGACCGACTGCAAAAAGTTTTTCCTGATGGTAATCTTCACACCGCTAGTACAACTGGAACGATTAATCATATTTTAGTTGAAGCACTAGAAAGTACAGGGTTTTATGCTCTCGCTGGCTATCACGCAGGTGGAAAGGACATGGGCTGTCCATTTGACTTTTTTTATCCTTCAGAAGAACGACACAATTTTGCGAATCAACCTCATCGATCAGTAGTCGGCATACCAACCACTGACTGCTTAGTAGAAATGGTTCTCGAAGGTCGTTGCCATGAATATTTAGATCGTCACTTGTATAATCTCAATTTTCATCATCAACTTAATACCAACCCAAGTCTGATTTTTACAGCTGATGTAACACGATTAGCCAATTGCGTTGGCACTCAGTTGGATCTCTTGACTGAATTTCTGGCTCGTCTGAGTCAGAAAGAAATTATCAATATCCAACCCCTAGGGCATTTAGTCGATGATTTTCGAACTACCAACCCCACTGTTACTCCACCGACTTGCTTTTTAGACCAATCTAGATTATTTTACTACGATGATAATTGTCAGTTAGTCTTTGATTCTAGCCAAACCGAGCCAGTTGAAATCTATAACTATATTTCACCGCCAATTGGCTCACTTGATGGAAAAGAATCCGAAATCCCACCAATTATTGATTTCAAATCTTCGCGTAGTCGATTAGAATTGAGGATGAGTATTGAAATTGAGTCGGCCAAAAATATGCCATTCGGTTTTGCAATTTGGGGAGATCATATTGGTTTGAGACTCATGGAGACAGATGCTTTGTCGGTGACATGGATTGATCGACAATTACTATTAGTCCGAGTTGATTTGTGCTATGGACAAAATAAGTTTTATATTCGATTAACCATTTAAAAACAGCAGAAAGGAAAAAGAGAATGGTATCAGACTGCGTGGTCGCCTTCGTGGCCACTAGTGACCTAGCAGAGGCCAAAAAGATTGCCGAAAAAGTCGTAGAAGAGAAGTTGGCCGCCTGCGTCAACATTATACCAACGGTACACTCGGTTTATCGATGGCAGGAGGCCATCGAATCAGCAACTGAGTCCAAGCTGATCATAAAAACCACCCGGCAAATGGTCGGGTCCTTGACAGAGACCATCCGCCGGTTACACAGCTACGATGTTTGCGAGGTAACGGTATTACCAATAATAAGTGGAAATGTGGATTACCTAAACTGGGTTAGAGAAAATGTAGGTTAAACGCTAAAAGATTCGCCGCAACCACAAGTGGAGTTGGCATTGGGATTTTCAATTTTGAATCCAGATTCCATCAAACCGTCCTTGTAGTCTAATGTCGATCCGGCCAAGTACAGGATGCTTCGTGGATCGACAAATACTTTTAATCCGTCTTTATCGATTACACGG
Source organism: Candidatus Poribacteria bacterium (assembly GCA_002729015.1). Next base: position 66,832 of record PBVO01000093.1, read on the forward strand.
TCGCCATTGCGTTGTTCATCAAAACCGAGTTCGTATTGAAAACCGGAACATCCACCGCCGATTACTTTCATACGCAACCCAAATTCTTTATCTGATTCGGGCCGTTCATTTTCCATTAAAATTACAGCTTTCTTAGCCGCTGATTCTGTAACCACGACCATATTTCACGCTCCGCTATTTTTTTTATTCTATAATATGCAAAACACTAATGTCAACTGAGATCACACAAACAGCTAAACTGGAAATTTCAATTGTTGTTCCTTTATTAAACGAAGCTGAGAACCTGCCTGAACTTTACCAAAAGCTTGACAGGTCTTTAGAGAAACTAAAAAAGAGCTACCAGATTATTTTTGTCGATGATGGTAGCACAGATCAAAGTTTTGATATCCTGAAGCAGATATCGTTAAATGACCCCAAAGTTCAAGTGGTACGGTTTCGTCGTAATTTCGGTCAAACTGCGGCTATGAGTGCTGGTTTCGATTTGGCTGAAGGCGCTGTGATTATCCCGATCGATGCTGATCTACAAAATGACCCAAATGACATCGGCCGTTTACTAGACAAACTAGATGAAGGCTACGATATAGTCAGCGGTTGGCGATCTAAACGAAGAGATGGTTTCATTTTACGAAGACTCCCCTCTATTTTAGCCAATCGGCTGATTGCAAAAATGACAGGTGTCAAATTACATGATTTGGGCTGTACTCTCAAAGCCTATCGACGTGAAGTAATTGAAAATATCAATCTATATGGTGAACTGCATCGATTTATTCCAGTTTTAGGTCATCAGATTGGAGCTAAAATTACTGAAATACAAGTCGAACACCACCCACGTACCAGAGGTCAATCAAAATACGGTATTTCTCGTACAATACGTGTGCTCTTAGACCTAATTATGATTAAGTTTTTGATGAACTACTCTACTCGGCCAATACAAAGTTTTGGTTTGATAGGCTTGCTGTCTTTTTTGGTAGGCTTCTTCGTATGTGGATATTTATCAATTGGCAAACTTCTATTTCCATCTGGAGTTAGCCATGGGTGGCTATCGTTCTTATTTTCTGAAACAAGTTTGGTCGAACGAATGCCGATGTTGGTGTTAGGTGTATTGTTACTACTGACAGGTGTCCAACTTATATCTGTTGGTCTGATTGGTGAATTACTCGTTCGAACNTACTATGAATCGCAAAACAANCCAATCTATGTCATTAAAGAAATTATCAAANGTCAGGATTAGATNAAAATGAAGAATTTCTTTCTCATATTTTGTAATGTTATCCTTTCNGTAATTGGCCAACTNCTACTAAAACAAGGAATGAATCAGGTCGGAAAAATCGAAGGANACTTATCAGAANTCGTTNNNAGGGTATTNNACGCCTTGAGTAATCCATTCGTTATTNGTGGTATCNGTGTNTATGGCTCAACAACACTGATTTGGCTNGTNATTCTATCTCGTGTTAAGTTGAGTGTAGCTTATCCAATGATAAGCTTGGGCTACGTTTTTACAATATTGTTTTCTTGGCTGATTTTCAAAGAAAATGTACCCAAACTTCGTGTCTTGGGCGGCTTTGTAATCTGTATTGGTGTCTACCTCGTTTCGAGGGGAGAGTTTGGAGATTAGTTNAAATATGGCTTTACATAAAAAAAANCAACCAACAAATTCTTTTTTAGCGGCTTTCCTNTCTCTTTTGTTGCCTGGATTGGGCCAAGTCTATCTTAGGACACCAGCCAAAGGGTTTCTATATTTTTTGGGTGTGAGTTTGGGNGCTCTATTAGTNTATCTGAATTCGTTACCATTGACCAGTTGGCGAGATTTAATAAGATTTGACGAAGCTCAAACAATAATAGAATCACAAAAAAACGAAGAAGGTTTCAACATTGATCTAGATAAATTGAAGCAGACNGCCGAANNNATTGAGCANAAACCACACCAAGAACTATTTGAACACGAAGAGCAAAAACTAATGTATAAACCTAATTGGATAATTAAGATTACAGGTTTTTTGCAGGTGGTTTTGATTTGGGTTTGGTCTATATCTGACGGTTGGTCNGGAGAACGAGGGACAAACATGACAGCCTTCAANCGAAGACTTAAAGCTCAAGATGAACGCTATCACAAGGATTTAAAAGAACAATAGATACGAACGGTAAGGGCACACCATAGGTTTTGACTTGACACAATCAGATAGCATGTTATGATAGTGGGGTTATTTGGCAGCGCAGATTTTTGACTCACCAGTTATTTCGCACCTATCAATTTACCGAAGCTGAGCGCGAGCAAATGGATAACGACGGCCACTTAGTTTATCCAGGCTTACTGACCAGTTCAGCACAAGAGAAATTAANCCAATCCCTAGAACACATTCACTCTTTAGATGCNATAAAGGGGCATGAGCCTAACCGTTTTTCAGCTGAATATGATTCCTATCTGGAAGGAATCATAACGCATCCTCAAATGCTTGATNTAGTAGTGAAAGTCTTAGGTGAAGAAATTCGTTATGATCATTGTGTTAGCCTCAACCGCCCTGGCGGAAATAGTGGCATCGGTTGGCATAGTCACGGCTACGCCGAAGATAATCCCAATTTGGGATTTGTTCGCATTTTTTTTTACGTTAATGGATTTAAGGTGGATGATGGTGGACTGAAAGTTGTGCCGGGTAGCCATCTTTTTCGTGATGCTCGAATTCAGGCACGGTCTGATTCAGAACTCAAAACCGGATGGATGGAAGATAAACATCACCCGATAACCGGTCAGCCCTTATCTATTGAGCAGCTATCGGTGTTGCCAGGCACTGTGATCCTAGTTTGGACACATGCCGCACATGCCGTAACACCTAGGCGAGAATCAAGTATCACTCGTTGGACTGTGGTTTATGCTTATCGAAATCCAGGCAGACCATCTGGTGCTAGATGGATCAGCCCCGAATATGAAAAAAAACAACTCTTAGACCCTACCAGCCCACTAAAAAACCTTATAACTTTATACTAAAATTTTGGACCTTCCTGATCAAAAAATTGCACGTGTTTCTTTCAGCGAATACGCATCTCTACTGAGACAGTATCTCCGGCCACTTAAATGGCACCTAGTTGGTTTGGCCTTTTTTATGGGGCTAAGCAATANCTTACCTTTACTCTCACCCCAGATTATTCGATTTTTCATAGACTCAGCTACTAACAAGCTAGATCAAAGTAAAGANGCCTTAGGCCCACTTTTAATTCCACTCTCAAATGTGTTAGGACAAGATCCACTGATAATAGCAGCCTCTTTGTTTATTGCTGTTAGTATTTTGGGGCAACTGGTTCGACTAATCCACAATTACTTAGCCCAGGACGTAGCCTGGAAAACTACCAACCAGATGCGAGGTGATTTAGCGCAGCATTGCCTGTCACTGGATATGAGCTTTCACAATCAAAAAACGCCTGGTGAGATGGTCGAACGTGTGGATGGAGATACCAGTACTTTAGCNAGTTTTTTTTCCGCCCTTATTCTACAAGTAGCTGGTGGACTCCTCCGGCTAACACTTATTTTGTTGATCGTTGTGAGAGAAGATTGGAGAATNGGTCTTGCAATGATTACTTTTNCCGTTGTTGCCATGTTCGTTTTTCATTTAACCCGTTCGGTCGCCGTACCAATCTATGCNGCAGAACGAGAGGGATATGCAAAGATGTTTGGGTTTATCGAGGAGCGGCTCAGCGGAATTGAAGATATTCGCACCAACNGTGGTGTGTCTTATACTATGAACCGTTTCTTCCGAGTGGTGCAAGAGGTTTTTCAGCTAAATGTTCGTTCTGATGTAATTGGTGAATGCCTTCGNTCTCTAACTCGAGGACTCTTCGCCTTGGGACAAACCCTAGCAATGGCTGTTTGCATTTGGCTTTTTACAAGAGGAACTTTTACTTTGGGAGCAGTTGTACTAATTCTCGATTATATGCGACAGCTTGAATTTCCACTTTATATGATTAGTCAGCAAATTAACGAACTCCAAAGAGCTACTGCAGGTATGAAGCGAATCGAAGAGCTATTCCAAACCAAGTCTAGTTTAATCAGTGGTTCTCAATCTTTGTCTCGTAATGTTTCTCATGATACTAGACCAGCAATTTCTTTTGAACAAGTTACATTCCGCTACGTACCCGACGAAATTGTTTTGGATAATATTTCATTTGAGTTGGAAGAAGGCAAAATTTTAGGTTTGCTAGGTCGAACTGGTAGTGGAAAAACGACTATTAGCAGGCTCTTATTTCGTCTATATGATATTAACTCGGGGCAAATTCGGCTCGCGGGTAAATCTATTCAACAGTTAGAAGTATCTGATTTGCGTCGATATATCGGTCTAGTGACACAAAACGTACAGTTATTTAATGCTACAGTTCGTCAAAATCTGACTTTATTCAATGACCAAATTGAAGACCGTAAGTTACTAGCAGTGATAGAAGAACTTGGTCTAACAGAGTGGTATAAATCATTACCTAACGGACTTGATTCAGTTTTGGCTGCTGGCGGAGGAGGTCTGTCCGCGGGTGAAGCCCAATTGTTAGCTTTTACCCGAATTTTCTTAAAAAACCCTGCGATTGTCGTTTTAGATGAACCGTCATCTCGGCTTGATCCAGCTACAGAAGCGAGAGTTGATTTTGCGGTTCAACGCCTGCTGGCTAATCGAACAGGTATTATAATAGCCCATCGATTGGGTACTCTCCAGAGAGTCGATGACATTATGATCTTAGAAGATGGTCGTATTCAAGAACATGGTCAAAGGCAAATACTAGCTAATGATCCAAACTCTCGCTTCTCGCAACTCCTAGCAACAGGATTAGAAACTGAAAATAGCCTTTTTCGTTCGATAAATGAAACTCAAGGAGAAGTCTTGACATGACCACGAGACAACTTTCTTGGCAACTTTTCTTATATCGACCGGGGCTATTTTTACTGACCGTTTTGCTTCGAGGTATTGATGACTTGGTTCCTTTTATTACCGGCTTATTGATGAAGCAATTTTTCGATGCGTTATCAGAAAGCAGTGAGACAGGTTTGAATGCTTGGACTGTCGTTGTCTTCTATTGTGCCATCCAATTAGGTAATCAAGGCATTTTAATATCTTCTATGTTACCTTGGACTCGTTGGGCTTTTTCGATTTTTACCTTATTACGAAAGAATTTGATACAGGCCGTTTTGGAGATACCTAACCCACAACAGGTAGCTAGTTCTTCGGGGGAAGTAACAAATCGTATTCGAGACGATGCTCGTACGATTGTTTTTTACCTTGAGCAATACATACATCTATGGGGAAACATGATTTTTGTTGGCCTAGCTGTCTACTGGATGGCAAAGATTGACCTGAAAATTATGTTAGCTACAGTACTACCGGGTATTATGATCGTGACAATTGTCAATGTAACGCGGCGTTTTATTGGAAAGTATCGTCGGAGACAAAGAGAAGCAACGGAACGGTCAACCAATTTTATTAATGAAGTTTTTCAATCTATATTGGCGATTAAAGTTAACAATGCTGAGCAAGATGTGATCGATGCGTATGCCGAATTGAACGAGGCTCGACGAAAATCGACTATCATCGACAATATGTTCGATACTTTACTAAGGTCTATCAATATCAATATCGGCCAAGTTTTTACTGGTGTAATTCTAGTCTTGGTAGTGGAAAAGATGCGTTCATCATCGTTCTCAGTGGGTGATTTTTACCTCTTCATATCCTATGTTGGTTCTGTCGCACGAAGTGGTTCTTTGATTGGCTCACTGATAGCCCAACATAAACGAGCTGAGGTGTCCTTCGAACGAATGGTCAATACCACTGAGGAGTTAACTCCGAGCAAATTAGTGGAGCACGGACCAATTTATCTCACAGGTGATTTGCCAGCAATTTCTGTTTCCAAACTGAAGCCTTCAGATCGCCTAGAACTGCTGAGTATTCAAGGTTTAACCTATCAATACCCAAACACATCTAATGGAATTAGAGATGTAGACTTGGAGCTACCCGCCGGATCCTTTACCGTAATTACAGGACAAATTGGTTCGGGCAAAAGCACACTGCTCAAAACATTATTAGGAATGCTACCCACTCAAGCTGGTCAAATTAGTTGGAACCAAAAAGTAATAACTCAACCCAAAGATTTTTTCATACCACCACGATGTGCCTATACTCCTCAGAGTCCACGTCTGTTTAGTGAATCCTTAAAAGATAACATATTGATGGGAATGCCCGATTCTCTTCCAGACATAGAAAGAGCAATCCAATTAGGTGTTATGGAAGATGACTTACCTACCCTACATAATGGATTGGATACAATCGTTGGTCCTAGAGGTGTAATCCTGTCGGGTGGGCAAATGCAGCGTAGTGCAGCTGCTCGTATGTTCATGCGCCAAACGGAGCTTTATATCTTTGATGACTTATCCTCGGCTTTAGATGTCGAAACAGAGCAAAAACTCTGGGAGCGACTCTTTGCTAATACAAAAAACAAAAATCAGCGGCCGGCTACTTGTTTGGTTGTTTCTCACAGACGACCAGCCTTGCGGCGGGCTGACAAAATCCTTGTTCTGAAAGATGGAAAAGCCGAAGCAATGGGTACTTTAGAAGATTTATTGCAATCTAGTTCTGAGATGCAGAAATTGTGGGCTGGTGATCTTAGTCAAAAAACTAGCTGAATTTGTGTTTTTTGCTTTCCGATCTGAGTTTTGGTACAACCAATGTAAGATTCTGACCCTGACCAATGCCAGAGAATTTATCGAAACTTAAACGACCTTCAGATTCCTTATTATTAATATCAGTTTGCATGATTGCTGCTTGCGCAATCGTCTATGAACTGGTCATCGCAACCCTATCATCCTATTTACTCGGAAATAGCATTCACCAGTTCTCGATTACCGTCGGTCTTTTCATGAGTTCCATGGGCTTTGGGTCTTTCCTGTCTAAGTACTTTAACCATTCTTTAATTACACGGTTTATTCAAATTGAAATCTTGATTGGTTTAATAGGTGGGATTTCGACCGTATCTCTGTTTATGGCCTATCTTGCATTCGAGTCAGTAGAAGCCTATTTGATAGTAATGATCATAATTAGCATTATGATTGGTGGAATGGTAGGGCTAGAAATTCCTATTCTGATGCGAATTATTGAACAAAAAGATAACTTAAGAGTGACCGTAGCTAATGTACTGGCTTTTGATTACGGGGGGTCTCTAATAGGCTCAATTGCTTTTCCCCTTATTCTCTTAAAATATACAGGGATTATTCAAACTAACTTTATTGTAGCGTTACTTAATATCCTAGTTGCAATGGTAACACTGATAAACTATCGGTCAGAGATTGAGAGATTATTATTATGGGGGGCAATGTTAGCCTTAATTGGTATTGGTTTATTCGTATCTGCTTACCTATCCCCCCAAATTGAAAAGTGGTTAGAAGATCAGTTGTACCGACATACTATCATTCTATCTGAACAAAGTCCTTACCAAAAAATCGTTTTAACGAAACCATTCACTAACTCATCGGAACACCAGAAAACCAAAGTAGAAGAGCCTGGATCCATTGAGCTAAAGCCACCTAAAATCTCCGTGCAAAAACGACGAAATGACGTAAGGTTATTTATTGATGGAAACCTCCAATTTAGCTCGGTCGACGAGTATCGATACCACGAAGCATTAGTGCATCCCGCTATGGGTTTAGCCAAAAACCAAAAACGGGTTTTAATTTTAGGTGGTGGAGATGGATTAGCTTTGCGAGAAGTATTGAAGTATCCATCAGTTGAGCACGTGACACTAATCGATATTGATCCCGAAATCACCGAATTATGTGCTAAACACCCAGAAATCGTTAGCCTTAACCAAGGTTCTTTGTCCGATAAAAGAGTGAAGATATTGAATCAAGATGCTTATCAATATGTTGAGCGGTTGGCATTCGATCGATCTTATGATGTGGCAATTATTGATCTCCCGGATCCAAACTATGCTTCTTTGTCAAAATTATACAGCGTGACTTTTTATGTATTGTTAGAGAAAAAGTTGACTGATGGTGGGATTTTGGTCAGCCAAAGCACTTCGCCCTTTTTCTCTCGGTATGCTTTTTGGTGTATTCACCACACAATGCAGAAAGCAAATTTGCATACCTATGCGTACCACGTAGACGTTCCATCAATGGGAGACTGGGGATTTAACTTGTCAGCAAAATCCCACCTAGTCATCGAAGATATTACCTTAACTGTACCAACCGAATTTTTAACTCCGACTGTTGCAGCATCTATGTTCCAATTCGGCAAGGATATCAGTCCAATTAACACAAAACCCAATACCCTGACTCGACCAATTTTACAGTACTATTATCACGATCAAAAGTGGCGGCACTATTGATCTTTCTATTATCCTTTTGCGTCTGTGGACAAAATAAGGATATGTCTTCAAAAGACGAGTCCAAGAAGGTGATGATCGAGTTTCTAATAATTAGAACGCTTGATTGATCAGAAATAGGTGTTCTTATGCGACATTCAAGAAGAGAATGAAGATTCAAAAACCAAAATGGGAAGTGATAGCCTATGTACAGTCCATTAAGTTCAAAAATCTGAGGACTTTAGTAGATCTTCTATTTCTGATGCCAAGTCGGACCATGCTGATTTTAACTCTTCCAGTTTAGGTTTTACCAAAGCCCATTTCTTTTCTTTGATGTCTTGTTCAATTTGATGGGCCAGACCGGATAAAATACTTGCTCCTAGCATTGTGGAGGAACCACCGATAGAGTGAGCATGAACGCCAGCCAATTCGTCGTCCTTTTTGAACCATGCTGTTTGTAGCTTCTGGATCTCTTGAGGAATATGACTAAGGTAGGTTTCCAACATGTCAACTATGAACGTTGGATTTCCGACACAATATCCTTTGATCAAGCTGAGGTCAATTAAATTAGATTTGGCAACCAATGGTCTGACTGATAAATTCCCATTTTCTCTTGCGGTGACTAATTGTTTATTTTTATCGTACAGCCATCGGTTGAGAGTTAAAATCAGTTCTTCCTCCTGAAATGGCTTAGGCAAATAATCGTCCATACCGGCAGCTAAGCATTCCTGACGAGCATCATCCAAAATACTAGCAGTCATAGCAATAATTGGCACCCTATTTTTTTTATCTAGTTTCCGGATTTTCTGGGTAGCTTCCAGACCGTTCATAACCGGCATACGGCAATCCATTAGAATTAAATCATAATCGTATTTCGTTACCATTTCAACTGCTACTTTTCCGTTTGAAGCCGTATCAACCGTAACCTGCATCAATGATAAATACTCTAGAGCAACTTTCTGATTGGTAAAATTGTCTTCGACTAAAAGTATACTTTTCCCCTCAAATTTTGGAAGTTTAGCTAGTTGGCTCTGGTGGATCTCATCAATTTGACTACATTCACCTATGATAAGAGGAATTGTAAACCAAAAAATTGAGCCTTCTTTTTGTATACTCTCTAATCCAATTTCACCCTTCATCATATCAACTAATTGCTTGCAAATTGTCAACCCCAGACCTGTACCGCTATTCTGGCGTGTCAGCCCGGTATCGACTTGAAAAAAGCTATCGAACAATTGATTCTGTTTGTTTTCGGAAATACCAATACCCGTGTCGTGTACCTCAAACCTAATGATCTCTACGTCATTAGTATTTGTACTTAGTGATCCTTGCTGAATCAGTAATCTCACATTTCCTTCCCAAGTGAACTTAACCGCATTATCGACTAAATTTAATAAAATTTGCCGAATACGAATCGGGTCGCCTTTTAGATAACGTGGTACATTCTGACTGATGTCAAAGGTCAATTGAATCAATTTCTCTTCTGCTTGTGGTTGGAGCAACCGAACAACATCTTCAGTTAGTCGATATAGATCGAAGTTGACCACCTCTAGGTTCAATTTTCCAGCTTCAACTTTAGAAAAATCCAGAATATCATTGATAATGGTGAGTAAACCATTAGCAGCTCCTTGTATCGTATCAGCATAATCTCTTTGTCGAGGCGATAAATCCATTCGTCTTAACAAACGGGTCATACCAGTAATTGTATTTATTGGTGTTCGAATTTCGTGACTCATATTAGCTAAAAACTGACTTTTTGCTTGGGTTGCTACTTCTGCTGATTCTTTAGCCAGGAACAGTTCTTTGGTTCTTTTCTGAACACGCTCTTCCAACTGGTCACGGTAAGCTAATAAGGTGTCATTTTGTTGGTCTCGTTCCGTTAATAAAGACCGAATATCATGATGCATGAGTTGTAATGCATTGAAAAGATCTTTGAACGGACTATTATTTGGTAGATCAGGTTGTTCAAAGATATAATCTTCATCCCACGAAATCTGCCCCATAGCAAAAAAAAGATGTGCTAAATGATGCCGATTAAGTTCGAGTTGGCGTGTCAAGTCTTGCACTTGAGAGACGAGAGCCTCTTTTGTGGCTGAATGAAAATTTAATCTTATTTGATCCGAGGATCTTTGATCGAATAAGTTGGAGGATGAAGTTGTCTGGTGATCTTGTTCTACCCCTAACTCTTGTTGCCAATTTGGTTGGTAAGAGCCACCCAACTCTAAAGAGGAGGCCAGATTTGGTATTTGTTCAGAATACTTACGCAAGTGAGAAAGAGCAGACGTTTGAGAAGTATGAAAACTAACCTGTAAATTCGGTTGAAAAGAGGCCGCTAACCTGGCAAAAACACGCGCCATAAATGGAGCATTGACCAATGCTACTGATCCATAATTTCGATCAAGCCATTCACCATGTTTCTTCATTCCAACCTTTCGTGATTTTGAGCTAACTCCTTTCCAACCGGTCATATCATAGATAAAGTGGCAATCCTGATCTGGATAGTGTAAATCCATCTGATCTAATAACCGTTCAAACTGTTCTAAATAGGGAGTATCAGCGTCCTGATTTTGTGCAGCCCCTGAAGAATAGTGGCGAAAGATAAAACCCTCAATGTGTTCTATGCCAAAACAATGGCTTCTATCAGGCATTTCAAAATGTAATTCACCGTTTCTTATACCAATACTAGCCAGAAATGAATCTCCGTTGAGCTGTTGTTTCTGAGGTGATCCGTGGGTAAGTTTTGTTGGATCAGTATCACTCCTGTCTGGTGAGCAATCTGATTCAAATTGCAGTGTAGTATCTTTAAAGTAGCAAAGAGCTTCTTGGTCACTTTTATGAAAGCTAAACTTTAGGCCAGGACAAGCTGTTTTTAGAAGTCGAATGTTCAATTTTGTCAATAGTGGAGCATTGATAATCGCTACAGAACCGTAGTTACGATTTAGCCACTGACGGTGTCTTCTGAGATCGAATTTATATGGGTTGGCAAAAGCTCCATTCCAATTGGTCAGATCCAAAACGAAATGACACTTTTGCTTTGGGTATTGCTGTTCAAGTACCGATAGTAATTTTTCAATAATCAGAAAGTGAGGATGACCACTATCAATATTATGAATACCCTCGAAATAATGTCTGAAAATTAGGCCATCAACATGTTCAACCCAACAAGCGAAATTACCATCATCGCTCTTAAAAAAAACGTCTGAATGTTTTAAGCCGGCACGCTCTAAAAATGGACTTAGCTTTGGGAAACCGCTCAATTGTCGAAAGTCTGCTTAGTTATGACTAGCTAATTGGTCAATTTCGGATAATTTGAACCGAACACTGACAATGAAAGGTGATTCATCCGCTATCCAGTGCCCGTACGTTGTAGAAACTACTGTGTCATCCGGCAGCACTTCAACTCCAGGGTAACAGCAGTCGTCCCCTTTGTTATTTTTCATCAACCGTACCCGATACTGTCTTTGACTTCCATCAGCAATATTTTGATAATACCCGATCCAAGCTACCCAGTCCCCTCTAGTTGGGCTTTGGCGAGTCGTATCGCGAAACACTACTACTAAACGCCCATCTGACGTGTAACGACAAGTATGCCGATCGCCAGTTAAAGAAGCAGGGAGTTCAACTGGTGTAGACCAACTTTGGCCTTCGTCATCAGAAAATGTCACAAACGAATTAAATTGACGGCTGTTTTCTCTTAATAACATCGCTAGCTGATTGCCATCTGGAGATCGAACTAACCCCGGTTCGCAGAGGTGTGCAGATGAATGATGTGTAACTACTGTTGGTTGTCCCCAAGTTAAACCGCCGTCGGCTGAAATCGTTTGAAAAACTTCGAAACAAGGATAGGACTTTTTGCTTGTCAGATTGAGAAACCGCCCATCATCATGAAAAAAAGCCATGTAATTCCCGTTTTTGAGGCGGATGACATCACTCATTGCCACAATACCACCGTATTTGCCAATCGGTTCTAGTTTACTCCAACTTAAACCGTTATCTTCGGATATTGCCATTCGAATTGGATAGAGGCCAGAAAACATAATAATTCTCTCAACGCCCCACTTATCCGTTACACGATGTAAGGTTGGTACTTCCTTAGAGGTCTTCCAATTTTCTGGTACTTTCAGTCTGTCTGTCCATGTTATCCCACCATCAAAACTTTTTTTCATCACGATGGCCCCTCCCCCATGGCCTTTGGGGTAAACTCCAATGATAGTTTGCTGGTCCGCTAGTAAAATGGTAGATACGTGGCCTAAGTATTGACCATTCTCTCGGTCTACAATAGTTTGTCGGTGAATCTGGCCAGCTAAATCTATTGTAGGTAGAGTATAGTTAGCTGTTACCTCAGGGCGATTGTTAATTTGCGGAGAAATTTCTTTTTGCACTACATCAGAGTCCTTTTTTCTCTAGAGAAAAGGTTCCAAAGGGTCAGAGGCCCATCATACTACGATCAATTAATCTAGCCAAGAAGTAAGCATAGGAAGTCTTACGCTGCAATTTTTTGTTATTTTAACAAAGGAGTTAGACATGTCATCTAATTTTATATGACGACAGTTGTTCAAAAATCAGACAATTTAAGGTGCAGACGTCTTTTGGAGTTGACCTGTCAGATTAATTGAAATGTTATTATTTCATACCAGTCGAACCAGTATCTGACACTGTGAAGTCGGAAAAACTCCACCTCAGAACTTAGTAATCCCAAGAGGCCATACCTACTCTAAATCTAGGTATAGGGAGATACGCCTACAGTCTTAGGAAATCAAATTAATCAAACAAATGACGATGGGTTTTTATCAGGTTGTCTTGAGGACGATAACCAAGAATTTCCACAGCTGGCCTAATGTCCATAAAACCGACTTGATAACCATCCGTATTACCCGAGGTTCCATAGGTAACTATGTATTTTACAGGTCCATCGTAATCGACAGCTAGAGTAAACAACTGGACACAATCACGGGGGGTCAATAAAGTTGAACAATGCCGGATGTTCTTTGGCTGACTAGTTCCATTAAAACTACCAATTCGAAGGCTGGTAAACTGTATTTGGTACGCATCAACTAGATAGCGGCCAGCTAACTCCGCCATACCCTTCATTGCACCATACCAACCGTCAGGTCGAAATTGATCAGCAGTAGAGACCACAGGTGGAACTCCAGTCCAACTGCCATCTGATGGTTGTGCCAATTTTTCGTTCCAACCAGTAACGTGATTGGTACTTGCATAAATTATCTTACTTATTCCTGCTTGTCTAGCAGTCTCAAACAATAGCATAGAAGCGGTAATATCTGTCATTTGAGCTGGATCTTCTAGAATGTCTTGGTAACGAATATTGGCTAAGTGAACCAAAACGTCTTGGTTCTGACAAACTATCTTCATCTGGTCAGCCTGCCGAATATCCGCTTGTATAATTTCCGAGTCGATTTTGTTTAAATCCAACAAGGTTAGGTCGTACCGACCTTCACTTGCCCAAGCTGAGCGGAGAGTAGAACCAATCCTACCAGCAGCACCCGTTATCAAAATTTTTGGCTTTGCAGACGATATTGTTTTTTTCAGGCTCATCTTTGCTCTAATGACCGTAGGAAAAAACGGCATCCTCACAAGTAATGAATTCGATCAAAGCGGGTCTCTGCTCTTGTTTCATGATTTCACATGCTTGCTGAATCGAGGAAATGATACTCTCCGGTTTCTCTACCCTTTGACTGTAAACACCTAAACCTTCAGCTATTTTAGTGTAATCTCCAGTTAAAAATTTAGTCCTATAACGCTCAGTTGCAATTGGCATATGTTTTTCATATCCGCCAAGTGCTGAATTATTGAGGACAATCGTTAAAATTGGTATTTTTTCGCGAACCGCAGTTTCCAAATCTAGGCCTGACATACCAAAAGCTGCATCACCCATTACATTAATTGCTAGACGATCAGGGGCTGCTAGCTTGGCTCCCATCATCAGACCGAGAGAATAACCCAACTGTGTAGATTTTCCCCAACCAATATAACCATTGGGGATTAATGTCTCGTAGAAGGGAACCATTTGGTCTCGTGGATTACCAGAATCATGTGTCACAATCGCACTGGTTCGATCAATTGCCTTTTGCAAATCCCAGATAACGCGATATGGGTTGATCGGAATTTCATTTGAAGTTAATCTAGGCATCCATTCTGAGAGCCAATCAGCTTTGACTTCAGCGATCTCTTGTAGTAGGGTAACATTTTCAGCTCTACCATCTACGCCGATTCGAGACACAATCTCATCGATCAGTTGATCGGTCACCAATCGAGCATCACCGAGTAAAGCAACTGTCGCCACACAATCTTTATTAATATCAGTTTCGGAAGCTGTATTGTGAATAATTGGTATATTGGATGGTACTTGTGGAGCAAAGGTATTCTTGGACATACTAGATCCGACACCTAATATCAAGTCAGCTTTCGATAGAAAGTGCTTGACTACCCTAGAACCAGTCAGGCCACTAGCACCAACCGATAGCGGATGATTTTCAGGAAACGCCCCTTTCCCACCCATGGTAGTCATCACTGGAATTTGAAGCATTTCAGCCAATCTGATTAAGCTAGATGATGCCTCAGCGAATAAAGAGCCTTGACCGATAAATAGTATAGGTCTTTTTGCCATTAGTAGAGAATCTACGGCGTTCTTGACATTAACAGGATCAGCTATAGATTTAATCGGTTTGGGTGGAGTATAGGCATAATCAGAGACGTCCTCTTCGCCAACATCGGTTGGTATTTCGATCATAACCGGAGCTGGGTGGCCCGATCGTAATAAGCTATACGCTCTTCTTAGCATATTAGGTAAGCGATCAGCGAAGTTAGCTTGAGCTACCCACTTAGTAACATGAGCGTAGTTTTTGACGGATGAAAAATGAGTGGGAATGTCACCTGATCTTCGGCTTACGCCACCTGGCAACATCAAAATCGGAATTGAGTCAGCGAATGCCTGTGCTACACCTGCAAAAGCATTCTCGCTTCCAGGACCAGACTGAACAACAGCTACACCGATCTGATTTCCATTAGAAATACGGCTAAATCCATCAGCCATGTTGACTAATGTTCGTTCAGTACGCGTCATAATTGGTCGAATACCGACTTTGGCAGCCGAGTCTATAAGTTTATTAGCCGGGAAACAAAAAAGATAATCTACTTTTTCTTCTTTGAGAATATGCGCAACAACATCAACACCTTTCATGACTACCCTCTGCTCAACCAGATACTTCTAGATTCAATTTTCGCCTAACTATTAGTTTTTTAATTATATCACAGTCGGTAATATTGACAAACGGCTTTTGCGATTCATTGGTTCTTGCTGGGAACTTGACACCACTGGCTGCCAGTGTTATGATCCCGATGGAAGGGAAGCTAACTGATATGGAAAGTCAAACTATTAGCAATCAATCAGAGGAGCAGCGATCATTGCTTGCGCTAGATATTGGAGACGTCCGTATAGGCACAGCAATCAGCCAAAATCAGATTATGGCGACCCCATTGTGTACCATCCAACGTCGAACAACTCCAGCTGATATATCAGCCATTATGGAACTAATCGACGAATATAAGCCAATCCAAATTGTGGTGGGTTTACCCTTAACATGGGATGATCAAATAAGCATTCAAGCCCAAAAAATCAAAGACTTTTCAAGTATACTAGCCGTGGAAGCACAAGCCGAAATCGTGTTTTGGGACGAACGTCGTACAACAATTCAGGCTCAAGAAATAATGATAACTAATAAAACCCGGCGTAAAAGAAAGAAGCAGAAAGTCGATCAAATAGCTGCTGCACTAATTTTGGAAGACTACCTACAACATTTACAGATGAATGGAGCCAACTAAGTTTAACCAGTTGATTAAAGATTGGCTTGGGTCCGACCAATTGAATTGGCGCAGGATTGTGAGCCATAACCGGCGGGTTGCAGGCACATTATTTTGTCTGATGCTACTGGTCATTATTGCTTTTTATATTTACAATGTGCTTCCCGTTCAGAAAGGATATCAGCCTGCACTTGTCGAGATACCAAAAGGTTCTACATCTCAGATTATTTGCCAAAAACTGTTAGATTCGGGTGTCATTCGTAGTTCAATTCTATTCAAATTCTATGTTCATTGGCGAGGTACCGGCACCCAACTAAAAGCTGGTCGATACGAGTTTGATCCATCGATGACATTGGGAGAAATTATCGATCAACTGGAAAAGGGTCAGGTAGTATTGCGCCAGTTAGTAATACCAGAAGGCTTGACAGTTAAACAGATTGCCCAGTTATGGGAAAGATCAGAGTTTGGTTCTGCTGATGATTTTTTGAGCGAAGCCAACCGTATTCACTGGAGACGAGCTTACGATTTATCCGGAGACTCATTAGAAGGTTACCTGTTTCCCGAAACCTATTGGCTAGCCGATGGTAGTTCAGCAGCCACGATAATCGAAACCATGTTAGAATACTTTGTTGAACGATGGTCTCCAGAAATGACAAAAAAGGCAGAAAATTTGGGAATGTCTCCAGCAGAAATCATAACATTGGCCTCGATTATCGAAAAAGAAGCTCAGGTTGATAAAGAGCGGGAGATTATTTCTAGTGTGTATCATAACCGATTAAGGAAGGGGTGGAAATTAGATGCTGACCCGACTGTCCTATACGGTTTGGGCAACCCATCTCGCTCGCTAACTCGGTTGGATCTTCGTACTGACACTCCATACAATACCTATCTTAAAAAAGGCTTGCCTTTGGGACCCATCTGTAATCCTGGCCACGCATCAATCATGGCTGCACTTCAGCCAGTACAGACGGACTTTTTTTATTTTGTTGCAGCAGGTGATGGTAGCCATAATTTTTCTCAGACTTTAGCTCAACATCAACGAATGGTCCGTCGCTACCGAAGAATGGTCCGATAACTAGCATTGGCGAGAATACCTTAGTACACAGCAAAATCGACGATTGGACAAATAAAATCACAACGGAGCGTAGTTTGCAACAGACAATTAAAGATGAAATAACCATTAGTGGTAAAGGCCTCATGCGAGGTTTGGCCGTCAATCTCAAAATATGTCCAGCACCAGTCAACCACGGAATAGTCTTTCAAAGAATCGACTTAGGCAACCAGTCCGTCGCCGTTTGCGCTGAAAACGCGGTGGACGACCTACCACGTTGTACGAGTATTGGTGATGGATCTATTACTGTTAATAGTGTAGAGCATATCTTGTCTGCTCTAGCTGGTATGCATATTGATAATGCGCTATTGCAACTTGATGCTCCAGAGCCACCCGCACTGGATGGTAGTGCTTCAGCGTATGCGATTCAGATCGCCCAAGTTGGAGTGTTGAAACAAGATATACCCCGATCGGTTGTTAAGATTAATTCTCCGCTTGCTATTGACCAAGGGGACAAGCAGTTGATGTTACTGCCTGCCGATAACTTCCGTGTCACATTTGTCTACGATCATCCAAAGATCCAGACCCAAATTGCGACATTTGATATCACACCAGAACTTTATTTGGAACAGCTTGCACCAGCCAGAAGCTTTTGTTTGTCCAGCGAAATCGAGGCGTTATTGCAGCTGGGTATTGGCAAAGGGGCAAGCGAGAGTAATGTAGTTGTAGTCAAAGAGGATGGTGTACCAAAGTGTGATTTACGTTTTTCTGATGAGTTTGCCCGGCATAAGATTTTAGATTTGATCGGCGATTTATCGGTGATCGGTCAACCATTACTGGCTCATGTTATAGCCGTTAAATCAGGCCATCAGTTACATGCTGAATTAGTCAAGTTATTGGATGACCAAGGCTTGATTAACAAACAGAAACCTGTGGAAGCCAAGGAAATTTATCAACAACTACCACACCGATTCCCAATGTGTATGGTAGATAGAGTTGTAAGCTTCCAGACAGGTAAATCGGCGACTGGTATTAAGAATCTCTCTTATAATGAACAGTTTTTCCAAGGACATTTCCCACAAGAACCAGTTATGCCTGGAGTATTACAGATGGAGGCATTAGCTCAACTAGGTGCTTGGCTAGTCTTACAAGAGACAAACACCGAAAACCAGATTGGGTTCTTCGCTTCCATTGATGAGGCAAAATTTCGCCGCCCGGTTCTTCCTGGTGATCAGTTGAGACTAGAAGTAGAAGTTGTTCGCAAACGCCGGAACTTTGTGAAACTCGCAGGTAAAGCCTACGTAGGGGACTCTATCGCTAGTGAAGGTATCTTGTCAATTATGATTGGTTCACCACCCGAATAAAAAATTAAGTGGATATCACCTGAAGAAAAAAGACTTAACTTACGACTAAGAGTAGGTAATGACAAAAATTCACCCGACCGCTATTGTTTCTCCAAAAGCTGAGCTCGATAATTGTGTTGAGGTTGGACCGTTTTCTATTATAGAATCGGATGTCCAGGTTGGTCGCGAGACGATCATTGGGCCACACGTTCAGGTATGCCAATACACCCATATTGGTGAAGGGTGTCAAATTTTTTTTGGTTGTACGCTGGGTAATCCCTCTAAAGACCTGAAATCTCAAAATGAACGTAGTTATACCTTGATCGGTAATCGTAATATATTGCGTGAGTATGTATCGGTTTCACGCGCTACCAGTGAAAATTCGGCTACAGTTATTGGGGACGATAATTTATTGATGAACTGGGTCAACATTGCCCATGATGCATCGGTTGGAAATCGAACTATCATGGCTAATTTTGCTACTTTGGGAGGACATGTTGTAGTAGAGGATCAGGTTCGGTTGGGAGCACATGCGGCAATTCACCCTTTCGTACGAATTGGTAAGTGTGCTATGGCTGGTGCTTGCTCCAAATTCGTTAAAGACATACCTCCATTTACTGTCGCGGATGGACATCCGGCTCGTATACGAGGGTTGAATTTGATAGGCCGGCAGACAGCCAGCAATCATCCGATGGCCGAGATATCTCCCGACACTATTAGCTTACTAAAAAAAGTTTTTTCTATATTGTTCCGATCTCAAAATTCGCTATCACAGGCCATAGAAAAAGTTAAAGAAGACTGTCCCCCCAATGATGAAGTTAACTATCTCCTAAATTTCCTTCAGTCATCTGATAGGGGTATTGCACTTTAATTTTGTTTTTAATTGTTTGTCAGAACAGTGAAAGTTTTGTGTAAGAAATCGGGTTGATTCTGGACAGTTAGCTGCCATGGCCACTCAATGCCATCAACCAACGAATAGTCCTTTCGGTATTGTTGCTGGGGATGGTGAACTCCCTTTTTTATTGGTTGAATCAGTACTCAAACACTTTCCAGAACGACCCGTTGTGTTCATTCCCATCACTAAATCTTCAGCGCGCTTAGCACAACAGAGGTTGCCTACAACAATCTCTGTTTTCCCTCTTGGAGTAGGTCAAGTCGAAAAAGTCACAAAAACATTTCAAAAGCGAAATGTAAAAGAAATTTCAATTATCGGCAAAGTAGAAAAAAAAAGATTATTGAAACCACTACACTTTGATACGACAGCTTTGAAAATTCTCGCTCGCAGCCGGCACGGTGGAGATCAAGCAATTTTGGCTAGTGTTCTCAATCATTTTGAAGCAGAAGGTATTCGAGTACTACCTCAAATACAATATCTAGATGATTTTTTGCCAACAGCTGGTGTTTTGACAAAAAGACAACCGACTCAATTAGAATGGTTAGATATTACCTATGGTTTGTCCCTTGCTCGGTCAATAGCTGATTTAGATATCGGTCAAACAGTAGTAATAAAAAATAGGATGGTATTAGCTGTTGAAGCAATCGAAGGAACAGACTCTGCTATTATTCGGGCTGGTAATTTAGCAGGTAAGGGATTCACAGTAATCAAAACTGCGGCCACAAACCACGATTTTCGGATAGATACTCCAACTATTGGACGACAAACATTAGAAATCATGAAAACATCAGGAGCAAAGGTGTTGGCTGTTGAAGCCAAACGCGTCTTGCTAATTCGACCATCAGAACTGGTTCAATTGGCTAACGAATATCGTATCCGAATTATTGTAGCCGAACAGACATCAAAAAAAGTCAATGACGGAAAAAACTAAGTGTCTTCAGCTGTTGAATTTATTCTATTATGTAATGGTTTATCTTGCTATCAGCTATTTACCCACGAGAGTGGTTGCTGAAACTAATTTCCCCCAACTTCCATCTGATCCCGTACAAATTTTGAATATTCCGAGCGGTACACCGATAACGGATTTAGCATTTTCACACGACTGCGCTTATTTGTTAATTGCAACGGGGTACCAAATTAGTCTTTGGGAAGAAGGAAATGTTAGCCAAAATGATATAGATAACCCTCTACCACCTGGCTCCATAAATAATTCGGAATGGACAGTTAGTTGGTCAACTCAAGATAATAATGAAGATTTAATAACTGCCGTCGTAGCGAGCCCTGATTCTGCAGCTGTAGCTTATGGTACTTACAATGGCCAAGTTCAAATTTTAGACCCACAGAGCGGGATTATAGAACGTACTTTAGTTGCTTTTGAACCATCGACGGACGACAAAGAGACAGATTTTGAGGATGATGAAGATGATTTTTTTACAACTTCACCTCGGGGAGAGTGGGTAACCACTCTCGCTTTCTGTCCTAATCAACCTATTTTACTAGCTATTGCTACCCTAAATGGAAATATCTTTCTTTGGAACATTATTACGGGAAAATTAGTCTATACTTTTCGAGGACATACCGATAACGTAACCGCACTAGATTTTTTTCAAAATGGAGAGCAGTTGGTCTCTGGTTCTTGGGATGGTACTGTCCGATTTTGGAGCTTAGCTAATGGACAATTAGAGAAAACGTTATTGGCTGGCCAAGAGAAGATTGGTTCAATATCATTAGCGGATAATTATCTGATCGCTTCTGGAGCAGAGCAATCCATATTAAGTTGGGATTTATCAAAAGTATCACCAATTAAAAACCAAGTTTCTAGCCGAGGTGGGAATCTGTCTTTTGGCCCGAACAAAGCTTTTTTCTTGTGTCAGACTTCAGACAAGATTTACGTCTGGTCGATGGAAGAAAAAACGTTTCGACGATTTGGATCTACACGAAAATTAGGCTTGTTCGACCTCTACTGTTCATTTTCTCTCAGATTTAGTCAGCAAGATGATTTGTTTTATTTGGCGACTGGAACAACCAATGGACAGATCCTAATCTGGGATATGCGACAGGTAGTTGAACCTGCCGCATTCGAATAGGAAGTTTGTCAAAAGACAAACTAAGAACTACCAAGAGCGTCGGTAATTTGAGTCAGGCTGGGGAATTCCTTGGTAGAAAGTTTCGAGTATAAAATTTCACTATCACGTGAAACCTCAAAGCAACCACCACCCCCAGGAACCAGTGTAAGAGAAGCTATTTGTGTTTTATAATGGCCAAGTAATTTGTCCGCCAAACTGACGGCGCGTGGCAAATAATTTCAAGCTGTACAGTATTCGATCCTTAGATTCATTCGTCTACCCTCATATCGAATTGATAATTAATTATTAGTGTAGTTCTCAACTCATCCAACCAAATCAGACTCTACCCAAGTCTCGTTAGTTGAGCAAGAGCTTTTTCTAGAAGAATACGACTTTACACCGAACCTTTTTTGATGTATTTTTTCCAGTAACTGTCTGGTTTTTTACATCGGTATGCTAATACTAACTTATTCTTACCGTGTCTGCAATAGTGTCTTAAACTTCATTCAAAATCATCTCTTCTCTACTTTCTACATATTTTCTACATGTGCAATTTAAAAACACTACGTAATCTACGTAATAACTCAATTGTATATTGGGCTTATACTGCGTTTTGAAAGCATTTCTCGGTTAAGTCCTAATTCATTTGAGTTAGAACTTGGATATCGAAGGTTAAAACAAGATGGTTTTACTCTGATTTCAGTAACTGATGGTAGGTTTGAAGATAATCAGACCTCTTAACAGAACCGGCAAATCCTGTCTGCCATTTCAGAATACCAGAGAGAAGAAATTGTTTTTAACTTGTCGGTCAAGTAGGGAAAGAAAGAAGAAACAGAATCAACACGCAACCATGTTACCCTGAAAGATGAGGGTAAATGCGAAGGTCGGAAATTGAACAAGGAACTGCAACCAGAATTAGTGAGGTTGTGGTCAAGAGGTTACGAAAACGGAACTGGAAAACCAAAAGACGGATGAGTTTGCGTCAGACCTCCAAACATTTATCAGATATGGGTTACCTCAACGAACGTGGCAACCCATATAGTACACAATCGATCAGTGATATGGTGAAACAATGATAAAACTGATAATTCCTCTTCTGATTTGTCTGATTCTACTGTTTTTTGGTTTTTATCAGAAAAGAGAAACGCAAGAGACTTATCCGAATCTGTTTGATAATATTTGTTATTTCATTTATTGGTTCAATAATGTTTCTCGTGGTGAAGAGAAAATTCTGGGACAATGCTGAAGAAGAAACAACTCAGCAACAAACAATCGATTAGTGATATGGTGAAGCAATAATGTCTATGGAGGNTTNATGAGATTATTTGAAGTCGTAAAACAATTAATTGTTCCTTTATTTGGGTTTAAAGTTAATTTGGGGTCGTTTGTTATCCCTTTTGAACAAAAAGTTGCTTTCCAAAGGTGAAAAGAAATATATAAACGGTAAGATTATCTTAATAGAGGAAGGTCGGGAATATTATAAAGGAACATCAGTAAGACTAATGTATTTTGTTCTAATTTATTATTGTGGTGAAGATGGTCAAAGAAGGAGATCAGAACCGATTTATGATGGTATCAATCGAATGTTTACCGATATTTCTCGTGAGAAGGTGGNCATTGGAACTACTGGTGCACTGATACTNCGAGTAGACANAAAAGAACGTNAGACAGTAACAGGTTTTCTACCCGGATTTGATGCGGATACAGGTCAAGTAACTTCCAGCAAGGCTAATGTTGTTAGTTATCAGAGTAAATACATGTAGAAAAGTTAGAATCAAACAATACACCCTCGATCGGTGATATGTTGAAACAATAAGGAGTTAGAAATGAAACTTAGAGACAAGATTTTATATATGTCATTTGGNGCTGTGTTGGTAGTTCTAGGGATAGTTTTAAACTCTTTGGTTACTAATGCTGTTGCACAAGTGGGTTTAGAGGATGCGAACTTCGGGGTCATTACTTGTAAGGCAATTATAATTCAAGGTGAAAATGAGAGAAAAGCATATNTTGGATTAGATGAAAGTGGGAATAGTAGTATGCTGACAATGTTTGGTGATGACCTAAGTCAACAAGTTGTATATTTAGGTAGCAATCAGGGAGAAAACAATGAAATGCTGCTTGTTCTCGACTCAAAACCTAAAACTGATNAAAGAAAAGTAAGAATGTATATAAACGAAAATGGTGGAGGTATTGATTGTATTAACAAAACAGGAGAAAATGCTATTAGTCTGACAGTGGGTCTTGATGGTAGTGGTGTAATAGAAAGAATCCTAAATAATGAAGACACTTCGGATTCAGTAATTCCTCCTACGGATTTGATCAAAGAAAATTAAGGTATCAATAAACAAAAACGGTGGTTAGCCCAAGGATATGGTCAAATAGTAACATCTGAAATTTTTAGTAATCACGGAATAGAAATTGTAGTTGGAATGATTTTTACTGTTTTAGCAACCCTTTTCTATAGAGTTATTTATTTCAGTTACTTTCATAAAAAAACGAAAAAAGTGGAAAGTAGGAAATAATATGAACCAATACATAGTTGGTAAAAAGGAATGAGACGCAAGAAATGAAAATTAGAGATTTAGTCTTTCTGGTTATCGGGGGATTACTAGTTATTTCTGGAATGGTGTTGAACTCGGTTTTGGTTACTGATGCTAATGCAGATAAGGGGTCAATAGATACGAAGTTTGGAAAGATAACCTGTCNAGAAATCATAATCGAAGATGAAAATGGGAAAAAGAGANGTGAAATACATATTGATAATAATAAAGGTTGCAAAATCTCGTTTTATAATGAAACTGGGGTAAAGACTTCTATGTTGGGTGAAAAAACTTATTGTGATGGAGTTTCAATNATTGACGGTAAGGAAGGTGAATGCCGATGTTGCTTCTGATAACGTACCGCAATATTATGAAACAATATGAACCAAGATATAACAGGTAAAAAAGTAGTAGTATTAGTCCGAGGAAACCCTGACGATCACAACCCCGATCCTATCCAACATTTCATTAACCAGAACCAAATCGAGGTTCTAGGTGAATGGTTCTATGATTGGAGACCAGGAGATGGGAATTGGGCATTTCGAAGATATGAGGACCGGTTGGCATTCACTAAAGGTGTCGAACGGGNAGTTAATTGCATCATTGTNGAACCTAACTTCTTTCTCAGTATCGGTCAGACCAGTCGGTTCCAACAGAGGTTAATAATGAAAATGATGGAGAAACTGAATATGCCACTGGTTTCGATTACTNGAACCTTTGATNGTCTGAGTTACCAACATTCTACCCCTGATGACGACCAATTGTTTGAGGTGGTGGTTGAGTACGAAAAACTAGGGAACCAGNTAGCTAAGTTACAGAGAAAAACCCAAAACCAGCAAAAAGGTATTGTTNACTTGAAAGGTCGGGGTAAAGCCGGTGGCCGTAAATCGGTACTGGAAACCAAACCCGAACTGATAAAACATGTTAAAGAACTCAAATCAGGTGCTTATACCAACCAAGAGATCTCTAACATTTTATTTAAGATGGGATATACCAACTCTAAAGGGAAAGCATACCATTGTGCACAGATCACTGATTTTTTCCGACAGAGTAAGAAACTAGAGTAGTTAGTAGGAATCGATTAACTTCTGGAATTCTGGTGTTTGTCGAATGTTGTCTAAATCAGGGTCTTTTTTAGACAACTCAATATAACTTTTATCCAACTTAATTGCTTTCTGCAGGGATTCTACTGCCAGTTTGAGTTCATTTTTCAGGGAATACACACAGGCAAGGTTGTAATGTACCATTGTATTGTTGGGGTCGAGCTCAATTACCTGTCGGAATTCGGTGCCAGCATCATTTAGTTTGCCTTGTGTAAGGTAAATCATTCCCTGGCACTCGTTCACCCATGTAGGTGCGATACTAAGGGAAATCTCAACCTGCATTTCCTGTTGGAATTTTGCNAGTGCCTCTTCCACTTTACCCTGTTGTCTATAAATATCTCCTAGATTGATGTATGCAAACGGNCGCAAATCACTTCCGAAATTCAATATCTTTTCTTCGTCAGGGGGAATATCAATAACCTGTCGAAGTTTAGCAGTTACCTGTTCATATTTACCTNGCACACGANAAATATATCCCAAATCATGATGTGCGATTGAATGGTTAGGATTAAGATCAATTGCCTTTTGGTAGGAGGTAATAGCATCATTAAGTTTGCCTTGTATTATATAAACCGAACCTAAACAGCAATGCCCTGACAGATTGTTAGGATCGATCTCGACTGTTTTTTGATTGCTTTTTCCAGTTTACCTTNTTCTTGAAAAACTCCTCCTAGATAACCGTATGCGTCTGCATTCTTAGGATCTATCTCAATAACCTTTTGGAATTCAGTAATGGCATCATCAAGTTTGCCTTGTGTTTGATAAATCCTTCCCAGACGGTAATGTATCTTTACATTTAAATCTTTATTTACTTTTCGAAAGGCATCAAACGGATTTGCATTTGCTCCATCCGCAAACAGCAAACACCCCAAACCAATAAAAACAATCAACCNGACTGTATTACGAATGTTCATTATTTGACTTTCTGTTGTTAGCACAANCTTTAGTAGTANNATTAAAACATGATACCGTAAGATGCCATTAGACCTGCATGTGGAAGATACCGAATTAAGGGTGAAGCATTACTCTGTTCGTGGGTGTGAGATCTTTGAAGTCGTTTTTCATTTATCTTTTTGGCAGATACATTAGCATCATATGACAATAACCTATAACCCTTCATTTATTTGAGTTCATAATAGCAAGAACCACTATAACAACGAGACCAACTCCAGCAACAAAAGTTTTCTCGAATTTTTGCATTCTTTGCATTCTGATTTCCTTTATCCTATACTTTTGAAATCCTTTTCTCTGTGTTTTCTGTTTCCTAACTTTGGTCATTTTCTCAACTTCACTCATTTCGTAGACAAAGATACTGCCATCAGCAGTCTCAATCTTGATAGTCTCATTAGGTGTCATTTGCATAATCTCCCCTTTGATGACATTACCATTTTTGAGATGGACTACGTCAACCATCTTGGTTTTTGCGGGTGTATTGGTAGGAAATAACAATAGAACCAAAACACTTAAGACTAGAATTACTGTTTTTTGCATTATTACCTNTCTAACTATAAATCTATGATTGCACAGAAAGATGAGATTACAGCATCAGATGTACCAATAGTCTTAGTCTGAAATTCTGTCGTCAGTATTGAATTCTAAATAAGGCAGGGTTGGGTAACTNTGATATTAATCTTGCAGGTGCTACTGGGATGCAGCATTTGTAATTTTACTGTTCTGGAAGGAAAAAGGAAAATGTGTTAGTGCACTAAATCAGACCAGTATTAATCAGTTAGTAATTGTCTGACTTTTTGTTTTAATTCATCTGTTTCAAATGGTTTGCTCAAGTATCCANTCATNCCAACCGATTCACACTTTGACCAGACATNACCTATCACACTTGCCGATAACCCTAGTATCGGANTGNACTGATGANTAGATTCTCTCTCCCGTTGCCTAATTTGTTNNGTTGTCTCAAACCCATCTAGTTCTGGCATCTGTAAATCCATAATGATTAGATNATATTTGCNGATTTCAAACTGGTTAAGACAATCCTGACCGTCTTCTGCCTGATGGACTTCGAAACCCCAGTACTGGAAATATGCACTTACTATTTCCCGGTTGATTATTTCATCATCTACCACTAACACGATTTTTCTAACGTAGTCGTCTAGTTCTGCATCTTTGACTTCTGTTTCCGGTTTCAGGTTTACCGTCGGTAGAGGCAGTTCCACCCAAAATATCGATCCTTGTCCGGTCTGACTTTCTACTCCTATCTCTCCCTCCATGCCCACTATAAACTGTTGACTGATGGTTAAACCCAGCCCCGTACCACTAAACCGACGATTGATTCCTGAACTTCCCTGAGTAAAGGGTTCAAAAATTAGTTTGGTCTGATCTTCCTCAATACCAATCCCACTATCAGCAACTTCGATTCGAACCCCCTGACTGGTTTGTTGTAGTCCTAAACTGATTTCTCCCTGGTGAGTGAACTTGATNGCATTGCCTAGGAGATTAATTAATACTTGCCGGATNTTGTGNTGATCCCCAACCCATCCCANCGGGAATGTTGATCGGTAATTGAGATTCAGGTCCAAATTTNTCTGTTGAGACAAAGGNNGAACAATTTCTAAAACTTGCTGACAAATCTCAATCAAGTTAAATGGTAATTTTTGATAGGTTATTTGTCCTTTTTCTAACTCAGCAAACTGCAAAATTTCATTGACCATGTTTAATAGGTATTGAGCAGAAGTCTTGGCACGTTGAAGATGCTGCAGTTGTTGACCGTCCAGTTTANGTTCATCGATTAAGTTGATGGAACCNATGANA
The DNA here is from genome assembly GCA_002729015.1 of Candidatus Poribacteria bacterium. The sequence goes on from PBVO01000093.1 coordinate 94,742, forward strand.
CCATGGATTGGAGTTTTAAGTTCATGGCTCATTTGAGATAGAAACTGATCTTTGATCTTTATTTTTTCTGCCTGTTCTGCCGTTTGCATCATCCGTTGTTGATAGGTCAGTAATGTACCGAAATCTGATTCTATACCACTATTTCTATTTTTACTCAGATCAAGGGTTATTAGTTGTGGTAAATCCAGAATCTGGGTCGGGATTTCAGTTAAACGGTTATTGTTCAAGTTGAGTGTAACCAAATCCTTCAGATTTTCTATTGCTGTTGGTAATTGTGAAATTCTGTTTCTACCGAGATGTAAATGGGTCAGAGATTTTAGCTGACCTAACTCACTAGGTAATTCTTGCAGAAAGTTACTACCTAACCATAATTGCTCCAACTGAACTAGATTTTTGAGACTTGGTGGAAGAAACCAAATTTGATTATTGTCCAAATGAAGTTGTTTTAAGTTGGATAAGTGGGTGATTNTTTCGGGGAATTGTGCGAATCGGTTTTGATATAAATTAAGGTACTGTAATTTGGATAGTCGATTGATCTGGTTGGGCAAATTGGTCAGCCGGTTACTCTTCAAACTCAAAGAAATTAGATTGGACAGATTTCCTATATGGATAGGTATTCGGTCAATTAAATTAAATGACAAATCCAATAATTTTAGATTGGTCAGTTGTCCGATTTCGGNTGGAACCACTAGGAATTGATTGCCTGCCAATTTGAGTTCAGTCAGACTAGTCAATTGTCCGATCTCAGTAGGAATTAGTTTGATCTGGTTATCTGCCAAATCAAGTATCTCTAACTTGGTTAGTTGAGATAATGCAGCAGGTACCACCTCGATNTGATTACCTNACAAACGAAGTTTAGTCAAATTAGTCAATTGAGACAGTTGACTGGGAACCACCTTAACTTGGTTATTTACCAAACTAAGTATGGTCAAATTAGTTAATTGCTCGATTTCAGCAGGAATCACGGAAACTTGATTGTTTCCCAAACNGAGTCTAGTTAGATTGGTTAATTGTCCAATTTCAGGTGATATCACCTTGATCTGGTTGTATCCCAAACGGAGTTCAGTCAGNTTNCTGAGTTGAAAAANCTCANNAGGAATTTCAGTCAGACCTTGATNTNTTAAATCCAGAATCNNTACCTGATCTGGTCTTTTGAATGCTTCNGATAAGTCCGTATGGATTAGCACAATTTAAATATTACAATAGAATCTGAAGTTTAGAAGATCCAAATCACCCAATGGAACTGATGTTTGGATCATAATCTGTTAATTGTATGTTAGACAAAGACTAGTAAAAAGGAACATTAATTACTGATATTATCAAAAATAGAAGGAAAAATGGAAAAAATAACAATTAGAGAGAAGGGATTCGCAGGAGTCTTTCGGTATAGTAAAAGGTCAGATTAGTTAAAAAGGATAGAAATAATCCCTGCACAAATCACCAGGTGTTGTCAGTCGCGTCAGAGGTAGGAGTGATTTGAAATCCGAATGTCTTAGGTTCTTTTTCAACGTAATCTCCTATTTTCACTATCTCATAATGTTCTCTGTTAACTTTTTTGGAATTTCTATAGTTATTTCCCTCTTATGTAAAATTCACTGTCTAGTGAGTGTCATTTGGTCATCTGATTCTATTTCAAAACCTGTTGGTCTTTTCCCCATATACAATGTAGGAGGAGAAGTTGTACTTTCATTAGAGGGTTCAAAAATTGTCCTAATTTGTATTTTGTTCTGACCTAAAAAACGAAGGATTAGAGGGAGAATTAGTCTCCGTTTCATCCCTGATTCTATTTGTCTTAAATACACCATACAATCAAGATGAACCGGATCTTGAGTGTCATTAACCGCCCAAATCATATTCTCAACAATAATTCCTTCTTCTGGTGTAGGTAAAACAAAATCACCTATGGTAAATACCCATGAACCATCCTTATGGAGAATAATAGATCCATCCGTTCCTTTCCACTCACCAATTAGTTTTGTTTCGACTGAATCACCACAAGAAAATAGGAAAACAACAATCAGTAAAATTGGAGGTATAAGACCCAATTGTTTTGTATCCATAAATCGACCTATTTACCTAACTAAATAGTTTATTGTAGAAAATATGAAACTTTATGTTTGTAAGAGTAAGTTAGTTGGTCTCAGGGTCTAGTTCTTCTTTTCAATCCCATAGTCTATTTTAACCAACATTCATGGAGTAAAACTTCCCGTGGTTTCCTACCACCATAGACATCCATGGTCATGGTTCCATGTGAGTGTCCGATTAATTCTTTGATGAAGGGTTGATAGATTTGTTTGGAAGTCAGATGATTAACTCGGTATGTCGAAAACTATGGAAATTCTTCCCTTTCTTCTTGATTTCAAGATTCTTCAGGTACCTAGCAAACCAACGACCCACCGCAGAACCGTATTTGGTATTTGTTTCTGATTTTAAATTGGGAAATAATTTCACTGTTCCTGAGTTCTTGACATCCTCCACATAATCTATCAGTCCAATTTCAACCAAATGAGGATGCAGTGGCACTATCCGATTACTAGATTGAGTCTTTAAACCTTTGTCTTCGGCATCATTCAGTAGACTCATCATCCAAATTTCATCTTCTTGCCTGATATCAGATTATATTCAATTGGCAAACTTCATTTAGACGGGCATCCGAATATGCGGCAATTTGTGTTACCCAAAATCTCTCGGGTCCGTTTTTGTCAAAAAATTGCTGCTCCAAATTATTACCCAGTATTTGTTTCAGTTCATCTCGAGTGAAGTGCTTCTTTTCTTCATGTCAGCATTTTCTCGGATGGAACGATAAATAGACTGAGTCACCAAATAGAGATTGGAAGCAAAAAATTTGGATGAAGTCAGAATACCACAACGCAAAGATAACTGAAATTGTTTTCTTTGAAACTGTGGTTGTAGGTCAACAGAAACATTGAAACCGGAAAAGGACACACTTGAGGATACACAATGGAGTCATCTATATTGTGTTCAATACCGTTTAAACCCTTACTGTATCAGGAAAAATGGAAGGGTTTAAATTGGTGGAAGAGTCATTTTCTAAACTCCACCGGAAACACGGACCGATAAACCTGTCAAATAATCAGCTTCTGATGATGACAAAAAAGCAGCCGTTTTGGCTACATCATCTACATTTGCAATACGACCCATCGGTACAGAGGCTGTAGTTTTATCGACAAGTAAAGTTCTCTTTTCTTGGTCGGATAATTCACCCGCAATAGTAGCTGTAGCAATATGCCCCACTCTTTCTGTATCTACTAATCCCGGGCATATAGCATTGACATTAATTTTGTGGCTGGCTAATTCCAATGCTAACGATTCTGTTAAAC
>PBVO01000026.1 GCA_002729015.1 Candidatus Poribacteria bacterium
ATTCGGGGTTGAAGTAAAAGGGAATACGTGGATATCATTCGCGGATCCAGAAGCGATAGGTGGAAGAGCTTTCGGGGGTCCTGGTGATAACAATTATGGCGATGATGGAGGAGACCCATTTATTGCCGCAGAACCTTATCTAGTTATCCCCTTTCCCGTAGATGTGAAGGTGGGAGAATCGACGGCCGATGGTAAAGTGTGGGTGCCATGGGTGCGAATGCGTGTGCCTTTAACTCATAACTCTTTCTATTGGCAGGTAAGCTCAGAGAAACCATATAAATGGAAACCTGAAATAATTACTAATGCGGTCCGATGGAATGACGATTCTATGAACAATTCCGACAAATGGTATTGGCAAGATAATACGACTGGCAACGACGGAGGGGCATTCCCCGACATAGCTGCGGGCAAGAATTATCTGAGAGTCGGCGTTAGAGAATCTGATCCTAAGCTTTTTCCCCACCTCGATGTAATATGTTTTAGGAACGATGGAGNAACGCCAACTTTTAATGAGGCTTTGAATTCAGGAACAGCTGTTGAGCCTGCCAACAAACTTACCGTCACCTGGGGNCAGATCAGAAGTANTTACTAACAATTATAGTCCTTTTCAATTTCACTTACANTATTCAGNGCACTCTGCGTCGCTGTAGAGTGCNCTTTTNATTTTTTCAAAGAAACGTGATTTTCAGCAGCTTGGACTGACCCACCTTTACTTCGGCATTTGAATAAAGGATGAAAGGAAAATTAGTAAAAATACTCTCAATCACTAGTACAACTTTTTTAATGACGATAGGTCTATGCAATTTTTATCATAAGAATAGATGAACTCCTATGATCATCCTATCNGCTCTTCTTTTCATGCTCGACTTCACTTGAGATAAACTCAGACTATTTTACCTGTTGTTGTCTATCGGTATACTTAGTTCTGGGACTCCTAAAAAATTTGGATCCTTCTATCTTCGCCCCCACACATAAAAATAGGTAGGAGGTCAATCCTAGATTATGCTCTAGCCGTTGAATGAGAAAAGCAAGAATACAAATATAATGAAAGAAAATCCGGAAAAGAAAGCTGGGCCATACGTTCCGATAGATGAACTTGCCCAAGTGAGCAAAAGAAGATAAAGCCCGACGTCCTAAACAACTTTTTGTATCATTTTTGGTCCACTCATCAGACAACTGATTCTGAATACCTATATCCATAGTTTCTGCAGTTGATTGATCTCTATAATAATCCCAGAATCCGACTTTCTTTTCTTCTTTCTCTTGACTAGCTTCTATTAGTAGTTGGTTTTGTCCAGTTAGTTTATCAATCGTTTTCTGATGCATGGCTACCAATTGTTGGACCTGATCTTGTTGTTTTAAAAGTTCAATGATTTGCTTGTTTTTTTCTCCATGCCTTGTTTCAAATCTTCGATACGATCGTCTTTTTCTTTTTAATATTCAGGCCNCTTAAATCAGTTTTTGTTAAGTNATTTAAGCATTCCATCCAATAACATTGCAACTTACTTCTTAATACTTTCACATTTTTTTCGAACCTTTTGACCTAATCCTTGTCTACTACAATGTACTGGAAAGTACAAATAATAAATGATATTTGAGGTATTAAATATGTTTCGTAGAACTAACTTTGTACCCCTAATTTTGCTTGTCCTTGTAGTTTCACCATTCATTCAGGCTAAAGNGAAATTTGGTAAGAATAGCCCTAAACATCGTACTCGAAAACATCGTCAACATCGACCCAAGCACCATCTTGAATTGACTGCTGAACAACGAGAAGTCATGAAAAACAAGGTCGATGAAATGCGTGCAGATGGGGCCGATAAAAAAGAAATTAGAAGACAAATTAATCAAATGCTAATAGAATTTGGCATTGACCAACCTGCTCCTTTTAATAAATTCTTTGATCAATTAACAGAAGAGCAAAAATTACAGATAGATACTAAAATCAAAGAAATGCGTGAAGCTGGTGAAAACAGAGAGGTAATTAANCAACAAATNCACCAGACACTAAATGAATTTGGTATTGATANTCCAGCGAAAGTCAATGGAAAATGTAAACTCAACTCTGAGCAAAAAGAAAGAGCACAAGAATTGATGGATAAAGGTGCTGACGAAGGAGAGGTGCAGGAGGCCCTAGCTGACTTAGCCATCATCGATGCTGCAATCGCAGCTGCGCCTCAACCAACGGCTGAGGCGAAATTGAGATTAACGAATTTGGGACAAATTAAAACGAATGGCCTAAATTAGACTCGCACGATTTTAGACCAAACGACTGGTAGTTTGGTCTAAAATCCAATCAATAATATACGAGAAATCAAATTGAATCTTGCTTGGAATACATCCATGATCTATTTTTCTTGAAATACTATTCTTGTTGCTATCGATAAAAATCATATTCGACGATTTTCGNCNGCATTCGACTTTCNTCTTCTTATAGTTGTTCAAATNCGCCAATTTATATGATGTTTTGTCATCTTAAATCCGAAATAAGTTNGTCCAGTCAGTTACTCAAAAATTACTCTCAACACAAGCCATAAATCCCCGTATTATTCAAAACTCTTATCCGCCCGAATATTTTTGTTTAAACAATCTTTCACCAACTCTCCATCTTGATCAAATAAACTAAGCCACTTCTGAACAATCACGAGCATCTCAGTCACTTCTTTTTTAACCAGATTTACTGCAGACACAGAAGTAAATCTGGTTGAACTTATTGGGAACCAATTCCTAAAACAACACAAAATCGAAATATTATGTTTTATAGTACGTAATCTCCTATTTACTGCCCCAAATGATATTCTCAATGTACAACACATCTTTTCTTGACATGTATCGATCTAGACACTACTTTTATGACGTAGCATCGAGTCTCATTACTCCTTGAAAGAGCGCATCACCCTATCATTATTATACTATCGTAGCTACCATACTTATCTCAGGTGGTGCGCTCCCTTTCGTCTTCTCATACCTATTATCCAATCAAGACCGAAGCCCTCCTATTAATTATGCTCATTACTTAGAGGTTGTTCCCCCGAAAATTAATTAGCTACAGGTCCCTAGCTCAAATCTTTTACCATTCTATTTTTAGAATCGATCATAGGAATAGGTNATTTNCCACTTTGNGCTGATTTTTCATGCCGATGTCCTCATTGTAATAGTAAAAATATTTATGGAATGACTTATGATGATTTACGTTATACAATGTAAATCTTATCTAAATAATTAAGAGTAGTGAGCTAACTTATATGCCAGAAAAGACTGATGCTAATTTACAAAATTTGACACATGATCATGTTTTTGGTCAAGACCAGAAGAGAGCAGGTGAACTTCGCACGATTATCGTAATTATTATTACGACCTCTATGATGATAATCGAAATTACAACAGGTCTTGTTTTTGGATCAATGGCTCTATTAGCTGATGGGTTACACATGGCTTCTCATGCCATAGCTCTAGCAATTAACGCTTTTGCTTACATTTACGCGCGTCGCCATGCTCACGATACTAGGTACAGTTTTGGTACAGGAAAAGTCAATGCGTTAGGTGGATTTGCTGGAGCATTACTATTAGCCATTTTTGCTTTAATAATGGTCTGGGAAAGTGTGGAACGGTTCATAAATCCTGTTGAAATTGCATACAACCAAGCAATTATGGTGGCAATCCTTGGTTTAATTATCAATGGCGCATCGGTATTTATCTTGGGCCATGACCACCATGACCACCATGACCACCATGACCACCATGACCACCANGANCANNATCNNCNAGCTGCGTATCTCCATGTTTTAGCAGATGCACTGACTTCACTATTAGCAATAGTTGCTCTATTCATTGCCAAATATATTGGCCTAGTTTGGATGGATCCACTGATGGGTGTAGTAGGAGCCATTTTGGTTTCACGTTGGTCTTTAAGCTTATTGAATTCAACCAGTGCAGTCTTACTTGACAAGCAAGAACCCAAATCACTAGAAATGAAAATCAGACAATGTATTGAGGTCAATGATTGCAAAATTATCGATCTTCATTTATGGTCGATAGGCCCAAACATATATAGCGCTATTATCTCGGTATTGGCGCGTTCTGCCAAAAAGCCAGAATATTATAAAAAATTGATCTCACCTGATCCTAGACTGGTTCATTTGACAGTCGAGGTTAACGAATCGAGTGAAGAAGACTTTAGTGAATAATTGTTTTTTCCTTTATCTGCTTGACCTGTCAAAGATATATGCTTAATACGGGAAAGTGAAGGTAATAGAAACCTGAACCAGTCTTCAGCTAACAAATTAGGATCCGGAATTCAGAGCGATCCGATATTTTCTGTCTATTTGTTTTCTCGTATCGTACAGACTAATCGGATTGAGAATTCGTTTGTTCTATCGTATTAGAGTCTGGTTAATTCACAGGATCATTAATCTAAAATTGATTTAAAACGACCTGATGTCATTATGTTCAGGAAGAAAAGTAATTTTAGACTCCAAGTAGAAGCCAAATGACATCATAGAAAAAAAGCTGGGAAGTGGACTATTATTTTTGGAATTAAAAACCCTTCCTATATAACTAAAGAATTAGCATGTCAAAATGAAAGCACAGAGGATGAATATCGTATTTCTTTTTTCTGATGAACATGGAGCCTCGGTCATGGGGAATTCTGGTCATTCAGTCGTCCAAACCCCCAATTTGGATCGATTAGCCGAAAAAAGCTACACATTCGAAAACGCCTACTGCAACAGCCCACTTTGTACACCTTCTCGGTTGTCAATGTTGACAGGTCGTTACCCACACCAGATCAATGCTTGGGATTTGGGAGTAATTGCCGATCAACACCGACATAAGACGTGGGGCCACTACCTGGGTCGATCTGGTTATCGGACGGTCTTATGTGGCCGTACACATTTCAACGGTAGCGACCGTTTAATGGGGTTCAGCGACCGATTACTCGATGATTTGCCAAAATGGAATAAATCTAGCGGGCGTCCGCCGACACGAAGACCCAATGAAAGACGCAGTTCTAACTCTCATGTAACCGAATGTGGTTCTGGCCTCCACATTCATACCAACTATGACAGACAGGTAACTGAATTAGCCCTCGATTTTTTGAATCAAGAATCCACTAATGCCAGTAAGCAACCTTTCCTACTCTATTGCGGATATATGCGTCCTCACTTTCCATTGATTGCGCCAGCTGAATTCTTGTCTGGTTATGACCCAAACAAATTAGAATTGCCATCTACGTGGAATCGTCCACTGAATTGCCAGCATCCAGTCATCCAGCACTTGCGTTGGGCTTGGCGAAATGAATCTCCTCCACCCGAGCCTATTGTTCGCTTAGCACTAGCTAGCTACTATGCTTTGGTTTCTGCACTAGACTCCCAAATTGGTCGAATTGTAAATGCTATCGATAGTTCACCTTTAGCTGATAATACAGTCATCATTTACACTAGTGATCACGGGGAGATGGCAGGACATCAAGGGATTTGGCAGAAGCAGTGCTTTTATCAACCTTCAGTTCAGGTACCATTGATGTTGCGGTTACCTGCCAATTATTCTGAGACTGGTCGAGTTTCACAAAACGTCTCTCTGCTAGATATTTTACCAACTCTATTGGATTTAGCAGAAGAATCAGCTGATTTGCCTGGCTGTAGTCTGCTAAAGATTGCACGAAACGAAGACAACCGAATTGACCGACCAGTCTTTGCCGAGTACCATCATATGGGGATGTTAAATGCTGGATTTATGCTAAAAAAGGGGGTTCATAAATTGTGTTACTACGTTGGTCATGCGCCCCAACTGTTTGATCTCAGGACTGACCCAACAGAAAGCTATAATTTGGCATGGCGGTCTAATTTAGTATCGAAAATGGTGGCCGAGTTACGCCTGATCTGCAACCCGGAAGAGGTCGATAGGCAAGCTAAAGCTGACCAAGTTAGACGGCAGTCGGTCCTTGGTTAGCATATGACAAATATACATCTGGATCAACCCGATGGGAACTATATCGTATATACAGCAAATCAGCCGATTGAGAAATTATAATCTGGAAGTGATATCAATTAATGCCATCAATCTGTTCTATTTGGTACCTTCGATAGTTCTTGCTTTCTCCATTCTTTGTTGCTTTCATAGATTTCACTTCTTTTTGATCGCTTAAAGACATAATTCAATTTTCTAATCCTTGCTGCTGCCAGGAAATTAGCACCTCGAAATGACAACCTGTATTCAAGAAAATCTGCTCTTATATCGCTTCCCGAATCCATTAGTTATCTCATATCATCAGTGTAGATAATACTTTTTGTAGATTGGTCTATAATCAAGTGATACCAGTTTTTAAACTAGGTGATGTTACTTCCGATCTCCAACTCAGAGCACTTGGCCAAAGCACTGTGCCCGAATCTAATACAATTTGAAAAAGAATGTTTTTTGACTAAGAATTTAGGAATCAGTCAATAAATTTGAATCGATCGAACCCAAACTATACATTTTAGGACCTCCTTCTCTGATCCAGAGGGAGGTCCTTGAGATGAGAAGGTGCTTAGTTCCCTGATTTTCTAAGCACCTTTCTTTTTTATTCCAAGCGGCTGCTTCTAAGGACAATTAGTGTTACCGGCATTGTCCAGTGTGGGAACTGGTTTGCTTATCTTAGGTGTTCCGTCTTGATCTTTATCCTACTTTCTACTCCTCCCATTAATACTCCCGATTTTATTTATCGGTTACCAGAAACCATACTCCTTTCCACCGCTCTAATCAATAGGCCACTTACCTCACCATGTGAAATTTTCATATTGATTTTACTCGTCTATCATATATTTCGTTGCT
>PBVO01000045.1 GCA_002729015.1 Candidatus Poribacteria bacterium
CTACTAAATGGTCAAGGATTCGCAACGAATAGCCTTGAGTAAACGGTTCGTCGTTTATTTCTTGTTTTTTTTATCGTATCAGTTAATTTATGCAGGACGCGATTGGCGATCATATCTTAACGGGCATCTAGATTTAACGGCTTCGCCTGTGGTTGGTCAAACGGCGACGCTTAGACTTCGATTGGAATCCAATTTAGCCGAATCGGTAAGAGTTGAGATCGTTTTTCGTCTACCCGATGGGATCATTGCAGAATTACCTGAACTGATAGAAAGTCAAGTCTACTTATCGGCTTATGGATTTTCCACCAATAATTTGCCTATAAAGGTTGAACGGAAGGGAAATTATCCACTTCAGGCGTCGGTTTATGCTATCACCTCGATGGGACATCAATTCGTTGATCACTTCTACCTTTATTTACAAACTGACTTATACAATTCTAAGACATCACATGATCCGATTGAGCATCATAATCAAGATGCCATACTTCCTGCACAGGTAAAAATCCAGCCTAGATTTGCAGGCTTAGGCATTTTGGTTAATGGACAATTACAATACTTTAATGACAATCAACGTAAGTTAAAACCTCTTCAACAGGTGAGAGTTAGCCTATACCAGAATCGACAAGAACTCGGGCGGACTTTTTCTGATGAAAATGGGCAATACCAATTTCAGTCGGTCAATATTAATCCTAATCAACCACCTCAACTACATATAGTTATTACCACAGATAATCGGGTACTAACAGTTGTCAATCGCCGGTGGAAAACTTACGAATTTAAATCTGATATAGCTGCGGAGATCGCTAATGACCAAGAGGTGACGATCAACTTAACTTTATCAGCTACCAATGCTGACCGTGGTGTAGGTAATATCATTGATTCAATAATGAAAACCCACCTTTTCTTTGTTGATCAAGTTGGTTGGGAACGCTCCAAACCAATCCAAGTCACTTGGCCTGGTAGTGGTAAGGTTTCGTATTACTATGCTACTCAATTTGGCGGGCGTGTAACTCGTGAAACATTGACTATTGCTGGTGGTGTCGACCAATGGCGTAGTATAACTATGTACCATGAATATGGTCATGCAGTAATGATGGCAGCCTACAACTATGAATATAATAGTGTCCCACGTGGGCAATACCAGGGTGGTCATAGATTAGAAACAGTCTCTGATACCGGCTTTGCTCTTAGTGAAGGGTGGTCTGAATTTCTGGAAGCAGCTATAGATAATAGAGCCTTGAACGTAACCGGTCGGTGGGAAGATCAATTTCCCAACATCGAAACTAACACATGGTGGACGGGAAGCAATGATGGTAGTGGAAGTAATCGTGACGGTGGGATCGTGGAAGGTAGTGTTGCTAGTATTTTATGGGATGTTTTTGACACCAAAGAAAGTATAGATTTAACTCCAAATGAGGATGATGACCTAATCCACAACCGATTCGACTTAATCTGGAAAATTTTGGTAGAAGATAAGCCAAAAACAATCACTGAAATAGCCATGTCTTGGCGAAAGAAAAACTTTCCACAATTAGATGATTTAGAGGATATTTACGCTACTCATCATGCATTATCCAAGCCTAATGAGCCGCCTCAGTTCAGGTTCGTTTTTCCCAGTGAAGATAATACTCTCATCAATAAATCACTACAAATTGAATGGGAAGCTGATGACCCTGATGGAGACAATTTCTTTGTAGACCTTTACTACGATATTGACCAAAATACGCAGCGTGCTAATCCGATTAAAACTGGTATAAGTTCCACAGTTTCTGTTTTTAACTGGAATACAGTTTTTGTATTTGATGGACAATACTATCTCTTGGCACGAGTTAAAGATGAAAGAGGAGAATTAACCAGCATTTATTCTGATACAATGGTGATTGTAGATCATACGCCTTTGTTGCCACCAAAAATCGAATCCCCAACCCATCCTGAATCTGGTCTGTGGTACAAAAATAGCTCGCCCACTTTTTATTTCTTGACCACTCCTGAAGTTATGAGTAGCCGCCGTTACAGTTTCGTACTTGACCATAACGCCAAAACTAATCCAGATACCATTTCTGACCCTTTGATTAGAAATAACCAACTCACGCTAAAAGGCCTGAATGACGGTGAATGGTGGCTACACCTAAGAGCGAAAGATAAGCTGGATTACTGGACTGATACTAGCCACTTCAGAATAAAAATTGACAATACGCCACCTGGATTAGTTGAGTCAATAGAATGGTCTGTACCAGAAATTTTAACCCCTCCCAATCAACCAACACCGGCTCAACGAGAAATCGTTTTGTCTTGGCCAATGCTATTCGAAGTAAGTGGAATTGACCATTACCTTGTCCAGATAGATGTCGATGATCGGACATTTTCGAACCCGAATAAGTTATGGATTGACACGAAGATTGGAGAATTAAAAGCTTATGGAAGCCACGTGGATTTTTCTTTTTTAGGTACAGCTGGTTACAAGTATTATGCTCGAATCAAAGCAGTCAACGGTGTGGGACAGGAGAGTAACTGGAGCCAAGTATTCGGTCCTATTTTGGTAGAAGATTTTCCAGCTTGGGATTTAAATCAAGATGGGTTAGTAGATATTATAGACTTGGTTTATGTTGCTAAATTCTTTGGGCAGCCACGACCACCGATCATTCACCCAACACCAGACATTAATGATGATGGGAGTGTTAATATTTTCGATATTATATTGGTTGCTCGGCATTTTGGAAGTGGTACAATTGCCAGTCCGCAGTTAAGGCAAATATTATCCAAATTGGAAATAACAGCTACAAATAATACGTTACCAACTTCACACGTTAGCCAACTAGGACAGAATTTCCCAAACCCATTTAATCCTGAAACCTGGATTCCATACTATTTAGCTCAACCCTCTCAGGTCACTATCACAATCTATGATGCTAACGGGCAGATAGTTAATCGGTTGGACTTGGGTTGGAAGTTGGCAGGTTCATACCAGTCAAGGCAAAGTGCAGCCTATTGGGATGGTAGAAACAAAACGGGCCAAAAAGTTGCAGGTGGAGTTTATTTCTATCAAATGCAGGCAGATAATTTCAGTTCTATACACCAAATGATCATGCTCAAGTAAGAGAAATCAAGTCAACTGGTCAACGTGAATTCGTTGCCCTGTCTTTGCTGATTCCACGCCTGCAACTAGTGCTGAAACGGTCTTTGCTCCATCCACAACATCAATGGGGGGTGGTGTGCCATTTGTAACACTATCTAAGAAGTATTCAACAGCTGTGTGAATGGCTGAACTTTCGTCTGTAACTTCGATTGTTTCTGGCTGAGAGTTTTCTGTGGTATAGAGTTGGTTTTTCCAAATTGTGCCTTCAGTACCATAAATCGATAAAAACCCTTCACCCATCCCATGACCTCGACAACCACTAGTGGCCAGCAATTTACCTACACAACCGTTTTCAAACTGAAAGCTAAGTATATAACAGTCATCTAGAGGAAAATCCGGCAACGCATACCCGTTAGAGAAAGCATGGACCGATACCACCTCTGAATTGACTGTCCACCGCATTAAATCCATCGGATGACATCCCCCGCCTATCAAAATATTTTGCGGATTAGTGGGGTTGGACCTCCAAGTCATTGGTTGATAGTAGGGACGCATATCGTGGATGTAACTTCCCTCAATAAAAAAAGCGTTTCCGATCTGACCTTGATCATAAATCTGTTTGATACGTTGATAAATAGGTTGGAATCGCATGAATTGGCTAACCATACAAGTTAGTCCAGTCTGTTTGACTTTCTCTATAAGGTTTTCACAATTCCGTAAATTATCGGTTAGTGGTTTTTCACATAATACATGCTTTCCTGCTTCGAGTGCCATTAGGGTATGCTCAGCATGTAAGTAATCAGGGCTGCAAACTACAACGGCTGAAATCTGTGTGTCCTCGACTAATTCTTCAGTATTTTGATAGGTTTGAAAAGTTTTTCCCACTTCTAAAGCTTGGTGGGTAGTCTTTTGAGATGGAATTTCCGTCTGGCAAAAACCCATCATATTTACTTTTGGATGATGAAGGAATCCATCAATATAGTCACGTACATGAACATCATCACCAATGAAACCGACATTAATAGTTTTCATTTTATCTTTACCTTTAGACCGAACTATGGACCAATAGCTCGGAGGATAATAGACTCTGTCAGTTCAGATCTAATTTGATTGATCTTATCTTCAAGTGATGGCAATCCCAATTTTGGACCAATAGATCTCCACCGTTCAGGCTGGTCATCATCAATACAAATAGGTAGAAAACCAAGATTCAGATAGGTCTTGATAGCAGGTAGCCGAAAGTCATCAGTCCCCAGAATCGCGCAAGTATATTCATGTTCTCTCAAATAGTGAAGAACAGCTAAGGAAACGCACATACCCAACTTGGCTCCTGAATGATCTGAATGAACACCAACCATATGTAATTGGCCAATTTCTTTTTCGTGTGGATCGTGCCATCGCCAAGCACAGGCGGTACCAATAGGCTGCCCCTGATGTGTGGCAAAAAATAGGCCTTCAGGATTAAAAATGTCCTGATCCATAATCTCACGCCTCACATCCTCCGTAGTCCTTTCCCCTCCGAATGAATTGTTGATAATTTCAGCCCAATGCTGGTCATCACCCACTTGGTAGGTACGTAAACCATAGCTGCGAGGAATTCGCAGCGGAGGTAAGGTGGTGAGTTCTGGTCGTATCATCCTTAACTGCCGTTTTGCCATTGTCAACCTTGGTATCGAACTTCTTTGTAATTTGAAATCAATGGAGCTGTTGGTGGCGGCGAAACAAGTTGGCTTTTATCAACCCAACCGCACTTTCGCTTTTCTATTTCATTGATCAGGTAGTTTTCCCATAATTCAATTTCAATTTTTCGTGAAGGTTCATCTACCAGATTATGGCATTCTCCCGGATCAGTATCAAGATCAAAGAATTGTTTTTCGTCGATTCGAGGGAACCATATAAACTTCCGTTTGCCATCGGTTACATATTGCATTTCTTGTTCACTTGAGTAACAAGTGCAATGCTCTCCGTGAATGTAGTTACGCCATTCAACCGCTGGCTGACTTATTAGTGGTATTAGGTTTTCACCATCAACTGTTGGTGGTACATCAATATTGGCTGCAGATAATAGTGTAGGCATAACATCCCTCAATTCTACCACCTCATCAGCAACTGGACGGGTTATTATTCCACTTCCACGAGGAGGAGCCACAATGAATGGAATGCGAGCGCTTCCCTCATATGCATAAGTTTTCCGCCACAGGTTATGATCTCCTAGCATTTCGCCATGATCAGAAATAAAAATGAACCATGTATTGGCCAAGGTTTTGCTTTGGTGCCTACTTAACCAATTCATCAATCGACCAATCTGTGTATCGATAAAAGAAATTTCACCATAATAACCAGCTCTGGCGCGCTGGATTTGCCGATCTGTCTTTTTTCCTCTCCAAGCATTCGGATTGATCGCTGTCTCCGGTCGATCATGGATACTGGACCAATCTCCTAAAAATGGTGAAGGTAATTCTTCTTTGTGATACATTTCGAAATAACTGTTAGGTGGCACGAAAGGCGAGTGTGGTCGAGCAAAAGAAATGTTCAAAAAAAACGGACGTTCTTGATCTCTCTGGGATAAAAAGTGTATAGCCCGACTCATTGTCCAGGCTGTCGGATGCAAGTACTCTTCAGTATGCCAAGGCCGGGCAACCCAAGAATTCCAATCCACACCGTGATCATCGGGACTAATATCACGTTTCTTTTCTTGGTCAAACCAGAATCGATATTCGTCTATTAGACCGTCCGTGATCATTCTACCTGATTCATCGAGTTCGTGGCTTTCAAATCCCATTTTCGACCGCTGAGGCGTGAAGTGTCCTTTGCCAACCAAGTGGGTTTGATAATTGGCCAAAGACAATTGACCGGCCAATGTAAAAGGAAAATCATTGGGCATTGGACCTTGACCTAGTCCCATTCCTAGTATTCCTGTATGCCACTGATTCATACCCGTCATTAGTGTAGCTCGGGCTGGTGTGCACGAAGGACAAGCGGTATAAGCGTGCCGAAAACGTGTACCATTTGCTGCCAGAAAGTCTAGATTAGGTGTTTCGATGTACGTGTTCCCATCAGCCCCTAGACAATCACCTCGCATCTGATCAGCCATGATCAAAATCAGGTTAGGTCGCATAATTAAGCCTTTGCCTCAAATTCTGCTAAGGCTTCACGAGCTAAACCGCTCCGAACTAGAGCCTCCCAACTATGAATAGGAGAAGATTTAAGTATATTTACCAAATCTTTTTTCAATTGATTTACTATCGGTATGTTTTCGTTCGTTGGCTCTATGTGAGCCAAACGGGCTAGCGCATCCATGGCAAAACCAACACAGATAACATTTTCATCCGTTTCAATTACTGTTTTCAGCATTTTTATCGTTGGCTCTAAAATGTTTTCAATGACTTCAGCCCCATGGGAACAAAGGATCACCATAGACCAGAGAACGTTTTCTCTTACTGCGGAACGTACTGGCTTGAATCGATCGCGGCCAAAATCGATTCCATTACCTTCGCAGACATCACAATCATCAGTAGGTCGAACAAATTTGATACTCCGTTGTTGAGCTCTGTCCATCGCTAATCGATTTTCTTCACGCTCTAAACTTTGAATCAGTGCTTCGAGACACCGGGGAATTAGCGACTGACCGTCGTTCGTACCTACAGCCCGACGCCCAAGACAACCGAGTGCTCCCGCAGCCACTGACCTGACGTAAACAGACGGATCGTTTTCTAGACAATTTATTATTACCTCTAAAACTGATTCATTCAAATTACTCCCATCGCCCAAAGCATATATACTTGCCTTACGGACCCACTTAATTCGGGACCGTGCGGCCGTAAGTAAAAATTCGGTTGCGGATGGTCCAGCCGCAACCAATCCATAGGTGGCTGCCCGGCGGACACTTTCTCTTTCATTGTATAAAGCTTGGCCGAGGGCTTCAATAGCCAGATTGGTGTCGTTCATATTAGCGAGTCTATAGGCAGCACCAATACGATCCGGTTCAGCTGAGTTACCTTTTCTGGTTATTTGGTTAGCCAATAGATCAACTTTTTTCTTTCGCTGAACCTCATCTTCTCCTTCGGTTCCATTTGTAGGTGGTTGACCTTTCCCTGTATGAATCCAGTGGTAATGGTAATCCCATACGGCAGTCAAATCATCATCAACAGAACTCAAATCAACCCCCGTCAGTGGGTCAATACCCAACGACGGCCAATCAACAGCAGCCATCGGTTTCTCATTAGGTTCCCTAATTCTAATCGGTGGTTCGCTCGTACGATATAGCCAAAATCTCCACATGAAACGTGGATTGTCTTTCCACGTCCTCCAATCATCGCGTCGGTGGTTGCCCCTGTGGAAAGTATTGTGTGAATATAAAACTATACTCCCAGCTCTCAATGGAGCAGCTTCAAGAGAATCAACCAGAGGCCAATTCAGATCAGTAACTGCAGACTTCATTCNAATATCATGTTCTGTGCGTCGGTTAACAATATCCTCTATCTCGTATTTGGAGTTAGGACCACTGACCGGTTGTGCTTCCATACGACTGAGCTGATAATTAAAATCAAGATGATCGGCCCCAGCGAAGTTATCATGATCTTCCTCATGATTAAAGGTCCAGTAATGTGAGTANGGTATAGTTGCTGTCGGCCCCATATCTTCATGCACTGCCTGTGGGTAGTAAAGCATTTCAATTTGTATAGACTGATGATGTCGCTGCTTACGGCTATTATAAGGCCCGTTATCATCTTTATGCCAATGCTGATCATTACTCCCACTAGTGAAAGAAGCATTATGTGTGAATGGAACAATAGCCCAATTTTTCCCTACTAACTGATCACAAGCACGAACTAAACCTGGCGAATTGATTACTGTTAGTACATCTGGTATGGAAGACGGTGTAATGGGNTGTCTATCATTCATGGCTTGTTTTTCTTGTTGATAAATCCGCTCATGAGTTTCAAGTGGNATATCTAAACTATCAGGCGATANAATTACGATTCCTCGACAAGCAAAATCTTGAACTAAGCGCTCTGGGGTAGTATAAGAAAGTGGTGCTAATTCTGGACTAGAAATGATCTTTTCGTTATTGTTGCTCAATCTACTAATTCTCCGATGATTTAAAAAATAGGATGAGGTAACTTAATTTATGTGGCTTGAGCATTTTAGAGTTATAGCTTAATTGATGTCAATATCAAATCAAAAATTGCTCATGATATTTTTATTTTTTGGCAATATTGTTATAAATGGTTTGTCTTTGGAACTGAACCAATCAAACGAAAGACAATGAACAACAGTATAGCTGCCAAAGCAAAACTAATTACGGGTGAAAGACCTAAACTAGCAGGTAAATAACCCACTANCAAGGCCACCAATGCAACCACCAAACTATATGGAAGCTGGGTTCGTACATGGTGCAGATGATCACATGCACTCGATATAGAACTCATAATAGTGGTATCTGAAATGGGTGAGCAGTGATCGCCAAAGATAGAACCATCCAGTACAGCACCTAAACAAATCATTGTGGTTAAGCTGTATTTACCCCCTTCTAAAGAAAAAGAAATTGGAACGACTATCGGAATTAACAACATCATTGTTCCCCAACTTGTACCAGTTGTGAAGGAAGTGAGTGCTGCCAACAAGAAAACGATAGCTGGGAACCATTTAGGCGAAACGTTTTCCCCAATCATTTGACTTAAAAACTCGCTTGTCTGTAACGTGTCACAAACTGACTTTAACATCCAAGCCAACAATAAAATAGCCGTTGGTAATAGCCCACTCTTCAAACCATNCAGTAAAGCTTTTGTGATTTGACCAATACCTAGNCTAGCAATCGCAATTNCACAAAAGAGCGCGGTTAACAAACCAACCCCACTAGCAATTGCTAATACTGTCAAATTTTGCTCTTGAGCAGATACTTCTGAGATTGCTATCTGCCAAGCATTCAATGACCAAATTGAATCTTGACTACCACTAAAAAACCAGAAAGCTATAAAAATGGTGACGAACAACGAAAAAAGAGGAATTATAGCGGATAGAGAAGAAATTTGAGTCGTAGCTTGGCAGTTAAGATGAGATAGGTCTTGCGAAGTCATGGGGATCGCATCTTCTGCAAATAGTTGTCCTAATACGGCAGCTCGTTCTTCAGCTTTTCGCATTGGACCAAAATCTCTTCCTGTTAGTGCATTTATTAAGACAAAAATAATCATTATAAAACAATAAAAACGAAATGGTAATGCATCCAAAAACATCGTATAGCTATCCCGACCAATACCCAAAGTCTCGGAAACACTTGAAAACAACCAAAGTTCGAAACCAATCCANGTACTAATNAATGCAACACCTGCAATTGGGGCTGTAGTGGCATCGACCAAAAAAGCTAACTTTTCTCGACTGATTTTTTGATGGTCAGTTAATGGTCGCATGGTTGATCCTACAATCATAGTATTAGCATAGTCATCAATAAAAACAACCAGACCAGATAATACTGTCACTAGTTGAGCAGAACGTCGACCACTCACTAGTCTGGAGATCAATTGCACAATACCTTGCAGACCTCCAGCTACCATCAAAACCGAAATCATAGACAAAATTAAAATCACAAAAATAATTACTTGACCATTGAATAAACTAACAGATTGACCAGACAAGGAAGTACCAATAGTATTATCAATTATCTGTGCAGATTGATTGCCGAAAGCCTGTAGCCAACTGTCAAACTCGGCTTGCTCTGCAGTCAAAACTGATGACAGGATTAAGCCCAACAAGATTGAGCAACCAAAGCTAACAAATAGANGACGTGTGGAAATTGCGACCACAATTGCGAATAAAGGTGGTAGTACACTGTACCAGACAACGTTTACTTCAGGCTGCCCTTGTGATTGATAATGCCCAAACCAAGCTGCCAAAAGAGAAAGACTTAGAAAAATAACCGATGGCACTATCCAAGGATGAATTAATTGATGAAGTTTTCTTTTATCTTCCTCAGGTGATCGCATGAGACCTTAAGGTTTTATATAAAGGCTTACACTCAGCCAATAGTTTNTCTAGGTATGGGGGGAATGGGTCGGTTTTAGGAATATAGGGTTTGAAACCCATTGATTTATGGACATTATTATACCAGTAAGGTGCCCATACTCCATCTTCAGGACGCCCACCTTTAGGCCAAGATAACATCTGATTTTGGAATGAAATNCCGATTTTTTGGCATAGCTTTGATAGGATAGTTGATGGATCTTTTAGTAAGTCAATAGAATCAATAACAAGCAAATTTTGTCCTAGCTTTCGGAATGTATTCAGTAAATCTACTTGAACCCTAAGACCTGTATCATGCAAAACCGGGTTAGGGATCTGATTGATAAGCGAACGCAGCACGTCAAACGGGTCTCGAATTAGAAGCACATTAATTGTCTCAGACAAAAAGTCAAGATTGATATCTACTAAGTGGTGAGCCATTTGTTTCATAAATAAAACTGGTTGTTTGGAAGGGCCCAAAATTATTTCATCAACCACCTGATTTCCATCAGCGTTCATTTTTGATAATACTTCCAAGTACCCTGGATGTTTAACTTCAGATACNNTTAGGTAATGAGCATACAGGGGTTCGTCGATAACCTGCGCGTCGCTACGTTGAGAAAAAGCATACATTAGTGCAGTTGAAACATTTCTAGGTCCCGACCATAAGCATATTCGATGAGTCGGCCAATTGGTTTTTTGGTTCATGATTATCCCAATCTTATTCGAAATGTTCGGCAGTTTTTCTGCTGACCCCTTGACCGAACATTAGTTTTTCTCGTAAAACATCATAGTAATTACGACGCCGTGAGCGAATGAGTTGAATCGTTTTTTCAGCCTTATGTATACAAACAGATTGGTTTGGCTGAACAGAGTAAGTTTCTCTTAGGCCATCGACCAANACTTTCGCCTCGGCCTGATGATTTTGTTCTACAGTTGGAAATGAGTCTTCTTGAATCGTTATTTGGATCTCGGAGTTGCCATGTGTGATAAAAGGACGAACCGTCAAGTCATGAGGTGAAATTGGCGTCATCAGAATCGCGTTTAGATGGGGTTCAGCGATAGATCCACCACAAGAAAGAGAATAGCCAGTTGAACCACTTGGTGTCGAAATAATCAACCCATCAGCAGTATAATTAATGCAGGGCTGACCATTAATGAGTGTTTTAAGATGAATCAATCGCATTGGGTGCCGAATCACAACATCATTGAGTGCTTGTTGCTTCTCACCATTAGGTAGGATAACTTCTAACATCATGCGTTGATCAATTTGGTAATCTCCATCCAAAATTTGCAGTAGTGCTGGGTANAACTCATCACGAGCTACATCCGTCAAGAAACCGAGATGACCGACGTTAACAGCTAAAATAGGGACCTCCTCGATGCCGGAAGTATGAACAGCATTAAGAAGAGTACCATCCCCACCTAAGACTAATATCAAGTCGCTATCAGTAACCACTTGAGCTCGATCGATTCCTTTACCTCCTGATTCTAAGTTGATGGCTACTTCTGGCTGGTATAATCCAATCGTTTTAGCTTCATCGCTTGCCACTAGTGATTGAATTCCCTGCTTTCTTAGCCAAGCAATAGTCGCTGGGACAATATCAAAAGTTGCAGGTTTAGTGGTGTTAATAAAAAAGCCAATTGTTTTCATAACCAAGTTTCTCCATGTTTACATTGAAGATNAACTGATTATAAGTAAAAACGATGGAAATAGTAGGGAATATTTAATTCTCAATTAATTCCTAGGTTTTATACCTTCATCGTATTAAAAAAATNATGGGATTGAGCAAGTATGATAGCCCNATCTCATCACGGTACCATTTTCTGTTTTCATTTTTTAAACAGACCTCTGCTTTCTAAAATACTCCTAGATTTCAATCTTTCAAAGTAAAAATAGAAGACTCGATGCATATTTGGGTCCTTCGATTTTAGGATAATGCCAAGTTGGTCCTCGTGGTTCTAATTTCTTTCTAGTTCGATGATCCAGNAGGTAATTGACTCTAAGAAGTAGAGTATAGTGAAATTGAGATTTGTCAATAAGCAAGTATTGCATTAGAGCTCGAGTAAGAATTGGTTAAAAGCTTCTACCGTTCGNGGATGTATGACCCGTTTACCANGAATCTGACTCTTTAACTTCTGTCGACAAACTTCAAAGGTTGCTTTTTGCAGGCTAATGTTTGCTATTTTTCTTATTTTTGAAGCTGCGGAGTAANTCCTCAGTGGTTCGCAGAAATCAGAGATAAAAAGAATTTGATCCAATTCGGACATACTAGGCNTTCCCGTCGTATGAGACTCAATAGCCTGTAAAATAGACGAATCTGCAACATTAAATTGTGTTTGAGCTAAGAGTGCTCCTACTTTTGCATGAAGTAGTGATGGAANTTGACTTTCAATAAAATCTACTTCTATCTGATTTTGTTGACAGGTTTTTATTAGTTGATCATTCTTCATCCATTTAGCGCAATCATGAAGCAGTGCTGACAATTCTGTCTTGTGTTTTTCGATACCGTATTTCTCAGCTAGTTCAACTGCTGTATCCCGTACAGAAATGACATGATCAAAACGATTTGGTTCTAATTTCTGTTTTAAGAACTGGATTATCTGATGTTCAGTAGTAACATGTTTCACTAGGAGAGCCTACGACCAAGTTTGGTAGGGAGTTTTAGCTAAATTTGAGTTGGTATATCGTNAATCTAGACTTACCTCCGAACCGACCCAAAATGGCTTCTGGATTTTTTGATCTTCGCTTATTAACTCAATTTCGGCTATAACTAGTCCTTGGTTTGATCCATGAAATTCGTCAACTTCCCATANCAATCCCCTGAATGGAATATGATATCGATGCTTTTCTATCAAAGGTTTTTGACACAAATTAGTCAACATGTATTCAGTTTCATCGATGGGAATTTCATATTCATACTCAGTGCGAGTAATACCAATTGTTCGGCCTTTGACAGTAAGNAATCCTTCATCGCCAAATTGTCGGACCCTGACAGTCGAGGTTTCGTCGCAACATAGATAACCTTGACGGATGTAGACGCCATTGGATAATCCTCGCCAATCTTCCCCTAGAACTAGAAATTTTCTCTCAATTTCTGTGTTTGGTCTATGCATCTTCTTCGCTCAAAATTTCGTCTACTTCACCATCTTTTAGTAGGTATTCAGCAAGAACTTCTTTTTCTGTGTCAGTCAGGGACTCAATCTGGGGCAATGAGGTACTAATACGGTATTCACCGTTNAACCATTTACCAAGGTCAATAGACTTACANCGTTGGCTGCAAAAAGGGAAGTGGGNTGGCAGTTTTTTACCAGGCTTGTATTCAAAAGTATAACCTTGTCCACAAACACTGCAACGAGATTCCATGGTAATGTCTCCTAGTGATAGAGTTTATGCTGCTGAATGTAATCTACCACGGCTAATGGGACTAGGTACCGAATAGATTGACCGGACCGAATGTATTTTCGAATATCGGTTGCGGCAATTTGCATGAACGGAATTTTAAATTTTTTCACTCTNTTCATGATATCTGGCGGTACTTCTGAGAGTGGATATTCAGGGCGATTAATTGCAACAAATTGACACATGTCGAGCAGNCGGTCATAGTCCTTCCAAATTTTAAACTCAATCAACGAATCACTACCAATAATCCAGCTGAGCTCGCATCTAGGGCCATAATGTTTTTTCAGATCTTGAATAGTTTGAATTGCATACGATGGCCCCTGTCGGTTTATTTCAATCCGGGATACAAAGAAATACGGATTATCTGCTACTGCGAGTTTGGCCATTTGGTAGCGGTGCTCGGGGTCGACAATCCCATCAGGAGATTTATGTGGTGGTCTGGCAGAAGGAACAAACAAAACTTGATCTAAAGCCAACCCCTGGCGAATTTGCTCAGCACTGATTAGATGTGCTAGATGAATAGGGTTAAACGTTCCCCCCATGACGCCAATTTTCATCAGCAATACCACTATCCTAATTCCTACCTATATTATCTTATATCCGTTCTTTGTTGCCACTAAGTTGTATTTTCAATAAATGCCAATTTTGTATATCTTGACCCGAATTGAGTCAAGTGTTATCATCAGCACCTGATATAGCTGAGTGATAACTTCTCGATGTTTGGTTTGAGAGGATTGGTTTATGTCTAAATTTCGTTTGGACGGAAAGACTGCATTAGTTACTGGTGGGAGTAAAGGCATTGGATTTGGTGTGGCAACTTCGTTAGCTGAAGCAGGTGCACATTTGTCTTTGGTGGCTCGTAATCAAAAGGATCTAGAGCACGCTCAGTCTCAGATTAAAGAATTATCTCCTGATACTATTGTTCATATTTACCCATTTGATATGACCCAAATTAATTCTATTTCTGATTTATTTAGCCAAATTAGTAAAGACATGAATGGTATCGACATTTTAGTTAATAATGCTGGTGGAACTCGGCGTGGGGCCGCTGAATCAATATCAACTGATGATTGGCAATTCGTAATGACCCTGAATGTGACCTCAGTATTTGTGTTATCACAAGCTTTTGCTCAAGATCGAATTCACCGAAAGCTCGGTGGTAAAATTATTAATATTGCATCAGTTCTCAGTGAAGTCGTAAGAGAAGACAATGCTCCTTATGCAGCATCGAAAGGAGCTATTCGCCAGCTCACTAAATCTCTTGCCATTGATTGGGCCAANTATAAAATAAACGTCAACGGAATNGGCCCGGGCTATATCACTACCGAGTTAACGCAGCCACTTTGGCAAGATGCTGATTTTTCTCAACAGATATTACAGAAAACACCATTGGCCCGTTGGGGAACTCCGGCTGATATAGGATCTGTTGCTGTTTTTTTGGCGACTGATGCCTCAGATTTTATGACTGGCCAAATTGTCTATGCTGAAGGTGGTTTAATCAGTCGTTTTTAAGGTGACTTACAATGAATAATCCTTACTTGTCTCTTGATCAGCAGATGGTGGGCGATGTTTATACATCCAGTGAAGTTATGCATAATCTAACTGTTTTGTGTGATGATTTTGGCTCTCGTTTTGCCGGTACAGTCGCAGAAAAGCAGGCGGCCGATTTTATATTGGGGTGTTTCCAAGAATATGGCTTATCAGAAGCACGGTTGGAAACTTATCCCTATGCGGGTTGGTCAAGAGGTAATGCAACCTTAAGAATTACCGACCCAATTGAACGTGAAATACCTTGTATATCTCTTCCATACTGTCCTTCTCAATCTGTGAATGGTGAATTAATTTCGGTTGGTTTTGGTGGCCCTGATGATTTTGAGCGCTTATCAGGCAAGCTGTCAGGCAAGATTGTNTTGGCAAGTAGTGCATCTTCTCCTGAACTAGGACGCTGGGTCCATCGAAAAGAAAAATATGAGCGATCTGTTTTAGCTCANGCTCAGGCTTTTNTTTTCGTTAGCGAACATGCGGGCGTTGGCCCCGAAACTGGCAGTTTACAAAATAATCGGCCGGCTCCAATTGCCGGTATTTCCGTTAGTAAGGAGGATGGTGCATTTTTACAGCGTCTGATAGACCGAAAAAGTTGTATTCAACTACAGATTGAAACTACAGATGTTAACACGCCTCGTATATCCTGGAATGTCGTTGCTGATCTACCTGCAGAGGGACCCAACGCAATAAATGAGGAGCAGATTGTATTGGGTTGCCACTATGATGGACACGATATTTCACAGGGAGCACATGATCCAGCTTCAGGCCTAGTGCTTATGATTGAATCGGCTCGCGTGTTGGCGAAACATGCGCGTTCAGCCCTCAAACGGACCATTCGTTTTATTGCATTTGGAACCGAAGAAATCGGTTTAACCGGAGCTTTCCAATATGTCAAAGCTCACCAGACTGAAATGGATCAATTACGATTCATGTACAATCTAGATGCTGCTGGTGGAAGTAGTCGAAAAGGTTTAGTTCTNCATCGTTGGGCGGAACTAACATCTTTCTTTGAGAATGCTTATCAGGAAATGTCNGTTAATTTGCCTGTTGGGCAGAAATTACATTCGTACTCAGATCATTTTCCATTTTTTCTAGCTGGTGTTCCGAGTGGACATATGGGGGATCCAGAATCAGGACCTAAAGGTCGAGGATTTGGCCATACAGCTTATGATACATTGGAGAAGATTGAAATTGATCACTTAAGAGCGGGAAGTNCTATATCTGCTCGTCTAGCCTTGAGGATGTCAGCTGATCTAGATTTTCGGCCTGTTCGTCGAAATAATGAATCCGTAGACCAAATCATTGCTACTGACCCTGGGTTAGAGGGATACCGGGTAGCTCAAACGCTTGCTGATCAGTTATCTGACTAAAGATCGANGGGTTGACGCAAAAAGGCGAGATTTGGTAAAATCGAACTCATGTTTCGTCTTTCGCCCACAGCTCTTAAGGATGCTGTCAATAAGAAATGGGGATGTGCTCGATGTTTTTGGTTGCGTATTCGCCATCGAATTCGACATCCAGATACTGGTTTGGGCAAAATTCACCAACAAATTCATGACTGGGTGTATGAATATCTAGATAACCGCAGTCTGCCCCANCTGCCTGCTGGTCGTCTGATAAAAAGTGAGTTGTCAGTCCGATCTCAACCATACAAAAATGTAGAGTTGACAGGCTACCTTGACGGTTTATTGGCTCTTGACGNTGGTGGATACGCTATCATCGACATAAAAACGACTGATAGACCAGAATATGTTCGTGCTAATTACTCTTTACAACTGAATGTTTATGCTTATTGTCTAAATCATCCAGCAGTTTCGGATAAAAACGACAGCAACACTAATTATACTCCAGTAAAAGATTTGGGCATTTTGACCTTCACTGGCCATCGATTTGGTTTTGATCCACCGCGAAAAGGTGGAATCGTAGGTGAGATCCAATGGCACCGTATATCACAAGACTCAAAAATGGTCGAAGTAGCCATTGATCAAGCTTTAATGATTTTGCAGCAAGATTGTTTGCCCGATTCTAATCCGAATTGTCAATGGTGTCAATTTTATGAAAGGATAGGCCATGATTTTACCGATTTTTCAAAAAAAAATAGCAGATGATACTATCAACATTTGAGCAGAAGGAAAATGCGATGTTAAATCGATCATTGCCCGTGCCCCAATTACTTTTCAACTTGATTGGCTTGTCGCTTGGTCTGATTTGGCCCCTATTGGCTAGTAGCCAGCTGCATCATCATCGTGCTTTGCCTACCATTGCCTTGTCTGGCCATGACGGGTGGATCACCTCTGTGGATTACTCGCCTGATGGTCGTTTTTTGGTTTCTGGTTCTAGTGATCGTACAGTCAGAGTTTGGTCTGTAGCTGACCGTGAGGAAGTTTCTACTTTTATTGGTCACACGTCAATGGTTAATGCCGTCGAATTTTCANCTGACGGGGAATTAATTATTTCAGCCTCCAGTGATGCGACCGTCCGTATTTGGTCTTTATCTAAACAAAAAGAAATAGCTACGATTGTTGCTCATAAGTATGGTGTAAACGATGTTACCTTTTCTCCGGATGGAAAGCTCTTTGCAACAGCGGCGAGGGACTATACGGTTAAATTGTGGTCAACTGAAACATTAGAGGCTGTTGCTGTTTTGGATCGGCAACGTAACCTAGTACAGTCGGTTCAATTCTCCCCTGATGGACAGACACTGCTCACAGGATCCGATAGTACTNGACTCTGGCAGGTTTCTGATTTCACACAACTGGATTCTTGGAATGTTACGAACGGTTGGACTTGGGCTATCGACTTTTCACCATCTGCCGATATATTCCTAACCGCCCAGAGTAATGGCCAAGTCAAATTGTGGCGAGCTAGCGATCGTAAAGAGATTCAGTCTTTGGCTGGACATGAGTCTGATGTTTCAGAAGCTAAATTTTCGCCGAATGGTCAATTTATTGCTTCTGTGTCGCGTGAAATCCGCCTATGGTCAGTCATTGGTATGTCTACAGTTGCACGACTTAAGGATNGAGAAAACTACATTCACTCTGTTGACTTCTCTCCGGATGGTCGATCCATTGCAACTGGAACACATAATCGTACTATTCTAATATGGGATATCCAACCTTATCTTAACCCTACAATTTTGCAAGCTGAAGTTGTTTCTACAACTTTTGAATCTGTTGATATCGACATAAACGTCGCCAACGCTAATGATCTATACGGTTTTCAGTTTGATCTCAAATTTGATCCCAAAATCTTGACGTTACGATCGGTGACAGANGGAGATTTTCTGAAAAAAGCGGGTGGTGAAACTTATTGGATGCCAGGTAATGTTGACGACTCCTCTGGTATCATTCATCGTATGCTCGGTATGCGTCTCGCGCCTGGTGAGGTTATCGGCAAAGGTCAGTTAGCCCGTTTAAGCTTCTTGCCCAAACAGACTTTCGATAGCCGGATCGAGATTACTGATTTTCAGTTATCTAACGNAGAAAGCAAACCGATTGTCGCTTATGCGAATGGTGTTACCGTTAATATGCCAATTCGTGTTTCTGCTGATATTTTTGTCAACGCTTGGACTGATGGGCCTAATGTTTTAGCTGAGGTTCAACTTGGGTTTCCTGTCAATGTACATGGTTTTCAGGTTGATCTTAATTATCCTTCACAGCTAGAGTTGCTTCCCTTAGATAAACCTGAACTTGTATTNGATATTAACAAAGTTCGCGGTATTACTCAAAATACTTTGTTTAAATTTCGGATACATCAGGGGGGAAATTTGAAATTTACTTTGTCCGATGGATTATTGAGTGGACCGCTGGAAACGACAGCTTTGCCTACATTGTATTCCAAACAAATAGAGGTGATTGCCGCCCCACCTTGGGATATAAATCGAGACTACGNAGTTGATTTATTTGACTTAGTGATTCTTGCTAGCCACTTAGGTCAAGAGGNTTTGGGACAACCACGTCCGAATCCCGATGTTAACAGAGATGGAAAAGTCGATTTATTTGATTTCGTCAAAGTTGGTGCGAACTATAATCGAGCCTATTCACCTAATCCTGTAAACCAAAATGAAGTTTTGACAGCTCCCACAGTTNTCGCTCAACCTACTATTGATCTATCTGACCTCATTCCANTTGTACTCGAGCTAGAACGACATCCTATGGCAAATCATCCAAACTTTTTGCTAACTCGCCAGTTATTATCATCCTTGATTTCACCTCAATCTATACGTCTATACCCCAACTATCCTAACCCTTTTAATCCTGAAACATGGATACCCTTCCAGTTACACCAAACAACTGAGGTAGTAATCAGGATTTACAATGTAGCTGGTGCGTGTGTTCGTCAATTGGATTTAGGCATACAGCCTGCAGGTTCTTATCTTACCAAGGATCGAGCGGCCTATTGGGATGGTAAAAATAAGCAGGGCGAACAACTACCCAGTGATGTGTATTACTACCAGTTACATGTTAATAAGCCACAATCAACAGTAGTTCCGACCCGATCTATGATGATAATAAAATGAATTATAGGAAAGACTACTACGTTTATTGAATATTAACAGATTAAATCGATTGTNATATCATCTATTGTCGAGGTTCCGTTGTCTTGAATCTAGACAAAACCTTAGTTAAATGGGAGGCACCTAAAAATTGAAATCAGCACCGCCTACTTATCCTGATGGGCAAGTAGGACAAGCCAATACTCTTATCAAATACAACAATCGCCTCCCTGTAGAATCTGGGCCTAAAAAGGGTGGATTGTTTGGCAGCCGGAAAAAGAAAGCGCCCAGTGGTTTAGTTTCAAGAGACCAAGTCAAAGAATTACTATTTCAATCGATTAGTAGCATGCCCGATCAGGAAGCTAAGATGCTGAGAGGCATTTTTGCTCTTTCCAATACTACTGTTCGAGAACTGATGGTACCACTTTCTGAGTTGATGGCTGTCCATATAAGTACTCCAACTGACCAAGTCAAATCTATGGTCAAAAACAGCAACTATCAACATTTACCAGTTTATGAGCAACGTATTGACCGCCTGACTGGTATTGTCAGTTTAACTGATATTCTATATGCTCATAGTGAGGAAAGTGAGCTAAATAGCTTTATTCGCCCAGCTCATTATGTCCCTGAAACCAAACTTGCTAGCGATCTTCTAGAGGATTTACGGACTGCTGAAGATCCGGTTGCTATTATTATTGATGAGCACGGTGGTTGTGTTGGGTTTATTAGCTTTTTTGATATTATTGAATTAATCGTTGGTACTATTTCCCACACTCAAAGGCGTCATAACCTACAAGTTGAAGCTCTAGGTAATGGCACTTGGGTAATTGATGCTCGCGCCCCAATTGATATAGTCAACGAACAACTCGGAATTCAAGTTCCTAAGGATCGTTGCGACACAATTGGCGGTTTTATTCTTAAACTTTTAGGCGAGTTACCAGCTCAAGGNGTCAAAATCAACTTCGATGGTATTGAATTTGAAGTAGAAGAAGTTTTTAGCTATGGTATTACGGTTCTTCATGCTAGAAAATCTAATCCTCCTGCAATCAGAAATTAGTTTATCATCACATCAGAACGGAACTAAGTCATATGATGCAGTATCGACAAAGACGTCCATCTCCGGGTTGGGGACGGGTAATTTGGTATACGATTTTGCTGATTGGAATCATAATTGCGATGAACAATATGATTTCGATTACTAAGCATTTTTGACCGTTGATCAAATAACAATCAAGTTTCAGCGTACCTTTGCGCTCAAATTTCTTTCGAAGAGGGATTTATGTCACGACACTTGCAAATGGGTTTTTGTCTGGTTCTAACTTTATTTTTCCTCACCTTTTCTGTTCAANCAGCTCAAGACAAACTAGTTATAATTTCACCGCATTGGGAAGGCATAGAACAGGAGTTCAACCGTGGGTTCGAATCTTGGTATGAAGAACAGACGGGTCGAACTATCAAAATGGATTGGTTGGATCAAGGAGGTACATCTTCTGATATCCGCTTTATNGAAGCTGAATACAAGCGTCTCAAAGATGGGATCAATATAGATTTGCTATTTGGTGGTGGTACTGATGCTTTTATGAAATTAGCTGAAATGGGGCTTTTAGAAACCTACAAGCTGCCGGAAAATCAACTCACGGGATTACCCACAGATATGCATGGTATTCCCGTCTACGATAGTCAATACNGATGGTATGGAGCTGCATTGTCTAGCTTTGGTGTAATGCATAATGAAGCTCTTCGCTCTCGACTGAAGTTGCCTAGAGTTAGTAATTGGAAAGATTTGACTAATCCTCGTTTAATTGGTCGTGTTGGTGCAGCTGACCCGAGAGAAAGCGGNAGTGCCCATATGATCTACGAAATTATCTTGCAAGGATATGGTTGGCAAGATGGTTTTTCCATCTTAACTCAACTAGCAGCTAACGTGCGTGGTTTTTCCGCAGGTTCTAATGCAATTCCAAAGGATGTAGTAGCAGGCCAAGTGATCTACGGAATGGCCATTGACTTCTATGCCTATGGGGCTATTGCTCAGCAGAGTGATCCAAACAAGATTCAGTATACTCTACCCCCAGACGCAACGGTCATCGCTCCCGACTCGATTGCGATCTTAAAGGGTGCTCCTAACAAAAAAATTGCTGAAATGTTTGTAACTTATGTTATGTCTAAAACAGGTCAGAAATTATGGTTATTGAGAGATACGGACCCGGAAGGTCCCAAAATTAAGGGAGGACTCAACCGTGCCAGTGTTTTGCCATCTCTTTACGACGAACTTGGGGATCGGTCAGTGGTAAGCAATCCTTTTGAGAGTTCACTTACCCCTATTCAGTACGATCCCGTGAAGGGGAGTTCACGCACCAAAGTGCTGAATGATCTAATGGGAGCATTGCTGATAGATCAACACAAGGAGTTGGTCAAAACTTGGAGAGCTATCCATAAATCGAAAAATGAAGACAAAAAAAATACAGCGATATCTGTTTTATGTGAGCTTCCTTTGACCGAATCTGAAGCGATCAGGTTAGAAGAAAAATTCAACGACAATGTTTTACGAAATAAGAAGCTCAAAGAGTGGAGTAAATTTGCTTCTGACAAATATCAGCGAGCAAGAAAAGCTTTAAAATAGGATTAATAATTAAGCCAGTTTTTTGTTGATTTCACATTCATTGAACAGGAACTNGTTGTAGTTTATCATCATTTTTTGCTAGTTTTTTTCTGCTCCTTCCAACGTATAACTGCCCTGTTTTTTATTTCTTTCCAATGGTTACGCCAGCTGGTTTTTCCTTCATAGCGAACGATATCATGAATGGTTGCTCGTGGCTGATAGGTGACATAATTTCCCGTATGCCACCCTAAGTTACGATAGATCATAAAATCACCCGGCCCTAAATGGACTTGGACCGCGGATGGAAAACTACGACAATGATCTAGATAGTANCGCTCAGCTTGGACGTTAGACATGTCTGAAGGTGGCTTCCGCAAGTTGACCTGATGTGTTGTTTGGCGCTCTCCGGGCAAATCAAACTGTCGTAAATGGCTACCCGGAACAAACCAAGTGCAAGAGTCAGCATAAATAGCACAGTTGACCTGGTTATAGTAGCGTAAGTCATGCCATACCGAACTCAGCTCTTTTTTGATTTCATCATCATATGCTTCCGGTGGGACTTCCACAACACCGTCTCGATGCCATCCAATATGCCAAGGATGATCAACTGGTTCTACCAACAAACCCATTATGTCAAGGTGCCCATGTGTGTAAGGTTGTCCAAGTAGCTTTTCGGTCGCATCTTTAAGCTCAGGCAAATTGGTATAATCTTCGAACGGGCTTAAATTGAGATCATCGGCATAATTAGATAATGGTTGGATACGCTGAGTCTGAGCTCCATTCAGCTGATGGGCCAACCGACGAGCTTTGTCGGCTTCAACTCGTAAGTCAGTCATTAGTGCAGGAGGTATAATTCCTCGAAATACCAGATACCCTTGTGATAAGTATTGATCAATCATCTCTGATTTAAACTGAAAACCCATTCTTTTTTACTCTGAAATTTCTCTCTTCTTGTAGAAGGTTTTTCGGTTATGTTGAAATAATGGTTCTTCCATCAAGCTTTGGACTTCGTAAATAGATCCCTCTTTCTCTCCATAAGGTCGAGGTATTCGAATTGGTAAATCAATCATACGGGGTTGATATGTTAATTNACCTTGTAAAATACATTCGTTAAATTGGTTCCATTCCGTCACTCCAAGAATAGGCCATGCATCGATGGCACAATATTGAATTAAGAATAAACGTCTTGGCTGACTTGAGGTATTAGAAGATGAACCATGTAATGTTCGAACATGATGTAATGAAATTCCTCCAGCGTTAACTTCTACGGGAACTGCACCTTGAGGTGTAAAATTNGCTTCTGTGATTGCACCGACGAAAACACCATCCTGATGATGATTGTATACTGGACCAGTGTGAGAACCGGGAACTACCATCATACATGAGTTTTCAATTCTCATGTCNTCCAAAGCAATACCAACAGCTAGAAGGTCATCATTAGTATGTGGATAAAAAGCCCAGTCCTGATGCCATTGTACAGGACTGCCAGATCTTGGGTTTTTCATATTCAGCTTATGCCCATTTTGTCGGATCCCACTACCAATTAATTGACTAACCAAATTAAGAATATTAGGGTGTCGCATGGCTTGGTCGTAAACTGAATGGTGATTAGCCGGACTTTTGATCCGACGAACGTGGGGTTCTTCAGCTGTATGGTTAGGTTCTAGGTCAAAAACATCTGTGTGGGTTTCGACTGAACGGGATTTGTCCACAAATTCGTCAGTTACTCGACACAAATCAACCAGCAATTTTTTGGGTATCACATTTTCAACCGCTAGATAACCTTGCTGACGATAGAATTTGACTTGCTCTGGGGTTAGCATTGTCCTTTCTCCTGATTTGATTCATTCCGCTAATGCTGCAAAAAGGGCTTTAATGTAACCGATAGAGTAAGATAAACCATGACTCAAATTTCCTCTATCGCCCTCAAGTGTTGGAATATGATCNGCATTAATACAACCATCAAATCTAACTTTGTCCAGATGTCGCAAAATTTTGAAAAGATTCATATCTCCGTCGTCTAGTAAGACCTCTTCAAATCCGCCTGCAGTGGCTAAGCTGCCTCGTACGTTACGCAAGTGAACCATGAAAATTTTACCTTTCCGACCATAGTTATTGATTTCATCTATAACTATAGCTGAACCACCAGCTTCAGACCGGGTTCCGCAGCAATAAAGGTAGCCCACACTTCTACTGGGGAAAAAGTCAATTACCCGGTGAAAACCGATTCCTCCAAGTGGGGTATCAGGATTTGGAACATCACTGGGATGGATTGCTAATTTAATTCCCGCATCNTCAGCAATTGGGACTAGCGCTTGATATACTAAACAAAAACGTTCCCACCACAACTCTAAATCCTGTAATGCTGGAGTTTGAGGNTTTCCCTTCGTTAAGTATCTACTCTCTCCACGGGATTTATAACCACCTCGGTGTCTTGACTGATAACGTGTCATCAACTGTGGGAAGGTGTCACCTGCGAAACGTTGCCGAACCAGTGGACAACCTGCCTCGGCAAAGACATGCAAAGCCTTTGTAGTATTTTCTAATTCGATTTCGCTTTCATCTTGACCACTCATGAATTTTTCACTAATATTCGGTAAAGTAACCCGATTAATTTCCAACCCCCAAGAGTGAATCTTTTTCTTAATTTTTAATAGTTCATCTAAATCAGGATAACCTTGTTCTTGAACACCNGGAAAGCTGCTATCGGTACCAAAATCTATCGCATCAGCGCCAAGTTGAGTAATCAGTTTTAAGTAATTGTCGTCTAATCCGCGATCCCAAACAGAAATTCTCATTATATGTACCTCTATTCTGTTTTTACGTAAAGCCTTGCGTCTTTTGGGTTTCTAATAACTCTAGTAATTCTTGAACGATCTTGGGTTGATCTAGGTACTGGTTGGTTAATTCCCCTGGGTCTTGGGCTAAATTATACAGTTGACCTTTGGGNCCGTTAGGTTTTGTTTCTTCACTTCGTGGACTACTAAATCCGCCAGAGCCCAATCCCTCTATGAGTTTCCAGTTTTCTCTTCGAATGGCAAAGGTACCACTGGCCGAATGATTAACTATGCTTGAACGAATAGAACCTGTGAAATTTGGATTTTTCAAAGCTGGTAGTATNCTGAAACTATCTTCTGCAGAAAGAGGCGAAGCCGTAATATCCGCTACGGTATTAAATAAGTCCGTTAGGCAAATTGTCTGGTCAGAAATTGTATTGGCTTCAATTTTTTCCGGCCAACGAGCAATAAATGGTACTCGATGACCTCCTTCCCAAATNTCAGCTTTTTGACCGCGCCAGTGATAATTGGAATGGTGACCAAATTTTTCGATATCGTTTTGATACCAATGTGAACCATTATCACTAGTTACTATAATCAAAGTTTCATTTTCAACACCGGCCGATTCGAGAGTTGCCATTAATTGACCAATTGACCAGTCAACTTGCATGGTAAAATCACCATAGTAGCCGGCATCGCTTTTGCCTTCAAATTCGGGAATTGGCATCCAAGGTGTATGTGGGGCAGTTAGTGGGAAATAGAGGAAAAACGGTTGATCTCGCCGTGTTGCTTGTTCAACATACCTAACAGCTTGTTTTGTCAGATCAGGCAAAACATCAATGTGACGAAAATTAGGTGCAATTGGACCACCCCGCCAGAACCCACCACCGTTTTGTCTTCGATGACCACTATCTTCAACTTGATCAGTGGGT
The DNA here is from genome assembly GCA_002729015.1 of Candidatus Poribacteria bacterium. The sequence goes on from PBVO01000045.1 coordinate 25,827, forward strand.
AATTCGACTGGCTTCCCATTTTCAACGTATATGTAAGGNGGCATATCGAGTGAAGCTGGAATACCCCAAAAATAGTCAAANCCATATTGATTAGGACCNGGAATTAATGGCTGATCGTAGTCAACAGGATCGACCTTCTCAACAGTTGNGTCATAAGGTTGAAAACCGAGATGCCATTTACCAATACAACCAGTTTGGTATCCTTGCTCTTTAAGCAAAGAAGCTACTGTTGGCCGACCATCCTCGATTAAACTACGAGAATACCCATTCAGAACACCATTTTTCATTCGGGAGCGCCAAGCATAACGACCTGTTAGGACACCGTATCGTGTTGGTGTACAAACAGCAGAAGGTGAGTGCGCGTCAGTAAACCGCATCCCTTCGTTAGCCAATTTATCCATATTAGGTGTCGGAATTTTTGAATGATCGTTGTAACAACCAGGATCTCCATAACCCATATCATCAGCTAAAATAAAAATAATATTGGTTTTGCTATCATGATTGTTGACTTGTTTTTCTAGTGAACAGTCAGCAGTATAAGTAAGTAAAGTCGGCAATATTCCTAGCATTCGTTCTCCAATCAATCAGCGAATTGTTTAGTGATAAGGTCGCAGGTGGTCAATCGCTGCTCGTATTTCTTCTACGATCTCTTGAGAAACACGAGGGTTAAATGGACCACCGTTACCACCATCGATATCGGTAAATCCACTCAAAATCATGGCTTCAACTACTGCAGAGTAATTATAGACCCTACCATTACGGAAGCGGATTTCTTCCAGATCAGCAATTTTATCCTCGATTTCCTGAGAGGTTTCTAGATCACCAATTCTTTGAGCGTTGTTGATTTCATCCGATGCGCGCGCAAAAATTACAGCTATACCAGATGTGTGTCCTGTAGTCCCAAGACGATTAGCTTTGGTGCACCGATCCCCGATGCCCCAGATAACCAACCCATTATCACCTATTCCAGTGACTAAAGATTCTATGTCTCCCTCGTCTGTACCAACTTTTACACCAATGCAATGTGGGGACTCATTCACCAAGCGGATAACTACATCTCGATCACGTGGCTGCCGGAAATAGTAAATGAAGCGAGCACCATACTTTTCACCACAGTGTTTAGTAAACTGTTTATACTGATGATAAACACCCTCTGGATTATTTATTCCAAACAAGGGCATTAGCAAGTAAGCATCAGGAACTCGACTCAGTTTTGATTGTTGTGAAATTAGTTCCTCAGCTTGTGAAATTGGGTTGGGGACGATACCTGAAATCAGAACCCCATTTTTTCCCATTTGCTGGCCTGTGACATCGACTAGATTTACTTGATCAACCGGACCAATATGGTGTAGCAGGCTAGTACCACCAATCGCGATTATACGGGGTCGGTTCTGGCTAAGGTAGTTATTTTCCATTAAGTATGCAACATTTTTTCGGTGCCCATCGTAGTCAATCTCGTTACCACGAAAGGGTATTACCGGAATAGTTGTTACGGAATCAAGGACAGTTAGTAGTGTCGAAAGTTCCATTTTTTATCCTTTGATTTACTCCATCTAATTTGTACAGCTAACCGTTTGAATGTAGCATGCAACCGGACAAGCGTCAAGGAAAGTGTCCTTAAGCATAAACTTTATTTGGCTTGCCAATAAGACTGGAAGGTTGGTAAAATTAGGTCTTCGGGCCGAAGTGCTGAAACTGGTAGACAGGCTAGATTCAGGATCTAGTGAGCGCTATGCTCGTAGGGGTTCGAGTCCCCTCTTCGGCATTTCACCACACCCTCCTTATAAACTAGTATTTATTAAAGCGTCATTTCTCCGCTAGTTTCAATCTTCCAACTTAGTAAGCTACTACATACTGAATGAGTGCGGGGGCCGGCGAGCTACATTATTTGATTTTTGCCCAGCTAGTTGCTTTTGATTTTTCCACCTGTTTAACTGACAACAAGGAGGCAACAAAATAAGCAGGTTGATAGTCGGGGGCCGGATGATTCGTCAGGTTGCGAATGTTTTTACCATGATTATCCATAATATAGATTTCGTAGTTTCCACTACGATTAGAGCTGAAGATGATTTCTCTGCCATTTGGCGACCAGGTCGGATGATTATTATCCCATCCACTTTCAGTCAATTGTTGCAAATTGTTTCCATTGATGTCAACAATATAGATTTCATCTCCCTTCTTGTCTCCTCTAACAGCGGAAAAAACAATCTGTTTCCCGTCTGGTGACCAACGGGGTGTTTTTACGGATTGAAGTTTTGCTTTTTTTGTAACCTCACGTATATTTTTACCATTCGTGTCTATCGTAAAAATTCCAGAACTCTTGGCTTTTTTCCCCTTATTGATAACCCATGAGACAAAAACAACTTGCCGTCCATCAGGTGACCAGTTAGGCGAAGTTATTGAAACGAGTTCAACACCTTTGGTGATTTGGCGTAAATTGTTGCCACTAGCATCGATAACGTAAATTGCAACTTGTTTATGTCCACCTCGATTAGAGACAAAGGCTATTTTTTGACCGTCTGGCGACCATGCAGGATCATAGTTATTACTAGGATGATCTGTTAACTGGCGCAGTTTTTCACCCTCTTTATCCATTATATATATATCAGTTTTCCCATTTTTCCCTTTGTTTTTGCCAGCGTTAGCATTCGAACTTCTTTGAAAGACGATCTGCTGCCTATCTGGCGACCAAGATGGCTTATTATCGGCTTTTGGACTATTGGTCAAATTACGAAGATTATTTCCAGTCACGTCCATGATATAAATTTCCGAATTCCAATCTCTATCAGATACAAATAAGATACTGGAGTTAACCATCGTCGATAAGTGAAAAATTATAAATGGGAATAACCAATTAAACAGGTAATGTTTCCGATTTTTTTTCATTATAATATTCCAGAGGCTATCTGTTGGTAAATAGAATAATCGATTGATCCAAACAGAATAAATCTAATTTCTTTAAGCGTGCTACTTTGTCGCAGAAATTCATTCACACTGCTCAATGCGATTGTAGCGGCTTTTTCAAGAGGATAACCATAGATTCCAGTGCTAATAGAAGGAAAAGAGAGGCTGGAGATTTCATGAGTAACTGCTAATTCCAAACACGATCGATAGCAATTAGCCAGTAGTTTAGCTTCGTTTGCACTACCACCTTTCCAGACCGGCCCCGCAGTATGAATCACATACGCAGCTTCAAGACTGCCACCAGAGGTAATTACTGCTTGGCCAGTTGGACAACCACCTCGTTCACGCCGAATCTGATCGCATTCCTCAGTAATAGTTGGCCCTCCGGCATTACGAATTGCACCATCTACACCGGCTCCACCAATCAGTTGACTGTTAGCAGCATTCACAATTGCCATCGTGTTTTGCTTTGTAATGTTTCCTTGTATAATACGAATTAGCGATTGATTGACTTGAGTTTCCATTGATTTGTATCCCATATTGATTACCAAGGCTACAATATTGGTAAGGCCACAACTTTTCCTGATTGAAGGCTTCTAGAAACAGCCTCTGTAAATTCCATATACTTAACACCAGTGTCGAATGTACTGTGACTAATTGTTTCTATTCCCCGAATTGCATTGATAAATTCTTCTTCAACTCTCCAGTAGCCAATTTTATCCTCAGAAATGGAAATTTCATTCAAAGAGGAATCGTCTCTGGTCCCACCGTATAGTTTTCCCGCTGAAAAACGGAGTGTTGCATCTGAACCAAAAAGGAAAACCTCTGCTACTCCAGAGAGTCCAGCGACACTCGAAATTTGCATATGGAGTTGAGCTCCGCAAGCCATATCGGCTAAAACATCAATGTGATCAGGAACATGAACAGCTTGACGAATACCATCTTCGTCAATTCGGTTTTTGACAAACGTTTTTCCCATTGCCGATATCCGTTTAGCAGTTCCAACCCAACGCATGACAGCTTCATACCAAATGCCCATACTCATAATATTCAAGCCACTCAAATCAACGTTGTCTCGCCAATGAAAGACTCCATTTGGATCTATGAAATTATTCCCAGCTCTTACTTCAATTGCTAGTACATCACCCAAGTATCCGTCACAAATGAGATGTTGAATACTACGATCAACAGCAAGTGTCATTGGGGAGGGAACGATTTGCGCTATCAATTCGGGATATTTTTGAGAGACCTGATACATTTGGCGAGCCTGTTGTACATCCATTGCCATTCGAGCTTCACACATTACATGTTTACCTGCTTCGAGCGAAGCAACTGTCAACTGACAATGCATATAAGGCCATGTACCAATGACGATAGCATCAGTATCATCTGCTTGAATTAAGTCCTTCCAATTTTCATAGATTGTGGGGATTCCAAATTCAGCAGCTACCTTTTCAGACGATTGCTGACTTCGATTACAAACACTATTGATTTCCACATTTTCGATGGCCTGGAGCCCAGGGATATGTTTGGACGTCGTATTTTGACCCGCACCAACGATACCAACACGGATTTTTTGATTGCTCATATTAGGAACCTTTATTAAAAACTTTGTTTATAGCTTATACTGAAAAACTAAAGATCATGAAAACTTAGACTCTATTTGATATAATTCCGATGTTATTTGGATGGTATAGGATACTGATGGCATGATAAGTATAGCACGAAGTAACCAGTTCTAAATATTTTTCCAAACCAATCACTAATTTATTCATCAAGAATTGAACCAACTATCTGGAGGGTACCAACGTGAATGACTTGCATAAGCAGAAGGTTGAAATAGGATTGATCGGCTTAGCTGTGATGGGTGAGAATCTAGCCTTGAATATAGAAAGTAAAGGCTTCAGCATTGCTGTTTTTAACCGAACTATTTCTAAAGTGGATGATTTTATTAACGGTAGAGCCGCTGGTAAAAATCTGATTGGTACGCATTCAGTTGAAGAGTTCATTGATGTACTACAAAAACCTCGCCGAATCATGTTAATGGTTAAAGCGGGAGAGGCTGTTGATCAGTTTATTGACTTATTGATACCGCACTTAGAACCAGGAGATCTAATCATCGATGGTGGAAATTCCAATTTTCTTGATACTGAACGCCGCACCAAATTTTTGAATAAAAAAGGGTTTGGTTTTATTGGTACTGGTGTTTCTGGCGGGGAAGAAGGGGCCTTGAAAGGTCCAGCCATGATGCCTGGTGGTACGGTGTCAGCTTACCAAATGGTTGAGCCTATCTTTACAAAAATATCCGCTCAGGTTGATGGGATCCCTTGTTGTTCTTATATCGGTGATGGTGGTGCCGGTCATTACGTCAAAATGGTTCATAATGGCATTGAGTACGGCGATATGCAGTTAATTTGTGAAGCTTATACTCTAATGTCAAATGTGTTGAAAATGAAAGCTGACGAACTGCACCAAGTCTTCGACGAGTGGAATAATGGGGAATTGGGTTCTTACCTGATTGAAATAACGGCCGATATTTTCACCCAAAAAGAAGACGATGGAAGACCATTAGTTGACGCTATCCTAGATCAAGCAGGCCAAAAAGGAACTGGGAAATGGACCGGCATCTCCTCACTAGATTTGGGTGTTTCTGTACCAACAATCGTGGAAGCGGTTTTTGCCCGTTGTATTTCTGCCGTTAAATCTGAACGAAAAGAAGCCTCCAAGATTCTATCTGGTCCAACAGAGACATTTCAAGGAGATAAAGTTGAATTTGTTACTGCTATCCGAGATGCTTTATACGCAGCTAAAATATGCTCTTATGCCCAAGGATTTTCTTTAATGAAAGAAGCCGCATTGGAACATGGTTGGACATTGAACCTAGGGCAAATCAGCTTAGGCTGGCGAGGTGGCTGCATTATACGAGCCAAATTTCTTCACCGAATTGCAGAAGCATTTGAAAGAAACCCTCAGCTCTCCAATCTTCTGATAGATGATTACTTCCGTAACGTGATTGATTCGACACAAAAAAATTGGCGACACGTGATTTCGACCGCTGTTGGGTTAGGTGTACCAACGCCGGCCTTCAGTTCGGCCCTAGCCTACTACGATAGTTATCGGAGTGATAGACTATCAGCTAATCTGATTCAGGCTCAACGCGATTATTTTGGAGCACATACATATCACAAAGTAGACATGAAAGGTGAGACTATTGTCGATGAAAATGGAAATGCAATCGTTTACCACACTGAGTGGATGCTAGAAAATCGGCCTGAGTTAATTGTTGAATAAAGATTCTATATGTCAGATCTCTGCTTTGCTACAGCTACTGAGTTGATTGAACTGATCCGTAGTAGGTCAGTCAGTGTGTATGAGGTAGTGCAAGCTCACATTGCACAAATTGAAACGCTTAATCCACTAGTTAATGCTGTCGTCACTTTTTTGCCAGAACAAGCACTTAGCAGGGCAAAAAAAGTAGATCAACTTTTGGCAAAGGGAAAACCTGTCGGTCGTTTATCTGGTTTGCCCATTGCTCATAAAGATTCGTTTGCAACGGTGGGTATTCGAACGACTCAAGGATCGGAAATTTTTCGTCATGACATTCCAGATCACGACTCTCTTATAATTGAACGACTCAAGAAAGCAGGTGTTATTACACTGGGAAAAACTAACTTGCCTGAGTTTGGTGCGGGGTCTCAAACATACAATGAAATCTTTGGAGAGACACTAAACCCTTACGATCTTACAAAAACTTGTGGTGGTAGTAGCGGTGGATCTGCCGTAGCGTTGGCTTGTGGAATGCAACCAATTGCTGATGGTAGTGATATGGGAGGCTCTTTGCGTAACCCGGCTAGCTACTGCAATGTAGTAGGGTTAAGGCCATCACCAGGACGTATTCCTTCTTGGCCATCCTCAACAGCTTGGTTCCCAATTTCGGTTGTTGGGCCTATGGCTCGAACCGTAGAAGATGTTGCGTTAATTATGTCTGCTATTTCCGGCCCGGATTATCGATCACCCATCTCCATTTCTGAATCAGCTGATATCTTTCAGCAACCGATAGAACGGGATTTCCGTAAAAGTCAGATCGCTTGGCTAGGAGACTTGGGAGAATTACCAGTTGATCCCAGAGTTAAGTCTGTTTTGGAATCAAATCGGTCAATATTCGAGGATCTAAGTGAGAATGTTGTTAATGCTTGTCCAGACTTTTCCGATGCTGACTTGATTTTTAAAACTTGGCGAGCTTGGAAGTTTTCCCTTGATCTAGGTCCATTATTGAAAAACCATCGCGACCAGATGAAGGAGACGATAATTTGGAATATCGAACAAGGTCAACGACTATCAGCAACTGATTTAGCTGAAGCTGAAATTAAGCGGACGGAACTTTACCATAGGGTAAGGGTCTTTATGCAGCAGTTCGATTTTATGATCTTGCCAGTTAGCCAACTTCCTCCATTCGATATTCAAATCCGAAGCCCAATCGAAATTAATGGTGAGCCTATGAAAACATACATTGACTGGATGAAGTCTTGTTATTATATAACGGTGACGGGGTTGCCTGCAATCTCGGTACCTTGTGGCTTCACTGAGGATGGATTGCCTGTTGGCGTTCAGATTGTTGGCCGTCATCAAAATGATTTCGGTTTGTTACAATTTGCATATGCCTTCCAACAAGCCAACGGTTTTGTAAAGCTTAGACCACCAGTAGTAAACCATTGATTTTGGTCTCATGCTAAAAGTTTTTGACATAGAATCTTAGATATTTTATGTAACTAGAGCAAATAATTTATATACCTAATATTAGGGTTTATTTCTACACGTAGCGTGTAAGAATTTAAGCTAGGAGAGTTGAATTTGAAGCCTAAAATTTTCATTTCTCGGCCGATTCCAGACACTGTTGTTAATCGGCTAGCCGAAGTATGTGAAGTTGATATGTGGCCGACTAGCCAAACTTTGCCGCCTATAGGAGAAAAAATTTTCAACCTCGACGGATTGATGACTTATGGGCATGAATCTGTAACTGCTGACATGATGGATCGTGCCCCGAATTTAAAAGTCATTACTGCTGTCGGTGTTGGTTATGACCACATTGATGCAATAGAAGCTAAAAAACGAAAGATTTCGGTTGGAAATACACCTGATGTTCTAAGCGACACGACGGCAGACATGACTTTTGCACTCTTACTCAGTGCAGCTCGTAATGTCATTCGTGGTAATACCTTTGTACAAAATGAGGAGTGGAGTTATTACGATCCAAATATACTATGGGGGCAAGAAGTCCACCATTCCACTATTGGTATCGTTGGCATGGGACGTATTGGTTACTCCGTAGCTAAACGCGCATTGGGTTTTGACATGCGGGTACTATACAACAAGCGAACCCGACGACTAGATTGGGAAGCTGATCTCGGAATTGAACATGTAGAACTCGACGAATTGTTAAAAATGTCAGACTTTGTTACTTTACATCCACCGATGAGTAGTGAAACTTACCACTTGATTGGTGAGAGAGAGTTAGGATTAATGAAGTCAAACGCAATCCTCGTGAACATTGCCCGTGGTCCGATAGTAGACAGCCAAGCTCTTTATCGGGCTCTCAAAGATGGACAAATTGCGGGTGCTGCACTCGATGTCACTGAGCCTGAGCCAATCAATGCTGATCATCTTCTTTTAACACTTGATAATTTGATTATTTGCCCTCACTTAGGTAGTGCGACTCACCAAACAAGAATGAAAATGGCAAATATGGCTGCTGATAATATTTTGGCTGGACTAAAGGGTGAACCTCTTCCTTATGAAGTTATTGAAACCCGCTAAATTATTCGATCTGTTTATTGTCAACTTATGTGCTCAGCTCTTATGTTTACATTGGAATCGATTAATCAAAAATCACCTTTAAATTTCCTGCACCTAGCAAAGTAAATATTTTGCTTACTGTAAAGTGTAATTGAAACGAGAGATTATGCGCTCTAAACTTTTATTAAAAGCAAATTGGGAGAGGAAATTCCGATGTGGATTAAAAAAAAATCAAGAAGATGGTGTACCCGAATGATGATCTTTCGTGTACTAATAGGTACTTGGCTAATTTTTCTGATGAGTTGTAATAGTCTACAGGAATTACAAAAAGCAAATTTGAAGCGTCAACAGGATGCCCATGCTCGCATGAAGGATCAGTATGTCACTCTCGAGAAACCAAGTGATACAAACGTAAACGTTTCCGGAGATGGGCTAAAAATCGATAGTACCCATTACAGTTTATCGTTTAGTGAGGATCTGCAACAACATACTGAATATGATACTGTTTCAGAGCGTCAGCAGTCTGGGCATGGCTATTTGATCTTCATGGAAAGTTTGTATCAGTTCATATATCAAATTTTTGGTTTTGAGCCAGAACACAAAATTCATGTTGTTCTCCATGAAATCTATAGGGGAACTAAGTTAATGGCAACAACGACCGTCCATTCTCAAAATCGCCTTCAATCAAATGGAGAAGTTGTGAAAATCATTCGTGGAATTGAAATGAATTTCCCTATGAATATGTTCGCGCAACTGCCAGTAAGAGCTCATGAACTAACTCACGCTTTCACACAAATTTATCTCTTGCCTGCCTGGTTTGCTGAGGGGATTGCTGTTTGGGTGGAGGTTGAATATGCTAAAGGAAGAGATCATCGGAAAGTAGAAATCAACAAAATGAAGTTAACACTAGACGGTCTGAATGCGGCTCAAGAATGGGGTGGGGACTTAGATGCTGGAGCAGACGCACTTACTGAATGGAGGTATAATTACTGTTATACAGTTGTTGCGGAATTAAAGGATCGTTTTGGGGACGATTTTTATCCAAAATTCTTTAGTCTGATGGAAGCTGACAAGCTGTACCAACGTTTACCCGGACAGATGACAACTAGTTTTTTGGTTTATTACCTGAGCCAAGCAGCTGGTGAAGATTTAGTACCTTATTTTGAAAGCCTTAAATTCAAAATTAGAAGGTTGTCCAAAGATGAAATTCTTGATGCTGTCAGATCAGCTAATAAAACCCTAAGGAGGTAAAAATTTTGATGTCCAATTTGAGAACCAAAAGAAGAAATTTACCTGTCATCCACCGGATGACAGGTAAATTTCTTTCAGTTAGTCTTGCCCTTTTTTTTCCTGTCCTTCTTTGGTTTTCTCTAACTGGCTGCCAAGTACTGAAAATTCTTTCTACGAGTCAGCAATGGAGTGATAATTATGTTTTAACGAGTGGAACGACATCTAACGACCCAGCTATGATTGATGGAAATTTAGAAACAATCGGCGAAACGAAGTACATTGAGTCGACTTCTAAGCAGACAGTACGTGGTTTCATGGTTCCTTCAGAAGGAATAGTTATGTTACCAAAACCAAAGTCAATTAAAAAAATAATTATCCATTCTCAGAATCTTCAATCATTTGATCTATTTATTCTAGAAAGCAACGGTAATTGGAAGCATACACAAGAAGTAAAAAATATAACAAAACGTCCCTACAATTTAATTCTGAATGTACCAATCTATAGTGCTGGTTTAAAAATTCGAGTCAATAAAACTTCGGACGATGATGCTCTACGAAGGCAAAATGTACGAAAAATCCAAGGCGTTTCGATGTTTAGTGGACATACCAAGGCTCTAGCAAAAATCAATGAAATTGAGGTCTATGGATTTGTTGAATCGGTTGTACAGTAATTTCATTAATTCAAAAACCTTGATCGTTCATTTGATCCATGTTTTATTGGCTCATCATGTTGTTCTTTGGGCGGAGCAAGATAGACTATTAGACACCCATTTGAGTGTTGAACAACAACTACAAAAAGCTCGTGACTATTTTTACGAAAAAGATTACCAATTAGCTCTGGAGATGTATTCGGTAGTTTTTGATGGACACCAAGGGTTGAATGATCGAGATTTGGATGAGGTCCAATTCAACATTGGCCGTTGTTATACCGAATTAGGAAAAGATAATCAGGCATTGCAAAACTTCAGCAAAATCATTGGCCGCGATCCAACAAGTTCATACGCAACTCAATCTGTTTATCAAATTGGAAATTTATTCGTTTCACGATACCAATATGACTTGGCTGCTGGCGCTTGCCAAAAAATTGCAGAGCGTTATCCACAGACACGTAGCGGAGCTATCGCGAGTTATTTGGCAGGCCAGTATTGGCATTATGCTAATCAAGATAAAAAAGCGGTTCACGCATACCAAAAATTCTTAGTCGATTATCCAGAGTCGCCTTATCGTAGTAGTGGTTTACAGAGTTTGGTTCAGATTTGGATTCAGATGGAAGAATTTGAATCCGCGGAAAAATTACTGACAAATCTATTAGCTAGTCCAAAACTGTCTGTTCCAAACCAAACTGAATTATCTGAGTTGATCGCTGATCTTTATAAATCTCAAGGTCGATCAGATTTAGCACTAAAATTCTATGAATCTGCATTAGATAAATCTCCAACCGATACAAATTTATTAAAAAAAATGGGTGAAATGTATGCCGAAATAGGAGATCAACAACAAGCCTTACGTATATGGTCTCGGATTGTATCTTCAAACCCCAATCAGTATTACCGTTATCAACAAATGGCTGACATTTATGTTTCTAACCAGCTCTATGATCAAGCGATTTTAGCTTACCAATCTGCTCTGAAATTGAACCCAACGAGTTCTTATCTCTATGCTGAATTGGCCGGTGTACACAAAATCAAGGGACAAATAGATCAAATGATTGATGTCCTTTTGCAAGCTCTATTGATGGTGGATTACAGTTTCAATAATCGCGATATCATACTACAAGAATTAAATAACATTTATGAAGGAAATCGTCAATACCAGCTACTACGTGAGGTCGTTGCAAAATTAGAGTTAAATGCCGTAAGATCGGCGAAACAATTACTTACTATTGCTGAAATTCACTTTTACGCTAAAAATTTCGATCAATCTCTGATTTATTTTCAGATGTTCGGTCAGCAGTATCCTGCTGATAAGGGAGAGCTTTTGAAAAAATACGCACAAATTTTAGATAGGAACGAAAGTGTTTCCGCCGATCAATTTTATCAGGCGTTGATTGATTTTTATCCTGATAGCTTAATAAAACGCCAAAGTCAACTCAGATTAGCTAATCGGTATCAGGAATCTAATGAATGGGAGCTTTCCTTGACAGTATTGCAGCGTATCGAGAACAAAGACACCCCAGTTCAGCTAAAAATCGCAGAACTATTACTTCATGACGCCTACCGATTTTTAGAAGCCGAGAGACTATACAAAGAATTGAGTCGGAAGCCTTTGCTTAGCCGTTATCAGACTCAGGTTAATCTTGGATTAGCCGAAACCTTTCTATTATCTGATCGACCGGTTGCAGCTCGAAGCATTTTGCAACCAATTGCAGACAACAAAAATTCGATATATCAAGCAAGAGCAATTAAGTTAGTTGCAGATAGCTACCTATTTGAATACAATTTTGAACAGGCTCAAGAAAATTATCAGCGTGTGGCTCAACTCTTAACCGACTATACGAACCTAGCTTTAGCTTGGTTGATCCGGATCAACACCAGTTCATCTTCAGACCAAAAGTCTTTAATCGTATATATTGAAGGTGAATATTTAAAACGGCAGGGTCAGATAGAAAAAGCCGTAAAACATCTTCAATTAGCAATTCAAAAACATCCACAATCTCTAATTTTTGATGACTTATTGTGGATGTTAGGTGATCTGTATCTCTATCAGAGGAAGTATAAAAGCGCCATTCAAACCTACCGCCAGATTATAGAATCAGAAAGTGGATTGTCAATCGAAGCTCAGGCGCGAGTCGCTGACATATACCAGTTCGATCTTAACAATAACCATAACGCTTTTGAGCTATATACTCAATTAGCAGACGAATATAGTGATAGTGTAGTTGCCGCCTACGCACAGCAGCAAGCAGACATGCTTCGACTGCAGCTTATACCCAAAAAACTTGAAAAATCCGGCGGGTTTAAGTAACAAAAATTAAAAAGGAATAACTCGGATGGAACAGCCAATAGTTGGTCATATCCACAAGCTACAAACACTAATTCCCATTATAGATCGTTGTCAAACAGACTATCATAATCTGAAAGTTGGCCATGATCACTTTTCAGCATCTTTATCGGGAAATGGAGAACAAATCACAAGTCAGTATAATGGTGTAAGACATTTATTTATCGTGTCCGGGCAAGGGGAAATTTTCCTGGATATTAGCTACCGTACGCAGGAAGGTGATGGCCAACCTTTACCTCCATTTTATGAACCAGATATTTGCGACAGCGAAAATCAACCCATCCTACAAACATTATCCGAAAATTTGGATACTATACACGACAAAATCCGACCCGCTGTTGATTCTCTATTAACTCGATTGAGTGGAAATGTTTTGGTTGGAGATATTTCTTATCCAGTTCGTCAAATGATGGAGATTGGGCTTCCGTTGCGCGAGTGGTCAACTCGACCCAAAGTTCGTAGAGCTTTTGAAATTTTGCAAGTTAACTATTCTCAACTCGGATGGTCAACCAAAAAAGTCGCTGGATTTGAGCCATTTGGCGTTGGAGACCAATTAACCATTACCGATGATGAACCAATCATTGTTAGAGGTGAGTTTGATTATTTTTGGATCGAAAATACGCAGCTATTTATGACTCATACTACTGCCACTCGGAGACTATCGTATTTGAGAAATAATAGTACGTCTTCAGAGAGTAATCATTTTCGCCGTCTACCTCTAACATGGTATCCTCACACAGAAAACGAAGATGAGCCAGATGGTGTAAACAGTATAAATAATCACGTAGTTTATTTAACGCCCAAGAGTAACTTCGCCCATTACCATCCTTCAAGTCCAGTTGGAGGCGGTTCAGCCGAAACCCAGATTTATTTGATTATGGACGCTACTCAAACTTTAGCTACCGATGGTTGGGTAAAGCCCCAAAACAGATCTGGAAACTTAAGAATTTACCCTAAATTAGATGATCCTAGCTATTACCAAGATATGTCACTTGATCCCGGTAGTGTAGTCTACATTCCTCCAGATCTAGGACACTATGGTCTTGATCTGCTTGCCAATATCATTTCTTTTCCAGGTTTTAAACCAAATAATATGATTCCTATTCATTCTTCCTAAGTTACTCTTTACGTTCTGATTCCTATGTTAGTCGATATACCTGATTTCGCTATTATTGCCAATCCTGTCTCGGGTCGCCGAAGATCAGTCAAAATAGCAACGATGGCCTATCAGAAATTGCTAAGATACCAGCCAAAAGGTAAGTTATATTTTACTCAATCAAAAGGTGATGCTTATCGACTAGCCGAAATTGCTCTAGAGGAAGGTTATAGTTTCATCGTAGCTTGTGGTGGTGATGGTACAATACACGAGGTACTTAATGCTATTTGTCAGTCCGAAAAAGATTCGACCCTAGGTATTCTACCTAGTGGAAAAGGTAATGACTTAGCAAGAGAACTTAACATACCCAGTCAACCAACACGTGCCGTCAACATTCTGTTGTCGGGGCAAGCCAAATATATTGATGTAGGCGAGGTTTGTAGCTTAACGACTGAAAATAGTCAATCATCCAAAAAGTATTTTAGCACCATTTTTACTTGCGGTTTCGATGCAGAAGTTGGGCGACGAGTTACAGAAGACAAGGTTTCTTCCCATTTCTGGGGAAGTCTTGCATATGTGGTGACTGCAGTTACTACACTACCTATTTTTCAACCACCGACAGCTATTATTAAGGGTGATTTTGGCATTTACCAGGGACCAATCTTAATTTGCTCTACAGGTATTACAACTAGTTATGGTGGAGGAATGCGCATCTTACCCAATGCTGTGCTAGACGATGGACAACTTGACGTTTGTATTATTAAACCAGTGTCAAATTGGACCGTTTTATTTATGTTGGCAAAACTTTTTTGGGGCGGACACCAGAACCATCGGGCTGTCAAGATTTTTCGAACTACTAACTTATCAATTTCGACTGATCCACCGATGAAAATATACGCTGACGGTGAATATATGGGTGACACACCGAAACATATTCAGATATTATCTAAGCGATTGAAAGTCATCGTTCCATAGTTATTAATCTGGGAAATTCAGGAAATTACTCAGTAATTTTTTCCCTTCTTTTGTTAAAATTGATTCTGGATGAAATTGCACTCCGAAAACAGGTAGATCCGTATGTTGAATACCCATGATTTCGTTGTCTTCAGTCCAAGCTGTAATAGTCAAACAATCAGGCTTCGACAAAGGATTAAGTATTAATGAATGGTATCGAGTAGCCTCAAATGGATTCGGCAAATTATTGAAAATTCCTTGGTTTTTATGCTGAATCATCGATGTTTTTCCATGCATTAGCTTATCTGCACGAACGATTTGTCCACCGAACACCTGACCTATACACTGATGCCCCAGACAAACTCCTAAAAGTGGTAATTGATCACAAAAATATTCGATGACTTGACAAGAAATACCAGCTTCATTTGGACTACAAGGACCAGGAGAAATGACGAGTTTTTCCGGCTGAAGTGCTTCGATTTCAGGAATCGTAATCTTATCATTTCGGAAAATCTGCAAATCAGCACCCAGTTCACCAAAATACTGTACCAAGTTGTAGGTAAAGGAATCGTAATTATCAATCATTAATATCATTAGTCTTTCCTGTCGATCTTTCCGTCGAACTCGTATGGGAAAGTGAACGTTTGTTTTCCCGTCTACTGATGTGCAATCTCGATGGCTCTTATAACAGCTTTAGCCTTATTGACAGTTTCTTCAAATTCCGCATCTGATATTGAATCAGCGACTATACCACCTCCAGCTTGTACGTGTGCTATTCCATCCTTTACTACGATTGTGCGTATGGTTATAGCGGTATCCGCATTACCACTAAAACTAAAATAGCCAACTGCTCCACCATAAGTACCACGGCGAGTGGGTTCAACTTCATCAATAATTTCCATGGCTCGGATCTTGGGTGCACCAGACAAGGTTCCAGCTGGGAAACAAGCCCTGATCACATCGAATGCCGTCTTGCCAGAACGCAATTTTCCAGTTACACGTGACACGATGTGCATTACATGCGAATAGCGTTCTATTATCATCATTTCATTGACTTGGACACTCTTATATTCACAGACTCGACCTAGGTCATTCCGTCCTAAATCTACTAACATCACATGCTCAGCACGTTCTTTAGGATCAGAAATTAACTGATCGGCTAGAGCATCATCTTCAATTGGTGTTTTCCCTCGTGGTTTAGTTCCAGCAATTGGACATGTCTCTACTAACCCATCCTCAACTCTTACCATCATCTCTGGAGAAGCCCCCGCAATTTGTAATCCATTTCCCAGCTGTAAGTAGTACATATAGGGAGATGGGTTCACTGCTCGTAAGGCTCGATATACTGAAAATGTATCAGCGTTTATAGGCCGACTAAACCGCTGTGAAGGAACTACCTGAATAATATCACCAGCCGCAATGTACTCTTTGGCTTTTTCGATTACACACTCGTAGTCTGATCTGACAAAATTGGATACTATACTATTATGACTGTTTAATACTTGTTGTTCTTCTAATTGTAGGGGCTGGTTCAGTTTGTGAATAATAGAATCAATTTGGGCTACAGCTTGTTCATATGCTGAGCATACATCATCTTCAATATGCGCATTGGCAACTACCATGATTTGGTGCTTCGCATGATCAAAAATCAGCAAAGTTTCCGTGATCATAAAACTGCAATCAGGAAGGTTTAGATCATCTAATGTACCATCAGGTAAGTCTTCAAAAAAACGAACTATATCATAACTAAGAAATCCAACTGCACCACCATGAAACCGAGGTAATCCTTCAACCAAAACTGGTTTATAGCCTTCCATCAAGCGTTCGAGGTCTCCAAAAGGATCTTGACTATCGAAATTATCAACGCTATTGTCTTGAAAATTCCTTATCGTAACCGAGTTATCTTTGCTTTCAAATAATAGAGATGGATTACTCCCGAGAAAGGAATAACGAGCTACATTTTCTCCACCTTCTACACTTTCTAGTAAAAAAGCGTAACCATCAGAGCGAATTTTATAAAAAGCCGAAACGGGAGTTTCTAAATCCGCTAAAATGGTTTTATAGACAGGTATCAAATTTCCATTCCGGCTAAGTTGTCGAAATTGATCTAAATCTGGAAAATGTCGGCTGGAATCGATCATAAGGCTTCTTTATCCATTGACAAAATTTAAGTATAAACTTGATCAGGTTCAAAGACTTTCTGACCCACGATCTTAGTTTGTTCTCCTGCCATGGAAATTTCTCTGAAGAAACAGGAATTATATCCCATATGACAGGCTCCTCCCTTCTGCTCCACCTTTATCAATAAAGCGTCGCCGTCGCAATCCACCGAAACTGACTTGACTGTTTGCGTATGTCCAGAGGTCTGTCCCTTAATCCAGAATTCTTGTCGCGACCTGCTCCAGAAACAAGCGAGGTTCCCAACTATTGTTTTTTTTACGGCTTCTCGATTCATGTAGGCAACCATCAGAACTTGGTTAGTATTAATATCCTGAACGACTGCAGTAATTAAGCCTTTCTCATCGAATTTTAGTTGATCTAGAATCTCCATATTTTCCTTATGAAACTGAATGCAAACAAAAAGCCGCAGGCTGTTCCCACAACAATGGTGGGATTATACCTACGGCTTACTACTTACTCTGTATTAGTCAGGAATAGACTCAATCTCTACTCACACGCCAGCACAAGTTCAAAAATCTAACACCAATGATGGAATAGGCAAACAGCCGATTTTATGAATAGATCCGTCCGAAAGGTGTTCGCTTAGCAATACTTGACTTAGTTAGTTAAAAACTACTCACGAGTAAAATTTAGATTATCATACGAAATTCTATCTGTCAATAGTGCGACATACATCCAAATCGCAAGCTAGACTTTAGGCAGTGGGTATTATACAATCTCTTTCCACTACTACCCCATATCAATATCAAAGTTGACAATCCTTGAAAACAAGGAGCAGAAGATTTATGAATCAGCCTAATTTTATTATTTTTCTTACTGATGATCAGGGTTATGGAGACCTATCTTGTATGGGAGCTACAGATTTTCGCACACCGAATTTGGACCGTATGGCAAATAGTGGTGTTCGGTTTACTGACTGGTATTCTAATTCACCTGTTTGCTCTCCTTCACGTGCTGCTTTATTGACCGGACGATATCCAGGTAACGCCGGCGTACGATCGATTTTGGCTGGTCACCGAACAGCCACTGGTTTACCATCCGAAGTACCTACTATCGCTTACGCATTGAAAAAGCTAGGATATTACACTGCAATGTCAGGTAAATGGCATCTTGGGTTGGCTGATGGATCTCGGCCAGAAAACCATAGCTTTGACGATTGGTTCGGTTTTATGGCGGGTTGTATCGATTTTTATTCACATATCTTTTACTGGGAGATGAATCGAGATGGAAGATCACAATTTCATGATTTATGGGAAAATGGAACTGAGATTTACCGAGACGGTGAATATTTCACTGAGTTGATCACGGAATACGCAGTCAAGTATATTCGCGAATCTATTAGACGAAACAAGCCTTTTTTCCTGTATATACCTTACAATGCTCCACATTACCCAATGCATGCACCTGCTAAATATGTAGAACGGTTTCCAAAATTAAGTTGGGATCGGCAAATTATGGCTGCTATGTTATCAGCCGTAGACGACAGTGTAGGCCAAATTCTTAACGAAGTGGAGCGACAAGGTTTGTTAGACAATACTTTTACTTATTTCCAGAGCGATAATGGTCCATCTCGTGAGACTCGAAATTGGTTAGATGGAACTCAAGACCCTTATTATGGCGGATCAGCTGGCCGGTTGAAAGGTCATAAATTTAGCTTATATGATGGAGGCATACGTTCGCCTGGAATTATGAGTTGGCCCGATAGAATCCCACCGCTTCAGGTCATTAGCGAACCAGGAGTAGCCATGGATGTATTTCCGACTTTCGTTTCAGCAGCTGGTGGTAATATGTCTGATTATCAACTAGATGGAAAAAATATTTTGCCAATGTTAACTGATGGGGAGCCTTCTCCACATGAAGCCATATTTTGGGAGATGGGAGCACAGACAGCAGTCCGGCGAGGGAAGTGGAAGTTAGTATTGAAAGGTCAGTTAGTCGAAGGGACATCAGCAGAAAATGAAGTTCACTTAGCTAACTTGGAAACTGATATGGAAGAACGAAACAATCTGAAAGACGAATACCCAGACCTGACGGCTGCATTGACCCAACTCGCTCAAACTTGGAGGGAAGAAATTGAGGATCGTTGGCAGAATGAGTGGTTGCCAAAATCTAATGGCACTACAGGACACGTTACCCAAAAATGAGAGAATGTAGTATGAGTAATAAAAATCAGATTTGGTACCGAAAACCAGCTAAAGAATGGTTTGAAGCTGTACCGATTGGTAATGGTCGGCTAGGAGCCATGGTGTTTGGTCAAGTAGGCTGTGAAAAAATCCAAATTAACGAAGATAGTTTGTGGAGTGGCCAACCCATTGAGCGCGAAAATCCAGTGGCACTCGAGAATCTACCAATAGCTAGAAAATTGCTGTTTTCCGGTAATTACATGGATGCAGAACATTTAGTTAAAGAAAAAATCATGGGCTTGAGAATTGAAAAAGGTATCCATACTTATCAAACTCTAGGAGATTTGACTCTCGATTTTCAAAATGATAACGCCCACTCTGATTCTTGTGTTCCTTCGATCTACCGACGTAGCCTAGATCTAGATACTGCTGTTGCTACTACCGAATACCAAATAAATCAAGTCAATTACAAGCGAGAAGTATTCTCTAGTTTCGTTGATCAGGCTATTATAGTTCATTTGACCTTAAGTCAAGGGGACTTATCAACATACGTAACCTTGTCTCGAGCAGACAATCCTGACATCTCAATTGAAGGTGAAACCATTACTATCTCAGGACAAGCGATTGGAGAGGGCGGAGAGGAACATGCTGTCGGTGTTAAATATGTTGCTCGGTTAGCAGTTGATATTGATAATGGCCAAATCACAGCTGATGGTGCCGGGGTGTTGGTATCAGGAGCCTCTGAAGTCACTATTACTATAACGGCAGCAACTAGTTATTGGGGAAAAGACCCGATGCTGATTACTAGACAGCAAATGGAATTGGCCCGTACAAGAACCTTTGAAGAACTAAAGGGTCGTCATGTAAAAGAACATCAACGTTTGTTCAGAAGGGTAAATTTAAGTATAAAGACAGATCCTAATGAAACTGATTATCTTCCGACAGACGAACGCTTACAAGCTTTTCAAACTGGGCCTGACGATCCAACCTTGTTGGCCCTGTATTTTCAATTTGGTCGTTATTTGCTAATATCCAGTTCTCGGACTGGTAGTTTACCTGCTAATCTTCAAGGAATATGGGAACCAGGATTGTCCCCTCCGTGGAATTCTGACTACCATATTAACATTAATCTACAGATGAACTATTGGCCAGCGGAGGTCTGTAACTTATCTGAATGCCATCAACCATTTTTTGATTTTATCGACCGGTTACAAGAACGAGGAGAAATTACAGCAAAAAAAATGTATGGGTGTCGGGGTTTTGTTGCACATCATACTACCGATGCTCTTTTATTTACTAGTGCGATTGGCGATCCAATATACGGTATGTGGGCAATGGGTGCAGGTTGGTGTTGTCGCCATTTATGGGAACATTACTTATATGGGGGTAACGAAGAGTTTTTGGCTTGTACTGCTTATCCAATCATGAAACAAGCGGCATTGTTCTTCGTCGATTACCTTTCAGAACATCCTCAAACTGGATACTTAGTCTCTGGACCATCTAGTTCACCCGAGAATAGCTTCCTGACTAGAAACGGCCAAGTTGCGCATCTCACAATGGGTTCAACTATGGATCACCAAATCATTCGCGATTCATTTGATAGTTGTATTCAGGCTAGCCAAATTCTTGGGATTGATGACGATTTTCGTGAAAGGTTGAAAAGTGTGAAAGATCGATTGCCACCTAATTCCATCGGAAGTGATGGTCGACTGATGGAATGGACAGAAGAGTTCGAAGAACCGGAACCTGGGCATCGTCATATCTCTCATTTATTTGCTTTACACCCTGGGGAGCAAATTTCGCCTATTCGCACTCCTGATTTAGCCGAAGCTTGCAGAAAGACATTGGTACATAGATTACTTCACGGTGGCGGACACACTGGCTGGAGTAGAGCATGGATTATTAATTTTTATGCACGGTTGCTTGATGGAAACTCGGCGTACCAACACCTTCTGGCACTATTACGTCAATCAACACTTCCCAATTTATTTGACGATCACCCACCTTTTCAAATTGATGGAAATTTCGGTGGTTGTGCAGGTATAGCTGAAATGCTTCTGCAAAGTCAAAATAGTGAAATACATCTTTTGCCAGCATTACCAGATGTTTGGAAAGAAGGTACAGTTTCGGGGTTAAGGGCTAGAGGTGGGTTTGAAGTTGATATCAGCTGGAAAAATGGAAAAATCTTGTGTGCGATGATAAAATCTGATCTGGGTCGTTCATGTCAAGTCCGAGCCAGTAATCCATTGAAAGTTACCGTTTCAGATAAACCTGTTTCAGTCGAGATAATTAATGAAGCGACTATTCGGTTTTCAACTGAGAGCAATGTTACCTACAAGTTGCAGGTTTGATTATAAATTTCCGAAAACATTATTACGCAACGTACTGACTTAATTTTTTAAGATATAGTAATTTCTTTTATGAAGTTCAGGAAGACTTCTGTGAGGTAATTTTACCAGACGTTGACACGATTGTTTTTATCTTGGTTACGAATTAGTTGGGCAGAGGCGAGATGTATTTAAGTTTCGTGGTCAGAAAAAAACGGTATAGGGCTCTAGGCACGGTAAGTATTACGAAAAGAGCTCGTTAAAATTTAATCTGCAGCCACAAAACAAACGGAAAGGACTTGTATTCCAGCACAAAAATTAACAATAGTATTCCCGCTTGGTTAGAGCGGTTTTATATATAAAATTATAGTGTGGAAATAGAATATTCTTGGTTAACATAATTTTAGTTAGGTGAAATCGCCCCAGCTACTTATTTTGGTGAGTTTTACTCGGAAATCAAAATCGTGGAAAAAAGTAGTTGATTGACCTTATATTGAGTCAAATATAGCTCGTTTTATATTCATATACCGTTATAAAAAGCATTCAGCTTAGGAAAATTAGCGGATTGGCGTGGCTTTCAAGAAATGCATTTTTTTTCCAAGTCTTTATAAGCATACTAGAAGGACTTATCAGACAAAAGACGGATTAGTCATAATTTATGAGTCGATCTTCTTCATTTTTAGGTTACTATCGTCGTCTGTTCGTTTTTGTATGTACGTGTGTGTTGCTAGTCGCACTTTTGTGTGGAGTTACCTACCGTCAGCTAGGCGGCCATAACGGTGCTAGATATTGGATGGCAGGGAGAGCACTAGATGCTTTAGAAGTAAAAGTTCTACGCAACCGGCCCGACGACATATCAGTTGAGCAAGTCACTACAAACTTTCAAATCATCCGTGATGCCAATCGGGAACAAACAATTGATCTTGACAAACTATACTCTGCACTTCGAGGCTACCAAACCAAATTTTGGCGTAATAAGCCTTCAAATGATCAAGTTCGACAGTTTCTTTCAGATCTAACTAATGCTACCCGTGAATAGATAGGCCTACGAGCTTTACATTTTTACTACTAACATGTCGACTTTTGTTCATTTTTCTTGCGTTTTAGTAATGCTATAACGAGGGAAAAACTGAGGAGTGCAAGTATGATCGGTAACGTGCGTTCCAATTTTCGCCCTTTTTCATATTCGTTGATTTCCCTCAAATAGTCTTGAGCATCTGAATGATTTGGGTTTAATTCTAGTGTATGATCGAAAGCCTTGTTAGCCGATTTTATTTGTCCTTGCGAGTACAAACTAATACCTAGATTATAGTAGGCAGATGCGTTTTTAGAATCATGTTCGATAACTTCAGAAAATGTTTTCGTTGCCTTTGAATAGTCTTCTTGCTTAAGATATTTCCATCCCTTAAGCAAAAGAGTTTCAACCAAATTATGTTGAGCTTCCCAACAATTAACATCATAATCTAACGATTTCCGATAATAGTCCATTGCTTTCTCCCATTTTTGCTGCCCAGCGACTTCTACCCCCAAATTATTGAGTGTAGCAGCTATACTAATCAATGCATCAATATGGTTTGGTTTAATCTGAAGTATGTCTTCATAAACTTGAAATGCTCGGTTATATAATTTCATCATTCCATATGTAGAACCAAGGTCATACAAGAGAATAGACGAATTGGGGAAATCTTTTAATCCTTCGTTTAGAGTCTGAACTGCAGCATCTTTTTCACCTTTTTGTCGCTGATCCAGCGCTTTGTGATGATAAGCTGCGACCATATTTCTCCTCAGTAATTCTGATTCAGGATCGGCACGTAAGGCTTGACCTAGGTAAGTAAGTGCTAAATCATAATTTCCTTGTAAAATATAGGTGGTTCCGATTGCTCCGAGTTTTTTAGCCGTTGGTTGACCATCTACTGACCGAAAATAATCTTTCAGTGCTAATTCGTAATCAGAACCTTGTTGGCGAATCTGCGCCATTTGCCAAGCTACCTTTTTGGCCAGTGGGTTAATTGTAATAGCTTTTTGAAAAACAGACATTGCCAATTCATAATCTCCTAAGTCCATGTGTATTAAACCAATAGCGTAAAGATGTTCAGCTATGTTAGCTTGTTTTGTAAGAGCTGTTTTTAAGGCTTTTAGTGAGGATTGGTGAAGTGAAGAACCGACCGGCTCCTTTAGTAATTGATTAACAGTTGCGACATCTCGTGCAGATAATTTTTTAACTACCGGTTGATAATACATGATATCGCTAGATTTGCTACTATGTCCCCATAAGCCTATGGCATGTCCAATTTCGTGGAGTAGAATGGTACGGAGGTCTTCAGGTTGTAAAAAGTCAATTTGTTTAGCCTGTCGGACAAAAATCTCGATTTCTACTTGGATTTCTGTTCTGTGTCCATTTGGGTCTGGCCGAATCAAAACTGATTCTCCACCATGTGGATGTAAACCTCCGATCTGACGATGATGGTTCCACAATATATGGATATTGGCAGATTTTTTATCTGAGATAAAGGAAAATTCCAGTCCTGTTGCTATTTCCCATTGTTGAAAAGACTCAATGAGAATTTGTCTGTAAACATCTGTCAGATTTCGACTTACTGAAATTGGTGCGATAAAGACTGAAATTGTGGATTTGTTGAAGTGTGTTAATCTGCCATTAGTAAACATAGCACACCGCCCTAAATAATCATCATCAGCTGTTTTGGAAATAGGGAATCTCTGTGCGAATGAATTAGGTATACAAAGGTAATAAACGAAAAGTCCGATTAAGATAGACTGCTTCAATCGGAGAGGAAGTACATTCATTTTCAAACTATACCAGCTTTTATATTTCAACAGTTCAAAGGCGCTGGATGGTAGTATTACTAAATTAAACACGAAGGTATTATAATGAATGTTTTCACCTTACAAGATTTTATTCGAAACGGTTATGTGATCCTAAAACCTGATTTTCCTGATGAATTACATCAAATAATTCACAGGAAAACCCAGTTGGCTGTCAAAAATGGAAACCCCGGCAACAAAATTTTTGAGCAAATACCGGAATTACATAAAATATTTGATCATGTAGAAATTCGACAGACACTGAGTCAAATAGTGGGAGATAACTACATTATGCACCCACATCGGCACTGTCATGTCAATCCACCGAACAGTAATGGACAAGAATTGCATCAAGATGGAACGCCTCGCCAATTCTCTGGTTGGAATCATCCTTGGCGACGTCATCATCATCTACGTTTAGCAATGGCTTTTTACTATCCTCATGATGTCTCAGAAACGATGGGGGGAACTAGTATTATTCCGTCTAGCCAGTACTACAACAATCGTCATTCAAAAGATGATCGAGTAGAGTTTAAGATTGTAGGTAGTCCTGGAACGATAGCAATCGTTCACTATGACATTTGGCATCGAGCCACTATCAATTCAACTAATTCACCTCGTTATATGATGAAATTTCTATTTCAGAGGTGTACTGAACCTTCATTAAAAAAATAAATGATAGTCAGAAACCACCATTGTTTGACCGCTCTGTTGATGAGTATCATTGGCATTGGTTTCATCGTCGACAAAAAAACTTCTGTAATGAAACAAACCTCTCACTTAATCACTCTACTAAAAGCCTAATTGAGAAATTGAGTGAGGATTCTCGAAGCATTGTCCAAACAAAGTCGATTTACCACCTGGCTCAAATTGGTGGTGAGGCTGTAGGTCAATTGATGGACGCATTACAAAATGGCCACTCAGAGATACACCGATTGAATATTGCGACCTCTTTGAGTTCTATCGGTCAATCTAGTGTCTCTGGGCTCGAAGATGTTGTGAGATTTTCTGGCGATTGGTGGCTCAGAGCAACCGCAATAGACACTTTGGGGGATATCGGAGAATTGGAAAATGATAGCATCCTTTTGTTGGTCGAATCTTTATCAGATGACTCTGCATGGGTACGTCGAAACGCAACATATGCACTCGGTACCGTTGCGCCCAAAGATTCTGAAGCCTTACCCGAATTGATTCTATCGACAAAAGATGAACATTCGTTTGTTCGAATTAATGCTTTAAAATCGTTGATTCGCATCTATCGATCGACAAAACAGAATGGTCGAGACTATTCAGAGATAATCACTGCCTATCAAGATGCCCTGAAGGATCAAAATAATCGAGTAGTTGAATATGCACGACAATACCTTAAGTTGATCGAACAACAATTTTAGATCGTGTCAAAAACATTGTCAATTCATTCTCAATTCTGACCAGGTAGTAGTTAGGCAATTTTTACGTTCTATTGCTAGATCAGGTATTTCAACAGTATTGAAAATTTCTAAATGATCCCAGTACGCATCGGTAGTTCCTCCCCGATCTTCCCTACCGAAAACTCCCAAACCTATGCTTCCGACGGTTTCCCATTTTTCTACTAGTATTATCTCAACCAAATCGTCAATTTTTATCATTGCTTTTCCATCATCATCAATCACAAAGTCAAATTTGACCCACCGTTCTCGATCTGAGATAGATTTGCTTTTACGCACACTAAGGCCGTCAAATATAACATAAAACCCTTCGTAATCTTTGTGTCCTGATTGTCCAATTTGACATTTCCTTTTAGAACCGTCGAAAGTTTTGTCATCCCCAATGAACAAGTACTGTTGGTCGACCTTAACGCGGTTTTTCCAACCGCGTTCGTAAAACCAAACCCTCAAATGAAAAGGCTTTGAATAATTGACTGTTTGCCACATTTGCTGCCAGGTACCTAATTGCGTTGGGGCTAGACGCAAGCTATTATACCCATTAGGACCTTTATTGTACTTTGAGCTAAGTTTCCAATTGACACCTTGAACTTCCCAATTACTCTCTATTTGTCCAATATTTTCAAAATCCTCTTTGAACACTAACTCAGCTGATATTGGTAAGATCATCTCACAAAACAGGAAAAGAAATAGCAACTTAGTACAATAATAATGTCGGTAACTAAAATAATAAATGAAGAATAACATCAGGTAAAAAAGTTTTGAGTTGACTTGGCAAATGACCGAACTATAGTATGTGTGGCTGGATAGTGTAGCATAAATTAATCTTATGATAAGCAAAAAAGGTTATTCCCTAGACTAAGTGATTTGCAAAAAAATCAAGGAAGCAAAATTATAAAACTATGAAAGACTATATGACACGTGCCACTCACTGTAATTATCAGGCAACTGAAGAAGAAATTTACCAAACTCTTCGTAAAATCACTGATCCACTAACCCGATCTTGGTCNAAGATTGAAAAAGCCNAAAAAGTGGTTNTTAAATTCAANATGATGAAATTACCAGATCGGATTGAGTACTTCCGNGGTCGTCGGAGAGAATTAGTTGACGACGCAGTTTGNCGAGCAANCTTNCGCCTTATNAAAGAGCATACTANGGCTCAACTAATTGCAACTGANACCAACCCTTACAACAATGGNAANCTTATGCCAGAGCAATTTAATTATCTGCACTTNTTAAAGGAATTTGATGTTCAATTCGTTGATTCTAGNCNNCCCCCTTTTGCTGANTATGTTGTTCCACGATGGNGGTTTNATGTTTAACCGTTATACNTTAAATGCTTGNTTTGAAGAANCTGATGCNACAGTATCAGTTGCCAAAATGAAAAATCATGCTTTCATGGGTATTACTCTCTGCACAAAGAANCTATTTGGTTTACCTCCGATTATTCCGCCCATGGGGAGGACCCGAAGCTACTACCATCACTTAATCCGGTTATCTTATGTGTTACCTGATTTGGCCATGATTACCCAACCTTGCTTGAATATAATTGATGGATTGACTGGGCAATGGGGACGAGAATGGGGTGGAGAAGGTCGAGTCTGCAATACACTAATCGCAGGGGACCACCCTATTGCTACCGATACTTGTGGAATGTATTTAATGGGACATGACCCTAAATCTGATTGGCCCACTGCCCCGTTTAAGCGTGATCGAAATCATCTTCTTGTCGCTGCGCAACACGGTTATGGAACCGTAGATTTGGAAGATATAGATTTTGAATCCGATGTTACGGTGCCACTTGCAGAATTTGATTNTGTTGAAACAGATTCTATGGAGACAGTTGCTAAATGGCGAAGAACAACCTGTGAACAAGGACTGATTTACGAGGAAAAGCAAAGAGAGCTAATCGACAAATACCGGAATAGTTTCATATATTTACAGGATGGTGAAGTCGTTTGGTCTGGTACGGATCCATCTAATTTAGGTAGTCGAAGGCAGTTAAGTGGTGAACGAAAGGATAGTGCCTTATGGTTAAAACTAGTCGATCCAGAAGAGTATGAAGGCGAGAGATTTCAGGTTTATAGAGATTGTTTAACCGAATTTGTTGCATGAAAAAAATCAAAAAAATATAAGGAAAAAATCGAATGAAACTAGGTGTTTCAACCTATTCCTATTGGCATTTCACACCAGAGAAAGTACCAATCGAGACAGTAATTCATAAAGCCGCCGAACTAGACCTCGACGGAGTTGAAATTTTACATAGACAAATGGCAAGTGAAGGTAACCGCTATTTACAAAATTTAAAGAGGGAAGCCTTTTTATATGGATTAGATTTGTATGCTTTGTCAATTCATCAAGGCTTTGTCTCTCCCGACGCTGAACACCGGCGAACCAATATCGACCATACCAAACATTGTATTGAACTCGCTTATAAATTGGGCATTCCTGCCATCCGGCTTAATTCAGGCAGATGGGGAACAATTCCTGATTTTGATGTGTTAATGGAAAATGGTGGAGATGAACCACCTATTTCGGGTTATACTGAAAATGATGCGTTCGATTGGACAATTTCAGCAATTGAAGAGTGTTTGCCGACAGCCGAAAAAAACGGTGTGGTTTTAGGNTTAGAAAATCATTGGGGNTTAACTAACACACCNGAGGGGGTTAACCGGATAGTTTCAGCTGTTGACTCAGCTTGGCTTAAAATCACGATGGATTGTGGTAATTTCTTAGAAAACCCGTACCAAAAGCTGGAANAAATTGCTCCCGAAACNGTTTTGGTACATGCTAAAACGTACTATGGCGGTGGCGAGTGGTATACGCTTGAACTAGATTATAAAAGAGTTGCCGAAATTTTGAATTCCAACAACTTCAGCGGCTATGTATCAATTGAGTTTGAGGGGCGCGACCCAGCCGATTTAGGAGTTCCAAAAAGTGTGGATCTTGTTCGAAAATCATTCCGAATGTGAAAAAATTCTTTCTGGCTATTTTCGTGTGTAGAGTATTGAGTTTCCACTTTTGCTGACGGGAAAAATTTCCCCCAACTGACGCAGGCAGTAGCAAATGCGTTGGGCTAANCGGCGGGGNATTTTGAGTTCCTCAGANAAGTCAGCTGTCGAAAAAGAAATNGCCAATGTTTCCGGAAATGTTAATTTAGCTAGTTGNGGTGGGTCATNAATCGTCATAGTTTCTTGTACTGATAGGAGATTTCGCTTTGAAACTTTCCACCCTTTTCGATACGATCGGCTTTCTATGCGAAACTCTTCTANTTCAACCAAAATTATCTCTATGGAAAAATTATCTGATGCTAATACTTGAGGAATAGAAACTAACTCATCAAATAACTGTAACCACCTACCTCTTTTTGGAGATTTTCGACGACTACCATTTTTACACAACCATTTTGTCTGAGCGACTGGATAGACTAACTTGAGGGGGTGAAGATTTGTCAAACGAACTATTTTTCTGCTGATTTGGGAAAAGTTAGCCGTTTGTATTTCGATTAGCTGACCACCACGAACTAGATCAATGATGTACCCATCAACTTCGACCTCTTGTTTGTCTCCAGCCTTTTTATACCACTTTTTAATGCTGGCATGTAGAGGACCTTCGTTAAGTGTACCTATTTTTTGTGTCAAAAGTATTTAATATTTATCGTTATATTTGCTTAAGTTATTTTAGTATTGCACAAAAAACAAATCTNTAGTTTTATTGAGAGTGTCAGTTACTATTTTTCTATACCCGACAATAGCACTATCAAATTTCATTTTGTCCGAACCGGCGGGAATAATTGAAAAAAGTATACGGATTCAAATTATCTACCTGTTTTTTCGTTGATTCGGAAGCTATTATCAAAAAAGGACTAGTGATTGAAGGCTTATATAGATAAAGCTGTGTTGCTCAAAGTACTTCATGANAACTTAGATAACAAAAAAATTTAGTATGTACTCTAGTTGGTANCATTATTTATCTTTCGTAATAGCTAATTTCTCAGATACACCTAGACAATCGAGAACTTGAACGATCGGTCTGAGGTAGTCCAACTGACCTATCAATATATCGGCTTGAGTTTCGCTTGCTTCTTCGCCATAGTTTTCTTCAACATCAATTGTGATTGATAGTATATAGCGACGACTAAATAACAAAAAGAAAATACTAATCAAAATTAGACTAGTACCGAATACTTTTCCTAGAATACCACCTCCAAAAAATAGTGCACTAATCGGGATCAGAAAGAAACCAGAACAACCAGTNAGCGCTAAATCGGGTTTCAGNGTGTAATTCTTGATTNGTGAAAGTCTATATGTTTGATCGTTGACGATTAGCTGCTGATTGTCTATAACGATATGTTCATCTTGGTAGGTNATATTCAAATGGCACTACCTCACTGATAAGTGCTCANTCAATTGATCTTACTTGATCGATTATAAGTCGAATGACAAAGCATTTTTGTCAGTTTTTTCATATGGCGATTGGGAAGNCGCGCATCAACTGTAATCGACTGTGGCTGATAGTTAGCATCGAAAACCTGACCATTTTTGTATACGAAATCCAGAGCCTTCTGGTCTTGATAAGAGAGGTCAATTTGCAATCGAACATCTTGCTTCGCTAAGTGATTTGAAAAACTATTTAATAGCTTGTTAAATCCTTGACCATTTAGTGCCGAAGCTAATATGCTGTGTGGGTATTCAGTGTTGAGAAAACGACGACGGCTATTGTCGATTAAATCACACTTGTTGAACAAAAGAATCGTCGGAACATCATTGGCTTCTAATTCAGTTAAAACCTCATTGACAACCTGAATATGTTTGTCCAGGTTAGGATGACCGGCGTCAGCAACATGCAATAGAAGGTCGGCTTCTGCNACCTCAACCAAAGTNGCTTTAAAAGATGCTACGAGTTCGTGAGGTAGTTTATTAATGAAGCCGACNGTATCGGATAATAACAATTTGTGATTACTGGGTAGNTTGAATATTCGAGTTGTTGGATCCAANGTCGCAAANAATTTGTCTTCTGCTAACACACCAGACNTAGTCAATCTATTGAAAAGAGTNGACTTTCCAGCGTTCGTATACCCAACTAACGAAACATTGAGCATTTCAGATCGGTGTTTCCTTTGTTGTTGCCTGTGTTTTTCGATAGAATTCAGAGCTCGATTTTTTTTAGAAATTCTCTGGCGAAGTAACTTGCGATCCATTTGTAACTGTGTCTCACCTGCTCCTCGAACTGGGCCGCCGCCCCCCTTACCCGCTCCAACAGAACCACCGGTGGCTTGACGAGACAGATGAGTCCACATTCTCGTTAATCTTGGCATCGCATACTGATGTCGGGCAATATCAACTTGCAGTTTTGCTTCAGTGGTTTTTGCTCTTTGGGCAAAAATCTCCAAAATCAATCCCGTTCGGTCTATAACGATGACATCTAGTTCTTTNTCTAGGTTTCGTGTTTGTGCGGGTGATAAATTCACATCAAAGATTATCGAGTCAGCATCCATTTCTCCAATCAAATTCTTTAATTCTTCTACTTTCCCTTGGCCAATAAAAAAAGTTGGGTTTGGCTTTGTCAGTGCTTGGATACTATCACAAAGAATCAAAAGGCTTGCCGTTTCCGCTAACTGGCGCAACTCCTCCACGGATTCCTTGACTTCTATCATGATGTCGTTTTTAAGTTTAACACCAACCAGAACTGCTTGGTGTCCGGATAGTGAATTTCCGTATACGTCATCTATCATTTTAAATCCTAAAAGAGAAAGAAAAAAAGTTGCTATCTATCAGTGAGTCTTTGTCGCCAGCAGTATAGGATAAAAGCATAAAGCTTGTCAAAAAAAACCCTTAGAATTGAAGTTATACTTAGTNAAAATATAGCTTGCAAAAAAAAAANCCCTGTGCTAATCTATGCTCAATTCGCCTTAGGGTAGATTGTCTCTTCTAGGAAGTTTTGGCTTGTTTAACTCGCAACGCGCATTCGTCCGTGTATTTGTNTGCTCATTTTTTGTGTGTACTTTATTGTTCGTACCCTTCCTGTGTCCGTTCGCATTTGCTCAATCGGAGGCTCTCAGGCTTCCTTTCAGCAAAAGGCAAAGTGAAATCCTAAAAGAACAACTGATGGACACTGATCGAGAGTTTGTCCGATTATTAACCAAATGGTTGTCGCATAGAGTCTACTTGAATGATAAAGAAGGGAAGAGTCTTTCTCCTTATCTTCCTCCTGCAGAATTAGGATCCAGCAGTTTCCCCCAAAAGCTAGAAGATGCTGACGCCTCTTACCTTCAGATCTACTACGCTCCAAAGGATTTAGCTGCTCCGCAGACTATAATGTACGATGAAACTCGTGCTAGCTTACAAGAATATCGAATTCTTTTGGATGAAGCTGCTCCGATGGAGATTCTAGAGATACCTGAATTCATCCGTGTCGTTCAACCCGATAACCGTCCTACTTACAGTGAGATTTGGAAGACCGTTCGCTCTTACAACATCGACCAAATCAAATCGTATCTGTTTTTGGCACAGAATGTGTTTCGTGAGATGCCAACCTTCCAATCGGCTTATGAGAACAATCAAGACAACCTTGTGAATCTAACGGATTCAATAAAAAAGTATCAGAAAGAGACTTTGCTGAAAAATGCTGACCGTGAAGTTGTTATTCAGTTCATCGAGAACCGCCTTCGTCAAGTCTTGTTAAAGAAAATTGAGGAATATCGAGGGCGCAGGACTCAACTAGGTAAAAGCAGGTTAGAAGAAGAACTGGTCTTGGACCTGACGGCTTTACAACGAGCTTTGGAGCTTAATGGGTTTGTCAGAAGTGATTACCGAAAGATTACACGCCCACTGGATGCCTTGTTTGATGAAGAGATTGCTAAGCAGCGGAAGCGTATACGTAAGAGAGTTCGCGAGATTGTGAAAGAACAAGAGCGAGCAGGAATGT
>PBVO01000094.1 GCA_002729015.1 Candidatus Poribacteria bacterium
CCATTTCTGATCAGCTCCTAAACGGAAATTAATTATGAAACTATCACCCCAGTGCACAGGTCTCTTAATCCTTCGCGCGCCCCCCATCAATTCGCATATGGCTTTCCAAGCTTTGGGGGCAAAATCGGGAACTTCAACTTTATTCATTGAAGGTAAATGAACCTTGGCTTCAGACCAAGTCAACGGGTCATCTGCTATGTAACCAAGACGACTAAAAGCTAAATCTATCCAGTCTTGGGCACTAGACCTATCAAAACAATTTTCTATTTTGACGTAACCTAAATTCAAAAACTGTTCAACCTGTAGAGAAGTCAATATATTGTCTGGCAAAATTTGGCTCCTTAAATATCCTATGACTTTACCCGATACAATTTCAAGAATGAATCAATAACCGTGGCCTCATTCAAAATGAATTTTCTATTTTTCTCAGAAAGATATCGTTAATAACGAGAAGAGTTGTAAAATCTTGATTAGTGATTAATACCATATTTTTTTGAAGGTATTCCCAGTGAGTTAGCAACGAATATAATCATTATTCCCCTGAATTTGGGTGCGATTTCTAATCCATTCATCTCATCAACCCAAATTGTGAGCATNCGATAATACGACACTTNGNTTCTAATCTNGCTAGACTTTGAANCTACCAAGTTCACTTAAGTACGTCAAGACTTAAAAGCTTCCATTTTTCATCTGAAAGATGAAAAATAGTATTTCTACAGAAGTATTGAAAACTAATCTAAGATAATGAGGTAGTTTTTGAATAAGCNACCGTTTACCTCGTCTAAGGCCAGAAATTATACATTTGCCTTTGAAAAATAATACTGATAAAGCTCCATAGACCACCAGTGATAAAATCACCTAAAATTAGGCCAAAAGAAAAATAACGTAGTTTCAATACTCCTTTTAAGCCAAAAACTTTGAGTACAGTAAGCTTAATCACCCAACATAACAACATGCAAGTCCATAAATAAGCCATCCCCCAGTCGCTAGAAATCAGGAAACCAACTGGGTGCAGTGGGAACCAAAGAAAACGTGTTCGCATCCACATCAAAGATAGGGAAAANCCAAACCCAAAAACAATACCAATCAATGGTAGAGGATTGGCTGGGATTGGAAGAGTTAACCACCTCTGCAGCTCACCAAATACTCTGCTTCCAAATTGCATACTCCAACCACTACCACCGAAATTCACAGCACCATGCTGGTAATAGAGGTGAAGCATAACCCAAAAGACTGATACCGCAGATAATATTGAAAATCCGACTAATGCNATATATAAATGCTNGCGAGTAGANGGTGTAACTATCTTAAAACCTTCTAACTGGTGCGGCATTGGGTGGCTCGAGTAACTACGGATAAACCAGCGATATAGAGTTAAGGCAACTAAGTTGGGCTTTCCCAACCCCTGACTACCAAAACACCCAATAAGTAATCGATNGATTTGAATATGCTCCATTGCATGGGCGGGGAAACCTAACTCAGCCCGAATCCGTGTCAAAACTATTACCGTCACAAAGTAGAGTCCAAAGAAAATTGGTATTAGCCAAAGCCTCATACCAATCTGAATGGAGAAGAAGCAAATCCCGAAAAAGCAAAGGATCAAACCTAACGTAGCAACCTGATATAGTTTTGACTCTTTTGAGTTGTTTATTTCTTTTAGTTGATCAACAACTGATTGNAAATGCTGCCAACCCAGTATCATCAAAGATAAGAATAAACCTAAGGTTGCCCCAAAACACTGTTGATCTACATAGGGAAATCCTGGTATTTTCGACAATCCGAGCAAACTAGAAATAACTAGCTCAGTTTTGTAAAACAAAAAGAAAAACCAACTGGAGAACAACANGTCAATAGGCATTAAAAACCCTAGTCCAATTACAAAAGGATAAAATGAGACACTAATACGACCAATAGCGCTCCATGGTTTCTCGGTAAATATATGACCTAAGCCTTTCCACCCACCAAGTCGCTTGACTGGAATCTCTGGCAGACTCGGAAGAAGAAANTGCAATCCGTTCAGCAGACAAATNGATATTGAGATTAATGCGCCTACCCGGAAAAAAGAGTNAGAAGTTAAGGTTTGGGTTTGGCTAAGTAATTGAAAAGGTAATTGGGCTATNGGATATGTGAGTCGTTCTCGCTCTATCCATTGCTTGCGTAATAGGATGTTAAGGAAAAGCATCATCCCCATCAACAAAACCATAAACCCTGACCAGAANAGAGCTGGGCGTAACCATCCTAAAAAGTGTGAGGTTCTGTAGATAGTTGATTCTCCCAAATAATATCCTGAAAGAATTGACCTATCTTGTACTGTTAGCCAGGGGGGTAAAGAATCCCAAAACAGGATACGCCACTCGTTTTCTGGAGTGTCAAACCAAAATGCATGTCCAAGNGTAGTAATCAGAATCGTCATTAGCGTTATTGATGGTAAAGCACAGGAAACACTCAGAAGAATGTAGATCGCCAGAAGTTCTTGAGCGGAAAAGTAGAAGCATTCGAAAATTTTCTTGTAGACAAGATTCAATACTAGCAGGATAAATACAGTAAAAATAACATTATAAAAGGGCACTGCGTAAGTATTAAGAGCATAACCAACAAGTCCGATTTCCCCGGCAATAATCCAATAAAAACTGAAAGGTATCAGGAAAATAGTAGTCAAAATTGACTTATAAGTTATGCCTGATCTTTGATTAGCACTTGAAATTTTCACTGGTCTAGTATCGTTTAAGGATAGATAAGTTATTAAAAATAAATACTGCTATGCTAAGGTAATATAGTGCAAACCTCAAGTTATTTGTAAGTGGTATTCTTTGTTCTTATCCGTTATAAAATATAACTTCTGGTTTCATAGTATCTTATTCACTAATATACAGCTGCTGTTTATTGTTTCTAGCTGATACCTAACTAGAGTAGGATAACCGTTTGTATATCGTCTTCGTGTAATTTAGAAATGAGCGTAGTGGTAATTTCGACGGTGTCCTAAGAATGTGAGTTTATCGACTGACTACCATATTTATAGTTGGTTTAGATGGAGTTACATAGCGGCTATTAGTTACAGTATCAGTCTAGTTAAATTACACCTAAAAATATTGGAGNGTATTAGTTGATGAATACGAAAAATACAAATAATGATGATTGGTTACATCCTGAGACTCCTTATTCGATTGCACACAGAGGTGCAAGTGATTATGAATTTGCAAATTCAGTAAATTCCTTTGTTTTGGCTCAAAAATTAGGTGCGGATTTTTGGGAAATTGATTTGCAATTCACTTTTGATAAACAGGTCATTGCATATCACGATGAGCATCTAGGAGATGGCGAATTAATTCGTGATTTAAAATATGATGAAATCAAGAAAAAGTATTGTTCAAACCGAGTTCCGCTATTTTCAGAAATAGTAAAAATANCAAAAAAAGAAAATATTGGTATTTATGCAGATATAAAATCTGAAGCTGCAGTGGATCAAATTATTTTCTTGTTAAAAAAGCACAAAATTAAACGATCTATACTATCGTCCTTTAACCGAGATTTAATTAAAAGAATTAATACTATTGAACACAGTTACCCAACAGCCATATTGGTTCCAGTGAATACTGATCCTTTTTCTTATAGTCAAGATGCCGAGATTATACATTTATGTTGGGAAAAGTTAGAAAGTCCAGAAAAGTTTTTAGATAAAAAATTTTTTGATCGATGTGAGAAAGAAAATAAAAAAGTTGTTCTATGGCATGAAGAAAACCCTGCACGTATGTCTTTTTTGCGTGAGAAACCAGTATTTGGTATTTGCTCTAATAAGCCTGAGTTGGTCAAGCCATTTTTTAAAACGGATGACGAATGGCCTGTTAAAGTAGTNTGCCATAGAGGTGTCAACAACATTGCACCTGAAAATACTATACCCTCCACACACTTGACATTTGCCGCAGGATTTTCACATGTAGAAGTCGATGTTCGTGAAACAAAAGACGAGAAATTAGTCATTATTCATGATAGTACATTAGATAGAACGACCAACAAATTAGGAAAGGTCTCTGATATATGTTCTTCGGAACTGAAGGAAATTGATGCAGGGAGTTGGTTTAGTGATTTTTTTACAGGGTTNCAAATCCCAAAGCTNGACGATATTTTAGAAATTGTCAATTTTTACAACGGGAAAATTTACATTGAAATCAAAAACGCTGACCCGGAAAGGGTTTGGAATAAGGTCTGCGAATATAGTCTGCAAAAGAAGTGTTTCTTCTGGTCGGGAGATAAGAAAATCNTAGAACGGCTAGCAACCAGATTTCCTGAAGCAAAAATTATGCTTAGGAGGAAAGACTTTAAAACTCTTGAAGATATTTTGGATAACTTTTCGCCATCAATAATTGAATATACCATGGAAGACGACTTAACTGAATTCGATACGCTGAATAAGCACAATATCGAAACTATGATAGCTTTTATGGGAAACGACAAGAATGCCTTTCTAAGGTTAATCGAAAAACGACCTAACTATGTAAACTTAGATGCTCCTCTGATATTCAAAAGCTTGTATGAGGNTAGATTTCAATAGCTTTTCTGCTACAGATAAATACTTCGAAGTTACGAACAAAAATAGCTTTATATTCGTCTAACACCGTTTATCCATTTAGACGAAGCCTTCGAGACTAAATTTGGGTTGGTAGTTTTCTTATCGCCGAGATAATTTTATCCTCTAGCAAGTCTTCATCACTATTTGGTATTCGATTATGCTGATCCATCCATTCGATATTTTCCAACAAACTTTCTACCAGAGGTGTTTTAGGTCGAAAATTGGGAATTACTTTGGCTAATTTTTGATTGTCGAAAACCTGAGTATGACCAAAGTTACCCGCTAGGCCTTTGAATCGATCTGAGTTAATGGCGACCAGCGTTTCTTGGGCAACAGGTACAGTCCGTATTTCAACCTCAAGAGCTTTGGCTACCGAACAATGCCATTGATTCCAAGTGATAGCATCAGGATGGACAATGTTGTAAACTTGCCCTAAACATTCCTTCCTATTTACCACTTCAGCAAACCCTTCCCCAGCATCGTGAGATGATAAAAATTGAAATAGGTTTAATCCATCACCGGCAGACAAAATAGGTTTTCCCTTCCGTAAACGGTCAATCCAACTACCATCTCCACCAATTTGACGATGAACGTTAACCCCTGGGCCGTAGGTATAAGATGGTTTCAAAATAGTGACAGGAAAATCGTCTTCTAGGTATGATTTTAAGAGTAGGTTATCAGCTGCTATTTTTCCTAGAGCATAAGCCGATTTTCCATTCAGATAATCGTTTTCGGTTATATTAATGCCGTTACGGGGAAAAGGTGGNCCATAGGTCATCACAGTAGAGCACTGAATAAAGTGTTGAATTCGACCTTCGAACGCGCGAATGGCAGAATCAGCATCTTCTTCATTAAAAGATATCATATCGATAACAACATCAAATGTATTTGCCTTCATTGTTTGTTCAAAATGGGATCTCTGTTTCCGATCTCCAATAATTGTCCGGACTCCTTCTGGAGGAGAATCNGGGTGTTGCCCTCTGTTAAAAATTGTAACTTGATGATTTCGTTCCAACAGAGCAGAAACAATTCGACGACTTATATTCCCGGTTCCACCTATCACNAATACTTTCATAGTTGTACAAAAACTCCAACACCACAAATACTAACCAGATTATGAGAAATCATTTAACTTTAATAGAAATACAAAGGATCTACGATTANAAGCCGTAAATAGGAAATAGTACTAAGGGTTAAAGTGAAGGATTGAACGTAGCACTAAACACCAAATAGGCCATCTCGATCGCAAAAAGTGGTGTGGCCTAACATTATCTGGCAGAAATCAGTACAGCAAACGTCAATACTACGTAATTATATTCTTTGCTGCTCTAAGGCGGGCCTTAACTGAGTTACATTAGTAAGAAAGAATATTTTTAACTCAAGATTTCTAGCCTTGTCGGTCGAGTAATATTCCTTGCCCAGAAAGTTTACCTTCTTGGCTTTTTACTACATTCCCGGCTTTTGAAGCGACTTCAGCTTTCACTGCTGTATCTTCCTGTACCAATCGAGGTGGTGGTTGAGAACTTGGACTTTGCCCAGAGTCTTTTATATAACTACCTAATCGGCTGTAGTAGCCATTTACAGACGAAGAGCCTTGTGCTGATTGGAGACTCATAAATCCCATCCTGAACAGAGTAAATAAAGGTTTAAAAATAGCTTAGTCATTCTACCAGCATGNCATCTGTTGTGTCAAATGGCACACCGNTACAACAAACAAATCAATTAGAAAAAATAGTTTTGAGCCAAACTTAGAACTGTACANACCACTACAAGAAAGGCCCGATATTANAACCAGTATACAAGCCTTAGTTAAGAGAGGTAGAACGGGTTAGTCCAAGCCTTTTTCCCATCAGGTCTAGTCACCTCAACGCGTACATATTTTGCACTATTCGGAATAAGATACTCAGCCTCGGTCAGTAACTTACCATTCACAGCAGTAATGTGCCGACCTCGACTCCGCTGGGATTTAAAGGTAATAGATTCCACTGGTTCGCATTTGATCACAATCTTTTTACCTTTTTTAGTTGGATCTTCTTCGTTATCAATCAAGTCTAAATCATAGATTTCGGGCCCCAGAGTTGAGTAAAAAGCACCGTTCCGTAGCGCATCCATAATTCCTTGAGTTGTCAGTGAAGATGCTTTTACATTGATCCAAGCATGAAAACAATCATGTTCAACNCCATGAGAATCATCTGCAGCAATCCCATAAACCATGCCAGCTTTGTCTAACAAATCGTCCCAAGCTTGCTCTGAAAATCCTTTACCTATACCCATACAGGTATCATTGTAAACTTCAATTGCAAAATAATCTTCCAAAGGTAAATAGTCCAACAAGTTATGACCACACCAATAAGGATGGCATAGTACAGCTTCTCCACCCTGATTTTTGATNTCTTTAATNACATCGTTTGGATGCATCACAGANCAATTAATCGGTTCGTGAATATTGATGNCTACAATATGGTAAGTATCTCCCCCATAAGGGTTTGACGGATGAACTTCACTACCAGAAATGGCTAAAAAGTCATCAGTACTGAAGTTAGAAACATCGTTAACTATTCGATGGTCAGTCAACACCAGAAAGTCATAATTGCGCTCACGGTAAGCANCGAAACGTTCCTTCATTGACAATTGACCGTCCGATTCCGTACTATGGCTGTGAGTGTTCCCTCGATACCATTGACCGTCTGATTTGAATGGATTGATTCTCATTTTCGGCACCCATATTCGATTGTTAAGAGACGCTGATCCTAGCACAACAAACTTGATTGGTCAATCAAGAAATTACCTTTCTATAATTTATTCGGATTCATGCGTGTGTTGCTAATTTAGGTNTCATGATAGAAATTATTTATATAACCAATTTGAGTTGACGAAGGTCCGCCAGCTTAGTGTATCCTAAGTAATAGTATGAAGATCTTGATGTTCAATTATGAATTTCCACCAATTGGTGGTGGAGGTGGTTGGGTNACGTATTTTTTGGGAAAACATTTCGTATCTGTAGGACATCAAGTAACTGTTGTCACTTCTCAGTTTCAGGATTTACCAGTCAATGAAATTGTTGAAGGTATGAACATCATTCGGGTACCTACCTTACGAAAAAGTCCTGATGTATGTGCGNTTCACGAGATGATGACCTATGTGGTCAGTTCGACCTACTACGGTCATTCAATTGCCAATGACTTTCATCCCGACATAGTACAGGTATTCTTTGGTATTCCATCTGGGTTTTGTGCTTATTGGTTACGTAAAGTCCGAAAATTACCTTATGTGGTATTTTTGGGAGGTCGCGATGTCCCTCGTATAAATCCAGATCCCGCGTACTATCGCTGGCTATATTGGTTGTTGAAACCTGTGATTCGTAGTATTTGGCGATCTGCTGACCAAGTAATTGCGTGCAGTTATGGCCTAAAACAGCTGGCGATGCAAACCGACAACAAACTACCGATTACCGTACTACCAGACGGGTTAGAATTAGATCGGTTTGTACATACAAACCGACCTTTGAATAGTAGTTGTATTAGGATTTTGACTGTTGGAAGGTTGATTCCTCGGAAAGGATTTCAATACTTGATTCGAGCTGTGCCGAAAATTATTCAATCAGCCAAATACCCTTTTAAGATTGAAATTATCGGTGATGGACCTTACCAAGTAGAGCTAAAAAAATTAGTCCACCAACTCCGGATTGGTGTTTACATTCAGTTTAGTGGATCAGTTGATTATGAGGAATTACCAAGAAAATACCATCGATCAGATATTTTTACACTTTGTTCCTCGGCAGAAGGAATGNCATTAGTAGTCTTAGAAGCAATGGGAGCAGGTCTGCCAATTGTTGCCAGTCGGGTTCAAGGAATTGAAGATCTTGTAACTTATGGTGAAAATGGATACTTGGTTTCAGCAGGTAACATAGAAGAAATCGCTGAAAAAATTGTCGCATTGATTAACCAACCCCATAAGAGATTACAGATGGGTAGAGCCAGTTACCAAAAGGTACAACCATATGATTGGAAGAACATAGCTGAATCTTATCTAGAAATTTATCAACGTTCTATTGGTAGAAAAATAGAACAGTGAATACAAAATGACAAAATCAACTAAGACTGAGACCTCACTGATAAAAGCTGAGGACTTTTTAAAAGATTTAGGTTTTGAAAAACCAAAGTTGAGCGAGCATCAGCGGATCTTACAAATTGGGTTACCTGATCACCAAATTGGGAAAGCAATTGNACAAAGAGATCTGATTGTTGAAGAAATCAAATCACTTGGTTACCGATTTGTAACGTTGGATCTTTGCGTACAAAGCGTGAGTCATGATGAAGAAAAAGAAAGCCAAGACTAATCAGATGAACAGGCTGGTTGCTCAGGGTTTTTGGATACAGCACCGCTAGTTATGTACTCGAGAGCTTTTGTGTAACTACGACGTTCTAGAAAGTGATTCAACTGTGCTGGTGCTGTGGACTGGACTTCTCGTCTTAAACGTTCAATCTCGGCCAAATTTTGAGCAATATTTTCTTTCATCTTTATGCTATAAAACATGGACTCTAATGCTTGTTTAATTTGCTCTGTTTGTATGATTGTCATTATAGTCTCCGTAAATGTAATTATTTAAGTGCTATTCTACTAGAAAGGGAAAAACGATGTCTTCAGACTTTCAGAACCAACAATTAATAGAGATTTTAACTTCGGTAAGAGATTACCAAGAGGCTCTCGGCTCATCGGATTATGAAACTATTAGCACCATGTTAAATGATAGTTTTAGTGCATGGTTATCGGCTCATCGTCTTGGGAGAGTACAGTTATTGTCTGATGATCGCTTGTTATTCAATGTGAACGGTAAATTACGTGATCAGGTCAAAAATATGGTCGGCATTAACCTGAATGACCGATTTCTNACCATCACTCTCAGTCAATTCGATGATTTACGNTCGACAGCCACAGCGCTCCAGAAAGCTACTACTAACTACCACTTCTTGGGAGATGGATCCTACGTTTGGCTGNTCCCCGACGGTTTCATGGCTGAACTAACCGAGCAAGAAAAAATTTGGCAATCAAATGGTGAAGGATACTTTTCTCACGAGTCGATTTGTGTTTCCAACACCTCCGATTTTGACACAATTTGCCTACTAGAAATATTATATGAAGATCTCGAATTAGAGTCAACTTCTTGCGAGTTTGAGGTTAAATCTTGCCAATCAATACATTTCCGCTTAGATCAATTAGTCGATCAAAAAGGTGCCCCAATGATTAGGAAAAACGCACCAACTAGTTATAAAATAACTAGCGGAAAGTCTAAAGTAGTGGTACAAGGCTCGCGCATTTTGACCTCAGGTGAAAAAAGCCAATTCGCTAGTTTCGGAACCGTCATGGGATGGACACCACCAACATCTTAGAAATGTTATTAGAGTTTGTATACTATCAAAAAAGTCATGACAACTAACACATCTTGTTTAGATACTTGAATCTAGGAATTTCAATCCTGGAGAAATAGATGAGTCAAGATTATTATTTTTGTATGAGNAATCAATAATTTCAGCTTGCATTACATCTCCTTTTATACCTGTTAAAACGACGGGTATAATCTGGTTGGTCTGCCTAAAGTATCCGTTGATCTCTGTACGAAGGTAATTATCTGTGAATCCTGAGCCTTGACAATTATCGGTCACACTTTCCACTAAAATCCTTGTAGCTCGACCAATCATCTTTTGTCGGNAATTATCTGCACTCTCCCGACCTATTTCTATCATTCGTTTGCTTCGCTCAGAGGAAATATGAGATGGAATTTGATTCTCAAACTCGGCNGCTGGCGTCCCATTTCTAGGTGAATAACGAAATACGTGCAACTGGCTAAAGCCAATTTTATTTACGAACTGAAGTGATTCTTCAAAATCTTGGTTGGTTTCACCAGGAAACCCAACCATTATATCAGTAGTTAAACCAACCTCAGGGAAAACCGATCTGATATGATCAACTAATCGCATAAATTCGTCCGCTGTGTAACGACGGCGCATACGTTCTAGGGTTTGATCAGAACCAGACTGTAGTGGCAAATGAAAATGAGGCATGCACTTTGGTAAGTTAGCCATTCTGGCAACTAATTCAAATGGAAAATTCATCGGCTCGATCGAACTCAATCGAATCCGTTCAATACCATTGATAGAATGGACTGCCTCCAAAATGTCTGCAACAGTCTCCCGGCGAGATCTGTCAGTCAATTCACCCGTGTTTTGTTTATCAATACCATAAGAACCAAGGTGNACACCGGTTAAGACAATCTCTTTAGCGCCACTTAACGAAAGCATCTTCGCTTCAGCGATAATTTCCGAAATCGGTCGACTAGTCATTCGTCCACGTACATAGGGAATAATGCAATAGGTACAGAATGCACTACATCCATCCTGAACTTTAATAATACCTCTTGTTCGATCTCCTGTATCTGCAACACTCAAGCTAAAGTTAGCATGTTCCCGAATAGCGTCGTGTTGAACTGGCTCAATTTGTAATAAGTCTGAATTTGGTTGATTGGGCTGAATTTTTTCTAGGTATTGGTCTAAATCCGCTTTCTCTCTATTGCCAAAGACTAGTGAGACACCATCTATTCCTTCTAATGTTCCACGATCACTCTCAGCGTAACATCCAGTCACCAAGACCTTAGCTTGTGGATTTTTCTTGGCAACACGCCGAATTATCTGTCGTGCTTTCTGATCAGCCACGTTGGTTACTGTACAAGTATTTACAATGTAAACATCTGCTGATTGCGTTTCGGACACAATTCGGTACCCCTTGCGAATCAGAGTTGATCGCATTGCATTAGAATCATACTGATTAACCTTACAACCGAAGGTGAGAATTGCTGCAGTTGGAACGACATTAGTGCTATTTGGGTTAATTTCAGTCATGAATGTCCATCTTTTTGTGTCTAAGTTCATAAACTAGCAAAGAAGCAGCAACGATAGGAGCTGTTTCAGTTCGAAGAATATTATGGCCGAGGGAAGCCGTTAGGATACCATGAGCTTTGGCTATTTCAACTTCGCCATTCGTGAATCCTCCTTCCGGTCCCACGAATAACGCGACTGACTCAAGAGTTTCCTTCTGGTTTATGATTGAACGAATGAATAATTTGGATTCTAGTTCATAAAATAGTATAGCCAAGTCAAAATTGGAACCTTGTGTGAGACAACTCATACTATTCATAGGCGGATCAATATTTATAAAATGATAACGGCAACTTTGCCTAGCACTCTGGTTACTGATTTTCTGCCATCGACTGACTTTTTTGTGAACTGATTCGCTGTTATATTTGGGTATCGAGCGCTCACAAATCATTGGAACAATCCGGTCAACACCGACCTCGGTACTTTGCCTAACGATCTGCCGCATTTTATCAAACTTTGGTAATCCTTGAAATAATGTAATTTTAGGCTGTATGGGAGACACATACCTTGATTCCAGAACTTTGCCTAACAATTGTCGTCCATCACTTTGAAGTTCAACCCTATAAC
The DNA here is from genome assembly GCA_002729015.1 of Candidatus Poribacteria bacterium. Next base: position 12,067 of record PBVO01000094.1, read on the forward strand.
AATACCCCTCCCCATCTAGGAAATTGACTTGGTCTCCGTTCCCTAATCGCAAAACACATTCTATATGATGTCTCTCATCTGCAGGAACATGAAGCAATTCGCCTATGAATCTATTTTTTCCTAATCCGTCCAGGTAAAAATTACGCACCTCTTAATTCCTGAATGACCTTCCTATAGTTATCTGATTTGAAAATTGCGGAACCCGCGACTAGTTCCGTTACTCCATTTTCAATCACGCTAGGAGCTGTATCAAGGTTTATACCACCATCTGCTTGAATTATTACTGATAAATTATCTTTTTGGATCTCATTGTGTAGCCATTTCATTTTGTACAATGTGTCTGGCAAAAAAATCTGACCGCCAAAGCCTGGTTGAACGCTCATCGGTAAAACAAGGTCTACTAAAGGCAAGTAAGGTTCGAGTAATCTAACATTTGTTTTCGGGCAGATTGCCAATCCTACTTCAATCTGATGAGAGCGAACCTGTTCAATTAACTGCGACACACTTGCTGTTTCGTTTTCGAGATGCAGTGTAATTCGATCAGCACCAGAAGAAACAATGGCCGAAATATATTTTTGAGGATGTGTTAACATTAAATGGACATCAAAAAAAAGCGGAGTTAACGGCCGTAATGCGGCGATTATGTTGGGGCTGAGACCCAAGTTAGGCACAAAGTGCCCATCCATCACATCGAAGTGGAGAAGATCAGCACCTGCAGCTTCGACCCGTTCAACTTCGTCAGCAAACCGGCTGAAATCAGCAGCCAACAAAGAAGGAGCAATTTTAGGGTGGCCTAACACTTCTTACCTCCAATTTACTAGATACAAGGGCTTATTCTAATATTTCTTCTCGAATTAGTTCATAATCTTCATATACGCGGACCATAGCCGACCCAACTGCTTTATAAGGCTTTCGGATTATTGTACCTGGCCAATAGTTCGAATTGACAATTCGCTTTTGTCCCCGCTGATCATCAATAATAATCTGCACGTATTTTTTAGGCAGTCGTTCTGCTGGCAGATTATCATCTTCTAGTTGTTTACTTATTCCTGATACTGTGTGTACTACTTCGACGAAATAGCTTGTTTCGAACTCAACTCTATCTGTACCACTGATTTGTAAATTAACCTTTTGCCCCGTTTGAACCACAGTATTAACAGATGGTTGATGATCGATAATTCTACCAGGACCCAATTCGCTATTGGGCTGGTAATCTTCTTGACCAATTCTTAATCCATTTTCTTCGAGTATTAATCTGACTTGGTCTATTTGTAATCCTTCCAAATTAGGCATCAGGAAAGGAAAGGATTTCAATCCAAGACTCAACAGAATGCTTACAGAGGACTGTCTCTTTTTGTATGTCCCTGGTTCTGGTGATTGAGCCATGACAACATCAGCCTTTCGAAAGGCTGATGAATGTACTGCGGCCACTTGGCCCCGGCGAAGCCCAGATTCGTTTAGCACTTGTTCAGCTTCTCTAGGAGACATTCCGAGAAGGTTTGGAACCGTGATCATTTCTTCACCACTACTAACTGTTAAACGAATTGTTCGTCCGGTTTTTATCTTGAAGTCAGCTGGAGGCTTCTGGGCTACGACGTGACCGAATAAAACCTTTGAATCAGCTTGGTATGTCACAGGGCGTTCTAATTTTAGTTGGTGCCGACGAATCAAATACTTTGCCTGATTCAGGCTTAGCCCCTCCAGTTTTGGCATTTCTAAGTCTGGTGTTCCCACTTTGCTAGGCAATATTCGTAGTAGGACAAATGCACCAACCCCATTAACAAAGAAAAAGCAAATCAACATAGTACTAAAGACGATGTTTAGCGCATTCTTCACAAATCTATATTTACTCTATCCGTCACTTGTATGGGCATAGTCCCCGGACTTAATACCGTACCCATTAATAAAATCTACCGCAGACATTGGTCCTTTTGTAGCAGGCTGAATTGTATTCAATTTTAGGCTGCCAAGCGATGTACCAACGACTAAACTGAGACCATCGTTCGGATCACGAATAACTTTAATCTGACCTGAAATAAGTTGCAATCCTACTACGGTACAATCGATTATCTTGACTTGAAATCCGGCTAAATAGGTTTTTGCCCCTGGCCACCCGAGGGTTCCACGTATCAGGTTGTAAATTTGTTCTGCGTTATCGTTCCAGTCGATGATCCCTGTCGATTTAGTCAGCTTGGGCGCTTGGCTAGATTTACTGTTGTCTTGTGGGTAGTGAAAAGGTTTCCCTCCCTCAGTCTCGCATTGTTTGATGGCCTTGATCAGTAAGCCAGGGGCTAGATTAGCCAAACGATTATGTAAAGTAATACTGGTTTCGTCTGCCAAAATCCCCACTGCTTTTTGCGATATAATGTCACCGGTATCTTCACCTTCATCTAACAACATGATCGTCACACCAGTTTCCGATTCACCATTGATTAAGGCCCATTGGATTGGCGCTGCACCACGATACTTGGGCAGCAGAGACGGGTGAATGTTGAGGCAACCACTAGGCGGTAATTCTAAAATTTTTTTGGTTAGTATCTGGCCATAAGCCACCACCACTATTACGTCTGGTGCAAGGTCTGTCAAATGCTGAATGACTGTTTGTTTCCTGACTTTTTCCGGTTGTAACGTTGGTAATTGATATTTTTCAGCTGCAAGCTTGACAGGAGATGGAGTCAGTTTCCGGCCGCGACCACTAGGGCGGTCGGGCTGAGTAACAACAGCTATAACCTCCCATTCTTTTTGATCTACTAATTTTTCCAAGGTTGGAACCGCAAAATCGCTAGTTCCCATAAAAAGAATTTTCATTTATATACCAAATAGGCCTAACAACTAATCTGCTTTCTCTAAAAGTTCCTGGTCTTCGGGGCGTAGGCGATCGGTTATTAGGATTCCATCCAAATGATCTATTTCATGTTGTAAGACTCGGGCCATCAAACCTTGAGCGGAAAAATGAACTGCTTGACCATCAATGTTTTGCGCGTTGATGGATACTTCAGTTGATCGACGTACAATAGCTCGGAAGTCAGGCAGGCTTAGACAACCCTCTTCGCCTAGCTCTTCACCCGAAGATTCGGTAATTGTGGGGTTAACCAACGCTAATGGTGGAAATTCAGCGTCAACTTCCTCTATGTCAATGACAATGAGACGTTGCGAAATTCCAATCTGTGGAGCCGCAAGTCCAATCCCCTTTGACTCATACATAGTCTCAAACATATTTTCAGTTAGAGATGAAAGGCTAAAATCGAAATTGCGAACCTCGACAGCTTTCCGCCGCAGGATTGGGTCTTTGTTAATGCGAAGTTCAAAAATTGCCATTTAAATACCCTAAAACCTAATTTTAACTAGTGCTAAGATACTAGTTGGTTGGTAGTTAATTACTTCAATCTCATCCAGCCGACGAGAACGAGGTGAAAGACCCAGTTGATTCAGATGCGAATGATCAATTTCTGGAATGAGCAACTCAGATGTATTCTTGCCACGATTATTGTATAAATCCCATAAACCGATCAGAATCGACGAAGTCACGGTACATAGACCAATGACTTGGTAGTCTTTATCAGAAATTTGGGGGGCAAACTTGTTTTGCTGTATCATTTTGACTCCCCGTACTGCTAAAAAACTATGTATAGCTGTAAACGGTATTGAAGTCAGCGAAATGATCTCAAATCGGCGTAACCGGTTTTCATTGTATGCTAATGGCTTTTCAGGTTTATCATTTTTTGATAACTCTGCTTGTTCCATTAATTCACGTTCCCTATCTGACTCAACGAACTTATCTTCTGGTTGATTTTCGTCTTTTTTTTCAACTGAATCATCCATAGTTTGCCCAAAGGCAACACAGGAGAAAAGCAAGCCCACGACAGTGAAAACTAATAGCTTACTAGGCATGTGATTATTCCACATGGTTTCTTTCATTTGACACAGATTCTTCTAATGTTGTGTTTCTTTCCCAGTAAAAGTAGATAAAAATCATTCCCATACCTACACAGACACTGACATCAGCTACATTGAAAGTTGGCCATGCATAATCAGGTAATAAACCAAATTGCAGAAAATCAACAACTTCACCCATTCTGAGTCGGTCTAATAAGTTACCTAGAGCCCCACCTAGCAGAAACCCAAGCCCAATTCTCATCCACAGACTGTGGCTATAATAAAAATAATAATATCCAATTATACCAAGAGCTAAGATTGTGAAAATAATTAGGAAGGTTTGTTGGCCTTGCAATATCCCAAATGCTGCCCCTGGATTTCTAATATGGAATAGATTAAAAAAGCCTGCGATTACTTCTATTTGTGCGTACACATCTAGTTTCTTGATCACTAACCATTTCGTCAATTGGTCTAGGATAAAGGACAAAGCGGCAACTAACAACAAGGGAGAGGCATTTCTGAGTTTATTTAGAATTTTCATTTTCGTTCACGTCAAACCAATGAGTAAGAAAAATGCTGTCAGCAATCAAAGTGGTGTGGTTATTTGTTGATGCTTTAAAGTCTGAATAAACTTGTTCAGCCAAAAATGGCATCAGTGGAGCTATACGCTGAAGAATGGAAACGACTAATGCAGGACCAAATCGTTTTTGACTAGAATTGGCCAAATGACGAATGTGTCGTAGAACAGACGAGAAATCGTTAGCCTCGTAAGCTGAGTCAATCACTGTCAATAATGGTCCGTTCTTTTTCTGTAATGCCTTTGAGTTCTGGCAGCTAAGAATGGCTGATAGCCACTTACTCACTATATGATAATCAGCCTGTGCTTGCTTTAGAGCAAGATCCATTCTATCCTGTGATGTCAACAAAATCAACAGAGCCAATCTGACTATATCAGGAGAATATTGGGACAACAATAATTTAGGACAAAAATCCAAAGTAATAGATTTACATTGTTGTCCAAGTAACAGTACTTCAGCCAATGGAGAGCGCTTGTGAGTTGCCAAGCCGGTCTTAAAAAGCTGTTGAAAAAAAAGCTGATTTTTACTTAGCCCGTTATAGTTATTCTCTCTGATTTTCTCGTAAAAATATACTAACTGTATTTTTTTTTCTTTGTCTAAATTTTGCAGTCGTGTTTGTTGAAGTGATAGATTGGCAAATTGCCCATCAAAGAAATTAAATTCTTTTTTGAAAATTGAGTTCTGGCACGTTGGGCATGACATGTTCCCTGGAATCATTTCTTCCGTTCCTAGTGAAAACCAAACGTCTGTTCCACGTCGTGAAATAAGGTCCCGTACCAATTTCAATGCATCTGTATCACAGATGTCTTGCCCACACTTTCGACAACGGAAGATGGGAATTGGAATACAACCATAATGACGATTAGAGATTGGCAGAGGTGAAAGGCCTGAAGGTTCTGATGCCTTTTCCCATTGAACGGGAGAAAGTTTGGCTAAAGTTTGTTCATTGTTATCTTTTTCAGACCAGTCCCAAACCCACTCCTTTATCGGTCGATAAACCGTGGGTTGGTCACAAAACTGACAGTGTTTTTTTTCTACTAGATTAGGTTTCAAATTTAGGTTAGCAGATTGACGGTTTAAATTATCTAGGATTGCTGTGTTAGCCGCTCGAATCGAAAGTTGATTGATTTGGCTGGTACTGTTTGCTAGCCGGCCATCTTCTTGTAAAACACAAAGGACAGGAAGACCTTTTTCTTGTGCCAACTGGTAATCAATTTTTACGTGCCCAGGCACCAAAATGCTTATTCTATCTGGTTGTTTTTTTGTTGATTCGGTAATCTCAACGTTAGTTTCTGAGATCGGATGAATGCAAGTACTGGCCAATATTTCATCTACAGAGACTGGTAATAGTTCCCCATTTGGAACTATGGAGAACATATCTAAATTTAACAATGATTGAGGTATAATCAAACAACGATCCGAATGTTGTACACTGAAATACTGTTCGGTTGGATCTACACATATAGCAACACAACCAACAAGTTGCCACAATTCACTAACCCATACAGCTAAATCGACTTTTACACCAAATTGCTCTAATCCTTGGTGTATAGGAAAGCAAACATGACCGGATATGGATTCATTCTCATTAACTACTTGTTCATTCTCTTTTCGGACAGTAGAACAACCATAACACCAACAAATCAGAGCCCGAGATTGAGAGACATAACCTGCCTTTACCAACCGACCAAAATTAGTTATAACTTTCGCGTGGTCCCTTTGATTAGTAACTGCTTCTCCTTGTTCCCAATCTGCAAATATACCTAGATTTTTTAACTCTTCTTGTCGAACACTAACTAATTCTCGGATTATCTTTGGACGGACCTTTTGGTATTCTGAGGCAAGTCTATTATTATTGGAATTGGTCCGTCCTAATTGTTGACTGATTTCATTTTCTATATCGGAAGAATATTGCTGCCATTGGGGTATAAAATGAACATCTCGACCTTTCTGAAGATGATATTTTAGAAAAATATCCTGATATAGTCTATTAGCGAAGGCCGATAGTGGAGTAGTACAAAGAGGATAAGGCGACTCATACAAGTGGATTGAGGGACGCTGCAATGTAATTGGAACAGATACATTCCCCCGAAGTCGACCATATATATTGGGTTGTTTCCATTTCCTGATGCTGTCAACTGATGAAGTCATAAATCAAGAAACTCACCAAGGCTATCGTACAGCTCGGCCCAAAATATTCAAGAACAAATATAGGACCATGGGTGAAATATCAAATGGCATACCACCCATGTAAGGCCGAAGTAAACGACGAATTGGGTCCAAAAGAGGATCAACGATTCGGCTTGTCCACAAATATATATTTCGGACTGCCATATTTGGAGTGCTATGAACAAACCAAGACAAAATGATATTTACGAGTAGAACAATTTCGAAGAGCCGAATCGTTTCGTGAAGAACAATAGCTATTAGGTCTGCGATCATTTTAAGCAACGAGAAAATTTAAATGTATCAAATATCATTCTATAAATTTCAGCTGATTTTCTTCGGACAATTCCGATGATCTTTGCTTGGCAGCCAAAATAGCCGATGCAATCACAGAACGCAATTGTCCTTTTTCTAACTCGAATAGGCCCGCGGCAGTTGTACCGGCAGGTGTAGTCACTTGCCCTTTGAGTACTGCTGGATGAATTTCAGATTGTGCTAGCATTTGACTCGCTCCCAAAACGGTTTGAATTGCCAGTTGTTGTGCTACGGGAGCACTCAACCCCGCATGAACTCCTGAGTCGATCAGCGCTTCAATAAACAAAAACACAAAAGCGGGTCCGCTTCCACTTAAGCCTGTCACTGCATCCATTTGTTTCTCATCGACGACCACGGAAGTCCCGACCGAATTAAAAATTAACCTAACCTTGTCTAAATGAGAATCATTAGCTAACCTTCCCGCGGTTAATGCTGCAACTCCGCAACCAACCGATGCTGGCAGATTGGGCATAACACGAACCACAGGAATATTGGCTGAAAAATAAGACTCAATGGTTTCTGTTAAAGTTCCCGCAACGATCGAAACTAGTAACTGGTCTGGCTGAATTTCTGAGGCGATTTCGGGCAAAATTTCAGGGAAATTATTTGGCTTGACTGCACATAAGATAGTACTGCTGGAAGCGACTAAAGACTTGATGGTACTGAATGATTTAACGCCAAGGTCTTGTACCAATTCGTCTACTTTTGGTTGGTATGCATCTGTAATAGAAATCTGTTCAGAAGTATAAAGATGATTGCAGACTCCTCTCAAAATAGCTGCCCCCATATTACCAACACCTATGAAACCAATTTCGTACTCTCGCTTCGATTGGACTGAATTGTTTTTAGTCATAATTAGATATTTAGATTAACTTGACCGATTACCAAAAATGGAGGTTCCGACACGAACCAGATTCGCGCCTTCTTCGATGGCAACTTCAAAGTCGTTGCTCATGCCCATTGATAAATACTTGGCTTGAAAATTTGGGTAATTTTGTTCGCTGACTTTGTTCATCAATGTCCGTAGCTGGCAAAAATAAGGACGACAGTTTTCAGGATCAGTTGAAAATCTGGCAATAGTCATCAAACCACAAATCACTACCCGATCCAAACTGGCCACTTGGTTAAAGAAAGGTATAATTTGTTCCGGCATGATTCCAAACTTGCTCGGTTCGGCAGATGTGTTAACTTGAATTAACACCTGGACCTTTCGGTTACTAAGTTTAGCCAGTTCTTGGATGCGGTTCATCAGTCGTACCCGATCAACCGAGTGGATTAAATCAAAAATATCCAGTGCGGCCTTGGCTTTATTAGTTTGTAGATGACCTACAAGATGCCACTTAACCTTTGAATATATCAGTTGCTTTTTACTTTTAGCTTCTTGAACTCGGTTTTCCCCTAAGTCAGTCAAACCGGCTTCAATGGCAGCTTGAATACTGGAGACTGGGTGATTCTTACCGACGGCTACCAACTGAATCTGGTCTAATGTACGACCACTACGTTGTGCTGCTTGATTAATCTTGAATTGAATAGCTTCGATGTTGTCTTGAATAATCTGCCGCTGAGTTGCCTGATCCTCTACCATTCTAATCCCCAAACTGGGCAATGATAGCACATGGTTAGAATTGATTGCAACCTTGCCTTGATCTTAGGTATAGTCTGAATTTGCCAATCATATCGATGATTTAATTGGCTTTGATGATAGTCCGTTCATATGCTATATTTTGTGTGGTAAAAATACGAAGGTTGGACTTAGGCATGGGGAATAGTTTTGGTCAATTTTTTAAAATAACTACTTGGGGGGAGTCTCACGGTGGTGCTGTTGGAGTTGTGGTAGACGGTTGCCCTTCACAGGTTAAATTAGATGTGAATGCCATTCAAAACGAGTTAGATCGGAGAAGACCTGGACAAAGTCATATCACTACACCTCGACAAGAATCAGACCAAATCGAAATCCTGTCCGGTCTTTTTGAAGGCCAAACTACAGGTACGCCAATTTCAATGTTAGTCTGGAACAAAGATGCTCGACCTTCTGCCTATGACCACTTGAAAGATGTTTATCGACCATCCCATGCTGACTACACTTATCAGAAAAAATATGGCATCCGAAATTGGAAAGGTGGAGGTCGTGCCAGTGCAAGGGAGACCGTTGGTCGTGTGGCAGCTGGCGCTATTGCCAAGCAAATCCTTCAACAAGAGTGTGAAATCGAGATCGTGGGTTACGTCCAGCAAATTCATCAAATACAGACTCATGTTGATACCGATCGTGTAACCCTGCAAGAAGTTGAAGCGAACCTTGTTCGGTGTCCTGATCCTACCGCTGCCCAAAAGATGGAAACTAGGGTTGATCAAGCCCGTAGGGATGGTGATTCTCTGGGTGGGATAGTTGGTGCAGTCGCTCGCCAAGTTCCAGTTGGTCTAGGAGAACCTGTCTTTGATAAGCTGAAAGCCGATCTGGCTAAGGCTATGATGTCCCTGCCCGCAACAATGGGATTTGCTATTGGTTCAGGTTTTGAAAGTGCTGCCATGACAGGGGTTGAACACAATGATCCTTTCTACAATGACCAAGGGGAAATCCGCACTCGAAGTAATCACTCGGGTGGAACACAAGGCGGGATATCAACTGGTGAAAATATTGTTTTGCAGGTTGCTTTCAAGCCAACCGCTACAATTCGGAAAGAACAAGAAACAGTTGATGTTTTTGGCAACTCAGTCACACTATCAGCGCGCGGACGACATGACCCTTGTGTTTTACCACGCGCTGTTCCAATTGTTGAGGCCATGATGGCTCTCGTTTTACTTGACCATTATCTTAGACAAAAGGTAAGGGAACGATAATAGCTTCAAAAGGCGTATTGTCAGACAATCTGACATTTTTTGCCCGCCTAATCTCATCATTCCTTAGTACCCGTTTAAAACAAATTTACCGATTTGATGTCCAAAAAATACAAAATGGACATATATTACCCTGAGGCGATATTGTAGTAATTGAAGTTTTTGGGGTATTGGCAACCTACTTGCTCAAATAAATTCCTTCAACGGGGATTTTTCTTTTGTTAGATTGTTTATTATCCTTATCAAAGAAAACCACCCGTTTATCAGTAACGTTTTTTGTGTTAGAATCTTTTTTATCGTTTTATTTGTAAGGATTTATTTTATGGCTGAAAANCAACCCAANGTGGTAGTTTTTTTTACTGANCAGCAACGATGGGATACTACTGGTGTNCATGGCAATCCACTTGATNTGACNCCCAATTTCGATCGATTTGCAAAGAGCGGAACGCACGCCTATAATTCNATTACNTGNCAACCNGTTTGNGGCCCCGCTAGATCTTGCCTGCAGACGGGNCTATATGCGACAACNACCGGATGCTTTCGAAATGGNATTCCACTNCCAGATGACAGNAAAACANTAGCTCACTANTTTTCCGAGTCAGGATATGATACTGGTTATATCGGNAAGTGGCATTTGGCNGACACNGGNTCGGGTGCAGTTCCAGCNGAAAANCGTTTTGGCTACCAATATTGGTTAGCGTCTAATGTNCTCGAGTTTACCTCAGACGCATACGATATGNTAATGTACGATAANGANAATCAAGCNGTAAAANTGCCNGGGTATCGNGTAGACGCTCAAACTGATGCNGCTATTCGTTACATTGATCAACACCAATCAAANCCGTTTTTTCTNTTCTTNTCATANATAGAACCTCATCACCAAAATCATTTGGATGATTANCCNCCACCNGATGGNTATAGAGAAAAATANACTTCNCAATGGATACCACCNGATNTAGCTGCATTAGTAGGTTCAACTCATCAACACNTNGCTGGTTACTANGGAATGGTNAAACGCTTAGATGAAGCTTTTGGCCGTTTGCTNGANGCACTCAAAAGCCTTGGTTTATCCGATAATACGATTGTTCTGTTCACATCAGACCATGCTTGCCACTTTAAGACACGCAATTCTGAATATAAACGATCTTGTCATGATAGCTCGGTCAGAGTCCCGACTGCATTGCATGGTGGTNGCTTTGTCGGTGGAGGCGAAATTCGAGAAATGGTTAGCTTAATTGATTTGCCTCCAACCTTGCTGGATGCTGCTGGTATTCCGGTGCCCGAAAAAATGCAAGGACAATCTATTTTACCCTTGATTCATGGGGAACGAAGCAGCTGGCCATCGGAAGCATTAATCCAAATCAGCGAATCTCACATAGGACGAGCTATTAGAAGCGAAAAGTGGAAATATAGCGTTAGAGCGACAGGAAAAAACAGTGGACAAGACGGGNGATCTACTGAATACGTGGAGGATTTTCTTTATGATCTGGAAGCCGACCCTTACGAATTGAGGAATCTTGTTTCTGCTGAATCCCATACTGGANTTTGTCATATACTTCGCCAAAGGTTGATTGATCGAATGATTGAATCTGGNGAATCAGCTCCCGAAATTCAGGCAGCTGCAAAAGAAAATAGCGGACAAAGGCAGATCTCGATCAGGTAAATACTTTTGCTTTTGAGAAGTTAATTTTTTCAGTCCCACATTACTGTCTGTTGACTCAGGCGTAGGTTTTTTGAATATCAATAACTTTTTCTATTGAAAGAGAGAATTTAGGAATAGTAATTTCAACTAAAACGAAAACAAGGTGGTGTATTCCCTTTCCATCTCAGTATNATATTTTGTAGCAGTACCGTACTAAGATTGGAATTTGAACTAATTTTTAATTTTTACCATGAACTAGAGAGCGTTTACAGATGAANAGAATAATTGACATTCCTCGCCCCGAGTATCCTCGACCTGATTTTCAGCGTGGTTCCAGTGAAGGNCTCGACTGGATTAACCTTAATGGCCTATGGGATTTTCGATTTGACCCAGATGATGTTGGTGAAAGTGAAGGNTGGCATAGTAGTGAGGTTTATNATGATAAGATTATTGTACCTTATCCATGGGAAAGCCTAGCAGCTTGGGGTGAAGCAACTTCAGCTAGTAATTCTAACTACCTCAGTACAAATGCTTATTTGGAACCAGACAGTGTAACCTGTGGTGGATTGGATAATTCTGGTAATTATCGGGATGCCGATCGACATACTATTGGCTGGTATCGGCGGACGGTCGTTGCCCCTAAGAGTTGGTTCGATCAACGAATTATTCTCAAATTTGGAGCTGTAGATTGGCAGGCTAAAGTTTGGGTTAATGGACAGTTAGTTGGCGAAAACGAAAATGGTTATTTGCCATTTGAAATTGACATTACAGATTATCTGGTAGTTGGTCAACTAGCTACTTTAGTTGTCCGGGCCTACGATCCACAAGACCATTCGGCCCAACCAGCTGGGAAACAGATTGGTTGGTATGTTCGATCGAGTGGGATTTGGCAAACTGTCTATCTCGAACCTCGATCAAAGACTTATATCCAAGATTTTAAGACCTATACTGATATCGATACAGCACAGGTCAAAATCAATCTCAATATCGCTGGTGGAGAGATTGATGGAATTGGATTAGCAGTGNAGAGTAATGCTCCAGTCAAGCAAACTGAAATTGAGTTTTCCGGCAACCAAGCTGTNATCCTCTTACATTTAGAACCGGAACTAGTACAGTTATGGGATGTGGATACTCCACACTTGTACGATATAGATTTTAATTTAAGAAAAGACGGTCAGGTCATCGATAAAGTTTCTAGCTACTTCGGAATGAGAAAAGTTACTCGCCAATTGCTACCGGGAACTGACTACGAATATGTCTTTGTTAATAATCGTCCTACATATTTATTAGGAGCATTGAACCAGTCTTACACTCCAGAAGGGGTTTACACCTTTCTGGATGATGACCAAATCAAAAACGATGTTGTTCGAGCTAAGGAATTCGGATTTAACTTTTTGCGCTTGCATATTAAAATTGATGAACCCCGTCTTTACTATTGGGCGGACAAGCTCGGTATTCTGTTTATGTGTGACATGCCTAATTTCGGTGATAGTGGCTATGGTGAATTAGCTCAGAAGCGTTGGGAAGAGACCTTAAGAGGAACAATCGATCGTGATTTTAACCACCCGTCTATTATTGCTTGGTGTGATTTCAATGAAACCTGGGGATTAGGATATCATCAATATGCTGAAATGAAAGATCGGCAAGAGTGGGTACGTCAGATGTATCACCTAACTCGTGAATTAGACCCAACACGTTTAGCTGAAGATAATTCACCTTGTATCTACGATCATGTGGAAACTGATCTTAACACCTGGCATTTTTACATAAATGACTATCAAGAAGCAAAGGATCATATTGCTAACGTAGTTAAGCAAACCTATCCTGGATCCGAGTTTAATTATGTGGGTGGCAATCAACAAACAAACGCGCCTCTGCTGAATAGTGAATATGGTGGTATTTCCGCCGGNTCTGGGGACAAAGACATTTCTTGGAGTTTCAAATTTCTAACTAACGAGATGCGGTTATACCAGAAAATCGGTGGTTATGTTTACACAGAATTACAGGATATAGAGTGGGAACATAACGGTTTCATGAATTATGATCGTAGCTTGAAACAGTTTGGTTACGACTATAATGATATCAATGCACTTGACTTTATTGCCATCGATCATCACCCAGGCTTAACTTTTGAACCAGGCCAAGAGTTTTCGGCTGATGTATACTCTAGCCATTTTTCCCATAAGAAAGTNTCCGGCACAGTTTTACATTGGCGANTAGATGGATTAGACCATCATGGCCAAAAACAGTTGGATTTGGTTTCTGGTTACACCGATATTACGTTTAATCCGTATAAGGTGGACAAGGTACATCATTTGTCGTTGGAATTGCCTGATCAAAGGTTAGTAGGAACTCTTCATCTTTGGGTGACGGATCAGGATGGATCGGTAATAGCTCGTAATTTTGTTAATATTGAGATTTTGAAACCAATTTCAGTCGTTGAACAATCTCCTAACCTAACAGTCATTAACTACGACCTTGCAGATGAGCCGATGGTAGTCATAGAAGGTGAAGGCACCTCGTCTCATTCGATTGAGTTGCCTGATATTACAAAAACGGTCAAATCGATGGAACTGATTTTTGAAGCTTCTTCGACGGTCATTGGCTCACCGCAGACCGATAACGAATTATGGCCGAGTGAAGTTAAAATCATTGCCAATGGAACCGATATCCATACTATCAATTTACCCAATGCACCTGCAGANGCCCGGGGGGCTTTATCCTACATTAATGGAATTGATGGTAAGTATGGCCATTTGGTCAGAGTATCGATTGACCCAAGCCATTTGAACTTGAGTGGAGGACAATTGCAAATGGATTTGCAGTCTGATTTAGGAGGTCTGACTCTTTATTCTCAACGTGCCGGTCGTTACCCGTTGGCAATACAAGTTCGTATTCATCATTAAGCTGCACCTGTATGGGGTTTGATGAGAATCTTACATACTGCGGACTGGCACATTGGTAAACGGCTCTATCAGCACCACCGNACCGAAGAGCACCAACAGTTTCTAGATTGGTTACTGAACACAATTATNGATCANCACATAGATGTTTTGTTGATTTCCGGTGATGTGTTTGANACNGCTCTCCCTTCTTCAGAGTCGATGCAGTTGTATTACTATTTTCTGCATCGGCTTTACACGCAAACTGATACAACTGCGGTAATCACGGCAGGTAATCATGATGCTGCCGTGCGCCTAGAGGCAGATCGTGATTTTCTGAAAATGGGCAGAATACATGTTTTTGGGACTTTGCGTTCTGATCTGAGCCAACAAATTGTTTATCTTCCAAAAGATCATCCGAAAATAGCGATTGTTGCTCTGCCTTATCTTTCCGAAAATGAGATTCTCTCACATCAATCGCTGGAATCTACTTCTAATCGTCATGATCGATATCGATCTGCCATCCGACAAATCTATCGGGAGTGTGTCAACTTAATCCCAACTGATTTAGGCAAAATATTGATGGGACACTTAACGGTCCAAGGTGCTTCTAATACTGGTTCTGAAAGGAATATTTTGATTGGTGGTCTGAATTCTGTTCGAGTCNATGATTTTCCGTCGACAGTCGATTATGTAGCACTTGGTCATTTACACCAATCTCAATCGCTGTCCGGCCAGAATTATCCAATTCGATACTCTGGAACACCAATACCAATGACCTTCAGAGAGGCTAAAATGGATAAGAAAATCTCCCTAATCGAATTTAATCAAAATAAAAAAATGCCGGGTGAAAATTGGAAAGAAATTACCATTCCTACTTTTCGACGTTTGGTGACGTTGGAAGGAGAGATAAACCAAATCTTATCTTTGGCTGCTTCAATTGACCAAGATTGGAAAGATGTATACATCGAAGTGAAATTGTTAAGTTCCCAACCGACAGTGGGAATGGCAGACCAAATTCGGCAAGCTTTTGCTGATCGAGGTGGATATGTGTTAACAGTTGAAATTATAACGGAAAATCATAAGCACCATAATTTTTCTGCTTCGGATATTGTAACCCAATCCCCTCAAGATGTTTTCGATCAATTTTACCGAGAGAAACATTCTGTTCAGGGCACAGATTTATTCAATGAAGTAGATGACTTTAAGCGGATGTTATCTCAGTTGCTAGAACAAATTGAAAATGATAAAACTGGATTGGATTGACATAATTATAATTTACGCTTAGAATACAAATTAACCCGATTAGCTCGTCTGTTATAGTGAATCAACAACCAAATATTCTTTTCTTTTTTCCTGATCAACATCGACATGATTGGATCGGTGCTGAACCAACCAATGCTGTTCGTACCCCCTACTTGGATGAACTAGCCCAGAATGGCGTGAGATTTACTAATGCAGTTACGCCTTCGCCTGTCTGTGCACCAGCCCGTGCCTGTTTAGCTTCTGGTATGGAGTATGATTATTGTGCTGTNCCAGACAACAGTCATAATTATCCATTGGAGAACTGGACGTTTTATCAAGCTTTACAGAACGTAGGCTATTCAGTGATGGGTTGTGGCAAGTTCGATCTGCATAAAGCGACTTCTTCTTGGGGGATAGATGGAAAGGGATCGATTAAAGATTGGGGATTTACTGACGGTATAGACAACGCTGGTAAGTGGGATGCTGTTCGCAGTGGGGCTGAAAAACCAAAAGATCCCTACATGTACTATCTGTATCAAGAAGGGTTAGTTGACGTTCACTTGAGTGATATGGCACGCCGAAGAAGTAATAAAATGGCAACTTTTCCCACCGATTTACCAGAAAGTGCCTACTGTGACAATTGGATCGCCCAAAACGGGCTTAATCTACTCAATCAATGTTCCGATAGTAGTCCGTGGTTTTTACAAATAAACTTCACAGGTCCACATAGCCCATGGGATCTAACTAGTCGAATGAAGTCGACTTATGCTGGATTTGACTTTCCACCTCCTCACCCAACCAACCGATTGGTTACCGATGAAATAAATGAGGTTCGGCAAAATTATTCTGCTATGATTGAGAACATTGATCGTTGGTTAGGCATATACATCAATTGGCTATCCGAAAGAAATCAGTTAGATAATACACTAATTGTTTTCAGCAGTGATCATGGTGAGATGCTAGGTGATCATGACAGNTGGGGTAAGTCTTTGCCTTATCAATCTTCAATAGGNGTACCTTTAATTATCGCNGGACCAAATGTTAAACCTGGTTTTGTAACGGATATCCCAGTTAGTCTAATCGACTTAACTGCTACCTTTCTAGATCAAGCTAATTCAAAGATACCTTCTCAACTACACGGGAGAACCCTACGATCGGTTTTATCTGGTAATGATCAGGTTCATCGTCAATACGTGCTGTCAGGTCTAGATANTTGGAGATTGGTTTACGATGGTCATCACAAATTGGTACAAGGTTTTGAAGGTCAGTCTTGGCTTTTTGATTTGAAAAACGATCCTGCCGAAACGAAAAACCTCATTCTTGATCAACCCAAAGTAGTAGAAAAATTGCAAGCTTTAGTTACACATGAATTTGGTTAGAATATTTTTTATATTTTTCTTTAAGCGTAAGTGTNTTTAACAACTGTGAGGTTTTTGATATGTTTCGATTTAAAATAATCCGGGCCCCAATTTGGGTGTTAGTTTGTGTCATCGGTTTTAGCTTTCTAGTTCATTTTTCCACCCACGCTCAAGATTTAGATTGTGTCTGCAAAGAAAAAGAGAAGAACGAAAACGGAATCGTTCTCGAATGCGTCTGCAACCCACTAAATGATAATAATCCGGGTAATAATGTCAATAAGCCAGGTAATAACCAAGGACAAGTTGCTAAAGGTAAACGTCTTACTGGGGGGCCTCTGAAAGGGGCACAATTACTGAATGATCCTGCGGCAGCAGCTCTAGAACAAGATCGACCTGGTGCTCCTTGGATCACAAAATGGTATGCTCCTGCCGGTATTTATACCAATAACGGAGGGTTTCAGCAATCAGGTCGGATAGACTTAATCGAGAAGGGAACCAATAAAAGATTGACACAGCCCAAGTTAGCTACGGCCGCAGGCTTGCTCAAAACGCAGAATACTAAGCTAAATTGGGGGAAAAAAAATGGTGGGACCTGTGATTGGAAAATCATAGAGATTACGCCAAACAATGGTAACAATATGGGAGAAAATTACGGTGGTGGCGACCAGTCAAATTTTGATACCTACGCCATCTTAGTTATACAAGCACCAAGTAAGTTGAAGGCTGTTATGTCTACGGCACATGACGATTGGGCACAAGTNTGGATTAATGGTGAAAAGTGGTATAACAACTCGAAGTGGACGGGTGGTGCACTCAAAGTAAGCTACGATGTTGAAGTCGAACTCAACCGTGGTGGTAATGTGCTGCTTTATCGTTGTGGAGAAAGTGGTGGTTCTGATTACTTCAACTTACACTTTGATGATATTACTAATCGTAAGGTAAAGTATTATCCCAATAACGCCAAAACGAAAAATGGTTTTTTTGTAGAAGTCAATCGAGCTTTGAGGGGATTAGCAATTGAACCTGTTGACAAATTACCGGTTACTTGGAGCGAGATTAAGCGGTGAAAGAACTAAACGTATTGGGAATTCACAACAGCGAATAATATCTTTCTATTTGTCATCAATTATTCATCGGTTAGTGGGTAATTGGAGCCCCACCTAATGACAAGTTATAGAAGAATGCCCTTCAATTGCTTAGGAATGGTCGAATTCCCCGTTTGAATATGATTGGGGCATNAGTTTCTATATTGTGTCGTAAGCTAAAATACCTCTCAGCTTTGAAGCNGGATTGGTTGGATCACAACGGCTTGGCTTGGTCGTAATGACAGTGAAATCGAGTTGTTTGACGTATTTCGCCAGTTTGTTTCTTCTTCTACCGGAAAAATCTGGCTATTCTTTAGTCCCTCGATCGTTAGTGTCTCCGCTTTTACTTTAGTAATGT
The DNA here is from genome assembly GCA_002729015.1 of Candidatus Poribacteria bacterium. The sequence goes on from PBVO01000094.1 coordinate 30,407, forward strand.
TCGTCCAACGTGATGGCAGTTTTATCTTGCGATTATCAAATCCCTGCTGGCTATAAGCGATGAGAGCTTGTTCTTTCCAAAGGATTGGACATACTACTTCATCACTATCCATGATCACCGTTCCTGTTTTCGACACATCGGTATTACGACGGTAATACCAAGGAACCACGTTCAAACAGAATTGCTCAATTAATCCCGGAAGATTTTTTGGGTCTTGCATAATTTCTGGTTCTGCATGCATCGGTGTGTATGCACTCAGTAAAGCCGGTAATGAGGTGAAATTGTCGGGTTTTCCAATCCAATTTTCATAAGCATATGTCATTTCGTCATAATGCCACGTCATTGCTTGTAGCCCTAGAAATGGATCTTTTCGAAGCCAGTACATAGCACCTTCGCCGGTTACATCGATACCATATCTTCTCCAATAACGAATGATCTTGCGTTGTGCTACTATTTCATCATCAATACTAAAGCCAAGGTATGGACTGATTGGCTCATCTGGTCCTGATGGCCGCATGGAGTGAAAGGCATCAATGTGGATGGTACCAGATTCCTTCAACTCGGGAATCATATTAACTAGTCGATCAATCCTATTTTGGGCGAACCCNAATTCCCATTCTCGGGCGTAGCTGATCTGGTAAGATTGCATCCCATTAAAANTTTCACCTTTTATAGGATCACCGGAAGAGTCTTTGGCAATGATATCATAGGCCAAATATTCATCCCACAACGGGCTTTCCATAAAAGCATCAATNATATTGATATGTAGGCTAATCGTGGTATTGTATTCCTTTGCTTTCCTAATTAACCACTTCAAACTGGCCAGCGATGTTGAGTCTTCAGACCGTTTTAGGCTTGTATTNACTTGATCCCAAGCGGGATACTTGGAATCATGACCATTGTACTGCCATCCTACCAGATAAATAATTTTGGGGACACCTAGAGTAATATGATTAATTCGCCTGATAACGCTTATTACATCGGAAAAAGTTAAATAGACCTTGTCTACATTTCCCTCGCCGTCCCGGGTACAGAGTAGTAGTTTCATAACTACTGTTTGGTTATAATCATGAGTCCATGGGGACTCAGGTTTCATTGTTTTGGTCCAATCGTAATAAGCACCGGATTCGTCATTNTTTAATCGGGAATTACCGNCAGGANTGGTCATAATCGTCTATCCTCTGATTGAGTTTACTTACCCATCGAACTACTGAAATTTTTATCCANTTCAAGCCCATTCCATTCTAACCAAGGATCACTCAAAACTTNTGCCATGTAATGCATTTCGGCGGTTTTATGGTCTCTTGGCCTATATTCTGTGTGNAGATGATGTTTAATACGAAAAAAAACCATGTTTCGAGGTTTTTTGCCTACATGACGGCTTTCGCCATGGCATGTTAGGTAGTGAGCTATTACGGCATCCCCCTTAGACATTAACTGCTGTGTAGCCGATGGCCACCANCTTCCATTTTCAGGTTCCCCCACGTATCGTGGGGAATCACCCATGGATCGGGTCGGAGGAGGGATCATGCGTGGTCTGACATCAGGCCACTGACCACGAGAAGCATTGCTACCAGGTTGNCGATGCCAAGGCTCTATTGGCCAATCTGGNCCTCCTGGGCCTAATGGACCACCTTTAGATGCTTGATGACTAAAAAAAGCAGCATTAGTAAGATGAGACCCGCGGAGTACAGCAAAGTTACCACAGTCTGGTTTTGTTTGTTCACTCAGTGCGACACCAACCAAAGCTGAAAAACTNATAATTGGAGCCTCATAGTCTGGGTCGTTTGGGTGTGGTCCTGGGTGTATAGCAATACCATCAACATGTCCATTCCAGTCAAATGGTGATGGGGTAGGACGCCCCATATAGGTGTCAATCTGACTAGTCGGTGTAGGCATCCGGACAGCAATTTGTGCGCTGGTGACGGGCAAAATCTGACCACCAAGTAGTTCCTGTAATAGTGATCGTAGGGGCGAATTATGGTATAGGGCTTGCACTGCATCGGATGCTCCACCTTCTTTTCTCTTGATGGCTTCAATTGCAGTCCAGCATAAATCCTGAGAGACAATTTTTGGGAGGATAACGACCCCTTCTTTGACAAGTTCGTATCTCTGTTCCAGAGTCATAAAATTATCAACTATCATTTGGGTTTCCTAAAAGTTTTTTATACCTGATTGGAATAATTGATTATCTATCAACACACAAGTGGCAAGTGGGCTAAATNCCCCGCAACCCAAGCTATACCATGCTTCCTATATGCAAACAACGGATCAGTGGCGGAATATTNATTGANAAAGTATGTTTTTGATTAAAGGTGGCTATGATTTCAATTCCCATGCAAGGGTAGTTTCCAGACTGTCCTCATTAATCTCAATTCCTAATCCGGGCTGGCGGGGCACAGTAATGGATCCATTTTCATCAATCCAAAATGGCTCATCAAGAACAGATTGCAGAGTTTCTGGTGTCAAAATTGGCGGGTCAAAGGGGAATTCGATCATCGGACAATTATCTACTGTTGCCATTACTTGTAAGGTTGCAGCGAACATAATAAAAAAAGCGGCGCCACCAGTTACATGTGGAATTATTAGTCGCCCATAGTGATCAGCCGTTGATGCTATCTCCTTTAAGCCGATTATACCAAAGTTACCGGTCAATGTGATATCGGGTTGCACTATATCGTACGCACCGGCTAACAGATGCGGAGAAAAATCGCCCACTGTTGGAGTGTGTTCACCACCGGCAACCATCATTTCCACCATATTGGAAATTCTACTTAATCCTTCAATGTCCTTGCGAGGGAGTGGTTCTTCCAAAAAGAACACGTCAAGTTGGTCTAGTTCGGTAGCCATTTGCATTGCTGTTCGCCTAGACCAAAATTCATACTCGTCTCCAATGGATGAAGATGCATTGTTTTGATTGGCATCTACTAATATTTTCACCTGATCTCCTACCGCATTTCGGACAGCACTAATCATGGCTAAATCATCCAATGGGTTAGAACGATGAAGTCGTAATTTGATGGCCTTAAAACCCAAATCAATCAACGATTTTACTTGTTCGACCTGTTGTTTGGTATCCAATAATCGGCTAGTCGCAGCATAAACTGGGATTTTTTGAAGCTTCGCACCTAAAAGGTGTGATACGGGTAATTTTGCCATTTTCCCAATTATATCCCACAAGGCAATTTCCAATCCTGCAGCACGTTTACCTGANTTGCCTGCGCGTTTACCTCCCATATGATGAGACCAAAANTGGCGGATTTGNANTGGATCTTGATTNTTTATTAGTTCTGGGTTTCCACCTATGTTGGGNCCNTACCCAANAATCCCTTGATCAGTGTAAACTTTGTACAACGANAGATTGAAACTGTTTNTATGTGGACCACTCGGNTCGGACCAAGCTGGNCGCCATGGAATAGGNAATTCAATTGGNTTGCTATTCGTTAAAATTTCGACNTTGGTAATTTTCATTCTAGATNACTGGTTTNTTCGCATGGTGATTCTAGGAGATTTGGNGTGTTTCGTCAATACTAAAGCATATNTAACAGATTCATAACTACTTATGGTATGATAGGCCGATTTNAGGTGAATTATGNCCGATATAACCTCATCCCAATATGCNACTACAGANATGCCNGTTTCTTTAATAGATTCAATGGGNGACGANTTNACAGTAGTAAACGCAGCTCGAGTCTCTTTTGGCAAAAAAAAGACCAAATTTGACAGTAAAGATAAACGGTTGATTNNGTATTTAGCTTCACATGGACACTGGACCCCATTTGGTCATGTTTCATTACAGTTTCANATTCAAGCACCNATCTTTGTCGCGCGCCAACTAGTTAAACATCAAGTTGGACTGGTTTGGAANGAAATTAGCCGCCGATACGTAGATTTNCCGCCGACTTTTTACGTGCCAGAATCATGGAGAGGAAGAGCAACTGATAAGAAACAAGGCAGCAGTGGCGATGTGATAGTTAATCCATCGACAGATGCTTATGAATCTGCTTGTCACCAGGCGATTCTTCACTACAATCAACTAATTGATTCTAAAGTGAGCCCAGAACAAGCAAGGTTGGTTTTACCACAGTCAATGATGACCGAATGGTATTGGTCTGGAACCCTGTTTGCTTTTGCCCGAGTTTGCAATCTACGTTGTAAACCTGATGCTCAGTATGAAACCCAAATAGTAGCCGATCAGATTGATAATTTAGCCAGTCAAGTAGCCCCAGTATCATGGAAAGAACTTCGGGATTAAAGCCAAAATAAAAGTTGTAGTTGCTGTGAATCATTTGAATAGCAAAAAAAACATCATAGAAGATCGGCCATATCTACTTTTGACACCAGGGCCACTAACTACCACTCGCACAGTAAAAGAATCGATGTTAGTCGATCTTTCAACTTGGGATGATGATTACAATAATATTGTGCAACAGGTTCGTTCACGTATTGTGCAATTGGTAACTCGTTCTAAGTCATATACGAGCGTACTCATGCAGGGAAGTGGGACTTTCGCTGTAGAATCTACGATTGGGTCTGTAGTTCCTCCAGATGGAAAACTGCTAATTATTAGTAACGGTGCATATGGAAGGCGGATTGGCCTAATTGCTGATAGACTAAAGATTGATTTTTCTGAGATGAGGTGTAGCGAAACGACTTGCCCCGATTTTCAAAGACTCAACCAAATACTAGAAACAGACCCGTTGGTTACTCATGTTGCAATGGTACATTGCGAAACTACAACTGGTATCCTCAATCCAATTAGAGAACTCAGTAAAATTGTTAAAAAACATAACCGGATCTTAATTTTGGATGCGATGTCTAGCTTTGGTGGTATTCCACTTGTTATAGATGAGATTGGTATTGACTATCTAATATCTTCCGCGAATAAGTGTATTCAGGGAGTACCGGGGTTTGCATTTGTTATATGTCACCAAAAAAAGTTTGAGAAAACTCGAGGGTACGCCCGCTCCCTGAGCTTGGACCTTTATGATCAATGGGAAACTATGGAGACTAAAGGAGGTAAGTGGCGTTACACATCACCTACACATACATTGCTTGCATTCCATCAAGCATTGGAGGAATTGGAAAATGAGGGTGGTATTGGGACTCGAAACAAGCGATACTCAGCTTGCCAGAGGATCCTAGTTGATGGTATGTCCTCGATTGGTCTTTACCCATTGCTAGATAAACACCTACATTCTCCTATAATTACAGCCTTTCGTTACCCGAAAGAAAAATGGTTTAATTTTTCAATTTTCTACCAAAAGTTGAAAGAAAGACAATTCGTTATATATCCCGGAAAGGTTTCCGAAGAGGATACCTTTCGAATCGGTACCATTGGGGATTTGTCCATAGATGATATAAGACACTTGATCCGTGTGATTGAGGAAGTTGTAATTGGTATGAAATCTGAAGGGTAAAAATGTCTGTCCTTTGCCACAGCAGAGTCTGATGATACGATATCAGCAGTTAGGAGAAGAGTTTTACTAAATTCTATTATAATAATAATCAAGTTAATTAAATGGAGACGTATATGAACCAACTTCGCTATGACTTTTGGCGTACCTTATCTTTTAGTATCTTTGTAGTTCTGACGGTGGTAACGGTTTCAGCTGATGCAGCTTCCACTATTATTCCCTACGGTAAAATGACAATCGACGGTAAACTTGACGCAGGCTTGGAAGAAAAAGCGGCGAAATTTGACCTCTCATTAGTTTGTATTGCAGGTACAATCAAGGACGATTACTTCTCAACTTATTTATCTTACGATCAGGATTATCTGTATTTTGCTTGTACAGCTAAAGATAATGATGTCTCCTGTAAGGATGTTGTGTCTCGAGATTTCAAAGATTCTGATTACATCCGTTTTTATATCAACGTAGAAGGAGACTATAAAAAACGACAACAATTAGATGGAAAAGGAGATTGGGCCTTTATTTTCACCCCACAAAATTCGAAAGGGAAGTGGCTACCAATGCTTAAAGAGTGCGGATATAACGGCCCTGGCCATGGCGACCTAGATGGTGATAAGGTTACAAAAAAAAGAAAAAGTGGACCTATTAATGGTGGATGGTATGTTGAAGCCGCAATCCCTTTTGATTTGTTCGAAAAAAAATTGAAAGATTTAGAGAAGGCCAACTTGGGTGTCTATTTTATTGGTGGAGATACTGATAAGGGAGGTGTTCGTTCCGGCGAAGTCCGAGTACCTGCAGAGGGTGCGGGTGGCTATTGGCAATCACCATCGTACTGGCAACCTGCTGAACTGGGCCCGTTTTCGGTCACTCTCGAGGATAAGCTAGCTACGCTTTGGAGTAATATTAAGCGATTCTAGGACCTATTTCCTTCTTTGCTGATTCACTTAGGATAGGAGCAAATTATCTCCGATGTTAATCCGGGCTGTTTTTCCGGGTACTTTTGGAGATAATTTGCGGTAGTTGTGAGTCCGATAGCACCGTGGTCCCAAAGGCTTTCCATTAAGTTGGTAACGTAACGGATTTAAATGGTCTCATAATGTGCTATAAATATGGACTAAAAGGATCGAGTGTCTCAATACTTAGGTATTTAGATCCGGTCTATAATTATCGAAACAAATTTTATGTCAGTGATTGACTTTCTCAACATCGACGAAATAAACACCGAGATTATTTCCGTTAGCTCGCTCCGTTGGCACGAAATCTGGTAGGCTTTTCTCATCTCTATAATCATCACCATTACCAACTGGCCGATTCAGCAGTCGGCACTTGTCTGAGCTCGATATGCTTGGATCCCACCACGCCATTGTTGTTGAACCTCCTCCGTCCATATTAATTCCGTTGTAAGCACCAAATGTTTTCAGGAGACTACCGACACCACTGACGGTTGCCCCGTAGCTGTTGGTTTGTCGGCCGTCAATTGTCAGAAAAAAGAGGTACTGACCATCTTTCGATAAACCTATTCCAGTCCTTGGGTGTAGTTGTGTCCCAGATGAAGACGGTTCTCCATTGGTAAGACATAGACTAAACCCACTGACTGCCGTTTCAACGTTTGATATATCGAGTTCAGTTGAAACCGTGGAAATTTGCAGAGAACCAGCCTTACTTGCCAAGAGTGACGCAACGTTTTTCTGGTTAGATACTACAATTCCTTGAGAAACAGCAAAACCAGAAATGTCGGTTGGTTCCTCCTTTTGGTATGGCGCAGGCCAAGGTGAAAAGGGGCTAGCATTGATTGCGACTACCAGTTTTTGATCAGTCTTCTGAGATTGGCGAATAAAGTCTCGAGTGGTTTGGCGGATTGTTTCCGACTGTTCAGCTAGCCAGTTTGAACAGCGTGGCGTAGTATATAACTTCATACCAGGGGTATGGCTGTCAATTCGTAGACAATTGATGACCATCTTCTGAGGGGAAGTTCTTTCAATTTTCGCGTGCAAAATTCCTGTACGAAGTTCTTTTGCAGTGCTCCAGTCATAGCTCTTGGTCTCAAAGTCAGACAATACAGATCGGTTGCCTACAAAGAACAATAAAAATAGAGTGAAAGCAAAATTCAAACTTCCCAGAAACTTACAAATCATTTTTGTTATATGAATTACTTTTGGTTCTTTCGTAAGAGTTCTCATCTTTACTTTTGTATGGACTAAAGACTGAATTTTTTCCGATGTTATTCAGCTAATATACACCATTACTGAGATAATTTCTATTACTGTTTTTCATTCTATAAACCAAGTGGGTTTATCAAAAAAGAATCTACCGTTATTTCTTTTCGTATTAACTTTTCATAATCTGATCTTGAGTTATACAATTGGTAACCTTCATTTTCCGCGGGGCCAATTTCGAACACAAACTGGTGAACGTACATTTGGAAATATAATTTGGAATTTTATCTGTTTTGCTAAGTTTATGGCACGTTATGTTATAGTAAACTTAAAAACCGGAAAAACTTCTGATCGTCCTAGGTTAATTTAGGTATGTTGTATGTGCATGTTAATTTACCTCTACAATAATCGAGTAGAATAAAAATAACCTGAGAAACGGTAATGAGAACCGATGATCAATTAACAGATACGCTTCACAAATGGGTAATTGAATATTTGTCTGATTACTCATATCTGCCCGCAAAGCAACATCTCCAACCCAATCTATACAGAATTATTTTAACTTTACTGTTCTTTTCGGGATTTACTTTTGTATTTTTTTGGGGATTTAGCTTCGCTAGACTTGGTCATACATCTAAGTTGATTTTCCTAGCAGAGGGCGTATCTATACTTTTAATTTCTCCTGTATTGAGTAATAAAACGGCTCTTTTTTTAGCTGAAGACAAATTTCTATCAATGCGTCAAAAGTGGAAATTCTTACTACTATCCATAGGTAAACAGCAGATCGCTATTTGGATAGCAATTGGGTTCAGTTTTATCTGTTGGTCAACTCTTAGTAATTACAAGTCAATAGTTACGCCTATTCCCCTTACTGTCCTTTTGTATATACATTTGGTGTTATCCATTTTTGTTGTTATAGGTAGTGTTTCTGGCTTATGGTCTCATACTATTTTGGGTTCGTTGAAATCTGTTTATTCAATTCAATTAGCAATTTTGTGGTGGTTATGTATTGTTTTGTCCCCTTTTATTTTAGTACCTCTAGACCGTTTTTCATTTAGTTTAGAGAGCGTTATACCGTACTTTTTATACATGAATCCGATGATTGCCATTTGTCAATTGTTAGAGCAAGATACTTCTATTTTCAGGACTCCCTATTTGTACGAAATTTTACCTGTGGCTTCTTATCATTTTGTATACCCAAACTGGGTATTCATTTGTATTGTACAGGTATTATTATCAGTTTTGATGTTGATTTTTTCTTTTAGGTTTAAACTTTAGGTGATTGAGGTATTTACCATTGTCAGAATTAATAATCAGTGCTTCTGGGGCAAGAGGTGTTATAGGAGAATCATTGACACCAGAGCGGGTTGTTCGTTTGGCAGCAGCCTTCGGCAATTTTATCGGTAGCGGACGTATTGTAGTAGGATACGACAGTAGAACTTCTGGGCCGATGATGATGCATTCTGTTTATGCTGGATTGCTGGCAACGGGATGCGACATATTAGACGTTGGTATGTGCCCAACCCCGACAATTCTATTTATGTCTAGGGTTGAGCAAGCTGACGGCAGCATCGTTATTACTGCTAGCCATAATCCAGCCGAATGGAATGGGTTAGAATTTGCGGCTCAAGCAGGCCGCTTACTAAATGGTCAGGACCTTAAAAGCTTTCTAGATATTTATCATAACCAAAAGCTAAGGCTATGTTCTTGGAATAAACAAGGGAAAATTAAAAAACTAAATCAAGCAATTAGCCATCATATAAACGCAATTTTGGAAGCCCAGTGGGTCGATTTGGAACAGACACATTCTCGTCAATTATCTGTAGTCATTGATGCCGGAAATGGTGTGGGTAGTCGAATTAGTCCAGTTTTATTACGAGCGCTTGGATGTAAAGTTTCTGAAGTTTTTTGCCACTCCGATGGCTCATTTCCTCGTCCGAGCGAACCATACCCCGAGGCTTTAAGTAAACTGTGCCAAACGGTTCAATCGGTCGGTGCGGATCTTGGTTTAGCTCACGATGGAGACGCAGACCGGTTGGTAATCGTTGACGAATTGGGTCATGCGATTAGTAGTGAGTATACTTTTGCCTTGGTCGCTGATTTTCTATTAGGAAAGACAGATCAACCAGCCTTCATAGTTGCAACGATTTCAACAAGTCGGTTGATTGAGGATGTCGCGCACCGCCATAAAGCTGAATTGTTCCGTGTACCTGTTGGGGTCAGTTTTGTGGTAGAGAAGATGAAACAACTTTCGAAAGATAATCCAGAGGCGCTTGTCTTGGGAGGTGAAGGTACTGGTGGTGTAATATTACCCAACTGGCAACACACAACAGACGGGATTGCGGCTATTTCTGTTATTGTTCAGATGTTGGCCGAATCTGATGATTCCATTCAATCTCGCGTCAGAAATCTACCAGAATATAAAATGCACAAAATTAAACTTAAGATCGACAGACAAGCAACTGCCGATGAATTAGTACGGCGAGCAGCTGTAATTTTCAGTCAATTATCGAATTCAATTCTGGACTTAACCGATGGTATTAGGTGTGTGTGGCCAGACCGATGGGTTGGTATTCGCAAATCTGGCACAGAGCCAGTTGTACGCATTTTTAGTGAGGCAAATTCTTCAGGTACAGCTAAAGAACTTGCTTTACAAACTCAACAAAGTTTACAAGAAGTTATCATGCAAATTGAACAGGAACAAATGAAAGATCAGTAACAATCAGTAACAAATAGTTGAAAGAAAGCGTTATAGATAATCAGAAATTCAAAATTTGGTTTAAGAATGAAATCATTAAAACTGGTCTGTGTCGGTGGTGGTACTGGCTTATCGTCTCTTTTAAAAGGATTTAAAAGACTTTCGATGATAAATCCAGATTCGGCTAACATAATCAATATCGACGAATTGTCAGCTATAGTAACCGTCTCAGACGATGGTGGAAGTACAGGACGGCTAGTAGATGAGTTTGATGTATTACCTCCTGGTGACATTCGTAAACTCCTCGTTTCCTTATCTGAGTCTGATAAACTAGTTTCTAGTTTGTTTGAGTATCGTTTCTCCAGCGACGGACCTTTGGGTGGTCATAACATAGGTAATTTATTACTAATTGCGTTAACGGAACTTAATGATAACAATTTCCCTCGAGCAATTGAGTTGGCATCCCAATTGCTGGCTGTTCGCGGGCAAATTATTCCTGTGAGTCTACAACCAACGATTCTGTGTGCGGAGTTAATCGATGGAGAGATTATACGGGGCGAATCAATGATACCAGAGCGCAAAAACCGGTCCCCAATTCAGAAAATTTTTTTAGAATCACGTCCGAACGGTAAGACCTCCGAAAAGTATGAAGTGAAAGCACATAAAGCATCTGTTGACTCCATTAATAATGCCGACGTGATCATTATTGGGCCAGGTAGCCTATACACTAGTATCATGCCTAATCTGGTGTATTCTGAGATAAGAGAAGCCCTTCGCAATTCTTCGGCCATCAAAGTCTATATCTGTAACGTTATGTCTCAACCGGGTGAAACAGACAACTATTCCGTCACCGAACATGTGAACGCCATTACGAGTCATGCCAACATCAGCCTCGATTACGTGATTGTCAATGATGGCATTGCGTCTCCTGAAGTGCTTAAAAACTATATCCAAAAGAAAATCAGTGGACAGTTAGATTTAATCCGCAAATATACTGACGAAGGATTGACCATGTCAAACAATCAGGAAGATGATCTAACTACTAACCCACCAATGGACTTTTTTGATCATATTAGCACTCTATCAGAGCAGATTAGCCAATTGTCTAGTGGAATTACCCAAATCGCTAACACATCACAAGTCCAAGTCTTGTTTGATCCACAAAAAGACCATTTAGGTGGTGCAGAGCTTGTAACTGCAGATATGATTTATCAGACTAGGGTACTCGTCGATCAAGGAATAGAATTAGACGTAGTGAGACACGATCCAATAAAACTAGCAACCACTTTAGTTGGAGTAATTGGAGATCATTTTGATTTTTCGTAGTCAATCGTTATCGAAACAGGTCTTTTCATTTGTTTGTTTAATGTACTTTTTGTATTGTTCTTCATTGAATTGCCTTGCGCTCGAAGGCTTGATCAAGGAAACTACTATAAATGGAGAAAAGGGCACCATCAGTATAGATTGGGGGACAGGAATGGCTCGCCAAGCCGGATCTCATATCGAAATCTATCGCCAAAACCTAGAAGGTAATACAACTTGGGTTGGCTATGGATTTATTAGAGGTTCTGACTTATCTTTAGCTGACACTTTTGATACTTTTGATGGCTTACCTTTACAGATTGGGGATGCAGTCAGAATACAGCAACAAAGCAAAATTTGCTCTCGAATTGGACAGACCGTCTACGTTATCGCCTCACCCGATTTGACAAAAAAAATTCAGGCTGATCAAGTAATTGAACGCTTGTTTGTCTATCGAGTCAATCGAATCCCTCGTTTTTTGAAAAATCGTTGGTATACGTTCGATTGGCAAGAAAAAGTCTGTGACCTGACAAAGCCTAAACTAGTACAAAGATCTAAAATCAAATCGTCTGTTGCATTCGAAACTCCTGCAAAAGGTGATTGGGTATATTCAGAGGATTTACAAAGTAAAAATCGCTACGATGCTGAACAACGGCTATTCATACTGAGAACCGAAGGTGATAGCGTCTGTATTAGCCGATTCAATCACGCCGTTGTTGGTAAATCCTATACGTTACTGAGACGAAAGGGCAAATCTGATGAAGTTGATCCTGATTTTCCTATTTTTCGGATTAAAGTTGATCAGGTTTACAATTATGTCGTTTCAGGTGTATACGAAAACCCACGGTTACCCAAAAAATTAAGTGTTGGCGATGGTGTCAAAATTATTGATTAACCAACGGTTTCCTTTCTTATTTTTATCTTTTCTTATACTTACATCAATAATCCCTATAGTTCAAGCAACAGAATGGATTGATGGAACTCATCTATTACCCCGCACTGTTCCAATGGACTTAATCCCATCAGCTCCAGCTCAGCGAAACCCGCTTCAGATTGGTGATCAGCGTATTTTTTTTGCGGTCAACTTTCGCACCAAGGAACAGTATAATTTGAGAGCGACGCTACGCGGTATTGGTGATTTTTGTTATATTTACGTTCAAAACTCGGAGTGGAAACGGACTGTTAGCTCTCGTGCAATAACTAATTTGATACGTAGTTTTGAACGTTCTACCCCAACTAACCCGAATAAAGGTATATACCAAATCCAAACCAAAATATTTGGTGAGCCACCAGATAGAGATGGGGACGAACGTATTTTTTTATTACTTCTCGATATTCCAAGTGATGCTCGTGGACAAGTCGTAGCTGGTTACTTTAGCGATATTGATCAGCAGAGAGGACAACTAAGAGACCCACAAACAGGGAAATTGTATAACAGTAATGAGTTAGATTTGATCTACCTGGATACGAATCCCATTTCAGCGGGTGGGCCTGATAGCTTAACTGTCTTAGCCCACGAATTCCAACATTTAATTCATTGGAAAAATGATCGACGTGAGACTGTCTGGGTAAACGAAAGTCTATCAGAATTTGCAATGTTTATATGTGGTTTTCCACCACTCGACCATCTGTCAAATTTTGAATCTAACCCAGAGATATCTTTGATTGATTGGGATCGTGATAGCGCGTACTTGCTAGCTAGTTATGGTGCAGCATACTTGTGGTCTCTTTATCTTTATGAGCATCATGGCAAGGAACAAATAATAACTACCATTGCTCGGAGCAGATTTTCAGGGATTTCTGGTATTAATCAAGCCTTACGAACCTTGGGGTCAAAGGAAACCTTTCAAACTGTGTATGCTGACTGGAAAATCGCTAATTTAGTTGATGATTTGGATTTTGGAGACGGGAAATATGGTTATAGAAACGCAAATCCGAAAATTCGAGTTAGTAAAAAACACCAATTTTACCCAGTGCAAAGTGGGCGTCAATTGCTTAAAAGCTATTCTGTTAATTATATTTCATTTGCTCAATCCTCCGGAGAAAAATCACTCGCTCTGTCCGTGGAAACGGATGGGAAGTATAGCTATGACGTAAGAGTAATAACTAAAAAACGGGGCGACTTAGTGGATATTATCAAGTTGCCTATTGAAACTTTAGCTGGGAAAACTATACCAAATTTTGGTCGGCGAGTTGATGAAGTGATTTTGGTGCCTAGCTTGTCATCTGAGGCTCATCTGCTCGGAATTGGAAAATCAACTTATAGATACAATGCTAGTTTGCAGGATCAAGTTGATTTTAAAATTTTTGTGATAAATAATCCTATACATCGCCGTTATTGGGAAATTTTAGCAATACCTAGTCAGCTTTCCGACTCACCAGCTATTACTATTCGCTCTGGAAATGATACTTTGATTTCTTCTTTACCAATTCCTCTTGTTTCTGAACAAGCCTTCTTTGCTTACTCTTTTTATCTTCCACTAACAACAGAAGCGAAATCAGTCGAATGGTTCGTATCTTTTTTGGATACTCAAGTGGCCTCAGGCAAATTACCAAGCCTTCCTGATTAGCCGGTGGATCCGAAAATCAATGATCTTGACTCATATGACCGAAATAAGTTAACACTTATTGCTGCAATCCAACACCTTAGACTTGAATGAATTTGATAAGGACTTTTCAAAACTCATGACTTTCCAAGAAATTATCTCTCAGTTACAACAGTTTTGGGCCAACCAAGGTTGTCTTATCCAGCAGCCTTGTGATATTGAAGTGGGAGCTGGCACTTTTAATCCCGCTACTTTTTTGCGTTGTCTTGGACCAGAGCCATGGCAAGTTGCCTACGTCGAACCGTGCCGTAGACCAACTGACGGTCGCTATGGTGAAAACCCTTTCCGATGGGGTGCTTATTATCAGTACCAAGTTTTGCTGAAACCTGCGCCAACGGATGTTCAATACTTGTACTTGGAAAGTTTGAGGAATTTAGGTATTGACCCACGTAAGCATGACTTTCGATTCGTAGAAGATGACTGGGAATCGCCCACCTTGGGTGCCTCTGGCTTAGGGTGGGAAGTTTGGTGGAACGGTGCTGAAATTACTCAATTTACCTACTTTCAACAAATGGGAAGTTTGGAATTGAAACCAATTTCTGCTGAATTAACCTATGGTTTGGAACGTATTGCTCTTTACCTACAAGACGTATCTTCATTCCATGAAATTCAGTGGAATAAACGATTGAAGTATGGAGATGTCCACTATGAAGCCGAGGTGGAATATTCGAAATATAATTTTGATTATGCTAATACTTCAATGTTGCTAAGCCTTTTTGATACTTATGAAGCCGAGGCATTTTCCTGCTTGGATAAAGACTTAATTTCACCTGCAACCGATTATGTTCTAAAATCGTCTCACACCTTTAATTTACTGGATGCCCGAGGCGTGATTAGTGTCACAGAGCGAGTTGGTTATATAGAGCGGGTACGTCGGCTTGCTCAGAAAACGGCTCGGGCTTATGTCGCACAGCGTCAGGATCTAAACCACCCGTTACTCGTTTCTCCTGATCCAGTTACCATTGACGCTGGCATTGAAATTTCAACGAATGAAATCGTGCCTAATGATTCAAGCAAGCAAAGTGATTTTTTGCTTGAAATAGGTACTGAGGAAATCCCCGCTAGTTATATTCAGCCAGCTCTGGAACAGTTGACTCATTTAGTTCAATCAACCTTGGCTGAAAACCGATTGTCGTTTGAGAATCTGAAAGTGTTTGCTACACCAAGGAGACTGACACTTTCAATCAAAAGTGTTGACCTTTCTCAAGCTGACCAAGAAACTGAGATGATTGGCCCTCCTGTGAAAGCGGCCTTTGACGATGAGGGAAATCCAACAATCGCAGCTATTGGGTTTGCTAAATCAAATGGGATCTCAGTAGAATCCTTGCAAACAATCACAACCAACCGTGGTGAATACGTTTCTGCAACTAAATCAGAAATAGGCCGAAAAACGTTTGAAATCTTGACAGAGTTGGTACCAGATTGGATTCATAGACTCAATTTCCCAAAAACTATGCGGTGGGACAATTCACGTTTTGCTCGACCAATCCGTTGGTTAGTAGTGCTGCTAGGTAAAGATATTATACCTGTTAAGCTAGACCGCTTAACTGCTAGTCGTCTTACTTACGGTCATCGATCGCTCAACCCAGAACCAATAAAATTATTATCATCTGACCTGAATTCATACATTGAAGAACTTCGTATTGCCAATGTTCTTGTTGATCAAACTCAGCGTCACGCTGAGATACAAAAGAAAGTTGAACTGATTTTAGCTGGAGAGAAATGTTCAACCATACTCGACCAAGAACTACTAACGGAAATAAACTACTTGGTTGAAAACCCACAAGCTATAGTAGGTACTTTTGATTCAGAGCACTTGGAATTACCTATTGAAGTACTAACAACATACATGAAAAAGCATCAACGGTATTTTCCCATGTTAAAAGAAGACGGGACACCGATTGCTAAATTCATCACCATTTCCAACGGCTCCGAAGGTAATCCGTCCGTCATTCGTCAGGGAAATGAACGCGTTTTACGATCTAGGCTAGAAGATGCTACATTCTATTACACAGAAGATCGAAAATCCACTTTAGCAGATAAAGCTAATCAACTCAAAAATGTTATATTTCAGGTCCAACTTGGATCATTATATCAAAAGTCAGAACGTCTACAAAAAGTGGCTAACTCTATAGTCCAGCAATTAGATGATGTAAGCTTAAATGAAAAAAAATCCATCCAAAGAACCGCAGAGCTATGTAAGACCGACTTAACAACTCAGATGGTGATTGGTTTTCCTTCTTTGCAGGGAACGATGGGAAAATATTATGCCTTAGCTAGCGGAGAGTCAAATGATGTTGCTCAGGCTATTGAACAACACTATCGACCAATTTCTGCCGAAGGTATTCTACCTGAATCTCGAATTGGGATGGTTGTTTCAATTGCTGATAAGATGGATACAATCGTGGGCTACTTTGGTATTGATGAACGACCCACAAGTTCTCAGGACCCTTATTCACTGCGAAGACAAGCTATTGGAGTCTTACGGATTTTACGGAACTATCAGTTACCAATAGATTTGCATTCTATAATTGATCACTCTGTGGAAAGTTACCTCGACAATGGGATTGAACTCATGGGAGATACCAAAGTCGCAGTTGCTGATTTTCTGAAAGGAAGATTCCAAGTCCTATTACAAGATCAAGGTTTTGCTCACGATGAAGTCAATGCGACCCTATCTGTTCTTGATACGAATCACAAATTCGATGTCAGCGATGTGGAGAAGAGAGCAAAGCTTATACAGGTCTTTCGTAAACGAGATGACTTTGATCAGGTATATTCATCACTTAATAGAGTGTTGCGTATTCTGCCTAATCAGCCCTTTTCAGTTTCCAGTCAAGAAATTAAATCCCAACTTTTTCAGGAAGAAGCTGAACATAAACTTGGTAGTTTATATCTTGGTTTTTCTAAAAAAATGGCTGACTTGAACGAAATAGGTCAGTATGATAAACTGCTAGACAATTTGGCAGAGCTAGCCCCAGCAATTGATCACTTTTTTGATCAAGTCTTAATCATGACGGATGACTCAGAGATAAAAGCCAATCGATTAGCTTTATTATCGGAAATTGCTGACTACGTTTACGCTATTTGTGACTTAAGAGAGCTCGTCATTGCACCCAAGAGCTCATCTTAAAATCTGAAAAATCTGATTGTCTTTATGTGGGTAGGTTGTTGTGTGTTTTCGGGTGTTTCAGAAACTTAAAAAAAGAGGACTTGCATTGAAATCATATGGTTTGTTGAGTATTTTTTGCATTAGTTTTCTTGTCGTCAGTTGTAGTACTGATAAAGAAAATCAAGATATTTTAGTTGCCAGAAAATCCATTGTCACCGTCAATAATAGCAGTAAAGAACAAGTAGATTATTCAAATGCGAAGAAAGCTGTAGAGTCAGCCCTAGCTTCTGTGCCTGATTCGGTAGAAGCTATGTGTTTAAAAGAGATACTTTCGCTCCACTCTGAAAGTAGTTGGACAAAGGATATTGATCGCTGGAAAAGCACTATTATCTTAGTCCAAAAAATGTTATCACCACTGGAAACTGGCCTGCAACAATTGCAAGTAGTTGAGGACCCTGATTCAGACCAGCTAGATCTTTTAGACTTATTGATTCATAGTCGGAACTCAGTTTATAGCTTAATCGCTTATGGTTTGTCGGATTTATTTTCTGGAGATATCGATAATGGTGGAAACGTAAAGATTGATTCATCAATTTTGCGCTCACTGTTGGAAGCACAAAGATGCTACAACTACCAAGCCAAGAGATTAGCTTTTGAGACTATAAATCAATTTGGTATGAGAGTTAAAACACAGCTTCTAGATATTTTATCTATGCCAATCTCACCCGAAGTTCGACAATATGCTATCTCACACCTTGCCAATCTCGCGGATGAATCACTGGTCGAAACTTACACACAAATTTTAGCAAATAAGCAGGAAACGAATCAGGTCCTCTATTCTACTGTCGTGGCGTTGGAGAAAATTGGCTCAAAGAAAGTTATACCGGCGCTTAAGGCTGCGACTAGATCTAACTCGGCAATTGTGAGAATGCACGCCGCTAAGCTTGTACATAGACTAAATTCCAGCACTGCTGTAGTAGATTTGATGTATCTACTTGCTGATAGCGACAGTTATGTTAAATCGACCGCGATCTCTGCTTTAAATCAAATTGGCCAACCTGCAATGCCGAATCTCGTACAAACACTAGACCAAAATGGGGAAAATATTGTTGGTTCATCGTTTGGAGAACATCAATTCATTGCCAATGCCTTCATTGATAATACTCGAACGGCCAATCGGAGAAGTGCTGTACAACGATCTACTTTACAGATTCTTGGAGACTTGAAAATCGAGAATACTGTTAAAATATTGATTCAGTTATTAGCTAATGACGAGCTAAAGGCTTCCGCGCGGAATGCACTAATTAAGATGGGAGGTAAGGTCGTACCCCAGCTAATACAAACCTGTCAAAACATGGATGCAAGTGTTTCAGTAAGAGTTGAGTCTGCCAGAGCCTTGCTCAGCATGGGGGATTTGAGAGCAACTGAGCCTCTCATCGACTTACTTCTAGATTTGAATACCCCAAAGGAAATACAAGGGATTTCTGCTCAGTTTATGGGTAATACCTTGTCACGAGGTAAAGACTTGAGAGCTGTCAAGGCATTGGGTTATGCACTTGAGCTGGATGATTCAACTGCAATCCAAGCAGCATCTGCTCTGGGGAAATTGAAAATTAAAGATAATGGTCTTGTGAATAAACAGCTAATCCGTATTGCTGAGAATACTCGAGGTGCTAGGGACGCTGTACGAAAGGCTACTATCGATGCTATAGGAGAATTGGGGTTGACCGAAGCTATCCAGCCTTTATTAAGGTTATCTCTGAGTGATACTACAAGTCTCGAAATCCGAAAATCATCAGTCTTAGCCTTAGGCAAAATAGAAAATAACGTCAGTGATTCATCATCTGTCATCGCAATGTTATGGGGATTGAGCACTCGATTTGATGATCCCAATAAACTACGACGGCATATGAAACGAAAGTATAAAACTTACGCTCGTCTGAGTGAGTCTGTTGATAAATTAGGGGTAGAGTGGTTACCAAATAGCGAACATTTTAGAAAACCACAATACGAATCCTGGGGAAAAATTAAGCCAGTCCCAAGTCTAATACGGAGTGAAATCGCAGTTACACTAGGCAAGATTGGGAAAAAAGTCGAGAAAACAGCGATTGGCCAAAATATAGTTGCTGAACTAATTGGGTCTTTACATCACAAGACTGGAGATGAACGTGCCACTGTTCGGGCAAATTCCGCAGCTTCCCTTGGTGTTATTGGGGAAAATCGGGGGAATCAAAAAGAACAAATTGTCAAAGCCTTAACACAGGCCCTCGAAGAAGACAGACAAGGCTTAGTTAGACAAGCGGCAGCCACAGCCCTTGGAAAAGTAGATAAAAGTGAAAGGGTAACTAAGGTTCTAGTTAAAGCACTAAACGAAGATGAATTCGAGAGTACTCGAACCAATGTCGTCAAGGCTTTAGCTACTTTTGGCCAAGCAACTTCTGCTGACCAAGAATTAGTGAAGGTTTTGAAAAAAGGGATAGGATCTTTTGAAGATGATGAAAAAGAGGTCGCTTCAATTCAGTCAGCAGTGATGGATGCACTTGTTCAAGACGGAGTAGATAAAACTGCTTTAGAATTGTCAAAAGCCAACGACAGTTCTGCAGCAAATGCCGATACATGGGTTAAGTGGGCCATTATTTCTACTCTCGGACGATTAAAAAATCCCAATGGATTTGCGGCGGTCTTAAAGGAAACTCGAAATGCCAATTATCGAATTCGAAAAACGGCCGTTTCACTGATTGGTAACTTCAATAATCGAGATGCTGTGGATCGGCTACTGGAAATCGCAAATTCTAATGATGAGTCAAAAACAATTCGTGCTAATGCTATACGTTCACTTGGAAAACTACGCTACGAAGGATCAGTCGGAAAAATATTGGAGATTCTCCAGGCTAACGACGTTGAAACAGAAATTAAGGAAGCATCAATTTTTGCTCTCCAATCCATGAAAATTAGAAGGGCTGTTACACCTATTTTATCTCTGATTAACGATATGCAATCTCCTTCGGAACTTCGTTTGGCCGGGGTAAAAGCCATCGGTTTTTTGGGGGATTCATCTGATGAATCCGTGGTCAATACACTATCGTCAATTTTTCAAAATGAAACTGGGGAAATCTACGAAACTGCGATCAGCGTTATAGGAAAGGTTGGTCTCGTCCAGTTTTCTGACGATTTCTTATCGATAGTGGCTGATCGTGGAGCAACACCACATGCTCGACAAAATGCAGCTCTGTCCTTATCTGAATTTGGAGTTGCAAAAACTTCTCTACTGCTGGAGGAGCGGTTGATTGATTCGACTGAATATTTCATTGAGACTGATATAGATTTAGTTCGGCGAAACTACACTTGGGAAGCCTTCGTGAACGCAGCCCAATCTTTTGAGCTCTCTGATAAGATTGATGAATGGATGATACGACGAATAGACGACAGTTGGGAAAGTTCCAAGATTCGTGATTATTCTATCTTGGCTCTCGGCCGTTCAAAAAGTAAATCTTCGGCCAACAAATTGGGTGACTTACTAAAAAACAACAATCTCTCTGCTATGTTGGCGGTTGGTCGTTCTGGTAAAAAAGAGTTTTTGCCACTTTTGATCGAAAAAATAGATGTCAACCAAGACAAGGCGATTCGGCGAAAATCAATAGAAGCCGTCGGTTTGTTGGGGGATAATAAGTCGTTACCTAACTTAATCAGCCTACTGGATGATACTGATGCTGAAATTAGGCAGGATGTCATTAATGCACTCTCCAACATCAAAGACCCTTCAGTAATACCATCTTTAGCTAGACGTATCAGTATCGAGGAACAAGCTAGTGTTAAAGCTGTTCTGGTTGTCGCACTGGCTAACTTGGGTGCTACGCAAAGTGTTTCATCTATCGAGCCATTGCTTCAAACTGAGAATGCCGACTTATATTTTCAAGTTGCTCAATCTCTGTATCAGATAACCGGTAATTCCCACGGTTATGGATGGGAATAATATTTACTTCCCAAGAATTAAACCCATTCTTGCTGAGAAATCAACCGATATTTCCTGCGTTTCAACCTCTTCTCCTAGTTTTTAGTGAAACGATTTTTCTCTTTGCTTCGTTGCATAGGTGGCTCTGCTTGTTCCAATTGAACGGATCCGGCTCAGTCATGTAATTCAACTTGTTTAAGGAGTGGTTAAGGGTGCACCTCAATCGTGTTCAAATCCGAGGTTTCAAGAGCTTTGCCGATTCAGTTGAACTGTTACTCGAACCCGGTATTACGGCTGTTGTTGGGCCGAACGGGTGTGGAAAAAGTAACGTCTCTGATGCAATACGATGGGTTTTGGGTGAACAACGAGCACGTTCCTTACGTTGTCCCACCATGATGAGTGTTTTATTTAATGGTGGTTCAAATCTGCAACCTGCCGAAAGGGCTGAAGTCTCTTTGCGTTTTACCAATAGTGAGGGCAAATTAGCCCTCGAATCCCCGGAAGTAGAGATAACTCGCCAATTGTCTAAAGACGGAAATAGTCGTTATTTTATCAATCAAACACCGTGTCGGCTAAAAGATATAACTGAACTTTTTATGGATACTGGAGTAGGAGTTAGTGCTTACTCAGTTATGGAGCAAAGTAAAATTGACCAAATTCTGAACACACGACCAGAAGAACGTCGATTCCTTTTTGATGAGGTTGCTGGTATCACGAAATATAAGCAACGAAAGAAAGAAGCTATCAAAAAATTAGAAGCTACTGAGGATAATATAGTTCGGATCAATGATATTATCCATGAAATCGAGCGAGAAACCACTGATCTTAAGGAACAGGCTAGCCAAGCTGAACGTTATCAACATTTGCAAGCGCAACTTCGGGACTTGGAGCTTGACCTCAGTTTTCGAGAATATAATCAATTTATCCAAGAATTATCGGAGACACAATCTAATTTAGATCAAATATTGACTGCTTCTTCTCAAATTAATCAAACCATTCAAGAAACAGAACAACAAGTTGAGGATGCACAAAATCGTCAAGTAGAACTAGAGCAGGATATCAGAAAAGAATCAGCTATTGTTCAAGACTTCCAAACAAAAATCGAAAAAACTGAACGCCAAATTGCTCTCTATAAAGAACGACAACTGAATATTCAGCAACAAAGACAAAGAGCTAATCAAGCGATTAATTCCTTACAGAAACAGCTTGACGGCTTAATAAAGCAAAGCCAATCATACCAGCAAGAACAGACCGAAATAGATGTCTACTTGAAGTTGGAGGAAAGTAAGTTGACTGCTCGCAGGCGAGTCCTCGATGATTTCGATCGACGAATCGAAGATACAGGACACTCTGTCGACCAAGCTCAAACAGACCTTGCTACAACTACTTCTCAAATTTCTCAAGCTGAAACCCAGTTGTCATCTTTGAACAGTAAGCTAGAGTATTCGGCTGAACATCTGTACCAAGTTAAGGAGCAAGCAAAGTCCTTGACTCAGGCACTAGAAGTAGCTGAAACTGAAGCTTCAAAGTCTGAAAGGCAAAGCCAAGAAACCGAAGTTGAACTATTGAAAGTTGATTCGAGTAAGACTAAAGTCATTGAACAATTAGCAGCACTACAAAAAAATCTACGTCAGCTAGAAAGCGAGATTAATGGGATCAAGGATTCGTTAGGTCTAAGTGTATCCCGATTAAAATCTCTAAAAGATTTGCAAAGCGCGTACGAGGGATTTTACACAGGTGTTCGGGCAATCCTAAAGGCTAAGACTGTTGAACCAACGACTTTTAGTGGGATTTGTGGTGTGGTTGCTGAGTTGATAGTGACTGACTCAGATTATGAGTTGGCGATAGAAATTGCTTTAGGTAATGCCATCCAGAATATCATTACCAACACTGCGGAAGATGCTCGATCTGCGATAGATTTTCTTAAACGAACTAAAGCCGGTCGAGTAACTTTTTTGCCTTTGGATATTTTACGCCCTCGATACTTTGATGATCAACATTTGCTACAACGTCCAGGTATCATTGGTATAGCGAATGAATTAGTAGGCTGTGATGCTAAGTATGAGGTTGCTATTGATCAGCTCTTAGGAAATACTTTGGTAGTTGAAGACATTGATACAGCAATTAATTTAGCTCGTCGTTTTCGACCCAAATCTCGCCTAGTGACATTGGATGGTGAAATTTTGAATGCATCTGGGGCTGTAACGGGTGGATATAATTCTCGGCAATCTTCGGGTTTACTAAGTCGGTCTCGTGAACTAGAAGAGTTGCAGGATCAGATAGACCATCTATCGAAAAGGATCGAGCAAAAGAATAAGAAACGCAATCAAGTAGTGAATGATACGACAGAATTACAACAGAAACGTCAATCTCTAATGGTCCAGTGGCAAGATTTACAGATTGCTTACCAAGGACACCAGAAAGACTTGGAACAATCCCAAAATCGCGTAAATGAAATTGCAGAGCAATTAGCCCAAGTTGTATTGAAGGAACAGGGGTTACAAACACAAAATACTGAATTCGTGACAGATAGAGACGACTTGGAAGTCCAATTTCAGGAAGCTGAAAAAAAACGTCAACTTTTGCTCAAGAAAATTGATCGTATGAACGAACAAATTGAATCTGAAAAGAATAAACGGAAAGAAGTCGATCAAGCTTCACAGGAATTAGAAATTAAATTGGCTAGTAAGCGTGAAAAGCATAAATCTATTCTATCTTCTCTGGACCAAATTGCCCAAAACCAACTACAAGTAAAAAATAGTATTGACGAGCAAAAGCAGATTATCGAATCTGATGAAGCATCCAAGCTAAATATCACTGATCAGATAGAAAGTAGTCAAAAGGTGTTTTTGCAGTTAGAACAAGACAAATTCACTGTGGTTGAAAGAGTAGAAGAACTATCGGCCGAACAGACCAAGTTATTAGCGACTACCTCAGAAGCTCAAAAGTTACACCGTCAGATGCGTCGGCAATATGAAAAACAGAATCGAGTTAGGCATCAGATGGAAGTCACACAAACACAATTACAGATGCAAATTAAAGCAATTTCTGCTAACATTCAAGACAAATATCAAGTTGAAATAGAAGAAGTAAAATCAGATTTTCCTACGAATAAAGATACAAAGGACGTTTCTCGTTTTGAACTCGTTTCTCACATTGAACAATTCAAAAATGAGATTGAGAGTCTGGGAATGGTCAATATGAAGGCTATTTCTGCTTACCAAGAACATAAGGAACGAGAAGTCTTTTTAGTTTCACAAAGAGAAGATTTACAAAAATCCTTGGAAAGTACCTATCAGGCTATCCAGAAAATCAACCAAACTTCTAAAACAGCCTTTCTTGATACGTTTACCCAAATCCAGACTAACTTCCAGATAGTATTTGCTGAGTTGTTTAACGGTGGTGAAACTGAACTTTGTTTAACTGATGAAGAAGATATCTTAGAATCGGGCGTTGATATCATCGCCTCCCCACCCGGGAAACGCCCACAAACAATCACTCAGTTATCCGGCGGTGAAAGGTCATTAGTTGCTGTTGCACTCTTATTTGCCATTTTCAAAATTAAGCCAAGTCCTTTTTGTGTGATGGATGAGGTTGATGCAGCCCTCGATGAGTCAAATGTCCTTCGGTTTACCAATTTAGTTCAGGCTTATGCTAAGCAAACCCAATTTGTCATTATTACCCATAACAAGAGAACAATGGAAACTGCGGATGTGATGTACGGTGTAACAATGGAGCAAGCGGGGGTTTCTAAGTTGGTCTCAGCTAAATTGAGCGATTATAACTAGTGTCGAATATTACTCTTATACAGTAACTGTGTTTTAGTTTGGAACATCAATGCTCAAAAATCTATTTCGTAGACAAAAACCAAAAGATAACCAACCAGATATTTCCACCCTAGATCGACGACCATCAGAGGAGGTGTCTCCATCTCCTTCTGAGGATTCAGATTTCTCATCTACTGCTGATTCCATCAACAAAAAGAAAAGCTGGTTTCAGCGGCTGACTAGTGGCTTGTCCAAAACACGAAAAAATTTAGTAACCCAAATCCAAGGGTTATTGCGAATTGGTCGCAAAATCGATGAAGAATTATTGGAAGAAATTGAGGAGATTCTGATTCAATCCGATGTTGGGGTCAAGGCTACTATGACCTTAATGGATAATGTACGAGATGTTGTTAAGGAACGCATGATTGATGAGTCCGCCGATTTGGAAGCCGTAATAAAAGAACAAATTGAGCTTATGCTAGGTCAAGACGGACAGTCTGTATCGATCATTCACGATAGTCCACACGTTATTTTGGTCTTGGGTGTTAACGGAGCGGGAAAGACAACTACAATTGGAAAACTGTGCCACCGATTTAAATCAGAAGGAAAATCAGTTTTGGTAGCAGCGGCTGATACGTTTCGTGCGGCGGCGGCTGAACAATTACAGATTTGGTGCGAAAGGAGTGACACCGATTTGATTCGCAGTGATGAAGGTATTGATCCGGCTTCGGTTGTTTTTGACGCACTTCACGCGACTCAATCTCGCCAAGTAGATGTATTAATTATTGATACTGCGGGGAGACTACATACTAAGAAACCACTAATGGATGAACTTGCTAAAATAGGACGGGTGATCTCACGCGAAATTCCCAAAGCTCCACACGAGGTCTTGTTAGTTGTTGATGGTACAGCTGGTCAGAATGCTATTATCCAAGCCAATGTTTTCAACGAAGCAGTCCCAGTGACAGGAGTAGCTGTTACCAAACTTGACGGTACAGCTAAAGGCGGAGTCGTAATAGCGATTCGCCAGGAAATTGGTGTACCGATCAAATTGATCGGTATCGGTGAACAACTTGATGATCTGAGAGATTTCGTTGCGCAAGATTTTGTATCTGCTCTTTTCGAAAATGATGAATCATCTATTTAGTTTTTAATCCCGGTTAACTCTCGAGATATGACCAGGTGCTGTCTAGCTTCAACATTTGTTAACTTTTGATAGCAGTCTTCATCCCACCAAATTTCGAGTTGGTCTATAATTTTGTCTGATCCTACCCCGAAATGGATTCGGAGATCGTTAACAGAACAGTAACTTGCGCTACTATCTACCTGTCGGATTTGGGTTTGATCGCCAGACTGAATTTTCAGTTTAACACCTATTGCTTGACCAACTAAGGTGACTGAGACCCAGTTTCTCTGGTTCCCACCGTTGTTTCGAAGTAAAATTGGTGCTTGTCCTGAGTTAGAGATTAACAGATCTAAATCGCCATCATTGTCGTAGTCAAGGTGTACAGCTCCTCGTCCCACACGACGTTGGGAGAAGTAGTTCCCACTTTTTTGGGATATATCGACAAAATATGCGGTTTCAGACTCAATTAATTGGTTCTCGAATAGCTGGTCAGGCTGTGCGTAAGTCAGTTGATTGGAGTTGAGCTCAGCATCTTCCATAATGTGACCGTTAGCAATAAATAAATCTAAATCACCATCGTTATCATAATCGAAAAAGGTTGTCCCCCAACCTACATACGGAAAACTTGGATCACCTAGTCTTGCTGTAGTTGTGTCGTCGAAGTAGAATAATTTGCCAGTTCCATCAGGATCGCATCGGTATAGATTATTGTATTCATAAGCAAAATTTGTAACGAAAATATCGAGATTACAATCATTATTGTAATCTCCAACTGCTATACCCATTCCAGCCAGAGCCTCCCCGAAACCATCGTAACCGATACCGACGGTAGTGGCAGATTCGGTGAAAATAGGTAAGTTAATATCCTCAAATCCATTATGCTGGAAGTAAAGATTCTTTGATTTGTCATTAGCAATATAGACATCTGTCCACCAATCTCGATCAAAATCGGTAGCGACTACTCCCAACCCACGAGCATCTTTGAAGAGTCGCATTTTTTCTTTTGAATCCGTGAATCTACTACTATCTACTTCACTAAAAGTTCCATTTCCTTCGTTTTGGTATAATACATCCCTAGCTCCTTGATAAAAAATAGGGTTTTTATACCCGTCTTTATTGGTTATTTGGTTTATTTCCTCAATTGGTACATAGTTAGCTACATATAAATCAAGGTCCCCATCCCGATCGAAATCAAAAAAGGCACAGCCTGTACTGCAACCTTCATATCCAACACCTGCTAACCGTGTTGTGTCTGTGAAGGTACTATCGCCATTGTTACGATACAATACGTTAGGCCCCATATTAGTTACATAGAGATCGGGGTGTCCATCGTTGTCATAATCTCCAACTGTTACACCAATTCCGAATCCTGTGTCCCCGACACCCGATATATCGGTTACATTGCCAAAAGTCCCGTCACCTAAATTTTTGTAAAGGGAATTAGGTCGATTTTTATAAGGTTCCTTGATGTAACCACTATTAACAAAATATAGATCTATCCATCCATCGTTATCATAATCGAAAACGGCAATACCTGCCCCGAGAGTCTCTGGTATAAAGTGGTCTTCTGAGTATCCGTTTTGATGTCGAAATTTGATCCCCACCTTTTCTGTCACATCCGTAAAATTTACCGCTTCAGTATCGATTAACTGGAAGTATAGTAGATAAAATAGAAAAAATAGGTGTATTTTATTGTTTTGTACGTTGCATCTCATAAGTCAGCGTTCATATTATCATATACGAGATGACCTTAAAACTTGAAAAACAAAAATCATTTTGATACCATCAGAATGGTAATGTGGAGTGTGAGGTCGGAAGTAATGAAATCCTGCAAATTTAGAATTTTCTCTTGCTTGTTTCTTTTTCTAATTTCTTTAATTCTTTCGGCTTGTATAATCGAGAAACAAAAAGCAAAATCAGAACCCCCCTCTGCAGTATACGAAAAAAAACAACTAAATAATAAAGAGGCACAAAAAATGAAAGGTGAAAATCAAGATACCGCCACACTGGGGGGAGGGTGTTTTTGGTGTGTAGAGGCCGTTTTTCAAAAACTAAAAGGTGTAGAAAGCGTTGTTTCAGGATATGCGGGCGGTACAGTATTGAACCCAACTTACAAAGATATTTGTTCAGGTACCACAGGCCATGCTGAAGTTGTACAAATTACGTTCGATCAACAGAAAATATCTTATACTGATTTATTGGATGTTTTTTGGCATACACACAATCCAACCACGCTTAATCGTCAGGGGGCCGATGTTGGTACACAATACCGATCTGTCATTTTCTATCATGACGAGGAACAACGCCTAAAATCGATTCAATCAAAAAAACAAACCGAAGAGTCTCGCTTGTGGCCAGACCCGATTATAACTGAAATTTCTCCCGCTCCCACATTTTATCCGGCAGAAGACTACCACCAAAATTACTATCGCTCTAACCCCTCTCAACCTTATTGCGTGGTCGTTATCTCACCAAAACTGAAAAAGCTCCAGTCTGTATTCCAAGATCGATTAAAGGACTAAAAATTTATTTAGTCTCAACCATTTGAAATTCTTATTCAGGGGGATTTTCGGGTCGTTTGACTGTGGTTTTTGTATATCGTACCTGATGAATAACTACTATCCGGTTAGCAATCATAGAACCCCAAAAATAATTCAATCAAAATTCTACTCAAATGTTCTAGAAAATGAAATGATTAGTCAATTACCACACTTCGTTAAAAACCGAAAAAGCTGTATGTGGAAAGTCAAATCAAAGTTTCCTAATGTCTCTGCTCGTGTACAAATTTGATTTGAATTAGATGGCTGGTACTGGGGGATCTCGGTTATTTTTTCTCTTACATGCACTTTTTATATGGCTCAACTTAACTTGTTGTAAATCGGAAGATCCTGCCCCACAAGAAACACGTTCGATTCAACCATCGGGAACTCCTAGGGTACACCGTACCCAAGACTGGCCAATGTTCATGTTTGATTTAAAACAATCAGGAAGAAGTAACAATAAAGAGATAAAACCACCATTAGAACTGAAGTGGAAATTTAAGACGGGAGGTCCGATACAAGCGAGTCCTATAGCGGTCGAAGATACTATCTACGTTGGTTCAACTGACAACTATTTCTACGCACTGTTAGCTAAATCATGGGGAGTTAAATGGAAATTCAGGGCAAGTAGTGCTATCCGTTTTTCAGCTGCTGTTTGGGACGATTTCGTTTTCTTTAGTGTCACTGACGGAATTGTGTATGCACTAAATCTCAGAACTGGCAAGGAAGTTTGGAGATTCAAAGTTCAAAACTGGGTTAATGGGCCAATTTTAGTTGAAGATGGGACAGTTTATGTGGGTAGTTATAATAATACAATTTACCTGTTACAGGCAGCAACGGGTAGATTATTGCGGAAAGTAAACAGACAAGTTCAAATAAACGATACGGACTTCATTTGCCATAATGGACGCTTAATGCCAAGCCAACCAGCTTATCGGATCGACGAATGGAAAAATCTTATTCCATTCAGTCAAAGTTACCCCGTAATAGCTAATGGTACAGTTTACATTGGCAGTCGTGATAATCAGCTTTATGCGATTGACCCAGTGGAACAAAATGTCGTTTGGCGTTACCAGACAGATGGGTATATCGATTCTGCTCCAGCTATCGCGGGTAATATGCTTTATGCTACCTCCTACGACGGCTACCTCTACGCTTTTGGCGCGGTCAAAAAGCTTGAAAAAAAATCGACAAATACATCAGGAGCCGAGGCTATCCTTGGTACCATTGTACAAGATACGTCGCCTGTTTATAGATTTCCAGAGGAACCGACAAATACAAAAAAACAATCATCAATCATTGCGGAGTTAAATGATGGTGTAGTTGTACCAATCCTAGAAAATGTGAATCTTGACCCAAAAGGAAATAAAGATCGCGAACAATTTCGTCAAATTCAGTTACCCAACGGTCAATCAGGTTGGGTTGAGGCCAATGCTGTTGGCCGTTTTTCAGGTGAAGAATCGATTCAATTTAATATGGATATCTGTGGGCAAATTGAATCGATCTCCTTAATAAATGGAGCAGAGATGCCAAATTGGTCTCCAGATGGTAAGTCTATTACTTTTCTGCGCAGGACCAATCTTTCGGGGCAATATTGGCAAGCTAACGAACTGTGGACTTTTTCTACTACGAATCGTCAGTTTTATAAACAATGCAAAGGGAATTTCTACAACCCAAATTTATCTTGGTCATTAGACAGTAAGTGGATTATCTTTGAGGCCTATGAAGACAATCAAAGCTACATTTGGGCTATTAATTCCATAACCAAGGAGCTTATTAAGATTGCAAAAGGAGATGCACCAGCATGTTCTCCTGTTGCAAACCAGATTGCTTTTCGTCGTTGGAAAGACAACGAAGATATTTTGTATCAGGTCAACATCGACGGTAGTAGTTTACAGACTATAGCCCGTATTCCGATTAATGGACAGTTGAGTTCATTTTCTTATTTGGCACCACCAGCTTGGTCTCCGGATGGAAAACGGATTGCTTTTGGTCTTGATGGTCATCATTTTGTCACGGGCCGATCAGAAGTTGCGATTTATACAACTTCAGGTCATCGACTTCAGACGATTTCAACGCAAAGCCGCCGAATTCAAAACCTAGTGTGGTCAGCTGATGGCTCCTATTTGTCTCATGTGCAGACTGGCCTTATGAAGTTAGACCCAGTATTAGATAAACGTCTACATGTTACCAACAGCAACCGAATACTAGATACGAAGGTTTTCAAGCATACCGCACCAGCTTGGTCCCCTACCGACCTTCGGTTAGTTTTTATGGAGCGTTCTGATTGTATGGGCGTACAATGGTTAGTCTGGATTTATGATCTAAAGAACCGCTCCAAGTGGCAAATTGCCCGTACGAACCTACGACTGACAAATATTCATTGGTTGCCAGATGGTGATCGAGTTTGCCTTTGGCATACCTCTAAGTATTTGAGAAGTGACAAATCAGAAAAAAAAATATACAGGCCTGCTGATACAAAAGGCTGGATTGTCCATCTGAAATCTGATAATAAATGGAGTCAAAATGAAGACTAAAATCTTGATTGTTGAAGATGAAATAGCTTTTTGGCAGCATTACCAACGTAAGTTATCGTCACTTGAAATGGTATTTGAGACTGCTGTTAACCCAGCGGAAGCTATCCCAAAACTCACGAAATTTGATCCAGATATTGTCTTGCTTGATCTTTCATTTGAGATGGGTGAATTACAGTCCACAATTTCTATGAAGGAAAAGCAATCAAATTTAGAAGGCTTATCTTTTTTATCTTATATTAGAAAAGAGTTTCCCGATTGTAAGGTCGTGGTTGTAACCGGTAATAGCGAAATAGAAAACGCCTTAGAAGCTGTACGAAGGGGAGCAACAGATTTTATCGAAAAGGGAAGTGGCTTTTTGGATGCACTCATGTTCCGTATTCAAGCTATTAATGAGCGACTTCAATTGGAAAGAACCATCCGGATACAAAAAAAGAAAACTATCGATCGAATTGGTGGACTTCCCTATGCTGCGGGACAAATTATTGTCGGTATTTCTCCATCTATGCGAAAGATATTTAGCCAAATTGAACGGATTGCAAAGATAGACTCAGATGGGGATTCAGTTCCTGTAACGTTAATTACAGGAGAGACTGGTACTGGGAAAGAACTTGTGGCACGGGCCATACATTATCATAGTAAGAGATCGGATCGTCCTTTTTTGCCCTTGAATTGTGCTGCATTTCCGGAAAGCTTGATAGAAGACGAGCTTTTTGGACATGGAAAAGGAGCTTTTAGTGGTGCGACTAACCAACGCTTAGGTGCATTTGAAGCAGCCAAAGGTGGAACGATATTCTTGGATGAAATTGGTGAAATGCCATTGGCTATGCAACCTCGTTTACTAAGAGTTCTGCAAGAAAAAAAAATCAAGCGAATCGGCGAAAATCAAGAACGGATTATCGATGTACGAGTTATCGCGGCTACTAATCGAGACCTAAAGCAATCAATTACGGATGGCCTTTTTCGCCAAGATCTATATTTTCGCTTGAGTGCATTGCCTATTAATTTACCCAGTCTACGAAAACGGGAAGGGGATATTTGTCTACTTGTACAACATTTCTGTAACATTTTCTGTCAACGATACCAACTTGATCAGCAATTTTCTAGGCCAGCAATCGAATTCTTAGAGAAGAAAAATTGGAATGGAAACGTGAGAGAACTGATGGATGTTGTTCAAAGGAGTATGATATTTTCTGAAAGTCAATCAATTTCGGTAGATGAACTCGCTCTTACAGAGGAAGAAAGTGAAAAATGGAATATAGGTACAGAACAAAAGAAAATTGAGGGAGATTTAGGGGAGCTAAACCATCTACTCACAATTCAACCTTATAACGATGCTCGAAAGATTTTTGAGAATTGGTATGTAAGGAAGGTATACGAGTACACAAATAAAAATCAGTCGCAGACCGCTCGAATGTTGGGAATTGATCGAAATACCGTTCGGCGAATCCTAATTCGTTAATTTCGGTCTTTCAAATTTACGTTACTCAAACTAAAAATATTCACTGAACCACACCTTCATTCGTTGAAGAATTTGTTCAAATAAATTATCCCCTGGTTTCATAAATTGTCTTACTCCTTCTGTAGACTGTCTCATGCGCGTACCATACATTACCAGCCCAACACCCGTGGCAAAAATTGGACTGTTAACGTGTGCACTTAGTCCTTTCAAGGGCTTAGGATAACCAATTCTTACTGGGTAAGGAAGTCTCTCATGGGCCAACTCCAGTAAGCCTGAAATCAGAGATGTACCACCTGTGAGTACTAGACCAGCTGGTGTTGATACTTTAAAAGAAGCAATTTCGTTATGGATGATATTCAACGTTTCTTCCATTCGACATTGAACTATTTCGGCTAGATGTTGTCGGTCGATAAGTCGAGGTCTCTGCATCCTACCGCTTGAATTAACTGTAGCAGGCATTCCGCTCACCGTTGGTGGTTGAATTTTTTCGTGGGACTCGATCAAATCTGCCAAGGCACAGCCTTTTCTTCTTTTGAGTATTTCTGCATCGTAAGGAGTCATTCGCAAGACTTGAGCTATGTCGTTGGTCACGTGATCACCACCAACTGAGATCACTTTTGTATGACGTAGCGCATCCTCCTGATAGATTACAATATCTGTTGTACCACCTCCCATATCGGCCAAAGTCACCCCAACAGATTTTTCATCTATCGACAAAATTGAATCTGCAGATGCTATCGGCTCCAAGACTATGTCCTCAACCGATAAGCCTGCATTGTTTACGCTCTTGAGAAGGTTCTGTACTGAAGCTACAGCGCCAGTAATAATGTGTACATTAGCCTGAAGACGAATCCCTGACATACCAATTGGATGTTTAATACCTTCCTGTTCATCAACCGAAAAGTCCTGCGGTAAGACGTGAATCACTTCACGGTCAACTGGGGTTGCTGTTGCTTTCGCAGTATTGATGGCTCGGTCTACATCTGATTTAGTAATTTCGTGGCCTTCACCCGCCACTGCAACAACACCTTCTGAAGTGTGTCCCATGATATGACCACCTGCAATGCCTGCATAGACTGAGCCTACTTGGACACCAGCCATCGTTTCAGCTTCTTTCACAGATTCTCGAATCGATGCGGTAGTTTTTTCAATATCGACAACGACGCCTTTTCTCAGCCCTTCAGAGGGCGATTTTCCTACACCAACAATCTCGATTTTTTCGGGATCGGACTGCCAAGTATTGCCAATAATAGTAGCAATTTTGCTAGTACCAATATCTAAACCAACAACTATATCATCACTTGCCATTTCCCTCTTCTCCCCAATATAACACGTTCTCGAATCTTGCGTCTAAATATCCACTAAGCATTTGGTTTGTTGCGTTATGCATTTGATTAGACCGAATAAGAGTTGCTACCTTTTGTAACCCATTTTGGATAAGATCCACTGATAGCCAAATCTGAGGTAAATCTTCACAACTAACAGTGATTGACCAACTGTGCTCATCAAGATGCATCATCGGATTTGAACCTGCTCTTAACTCAAGAGTGATAATTCCAATTTGAGAAACCAACTCAGGAATTTGTTTTCTAATTTCATCCAAAACTCGTTTACAAACTAAAAATCCATCTCGTTCATATTCAGGCAGTTGCTCTCCCTCACGTAGACTACTACTTGAGTTCATTTTCGCTAATATCAGCCGAAAGACAAGCAAATTCGTTCTGTCAGTCGTACTTATATCTGGTAATTTCTCGGGATTAGTTGAGCATTTTAACACATATCCGTCGATATCTACCAGAAGGAACTCTTTTTCAGATTGTTTCCAAATTTCTACTGCAGCGTACGGCAGACGCTCAGTAACCGATATGTCTACTGATCGACCGAAATTGTGTTTTGAAACCTGAACATCCTTAATGTAACTTAGCGTAGTTTTTATTTTTTCTGTGAGCTCAGGTAACGAGATTCCCAGCATTTTATCTTGATCTAGATCTAAGCCAGAAGCATGGAGGATTTCATTTTCAGAATAATGCCGGCTGCCAGTAATTGAAATTTTCTCCAAGTCTAATATATTAAACGTATATCGGCTAATTGACAATACTATGAATGATAACATGAAGGCTTTTATGGCTAGTTCGGTTATTTTCGACTTGGGCTTTTGCTTATTGGTCGTTAACGAAAAATCAACGTTAATTTCGGTATTAATCATTATTATGTTTCAGATAAATGAGTAACTTATGGCTGAATTTCCAAATATCTCCTGCACCTGCAGTAATGACAATATCATTGGGCCGAAGATGTCCCACGATTTCTTCAATTTCTAAATTTGGCATATATATGACATTGCGATGCCCCTGTTTCCTAATATCTTCAGCTAGATCTTCGCTGGAAATACCATTGAGTGGGTGTTCCGTCATACCGTAGATTGGAGTGATGAAAAGCAAATCTGTATCAAAAAAAGCAGAAGAAAATTCCTTGTACAGCGAATGTATTCGCTGGTAGCGATGTGGTTGCACTATACCTACGACCCTACGTTTGTAACCAGTTTTAGCGGCATTAAAAACGGCACGTAGTTTTGCAGGATTATGAGCGTAGTCATCTACAACAAGGATATCTCGTGCTATTCCTAAAACCTCGAATCTACGATGGATTCCACCAAAACTGGCTAATGCATGCTGAATTTGCGTAAATGGAATACTACCGATTGATGGGGAAATAGTTAAGGCAACTGAAATAGCTGCTAGAGCATTCGATATATTATGCAAGCCAGGCATATTAAGCCGAATTTGTCCCAATTCGGAGTCATACGAATAAACTGTAAATGAGCTTTGGTCTGATTCAAACTGGATATTTTCTGCTCTAATATTAGCTTCGGGGTGAAAGCCATAAGTCATATACGGTTTTCGTACCTGTGGTAGAAGTTTTTGAATGTTCTTTTGATCTAAGCAGAGGACTGACGAACTATAAAAAGGAACCCTATTGATGAATTCAAGAAAAGTGTGGGATATATCAGCTAAATCTCGGTAGTAGTCCAAATGATCGGCATCTATAGACGTAACAACAGTAAGGTTAGGTCTAAAATACTTGATTGATCCATAGGCTTCGTCTGCCTCACAAACTACAATGTCACTTTTTCCAATCCGAGCATGACTTCCAATG
The DNA here is from genome assembly GCA_002729015.1 of Candidatus Poribacteria bacterium. The sequence goes on from PBVO01000094.1 coordinate 66,232, forward strand.
TCGATCATCTTACCACCGACAATCACAGTGGGGTCAAGCTTTTCTAATACAGACGCAGTCATTGCTGTGGTAGTTGTTTTACCATGTGTCCCTGCAATAGCAATACTATAATGATAGCGCATAATTTCGGAAAGCATTTCAGCACCAGTAATTATAGGAATTCTGCAACTCATAGCTCGTTTAACTTCGACATTCTCGTCAGGAACAGCTGGTGAAACCACTAAAACATCAGCTGAGCCGACATGCTCAGCTCGGTGTCCATAAAAAATAGTTAATCCAAGGTTAGATAAGCGCTGGGTTGATTCGTTTTGTTGATTGTCGGATCCAGTGACGACAAATCCGTAGCTATATATAATTTCAGCGAGGCTACAGAGGCCCGCCCCACCAATACCTACAAAATGTATGTTTCTTGCCTTATCAAATATGTGATTTTTGGATGCCGATGTAGAAAACAAATATAATTCCAGTCGATTCAGGTTTAATAATCAATGTGTCCTAGGATAGATTGGGCAATTTCTTGACTTGCGTTTGGTTTACCTATCCGAAGACTATTAGACTTCATTTGAAGTAGTAATTCATCGTCTGACAACAGGTTGCGGATTGTCTCTAAGAATTCTTTGGGATCTGTTTTGCTTTGTTTTTGAATAATTGCCGCTTGTGCATTTGATAATACTTTTGCATTATAGTATTGGTGCCTGTCACGTGATGGACGTGGGACCAATACAGCTGGCACGCCAAAAGCAGTAATTTCTGACAATGTTGAGCCTCCAGCGCGGCAGATTAGCAAATCTGCCAACGCATAGATTTCTTCAATTTGATTAAAATAAGGTTTTGCTAAAGCTGATATATGTGGCTGGTTTCGGTAGAAGTCGTTCACTATCTCATAGTCTCGTTGCCCAGTTTGGTGAATTATCTGAAACTCATCAAAGGTATTGGAACCCGAAATTTTTTTCATCGTTTCCATTACCATCTGATTAATAGCAGTTGCTCCCTGGCTTCCTCCCATCACAAAAATAGTTTTCAGGTTTGGCAACAAACCGTATTTATGATAGAGCCTATCGTTTTTTTTAGGTGGATCTGTTATTTCCGCCCGCACCGGATTTCCAGTTATTATTCCAATGGAAGGGAAATGTGGCCGCGCAGTTGGTAAACCTAAGTAGGCTACCTTTACGAAATGGGCCATGAATCGGTTGGTCAAGCCAGGAATTGCATTTTGTTCTTGTAAAATGATGGGGATTTGCTTTAGGCGAGCAACTAAAAGAACGGGGCCGGAAACATAACCGCCAGTTCCAATCACGATTTTTGGTTTTAGCTTTTGGAATAATTTAAAGGTCTGAACTAAACTGGTAGCTAATTTCAGTATAACTCGACCCCACTGCCATGTCCAGTAACGAGGAAAACCGGATACCGAAATTGGGTGAAAGGGAAATCCACATTGAGGAATTAACCTTGCTTCTGGCCCACTTACATTTCCAATGAAAGCAATTCGTAATTCTGGAACAATTTGTTTTAGTGTTTCAGCAATGGAAATGGCTGGATATATATGACCTCCTGTTCCACCGCCAGAAACAACGATATCAACCGGTATTTTTCCACTATACGAGTACATTTGGGGAGGATATACCCTCAGTTGATGATAATTTGGAGATATTCAGTAAAATACCAATATTAATAATACTCATCATTAGAGAAGATCCACCATAACTAATAAAGGGTAGGGTTATGCCCTTTGTAGGCAACGCGCCAAGGGCGACTCCAATATTGATGAATGCTTGGAGTCCTAATTGAGCGGTAATACCAAGAGCAATCAAACTCCCAAACCTAGCAAGATTGCTTGGACAAAAATCAGTGAGTATCGATTGACTCAGCTTGTATGTGATGGGATTATCTACTCTACCAACTCGAAGTGCAATTTGAATTCCCCTCCAGACCAGTAACATATAAAGTCCAATTAGGCTTATCGCTCCAAATAGTCCAAGTTCTTCGGAAACTACAGAAAATACAAAATCAGTGTGGGCGTAGGGTAATCGGCCAAGTTTATAGATACTATTCCCAATACCGCTTCCAAATATACCACCGGAAGCTATAGCATTTAGAGATTGTTCAAGTTGGTAATGAGTACCGAAAACTGACCCTTTCGCTTGTATAAAGTTAGTCAAGCGTTCCATTTTGTAGCTATCGTTTTGTATCCAGCCATAAATTAAGAGAATAGCGACAAAAAATACTAACAAAATTTGGGTGAGTCTAGCGCCTCCTACCCACAACAAGCCGAGAGCTATCAGACTAATCAAAACTGCGGAACCAAAGTCTGGTTGAAGCACCAACAACAAAAATATAATACCTAACACTGAGAGAAACGGAAAAATCCCACGATGCAGGCTATGAATCTGTTCCTGCTTTATCACGAGAAAATGGGCCATATAGATGATGAAGCCCAACTTAGCTAACTCTACTGGCTGAAACTGAAAAGCACCAACTTTAATCCAACGATGGAATGTCTGGTTGTGATTTTGAGAAACGACTTCATGACCAACTGGTGTGAAAACCAACACAAGAGATATCACTGTAATGAATAACAAATGATAAGCATATTTTTGGTATAAATACAGCGGTATAAGGTAAACGAAACAAAAACCGACTAAGCCGAAGCCAACAGCCTTTAATTGTTGAATAGACCGGACTGGGTTTCCATTGCTGAAGTTCATTACCAAACCAAAAGCAACTAGACAAATGGCAATAAAAAGCAACTGATGGTCAAAAGTTGATTTCTTCGATTCGGACACAATTAATCTAACATCAACGAATAGAACTAGTCTTCATTAGTATTTTTTAAATTATTGATCGCTGTTTGAAATGCTTGACCACGGGCTTTGTAATCTGAAAACATATCGAAACTCGCATTAGCAGGTGAAAGCAAGATTATATCGCCGGGACGCGCATATTTATATGCTTTTTGGACAGCTGAATCCATTGTGCGCACGCCAACAGTAACGACATGTTGTGAGAGGACGTTTCGAATAATTTCTGTGTTTTCACCTAACAAAATTAAGACTTTGACCCTTAATTTGATAAGCTGGACTAGTGGTGAATAGTCGTTCCCTTTGTCGTAACCTCCCATAATGAGAATTGTGTGTTTTTGAATACTAGGNANAGATTCTAAAGCAGCTTTTGTTGCAGCCACGTTGGTTGCCTTTGAATCATCAATGAAACGGATTCGATTAATTGATGAGACCTGTTGAAATGCATGTTGTAATGGTAAATGGGTAGATGCGTCAAAAACTTGAAGCGATTGTCTTATGCTTTGAATTGAGACACCACAAATTTTTCCAATGTTGACTGAGGCTAATATATTAGCTAAGTTGTGCTGTCCTTGTAAATTTGTGGACGCATATTCAGCAACAAATTTTCTGGAATTATGATCTTTCAGATAAATGATTCCGTCTTGCTGGTATGCGCGGATCCGGTCATTTCTATGATCAGTCAGTGAAAATAAAATTGTCCTCGCATTTATTNTTTTCGAACTTACTAAACTATCAGTATATGGGTCATCAGCATTTAGAATGCTCCAATCGTCTCTAGTTTGGTTAGCGTAAATTTTGTTCTTGGCTTGTTGGTAAAGGGCAAAGCTNCCGTGGCGATCTAAGTGATCAGGAGATAGGTTTAAAATAGCACTAATAGCAGGACGNAANCGATGGGTCATCTCTAGCTGAAAGCTACTCACTTCAGTTACCACCACATCTTCCGATGTTAGACCCAATGCGAAACTGGATAATGGTTGACCAATGTTACCAGCTAGGCAGACTCGTCTGAAGTTGCCTTTTTTTAAAATCTCAGCAGTTAATATTGCTGTAGTAGTTTTTCCTTTTGTACCGGTAATAGCAATAATAGGAGCCAAGCAGACNAAACTGGCAACCTCCAACTCACTGAGTATTGGAATTCCTTTTTCTATCGCTCTTCTCAGGATTGGAAGTTGATTNACTGCAACTCCAGGTGAAACTATGATCAAATCAGCTTTATTGATACAATCATCATTGTGTCCCCCCAAAATGAAGTCNACTGTAGCCTCTTTGGATAAAGCAAAATCATTCAGACTATCAACGATAGGCTGCAGGACATCAGCAGGTCGATTATCAGTTCCAAGGATATTTGCACCTNATCTAATTAATAGCTTTGTTACAGCTACTCCACTACGACCAAGGCCAAAGACGGAGACCTGTTGTCCAGAAAGAATCGCGCGNTGGGTTCTTCTAAATAAGTCGACCAATGAATATAGCTATGTTGTAAATGAGTCGTTTTTGCCTAGATTCAAGGTCTTTTGACCAAAATCCACCTGATTTTTTTCACCAGCTGCATCGACTATTGAACGAACTATTTTGATAGTTAGTTCTCCAATTTGTTTGGTAAAGTCATCGTGATTGCTTCGTCGATAAGACCCCTGACGTGTGTTGGGCAAGGCACATAATCGTTGGCTTGCTATCTGTAATGCTGCCGCAACTATTTCCGATGGAACAGAAATTGGGGGTCCTTCAGAAATGGGCCGAACACTTGATTCCTCTTGAATATTGGGAGTTTCCTTTCCTGCTAGAAACTCCGTTTGTTTAGAATCCAGTTTTTCCATTAATTGTCTGGCAGCTTCTTGCTCAGCATACTTCTTGTTTCCTTCTATCGGTTTTGAAACTTCAAAAACCTCCTTGGAATATTGTATACTTACCAACCATTTTGGCGGGCGACCGTCGTCAGTTGATGAAACTTGTCGAGTCTCGTACACGGGTGGCGATGGGTAACGTACCAGGCAGTACTGTTGTAATAGTCCTTTATAGTTTGTCTGCTGTATTTCTTCTGACATCAAGACTCCATCAATTTTTTTTAGCTAATTAAATCTGTTCTAAGGCATCATGCCTGGGTACATCAGACCAGTTTTTTCATTCAGTCCATACATTAGGTTAAGGTTTTGAACAACAGCGCCGGCGGCACCCTTCATTATATTATCAATTGCCGACATGACAACTACCCGTTGCGTTCGAGGATCAACAACCAAACCTATGTGGCAGAAATTACTACCTAAAACAGATTTAGTTTGTGGGTATTCACCTTCGTTTAGCACCCGTACGAAAGGTTCATCCTGATAGGTCTGTCGATATCGATCTATAAGGCTAGCAGTCGTTATAGGCGATGTAAGCTTGGCATACGCAGTTGTCAAGATTCCTCTTGTCATCGGCACCAAATGTGGCGCAAATGTAACTACGATATCCGCCCCAGATATAACCCTTAGTTCTTGNTCAATTTCTGGCGTATGTCTGTGCGTTGGTAAGCCATAAGTAACCGTGTTTGATTCTCGATTCGAATAATGGGTTATGTCTTTAGGCTTACTACCTGCTCCGGAGATACCCGACTTAGAGTCGATGATAATTGTGGTGGTGTCAACAATATGTTCTTTTACTAAAGGTGCCAATGCCAGAATTGATCCGGTCGGATAGCAACCAGGGTTAGCAACTAACTGAGCAGAACGGATTAGTTCTCGATATCGCTCAGGCAGGCCGTAAACGCTATGACTCAAACGGAAGGTATCAGTATGATTTGTACGGTACCATTTGTTATATACTTCTTCTTCACGCAATCTGTAGTCTGCACTAAAATCGACAATGCGTAAACCTTGGTTCGAGATCTCTGGTACTAAGCTCATTGACACTTTATGTGGTACACCTAGTACAACAACATCGACCTCACCCTTTAGTCGATTCATGTCTAGTGTTTCAAAACTAAGATCAACGAACCCTTTAAGGTTAGGTAAAATCTGATCAACTCGATAGCCACTATATGTTTCAGAAGTAACTAGNGCTAGTTCAAAACCAGATGGATGTTGCACCAATAGCCGCATCAACTCACTACTAGTATAACCGGAAGCCCCTACAATTCCTATCCTAGTTGGCACAGACCTACCTCCTTTTTAGTCATAAGTATTCGACTAGCACTACTGTACAAATATGAATACCGTGTTGCATCTGTACGCACTATTTTGCTATGATTGCCAATAATAGCACATTTGCATTGAGCTACACAAAAGATTATGGAAGTGATTCAAAAACCAGAAATTTGGCGGTCAGATCTTTTACAACTTTGTAAATCCTACCCAAATTCAACCCTATACTTTGATTATCCTCTGAGTCGAGAGACCTACTTTGGGATTGGTGGTAATGCTTCTATTTATCTGGAAATAAATCAAGTTGACTTACTGACTCAAATTGCAAAATTCAAGACAGATTATGGATTGGATACTTTTATTCTGGGTAGGGGCTCAAATTTATTAGTTAGTGACACAGGTTTCAGAGGNATTGTCATCCGATTAACCGGGCAACTTAGGCAATTAACAGTCGAGAACGACTTGGTATATGCTGCAGCAGGCGCTTCACAAGCGAAATTAGCCAAAAGTGCCGCCCGACATGGATTGAGTGGAGTTGAGTTTGCTCTTGGTATCCCAGGGTCAGTTGGTGGTGGGTTGGTCATGAATGCGGGGGCATGGGATAGTGATTTTAGCCAGATTATCCAGAATATACGAGTAGTCACTAATCATGGAGAAATCGTCGATNTAACAGCACAACAGGCACAATTTGAATATCGGAAAAGCAAACTTGATAACTTTTTTTGTGTTATTCAAGCAGTGTTAAAACTAGTATATTCCGAGCCCCATCAAGTAACAAAAAAGATGAAAGACTTCTATCAGAAGAAAGTTCAAACTCAACCTTTTGTCTCAGGTAACGCAGGTTGTATGTTCAAAAACCCAGATGGTTATTCCGCAGGTTGGTTAATTGACCACTGTGGATTAAAAGGTACCAAAGTTGGTGGAGCTGAAGTTTCAACTATGCATGCTAATTTTATTATTAACCATGGTTACGCGACCTCAAGAGATGTTTTAGAATTAGTTGAGGTAATTCAGTNAACCGTGAAAGATAAATTCGGAATTGATCTACAATTGGAGGTCAAGTTGCTTGGTTTTTAAAGGGGAATAATTTTTATGGATAATTTGAAATGGGGAGTCATAGGTGCTGGTAGTGTTGCTCAGAGGCGTTCTATACCTGCCATGCAAAAAACCTCAAAAAATGAATTACATGCGATTTTATCTCGAGATCCAAAACGCGGTCAACTCTTGGCTGAACGGTTTGGGGCAGCGGTCTCCTATACTGATATGAACGATCTCCTTGCTGACCCAGAGTTGGATGCGGTTTACATTGCCACTCCAGTTTTTCTTCATGCGCAGCAAGCGATTGCTGCGGCCGAAAAAGGTCTTCACATCTTATGTGATAAGCCGTTNTCTCTTNATCAAGACCAATCTCAAAAGATNGTTGATGCTTGTAAATCGAACGGTGTTAACCTTCAGATTTGTTTTTTGTTCCGTTTTCATTCTTGTTTTCAGAAAGTCCGCCAATGGTTGATTGAAGATTGTTTTGGTACGGTTATTTACGCCCGTATGCCATTCATGAAAAATGCTCCCAAAAATCGTGATGACTGGCATATCGACCCCGCCAAGAGTGGTGGTGGTAGCATCATGGATTTAGGCGCGCATAGTATTGATTTGTTGCGCTGGTTTTTCGGGGAGGTCGCTGATGTCAGCGCTTTTTGTTCTGATTTTGTCTATAGCTACCCAGTCGAAGAAACTGGCCTAGTGATGCTACAATTCGAAAATGGTGTACAAGCTATTACAGAGACGAGCTTTGCGGCACAACTATCCCCCCAAGTCCTAGAAATATATGGAACTGACGGTTCAGTTATCGTTTACAATGAAAATGGATGGAAAATCAGACGAGAGACTAAGGGCCAAATTGATATTATCGAATCACAATTCGAGGATCTATTTCAACAACAGTTTGAGCACTTTTTTCGCTGTGTTGTTGGGGAAGACTATCCTATCGTTACAGGTTTAGATGGTGTGCGTAATAACCAAATCATTTCTGCTGCCTATGAATCAGCGAACTTAAAACGAGTCATCCACATCGAAAATTGACTTGAAGTCCAAATGGTTGGGGTGTAAAATAGGCACGCTCGTTTGGTTGAGCTTAAGGGGGACTATTTGACACCCATCCCTGCATGCTTTTCAGATCGAGACAAAACCTGTATAGAGTTAGGCTTGTTATAAGACAATAGAATATACGAGCCCGTCAACAGGCTGTGGAGTATAACTGCAGCAATAACAATCATAATCATAGGAGAAAATTCAATGGCATTAACACCACTTGGTGATCGCGTTTTGGTCAAACGACCTAACGAAGATGAACAGACAACCAGTGGCGGGATCATAATTCCTGATACTGCTAAAGAGAAACCACAAGAAGGTGAAGTCGTATCTGTTGGAGACGGACGTTTACTAGATGACGGAACCCGTCAAGCGCTCAACGTTTCAGCTGGGGACAAAGTATTGTTTGGTAAATTTGCTGGGACCGAAGTCGAATACGAAGGTGAAGAATACTTGATCTTGCGTGAAGATGATATCCTAGCCAAGATCGGCTCGTAACTGAATCTTTGAAACAATTAAGGAGAATTAAATAAATGGCAGCAAAACAACTGACATTCGACGAAGATGCACGGAATGCGATTAAACGTGGTGTTGACTCGTTAGCTAATGCAGTCAAAGTAACGCTTGGCCCGAAAGGCCGAAATGTGGTCATTGACAAAAAATTCGGTGCTCCGACCATAACCAAGGATGGAGTCACCGTTGCCAAAGAGATTGAATTGGAAGATGCTTATGAAAATATGGGCGCCCAAATGGTTAAGGAGGTTGCATCTAAAACAAGTGATGTAGCTGGAGATGGGACAACCACGGCTACTATCTTAGGACAGTCCATCTACCGAGAAGGGCTCAAAAATGTGGCTGCAGGACATAATCCTATGGCGCTCAAACGTGGGATTGAAAAGGCCGTTGATTCGGTCGTAGGAAAGCTTGCGACCATAAGTCGACCATCGGAAGGTAAGGATGAAATCGCCCAAGTTGCAGCCATATCTGCCAATAATGATAACGGCATTGGGGATTTGATCGCAGATGCTATAGAAAAAGTTGGGAAAGACGGGGTTATAACCGTAGAAGAAGCCAAAAGCCTTGACACCAACCTTGACGTTGTAGAAGGTATGCAATTCGACCGAGGTTATTTATCGCCTTACTTTGTAACTGATTCTGATCGGATGGAAGCTGTACTTGAAGATGCTTATATCCTAATCCATGAAAAGAAAATCAGTTCACTGAAAGACCTTGTTCCTGTCCTCGAAAAGGTGGCACAGCAAGGCAAGCAACTCCTTATCATCGCTGAAGATGTGGAGGGAGAAGCTCTAGCAACCTTGGTTGTCAATCGCATCCGAGGAACTATTCGAGCCGCAGCGGTTAAAGCGCCTGGTTATGGTGATCGTCGCAAAGCTATGCTGGAAGACATTGCAGTTTTAACTAATGGCCGTATGATTTCAGAAGACCTTGGCATCAAGTTGGAGAACCTTTCCGTAAGCGACTTAGGTGTTGCTAAACGAATAGTAATCGACAAAGATAATACCACCGTTGTCGAGGGTGCCGGTAGTAGAGAATCAATCCAAGGCAGAATTTCACAAATTCGTCGCCAGATTGAAGAGACAACTTCTGACTATGATCGTGAAAAGTTGCAGGAACGCCTAGCTAAGTTGTCTGGTGGCGTTGCAGTCATCAATGTTGGTGCAGCTACTGAAGTCGAAATGAAAGAGAAAAAGGCTCGTGTTGAAGATGCCATGCACGCGACCAGAGCTGCAGTTGAAGAGGGGATTGTCCCTGGTGGTGGTGTGGCTTTAGTGAGAGCTATATCTGCCTTGGATGATTTAAATCTAGAGGATGCGACTGAGGAAGTAGGCACAGATATTATTCGACGAGCTTTGGAAGAACCATTACGCCAGATTGCTAAGAATGCCGGCCAAGAAGACTCTGTCGTAATCGCCAAAGTCAAAGAAGAAGGTGATAGTACTGGGTACAATGCATTAAAAGATGAATACGGCGACATGTACGATGCAGGCGTGATCGACCCAACCAAGGTTGTCCGCGTTGCTCTACAGAATGCTTCTAGTATCGCAGGCTTGATGCTAACGACTGAAGCGTTAGTAGCAGACATACCAGAGAAAGACCCACCTCCGGCCATGCCTCCGGGCGGCGGGGACATGGGCGGCATGTACTAAAAACGTTTGATCCGAGATACATTATCCAGAAAAAGGCCAGTTGCCTGTTCCGTCCGGCAACTGGCCTTTTTCTGATTTCGGTTTACCTCACTTATGTTCACTTTTTTGTGGCAGATTAGCTAGGACAGTTGTTAATCCTGAAAACTATTTTTCCGAAGATTGCGACCTGTTAGCCGTTGTGGCTTTCGACACGGTCAACGACTTAAGCTTTTCTTGTTGGAAATCGACTTCGCCAAATTAATATAGCTTACCAAGACTGAACAACAAATGGACCAAAATGTCGGTATGAATATATCCTTAGTTTCGTGCCTGTTCGCATTTTTTAAATCGGTCGCATAATAGAAAGGCTGTTACACCTGAGAATGGGTTTGACAGCCAGGGGGTATCATGGTATAATGAGCCGTTTAGCTTTATCTGTTTTCTACAACTAAACTCCAACCAAATACGAGTGTAGTGCACATACGCAAAGAGGGAGATAGTATGCCCAACCCGGTGAGCCTTAGCAAACAAGACAGGATATCGTTTTCTAAAATTCGAGAAGTTGAAGACCTGCCTGACCTAATCGAAATCCAGCGAAAATCCTACCGAGATTTCTTGCAAAGGGGCGTGCCACCAGGTGAACGCAAAAATATTGGCCTGCAATCAGTCTTACGAGAAGTTTTTCCAATTACTGACTTTGCAGAAGCCTCCAGTATAGATTTTGTTAGTTACACACTTGGTGATCCCAAGTACGACATTGAAGAATGTCAAGCNCGCGGCTTTAGCTATGCGGTCCCTCTNAAAATCACCTTTCAGNTNCGACNTCAAAANAAAGAAGAAGAAGNACCAAGCGAAATCATNGAGTCAGAGGTTTATATGGGCGAAATACCTCTGATGACTGAGCAAGGCACTTTTATTATAAATGGTAGTGANCGNGTTATTGTAAACCANCTACACCGNTCACCNAGNGCAACGTTCAAAGAGGANACACATAGCGGTGGCCACAANTTACTGAAAGCCGCTATNATTCCTTANCGTGGGGCCTGGATTGAGTTTGAATTTGATATTAAGGATTTGATTTACGTTCGGTTAGATCGCAAGAAAAAAATGTTTGCCACCGTTTTACTGAGAGCTTTAGGCTGGGAAACAGATGAAGATATCATGCGATTGTACGTGGGAGAAACAGAGAAGGTTCCTGTTGGGGGCAATTTAGTTGGTCGGATTTCAATTGGCACACTAATAGACCGTGAGACAGGTGAGATCCTGTATGAATCATGTAGCGAGTTTGCTGAAACAGATTTGGAAGTATTGAGTCAGGCGGGCATAACCTCAGTGGAAGTCTTAACTCCATACGAGTCAGAAGCGACTCGTTTCCTGCGTAATACGATTGAGAAAGATCGACAATCAGCACCTTATACAGAAGGAAATATCAAAGATCAAGCTCTTGTCGAGATATTCCGGAAAATACAACCTGGAGACCCNCCAACCATAGAAAGTGCNAAAAATCGATTTGAGAAGCTGTTTTTTGACCCGNTACGTTATGACCTTGCTGATGTTGGTCGCTATAAGCTTAATCAGAAATTCAATCATATTGCTTCATACTACTCAGGGCTTGGTAAGATTGGTGAACCTTTGTCAAGAGACCTGAAGGGCAATGACGGTGAAGTTTTGGCGCTTGCAGGACAAGAGGTCACTGAAGNTTTGCAACAAGCAGCAAAGGAAATACTACCCAGCGAACCTTACCTTAGGAAAGAAGATNTAACTGCAACCTTGAAGCATCTATTGGATGTTCAAAACGGTGTTGCTTCATTAGATGATATCGACCACTTAGGGAATCGACGTGTTCGAGCAGTCGGTGAATTACTGATGAATCAAGTCCGTGTCGGCATGCTTCGCGTTGCACGTGCTACTCGTGAGAAAATAACGGTTAAGCAGAGTAAAGAAGGGGACACCATGACGCCATTAGACTTGGTTAACCCTAAACCTTTATCAGCGTCTTTAAAAGATTTCTTTGGTTCAAGCCAATTNTCTCAGTTCATGCAACAAATCAATCCGNTAGATGAACTAACGCATAAACGTCGATTGAGCGCATTGGGTCCTGGTGGATTGCATCGAGAACGAGCAACATATGAAGTCCGTGATGTTCATAGGACTCACTACGGTCGAATTTGCCCGATCGAAACCCCAGAAGGGCCATCTGTTGGTTTAATAGTTTCATTAGGGACATTTGCTCGCATTAATGATTACGGCTTCTTGGAGACTCCCTACCGGAAAGTAGTGGACGGTCAAGTGAGCGATCAGATTAGTTATTTAACTGCGGAAGAAGAGGATCGATATACTGTTGCTCAAGCCAATAGTAATGTTGATGAGAAAAGCAACCTCCTGCCAGACGGGAAAGGTGGCACATTGATGACTCGAAAAAGAGGAGACTTCACGCGTGTNGCTCCTAGTGATGTTGACTACATTGATGTTTCACCCAAACAGATCGTTGGTGTTTCAGCCGCTCTTATCCCATTCTTGGAGCATGATGATGCCAATCGAGCCCTCATGGGAAGTAACATGCAGCGTCAGTCTGTACCATTAATTAAACCTGAAGCTCCTTATGTCGGGACAGGAATGGAAGCTAAAGCTGCTCGTGATTCAAGTGCTGTAGTATTAGCAAAAAATGACGGAATCGTTGATCGTGTTTCAGCATCAGAAATNATAATTCGGACAGATGATACGNCTCGTGTTGAAGGTGGTGAACAATCCTCTTCTGAAATGGGATATGATATATATCGGTTGCAGAATTTCAAAAGATCAAATAATGATACATGTATACATCAAAGGCCTCTGGTATCTGCCGGGGACCATGTTGAGGCAGGACAAGTAATCGCAGATGGAGCATCTACTGAAGGTGGTGAGTTAGCATTAGGCAATAATGCTTTGGTAGCTTTCTTACCCTGGGAAGGATACAATTTTGAAGATGCAATCTTGATCAGCGAAAGACTTGTNAAGGATGATGTTTATACGTCCATTCACATAAACGAGTTTGAAGTGGAAGCTCGCGAAACAAAAATGGGAAAAGAAGAAATCACTCGAGATATTCCCAATTTATCTGAGGAAGCATTGAGCCAATTAGACGATGAGGGAATCATCCAAGTTGGATCAAAAGTCGAGCCAGGTACCATTTTGGTTGGGAAAGTCACACCAAAGGGTGAGAGCGACCTAGGTCCAGAAGAGAAACTACTGCGAGCAATTTTTGGTGAGAAAGTCGGCGAAGTTAAGGACGCATCTTCCTACGCTAAACCAGGTGTCGAGGGTACGGTTATTGACGTAAAGGTTTTTTCTAGAAAAGAAAAAGAAAAAGACCGCCAAACTGAACTACGTGAAAGCTCTAAGATCAAAGAAGCCGAACTGANTTGTTCTCGCAACTGCCAATTGATTAGCCAACGCAAGAATCAAGAGATTGNTTCCATTTTAAACGGGCAAGTTTTAGTCAGTAATTTACGTGATGGTGACAAAATTATAGCTAAATCTGGTGACACNCTAACCGATGAATTATTATCGGAAAATGGACACGTTTTAGATCAGGTTTTTGTTGAAGACCAAGATGCAATGGATCAGGTTCAGCAAATACGTCAACTCGCTCAATTACGTATCAATGCTCACGTTTCGGAACGAAGTGAGCGTATTCAGAAAATCCAAAAGGGCGACGAGCTAAAGCCAGGTGTCATTAAGCTTGTCAAAGTTTACGTAGCTACCCAGCGAAAAATTTCAGTTGGGGATAAAATGGCAGGACGACACGGTAATAAAGGGGTTATTTCAAAGATTTTGCCAGCTGAAGATATGCCATACCTGGCCGACGGAACGCCTATTGACATTGCATTGAACCCGNTGGGAGTACCTTCACGAATGAATGTAGGACAGATCCTAGAAACTCACTTGGGTTGGGCTGTAGGAAAGTTAGGCTTGAGGGTTGCGACTCCTGTTTTTGATGGAGCGACAGAAGACGANATTCGAGAGTATTTGCAAAAAGCAAAACTCCCAAAAACTGGGAAAACCACGCTTTACGATGGTCGGACAGGTGAACCCTTCCATCAAGAGGCAACTGTTGGTTATTCTTATATGCTGAAATTAAACCATCTTGTCGACGACAAATTGCACGCTCGGAGCACAGGACCATACTCTTTAGTAACCCAGCAACCTTTAGGTGGAAAAGCACAACAAGGCGGCCAGAGGTTGGGTGAAATGGAAGTCTGGGCTTTAGAAGCTTACGGCGCAGCTTACACATTACAAGAGCTTTTAACTGTAAAATCAGACGATGTTAATGGTCGAAGTAAGATGTACGAAACTATTGTGAAAGGCCATAATGCTCCGCCTCCTGGCACACCAGAGTCGTTTAATGTTCTAGTAAAGGAACTTCAAAGTCTTGGGCTTGATGTCTCTTTAGATCAAACACAACCACAAATTACTGCCGATCCATCAAACTAATTTTTATATCTAAATCAATAACTTTCGACATCATTTCCAAGCAAATAAAAATGATTATTTGNCTGGGGATGATGTCGNNTTTGAAAGTTTTTGGNCGGCCATTAATCAACATAGTACACATCTAATCAACTCTCGGAGGGATAGAAATTGAGCACAGTTAACTCCTCTAATTTGAACGACTTTGACACCATTTCTATAAGTATTGCTTCCCCAGAAATGATTAAATCTTGGGCTAAGAGAACTTCGTGCCGACACATAACAGGTGATACTGGACTGAATCCTGTACCTGATTGTTCTTGCGGAGAAGTTAAGAAGCCTGAAACGATTAATTACCGAACTTTCCGACCAGAGAAAGATGGCCTTTTCTGTGAAGTCATTTTTGGGCCTACAAAAGATTGGGAATGCCAATGTGGAAANTATAAAAGGATTAAACATCGCGGTACGATTTGTGATCGTTGTGGTGTTGAAGTTACTCAGCAGAAAGTTAGGCGTGAGCGAATGGGATACATAGATTTAGCCGCTCCAGTGTCCCATGTATGGTTTTTCAAAGGATTACCTTCAAGAATTGGTCTTTTCCTGGATTTAACTCTCCGTGAGGTCGAACGNGTTCTTTATTTCGAATCTTACATCGTCTTAGAATCGGATGACACTTTAGTACCTATTATAAATGAAGAAACTGGTGAACAAACTGAACCTCCTAGAATTAAACAAATCATCTCNTCTGACGAAGAATATAGGAAATATAAAGAGCTTTACCCAACTGGTTGGCGCGCTGATATGGGAGCCTCAGCTGTCCAGGAACTCTTGTCTTCTATTGATCTAACGGAAGAAGCAAAAAGTTTAAAAATCGAATTAGACGAGACTGGCAGCAAACAGAAAGCTAAAAAACTGACCAAGCGGCTACAGTTAGTTAATGGTTTCATAAAATCAGGCAACAAGCCGGAGTGGCTTATTCTAACCGCCATTCCAGTTGTCCCTCCAGATCTCCGTCCATTGGTGGCTCTCGATGGTGGCCGATTTGCTACGAGCGACTTGAATGATTTATACCGTCGAGTAATCAACCGTAATAATCGGTTGAAGCGACTAATGGATCTAAAAGCNCCAGAAATAATTATTCGTAACGAAAAACGNATGCTGCAAGAAGCCGTTGATGCCTTACTCGANAATGGGAAGCATGGCCGGACTGTGCGTGGCCCAGGAACACGACCGCTTAAGTCATTGTCTGACATGTTAAAAGGTAAGGTTGGCCGTTTCCGTCAAAACCTTTTAGGGAAACGGGTTGACTACTCTGGTCGAAGTGTGATTGTTGTCGGCCCAGAATTGGAATTNCATCAGTGTGGTNTGCCCAAGGAAATGGCAATTGAGTTATTCAAACCATTCATCATTCGTAAACTGCAAGACCGTGGTTATGCTCCAACAATCAAGAAAGCAAAAAGTATGACGGAAAAAATCGAACCAGAAGTTTGGGATGTTCTAGAAGAAGTGATACAAGATCATCCTGTCTTACTGAATCGTGCACCTACGCTCCACCGTCTGGGCATCCAAGCTTTTGAGCCACAGCTAGTAGAAGGTAGAGCTATTCGAATTCATCCCTTAGTTTGTAGCGCTTTTAACGCGGACTTTGATGGAGANCAGATGGCCGTGCATGTACCTCTTGGCCCAGAAGCACAAGTTGAGGCCAAACTGTTAATGATGGCAACTCGAAATATACTTAAACCAGCGCATGGTGAACCAATCGCCGTTCCTGAACTNGATATCGTTTTAGGTTGTAGCTTCCTCACTAAAAGTATTCCTGAACTAGATTGGGATCGACCGGAGGCTAAGTTGAAATTGAGTCAGCCTAAGCATTTCAGATGCCAAGACGAAATCCTTCTGGCTCATGGCAATGATCAGTTACACTTACATGANCCGATTGACTTGCATTTTGAGGAAACTAATGGAAAACCAATACGAACTACGGTAGGACGTGTCATTTTTAANCAGATTGTCCCTGATGAATTGACTTTTACTGATAAAGATACTGCTGTCAGTGTGCCTTTTATTAATAGAGAAATGCATGCTGGCGACTTGTCAGATTTAGTNTCTCGTTGTTTTGAAGAACTCGGTAATCGACGTACAGTTGAATTTTTACACGAAGTGAAGCAGTTGGGTTTTCATTACGCTACTTTGTCTGGAATATCGATTGGTATCAATGATTTGATAGTTCCAGAAGAAAAGAAAACGCTAATTCAGCAAGCTTGGCAGCAAGTTGACGAGATTGAGGCTGACTTCAGCCAAGGCGAGATCAGCCCTGGCGAGCGATATAATAAAATTATTAATGTTTGGCTAGATCGTATTGATCAGATTGAAAAAGCCCTTTTTGTTGGTCTAGAGAAAGGACGCCAAGACGAAATCGAAGGTTTCAACCCTATCCATATTATGGCCGACTCAGGTGCTAGGAGTAAAAAAGCATCTCTTCGTCAAATCAGTGGACTAAGAGGATTGATGGCAAAACCATCTGGCGAAATTATTGAACACCCTATTGAATCATGTTTCAGAGAAGGATTATCGGTATTAGAGTATTTTACTTCTACGCATGGGGCTCGCAAAGGATTAGCAGATACTGCTATTAAGACCGCCAGTAGCGGTTATTTGACACGGAAATTAGTCGATGTGGCCCAAGACGTGATGATTACAATAGATGACTGTTATACCAGTGGCTATATTGCCAAGTCAGCAACCGAAGAAGCAGACATCAAAATTTCAGCTCAGATTTTTGGTAGAACCTTTGCGGGGGTTATCGATCAAGAAACCGATCGTATTATTTCGACAAAGATTGTAGATGAAAAAGGCCAAGTTGTTGTAACACAAGACCAACTAATCGGTCGACATGTAGCAGAAAAAATCGAAGATTTGGGATACACAAAGATCGCAGTTCGATCTGCTTTGAGTTGTGAATCTCCTCAAGGTATTTGTGCTAAGTGTTACGGCGCAGACCTATCAACGGGCCAGCCTGTGGACCAAGGGGAAGCAGTCGGCATTATTGNTGCCCAATCTATCGGAGAACCAGGCACTCAATTAACCATGAGGACTTTCCATACAGGTGGAACAGCTACAGGTGATGTAATTGAGTCAAAAGTGACGGCCAGTAATGCGGGCAAGGTATTCTACTCTAGTGTCGACTTCATTGATCGCCTCATAGAGTCTGACGAACACGACAGTTCGGTTAATGAGATTACAAATTCGGATCGCGAGCGTATCGTTGTTTCCAAACAAAATGCGGAACTCCAGATTCGTCATTCAAAAACAGGTGAGATTTTGGAAAGGCACAGTTTACCTGTAGGTAGCCGGTTGTTTGTTAATGATGGGGATATTGTTGAAGTCAAACAGCCGCTTTCTGAATTTGATCCTTATCGAATTCCAATATTAACAAAGCAAACAGGTTTGGTATCTTTTGATAATATTGTTGAAGGTAGAACTTTTCGCGAAGATAAAACCAGTGGCTTAGCTGAACGAGTTATTAGTGAATACAAAGGTGATTCACCACCTAGAATCGAAATTCGGACTAAAGATGGGGAATCTCTGAGTAGTTACTTGATGCCAGTTGGTGCCCACTTGTCCGTGGCTGACGGTGATTTGGTAACCGAAGGGTCTACTTTAGCTCGTTTGCCTAAAGAAGCAGCTAAGAGTAGCGACATTGTTAGCGGGNTGCCTCGTATCACTGAACTATTCGAGGCCCGTAAACCTAAAGACGCGGCTTTTATGGCTGAAATTGATGGTGTTGTTGAAATCCAAGGTATCAGTCGTGGGATGCATATTCTAAAAATCATTAACCCCGAAACTGGTGTAGAAAGTAAGCCAGCACGTATTCCTGTTGGCAAGTATCTACTAGTTGATGAAGGTGATGAAGTTAAAACAGGAGACCNCTTGACTGGTGGTTCTATTAATCCACATGATATATTAGACTCAAAAGGCCTAGAGGAAGTTCAGGCTTACTTAATCGACGAGGTCCAGTCTGTGTACAGGTCCCAAGGTGAACGAATCAACGATAAGCACATCGAGGTNATCGTTCGTCAGATGCTAGATAAAGTAATTATTACAGATGCAGGAGACACTGAATTACTGGAGGAAGAAGAAGTAAGCCGATCTAGGTTTGAGGTACTAAACGATAGAATCAGGGATTTGAGACTTGCCCAATCAGANAAATCGGCGAGTGTAACACAGGTCGGTTCTGAAGATAAAACTTTCAATCTCGCTCAAGCCAAACCAATTTTGCAGGGAATCACAAAGGCNGCACTGAGTACAGATAGCTTCATATCAGCGGCATCGTTCCAGCAAACGACTAGTGTACTTACTAAAGCAGCTGTTGCAGGTAAAAGCGATCCTCTGAGTGGGTTGAAAGAAAACGTAATTATGGGACACTTAATTCCAGCTGGCACGGGCGTAGCAGACCATCGTTTAATCGAAGCATACGTCGAAGGTGAAGAGAAAGATACGTCAAATTCGGAANTAGCAAATAGTTCTCCTGACATTCTGAGCCAATTTGGAGCTGCAGAAGACAGCATCTAAATGTGATTTTATGGAAGATATTCGTCTTCTAGCATTTGCAAAGATTAATCTTTTTNTAGAGNTTCTGGATAAGCGACCTGATGGATATCATGATATAGAGACTATTTTTCAGTCCGTTAGTTTGCATGATATCATTGTGGTGCGCAAAGCCGGCCGTCGACCACATCAGCACATGATTCGTTGTAATCCTGATGTTGTTCCGTTGGATCAAACTAACTTGACTTGGAGAGCTGTCTCCTTGCTGCAGTCTTATTACCCACAGATTGGTGCCGTGGACATTGAGATTCAGAAAAGAATCCCAGTATCTGGAGGTCTTGGCGGGGGAAGCTCGAATGCTGCAGCAGTTCTATTTGCTATTAATGAACTCTATGACTTAAAGCTGACTTTGCCNCGCCTTAGCGTGTTTGGTTCTAAGCTAGGGGCCGATGTTCCTTTTTTTCTTCTCGGTGGTACAGCTTTAGGTACGGGGATTGGCAACGAGTTAACCTCTTTGCGATTAGCGCATAATTTTGACGTTATTTTGGCCAATCCGGGAATACACGTTTCAACACCTACGGTATTTCAGAATCTTAAATTGTCATTGACATCCGAAAAGCNGGATGTTAGAATCGTTGCCCGTTTCATTGAACAAGGGTTGCTACCAGAGTTGGGAGTTAGCTTGTTCAATCGACTTGAAGAGTTCGTCCTAGTAGAGTACCCTTCGGTGGCACGGCTTAAACGAGAGCTTTCTCGAACTGTTTCCCATGGAACATTGATGTCTGGAAGTGGCGCGACTGTTTTCTCTTTGGTCGCGGGAACCGAAGACATGCAGTCGACTGTCAATGTGTTGCAATGCCCGTCTTCGTTTCGTGCACGAACGGTTTCTACTGGCCTTGAGATTGCTTAATGGGCGGTAGCCAAGTGGTTAAGGCACCGGGTTTTGGGTCCGGCATGCGTAGGTTCGAATCCTACCCGCCCAGCGTAGTTTATTTAACTTCCCGATAAGCCGTAGCAGNTGCTACGGCTCGTTTTTTTAAAATTATTCTTTTCAAGTGTTTGATGGTACAATTTAGAGGTATTATTTATGCAACAGGCTAGATTAGATGCGCAGGTGCGTGATGACGTAGGAAAAGGAGTGGCGCGTTCACTGCGGCGAGCTGGCAAAGTCCCAGCTGTTTTATATGGCCGTAAACGGGGCGCAGTTTCTTTGCAAATCGATGATCGAACCTTCCAAACACTACTCAGAAACTACGGATCCAATGTCTTGATTACTCTAGTACTGGGTAACGATGATGAGCAAACTGTCGTCATAAAAGATTTACAACGTCATCCTGTAAAGCGTAATGTTTTACATGCTGACTTCCAAAGAATTTCATTGGATGAAAAAATCACCACTCAGGTTTCCATTGAAACCGTTGGAACACCAGTCGGAGTACGTGATGGCGGCGTTCTAACTGTAACTCGCCGACAAGTCAGTGTTAATTGCTTGCCACTCGATACACCTGAATTCATACGAATCAATGTAGAAGATCTGAGTATTGGAGATAGTTTCCGAGTTTCTGACATTGAAATTAATGACATGATAGAAATCTTGGAAAATGAAACGACCCAAATTGCTGCGGTGATCGAACCAAAGGTCGTACTTGAAACTATAACCGCAGAAGAAGAAGAAATTGAAGGTGAAGAGGGGCTGGAAGATGAAGAAGGAGCTGATGAAACTGAGGGTACCGAAGAAGTCAGCGAATAGATGTTCTTTCCGATTCGTACCGCTTTTCAAACTGAGTTGTTACCTCTTCCACGTTTCTGGTGTTTCATCTTTCCTCGTACTTTTTTTCTTCGCTGACCAGGTTAGGGCAGAAGAAGTCCGGTTCGTTGACCCAAACGGTGCGTTGATCTCAGTAGAGGATGTTGTTCTTGATGAAGAAGGTGGGTTTTACTTCTCAATCCTGACACTTAGGGTTGTTTTTGATCCTGACCTAACTCACGAGTACAACGCATTAACTCGCCAGTTGTCGTTAAATTTGAATGGACAGCGACTAGAGTTGCGGACCAATTCGTCTCAGGTAGTAATTCAATCTACAAAAAGTGAGGTCGAGCTAGAAGCTAAGATTAAGCTGATCGAAGATAGACCGCATATACCGCTTTCCTTCTTCACAAAGTTGATTCCGGAGATCTCTGAATATAAGGTGAACTTTAATCGTTCTTTGTCAGAGATCTCGCTTACGAGTGAATATCATTTTCAGTATCAAGAGGCAAAAGACAGGGGAACTGTAATAATTGATCCAGGTCATGGAGGTACTGATGTTGGCTGCCAGAGTCTAAACGGTATTAGGGAAAAAGATATTGTTCTTGATGTAGCTAAACGAATTCAAAAAAACTGCCAAAACAACAATGTTCAGGTATTACTGACTCGAAAAGATGATAAAACCTATCGATCTAGTCAACGTACCCGAATTATCGGTCAGCGGTCTGGTTCTCTCTTTTTGAGCTTACACTGTAATGCCAGTTTTTCTGATAAAATTTCAGGTATGGATATCTGGATTAATAATCAGAATGGACAGATTCAAGTTAGTAATGATAAAAAAAGTGATGCAGACCAAAATGGAATCTTCTTTCGACCTCTTTTGCAAGATGACCATCTCGAGAAAAGTCGTCGGTTCGCAAAAATATTACAAGCTCAATTAGTTGGCCAGTCTACCCACCCCATCAAAATTCGCGAAAACCCATTAGCGATCCTATCAAGTGTTTATATGCCGGCCTTGCTATTAGAATTAGGCTATCTTTCGAACCTCGAAGACGAAGCTAAGTTGCAAAATGAAATTAATCGCCAAGAAATTGCGATTTGCATTTCGGAGGCTATTATAGCGTTTTTGGGGTTGGATAAAGAAAAATAATCTGCAAGCTTTTACGAATGACCAAACCTACTCGTTTTTCTGTAACCCTTTTGTTTTGGAGTGTTGCAGTTTTCTGTATGTTTTTAGGATTGATTTGGTGGTTATGGCCAAATCCGGATGATTCGTCAGCCCCAATCATTTCAGAATGGTCGGGAGCGGTTGACATTGACCAACCGTCAGAATCCAATTCTGAAATGAAACAGATTAGTTTATTTAGATTAGGTGATGACCACCGCGATCTGGTCAGTCAGACTCTAACTATTGACCTGCCAAGCAACTTGGGTCTTGCCTTAGAAAGAGTATTGGTCAGTTTATTATCCTTGCCTAATGATACATCACCCATCCCGTTTGGTACATATCTTAATCAAGTTTACGTTGATCAGTATTCAACTGCATATCTTGACTTTTCCAATCACCTTAATAAAAATCATGTCGGTGGTTCAGATGCAGAATATCTTACCTTGAAAGCAATATTGGAAACGATCCATGTCAATTTTCCAGATAACATAGTACAGGTCCAGATTTTGATTAACGGACGCGAAATTGAGAGTATCGCCGGTCACTTTAACACTTCTCAACCACTAAATGTTCAAGTCGCAGACAATACCCTTTAGCAATTTGATTATCGGACTGGGTAATCCCGGAAAGCAGTACTATCATACACGACATAATATTGGTTTTCGAGTCGTTGATTATTTTCTTAAGCGGTATCCGGAACCATCAGCACAACATCTTTGTCAATCTATAGTTTGGCAGAGGGAATTTGATCAGAAATTGGTCATGATAGCTAAGCCGTTGACTTTTATGAATCGAAGTGGTTTAGCTGTATCCCAGTTAGCTAATCGGTACAATATTTCCACCGACAGAATTCTAATTGTGTACGATGATCTAAATTTAGTTTTAGGGCATCTGCGGTGTCGAGGATCAGGTAGATCTGGTGGACATAATGGAATAAAATCGATTATCGATCATCTAGGAACAGAAGATTTTTCACGACTCAGGGTTGGGATTGGCCTACCGGCAGACGGTTCTTTTATAGATCACGTACTTGGTAATTTTTCACCTGAGGAAGACCTCCAACTTGACACCCTTGTCAGTCGATCAGTTGATGCCATAGAATCTTATTTGAAAAATGGTCTTTCGGCTACTATGAATCAGTTTAATATNAAAAATAAATAAAATAAAGAAGAACTTNGNCCTTAAAGTCAACAATTNCTATACNTAAACGTCCANTACTGTTNGGGAAGTTTTTTTACCGATNTCTAAAAATTTTAAAANTAGGAAAATCTATGANAAGAAANNGNCTTGCCTTTNTGTTATTCGTNACTTCGTTGCTATTTTTACCGGTTTTTGTATCTGCACAAGCNGTCATCTCAGNTTTACCNGTAGGAGAAGAAAANTTGCCAGATATCGGNNNCCTACTGTCNGTNAATATTGATATTACTGATGGAAAAGGTNTTGCTGGATTTGAATTNAAATTGACTTATAATGACNCTGTTTTGGAATTTTCTGAAGCTNAACTTGGAGATTTCCTACCGGCTGGNGCGTTTGCNGTACCGCCTAAGGCTGAAGGTNNTACTNTTTTGTANGGAGCTACTGCTATTGGAGCTACTGCCGTTGGTACCGATGGGACCTTAGCGACATTTTCATTTAAAGTATTGGCTCAGAAAGAGTCGGAAATTACCTTTCTTTCGGCAAAGTTATCTGATGCCGTCGCCAAAGAGATACAGTCGACAACTAAAGCTGCTACCATCCAGGCTGCAGTTGAGGAACAGAAATTAACTGAGAAAGATGAAATAGAACCAATAAAAGATAACGATAACCAAGAAGTCGATCCTATACTGGTTAGTGATGATNGTGCGGTACTCTCTGTTAATCCAGCCGAAGTCGTATCACCATCTGTAGGCGAAACCCTTAATGTTAGTGTTGGAATTGCCAATGCCGCAAATGTCGCAGGATTTGAATTTAAATTAGCTTATGATGACACAGCTCTCAAGTTTTCGGGCATTAAGTTAGGGGATTATCTGCCAACTGGAGCATTTGCAGTGCCAGTAAAGGCCGAAGCGGGGTCAGTGCTTTACGGTGCTACTGCTATTGGAGCTAAATCTGTCAAAAGTAATGGAGTGCTCGCAAGTTTATCCTTCAACGTTATTGTGGATAAGTCCTCGACAATTAAGTTTATATCTGCAAAACTATCGAACCCAAACGCCAAAGAAATTCCATCTGCTAATGTTGGTGCTAAAATTATCACTAAAGAAGCTGAACCTGTGATTACTGAGCGGGAATCAGGTGGACAATCGCTCAATTTGCAAGCCACTATCACTGAAGAAGGTCAACCTGTTAACTTGCAAACGGTCGTATCTGAGTACAAAGACGGCAAGGTTGCTGTCAAGGGGACATTTATTGAATATCAGGTTAAGTTTAGCCAAGATAGTGCAGTTAAAACCGGTGGAGTTTACGTTCATACTGATAAAGGTAATATTTTAGGACCGGATGGTTTACAAGCTATGCGGTTAGTTGAAGATACAGATGATAGCACATGGGCACACGCTCGTATNTCACTGGACCCTATTGCTGGTGAAAAAATTGTCGCTATCACAACTGGTACTAGAATTGACTCGGCACCTAAAGGATTGTTTAGTATGTTAGTTGATAATATTCAGTTAACAGACGGAGATAAGATCGTTGAACCTATTTGGTTATCCAAAGATAAATTGGATGACCAAAGTGAGCTAAAAGTCTATGGAGACCAAGTGGGTGTTGAAAAAGTCAAAATGGATGTAGCTGAAGAAAAGGTTTCGGTAGAACCTAAGGATAAAATACTTACTAGTTGGGGACAGATCAAATCTGAAAAATAGATAGATTCCTAGGAGTAATTTTTCAGGACTTCATAAAAAATCAGCCCCCAACCTTGGACCTTAAGCCAAAGTTGGGGGCTGATTTTTTATGAANTTCTTTCATCAGTTTTTCTCACAGTTTCTGGCCAATAAGATTCCAGATAGTTTATATATTTTTCGATCTAGGTAGTAAAAGAAATAAATTTTCTGNTTCCAAAAGGGGCCATATATNCGGTTAAGTACCTTTGTTTTAACACTAAGNTCAATTAGTATCATGTGTTAGAGAATCAATATTGAAATGATTTTTACTTTTCAAGTCCATAGGCTTTCGCGCTCATTCACGTTAGTTACCCTCTTACCAGTGGTGGAAATCGGGTGAGCCATTACTACGACCTAACAATATTGGGAATTTTGAATCAAAAGAAAGTTATTATCAAATCAATCAATTTGAGTGATAGTATGGACCGTTTCTCTATCTCTAATTGTCTTGACTTTTATCATCCTGTTATTAATTACTCGTCGCTAAATATCATTTCNGGCTAGTTCCAATTTCTTTCTTATCAATATTGTTTCTAATAATACTGACCNTTGTTGGGAAATGCTNTTATGAGAAGAGTTTTCTGTAGGCTGAGAGAAAACAAGACTATGATGAATCGGTATAACTAAGAAATTGACAGTTATGCCTTTCCCTGCTATGCTCGCGACTAAGTATTTTGTGATATGATGTTTCTTACGGATAGAGGGATTTACTCATGTATCGTGTTGGTCTAATCGGATTAGGTAGTATAGCCGCCCGATATTCAACCCCGTCAGATCCTTTTCCTTATTGCCATACTGGGGGGATCCGACAATGCAAATTAACAAACTTAGTAGCTGTTGCTGATATGGACGAAGAGCGTCAGACTGAATTTAGACAAACTTGGGGGCCAGCTTTTTCAGATTCTAATATTCGNTATTATAATAATGATATTGAAATGTTAAAAAATGAGAAATTGGATNTCGTTGCCGTTTGTGTACGGGGCCCGTTTCATCTTTCAGTTATGAAAAACGTTCTTGATTCAGATATCAAGATAATTTTTCTGGAAAAACCAGCAGGTTGTTCGTTACAGGAAATTGATGAAATGACAACGATAGCTGAGCAAAAAGGCATTCCAATTGTAGTTGATTACTCCCGGCACTGGGCACCTCACCTAATTCGATTACAAAATTTAGTACAAAATGGACTGATTGGTGAAATCAAAACAGTTATTGGTTATTGCAGTGGTACGATCTTGTCATTTGCTATTCATAGTACTGATATGATTTGTCAATTTGCGGGATANGATCCNATCTCAGTTTGGGCGGAAGTTCAAGATGGAACTNGAAGTAGCCACCCAGAATATGAGCCTGAGCCTGCAATTGTTAGTTCTATAATTAAGTTTCAGAGTGGTATCCGTGGAATTCATATTGGTGAGCACGGAAGACGAGATGCATTTTCGGTTGATGTCTTGGGCTCTGAGGGGATATTAACTACAGGCTATTCGCGAGATACAACTCGTCTGACTGATAAAAGTGGAAATGTTGTTGATCATAATAAACTCAACNTACCNGATAATGCGAGTGTTTTTAAGGTTGCCTATCAGCAAATTGCGGATTACTTAGATGGAGGACCATTACCTGACTGTAGCAGAAACAGCTATATGGCAGTTAATGAGATCGGTTTTGCTACTATCGAGAGTGGTAAAACTGGACAAATAGTTAATCTTCCAAACCTACGACGTGATCGATTGGTATANGCCAACGGATAAAATTATAAAAATGGCTGAAATATACAAGGTTTGTTTAGTAGGTTGTGGNCGAATGGGAGCTACTATTGATGATGAAGTAGCCGGACATCACAATGAGTTTTTGTGGGTACCCTTTTCACATGCGGCAGCCGTTTTGTCTTGTCGTAGAACACACTTGGTCGCAGTATCCGATGTAATAGAAGAAAGAGCAAAAATCGTTTGTAATCGGTATCAGGCTGAACGATATTACACTGACTATCGAGAGATGATACAACAAGAGAATCCAGATATACTTTGTATTGCTACACGCCCGTCATCTAGAGCTGAGATTACCATTTTCGCAGCGGAAAACGGGGTGAAGGGTATTTACGCNGAGAAACCTCTTTGCTGTTCCATGGAAGAAGCGGATATGATGGTAGAAGTTGTTCAAGCATACAATATCAAGTTTAATTATGGAACACAACGTCGATTTATGCCTTTTTTCCGCCAAATCAGATTATTGNTCGATGAAGGCCAAATTGGTAANGTTNANTGNGTAATCTTCCAATATGGNNCGAGTTCTGCNTTATGGGGATTAACTCATACAGCTGANATGATGNTATTCATGGCTGGAGATCCGNAGGTCGACTTCGTACAAGGTTCAATTCTTTGNCAAGAATCTGACTGGATNGGGAANCGGCTCAATANTGATCCTCCNGTTACTAATTCTTATATTCGATTCAGTAATGGCGTTCACGGTTACAACACAGTTGGAATTGGTTCAGAGTTTGAGGTTAGTGGTACTAATGGGAAACTTAGAATTCTCAATGATGGTTTGGGTGCTCAGTTGCGTCGAGTCAGCGAAATTGATGGAACTTTGAAAGAAGTAGATTTCCCAAAAATTGATCGAAAAAGTGGGACCCAAATGGGAATTCTCGATATTGCTGAAGCCTTGGATCAAAACACAGAAACAAAAGGGCCGATTCACCTAGCTCGACGAAGCCAAGAAATTATGATGGCAACCATAGAATCCCACCGGTCGGGTGGTGCAAGGGTGAGTCTTCCCTTGGAAAATCGGTCTCTGTATGTCGGTCGACCTGATTGGTAAGTTTTTTATACTCGGCAATCATATAGAAAAGAGATTTAGAAGTTGTACTACAGATATTGTTATTGCAACCTAAGCAATTATTTTTAACATAAGCTTGAAAAACCTTATAGATTAAACTTTTTGAGGATTAGGAGGCAATCTTTTGCCTGTTTTTTCGTAAATTGTTCGGAGTTGACCACAAGCCGCTGCGATGTCTCGACCTTTGCTGTATCGAATTGGAGCTACGCGATGATGTTGGGTTAATATATCGCGAAACTGTTCGATTTGGCTCACTTCCGGCCGGCACAAATCTGAACCTGAAATCGGATTGAATGGAATCAGATTGATCTTACAACGGAGGCCTTTCAGGAGACGGCATAAATCTTCGGCTTCTGTTAAACTATCATTGACTCCTTTTATTAAAACATATTCGATAGTAGCTGGTGTTTGAGTAATTTCTACCCAAGAACGGAGTGCAGACAGAAGTTGGTCAATTGGATAACTGTGGTTAATAGGCATTAGTTTAGCCCGAATTGTGTCATTGGTTCCATTTAAGGAAAGCGCTAATTTACAACCTAGCCCTTCATGTGCTAATTGGTGAATACGGGGTGCAAGGCCAACAGTTGAAATAGTAATGCGTTTGGGGGACATGCCAATTCCATCAGGATCTGTAAGTATCCGTACAGCTGACACAACCTGCTGATAGTTAGCTAAAGGTTCACCCATACCCATAAAAACAACATTGGTGATTTGAGTAGTTAAAAACTGTTTTTTAATGGCCAGAAACTGGTCTACGATTCCCTCTACAGGTAAATTGCGAAAGAATCCCATCTGGCCAGTTGCACAAAAAGCGCAATTCATAGCACAACCGACCTGAGATGACAAACAGATGGTATTTCGATTACCATCCGGCATGAGAACAGCCTCGACTGATTCGCTATTTGCAACTTCAAGCAAAAATTTGGTTGATTGATCGCTCTTTGATTCTGATTGTGTTTTCAGATTAGCCTGACTAATCCACACTTCTGATTTAAGTTTTTGTCGAAGTTGAGCAGGTAAGTTCGTCATCAGATCTACATCCGTAACGTTTTTCTGGTACATCCAAGCCCAAATTTGGCTGGCTCGATATGTAGGTTGTTTCCAGCTTATTACATACTGAATGAGTTCTGATTTGGATAGTGTTTTTAAGTTAATCATCTTTCGTTCGGAACCAAAAATCGCGCCAACTCGGGATGATTCCTGATAGATTCGAAGGCGGGTTCAACCTCGGCGAGTGAATAAAAACTAGAATCGTTGTAGAACGCTAGCTCGAGGTATTGTACAGAACGTTCCAAGTCATTCTGGTCGGCTAATAATACGGAAAAATTATACTGAGCACTTGCGCAATCAGGATTCAAGTCCAAAGCACTTTGAAATGAATTACTGGCCTGATCACAATCTTTCAATAGATAATATGTTTTGCCAAGTTCCACATAGGTCTCGGGAACATTCGGTGTTAAATTGAGAACTTTGTCGTATGTTTCTACTGCCTGTTCGTAACGACCCAAATGATTATACGCAGTTGCTAACTGTAGGTATCCCTGTGGATCTTCGGGTAGTGTATTGACAACGATTTTATATTGGTCAATTGCGCTTTCCCCTTCTCCTTGCGACAGATAAGATGCAGCTAGGTAAGATCGGACATCCATTCGAAGTGGATCTAGTTCGATAGCTTGAAGATAGCTGTCATTGGCCTGATCTTTCCGACCGGCTCTTTGGTGAAGTTGGCCTAAATGGATGTAAGTTGCGACGCTGTTTGCATCTGCATCCAGTGAAGCTTCAAATTTTTCAATTGCTTTTTCTTCATTGCCAATTCGTTCGTATAACTGAGCAAGCTCGTTAAAAAAACGCAGATCAGAAGTTTCAAATTCGGTTAACATTTCATAAGCTTCAATCGCTTCTTCATAGCGACCACATCGAGCTTGTAAGATGGCAATGTTTTCCATTGCTGTTGTATTCTGAGCATCGAGTTCTATGACACGCTGATAGCAGCCGATTGCCATATCGTAATTTTGCCGAGAACGATAACCTTGCCCACGTCTCAAAAGATCTCGAACATTACGCTTTTTAGAAAAAATCAATTGAAAGGCCAAACCGAAAATAATAGCCAGTAGAGTAAAGGAAAAAATTAGGTTTACTAAACCTTGGCTCATTCGTCGGATTGGTTTTGTTGGTGCCTAACTCGGTCGCGTTTGCTTTTTTTCTCTATTGATTGATGAAAAGCTGTTTCTAAATCAATACCCGTTTGGTTAGCTAAACATATCAATACAAATAGAACGTCGGCTAACTCCTCCGCTAAATCTACATCCCGATCAGACTCTTTAAAGCTTTGGTCACCATATCGACGAGAGATAATTCGAGCGACTTCACCTACTTCTTCTGTTAGAATCGCCATATTGGTCAGCTCTGAAAAGTAACCGAACCCAATATCTTGAATCCAATCATCCACTATTTTTTGATATTCGTTCAAGTTATATTTCACCTTTGGAAATTTCGCATTGTAAATCCGAGTAATGCTGAATGCTATTATTTAGTTGTTAAGCTCTAACTGATGGCAGTTTATCTATTATACTATTATAAGAAACCTAAAATAATATTTTTTTCATATCTTGTGAAGGAACACCATCAAAAATTAAGCGTCCTTCTTTTAAGCATAGTACACGGTCAGCATACTGTGTAGCCAAACCGATGCTATGTGTTGAAAACAAAAAAGATGGGGCTTCATCTGGACGATGGCTATCAATGAATTGATTAACTTGAGTTAGCGTTTTTTGCAGATTGTTGAAATCTTGACCTGTGGTCGGCTCATCCAAGATTAAGAGTTGAGGTTGGCTAGACAAGTTTGCCGCAATCGCCACACGCTGACGTTGCCCTTGAGATAATGCAAAGGGATTCTCTTCAGATAAATGCCCCAAATCGAAATTAGTTAAGATTTGATCAATGGTATTGTTCGATCGAGCAGATTTTTGCTTAGTATGCTCATAGCCAAAAGCAATTTCCTGTCGAACTGTTTGTGCTTGCAGAATCAAATCAGAATTTTGAAAAACAATACCAATTTGGCCAATCGCATCTTTAAGCCTCCTTATAGAATAGCCATTTAAGGAAATATAACTCTTTTTGTCCGTCAGTGGTAACATTCCACATAAACAGTGCAGTAAGGTTGTTTTTCCTGATCCATTCCGACCCATTAAGGCTACTTTTTCACCTTTTCCAATTTCAAAGGAGATTTGAGATAAAACTTCTTTATCCGGATTTCGATAGCCAAAATTCAGATTGAAGACAGACACAGCGGATTGCCTATTTTTAATTATTATTTTATCTTTTTTTGGCTTTGTTGACGATAATGTATGAGTAAGTGGTAGGCTCTCGTTTTCCACAACGGTCCGATTTGTTACTTGCCAAAATCGGTTGGCAAGTTGTTCTACTTCCTCTATCTTGTGTGTTACCAACACAATAGTTAAGCTGGATAAATTGAACTTGAGTTCCTTTAAGGAAGTTAAAACTTGTTGGCTAGCCAAAGGGTCGAGATAACTGGTCGGTTCGTCTAACAACAAAACCTGGGGTTGTAGAGCAAGTAGGCTTGCTAGTGCTACCCTCTGTTTCTCTCCACCAGAAAGTGTACTGGTATCGCGGTACCGAATCTGTGTTTCCGAGGTGAAACCAACCAAAGATAGAGCATGATCAATTCTTTGGTTAATTTGGAGCGCTGGGACACCAAAGTTTTCGAGACCGAAAGCAACTTCATCTTCTACTGTAGTACAGAACACCTGATCGTCAGGGTTTTGTAATAAAGAAGCGACCTTAGGCCCTACTGATGTCTTATTTCCAATTTCTATCTGGCCATTAGTGGTTCCACTGTCTATATTAAGTCCACCCATGGAACGAAGAAAAGTTGATTTCCCACTACCTGTGGGACCTGTTAGTAAAATAAAATCGCCATCATAAGCTGATAATCGAACGTTTTCTAGTGTCGATTGATGACGACCGTGGTAAGTGAAAGAATAATTAGAAATTGCGATCGTTTGCAGATTCACTTATTACTGCAAATATGTAAGTCTGGTTGGGATAGTTATCAAAAAAAGGTTGGGTATGGCTTATTTTCAATTAACCGCCATAACAGTAACCCCAATTCTCGAGCATGGTAATCTCCCCACATTGAAGACTCGCCAGATGGAACTGATTGTCCTGCTGAGATGTAATCCCAACCATTAGGTCGGTGATAAACTGAATGCAGAATTAATCCTTGGTGATTGTTTGATTCAGATAGGTACGGTACCGAAAATAATGTGTCAGCAATGGTTAGGCCAGCTTGAAAATATTTAGTTGCTAGATGATTGCTCTGGTCTTTTGATTTGAGATAGCAACCGAGGCGTACCAGCCCTTGAGCAGTAATAGCAGCAGCAGAGCTGTCGACAGGTTCCCAAGGATTATAGGGGTCAGATCTTTGGTCTAGATAATTATCGCTCATTTGAGATAACCCTGGAGCACCGGTATCCCAGTATGGCACACCGTCAGCGGCACTGTTATCGAGATAGAAATCAGCAGTAGCTAGCGCAGACCTAGTCATCCATTCTACAATGGTATCAATTGAATCAAATTGGTCTATATCTGATTTATGTAGATCTGTATCCTGCAATGTGGCAAAAAATTCTAATTGTTCAGCATAACCCGTTATAATCCAGGCTAAACCACGAGTCCAAGTGCTGAATGGTGAGTATCCCTGCTGGGTACTCGGACATCGATAATTACCATCGTTTGTATTGAAAATTGACTCATGTACCACTCGGCCTCGCAAATCGTAAGTATCTCGACCTTCACCATAGTATACGTTGTAAAGAGCTGTAGTCTTTGCGTGTTGGATTAGCCGACTCATGAGCGAAATCTCTTGATCTCCTTCACCCATCAGGACGTGCCCCAACTGATGCCCGACAGCCAAAATGCGTAGTGAGCGAATGGTATCAGAAAATAAGGAATGTGGTCCATTGAAAGAATAAATGAAACCAAGACCGTTTTTGATGTTTGTCCATCGGCTAGCTTGTACCGCTGCAGAAGTTTTGAGTGCTAATTCACAGAAATGTCTTTGCCACCCTTCATCATCTATTCGATTTTCGAAGATTAATCGACGTAAATTACCATAAGTAGAAATATTATTGAATCCATGATCATGAACACCAATATGAGAAACATGAGTAGCCATTTTATCAATTGTCTGTTGTTGACCAATTTCCAGAAACTTTTCTTCTCCAGTCACATCATATTGTATGATCGCCGAACCAAATTGAAACCCTTGTGTCCACTCGGTCCAACCTCTTGTAGTATAGGTACCATTCGATGTAAAGACCGGTGTACCATCAGAAGGATCCCAATTTTTTTCAATGTCTAAGATCTTTTGTCCCGATAATTCAAACAATCGTTCAATTTTTGGTTTTAGATAAGAAACTGATAAGTTATGGTTTATCTTCATAAGTCCCGCCTCCCAACTCTGAGGGAGTAAGTATAGCATTATACGCTTCGACTAGAGAAGGTATATAATTATGCTACGATATCAGGCGTTTAATTAAAAGATAACGAATTCAAAAATTTTAGTAGTAGTTTCAGTTAATCTGACCTCAAACGATTTACTTTCACCTAATAACCATTCTAGGGTAATCCTTCTTATACTATAAGTATTACAATCATGTTTTACTACCTATATCTTTTGAATATTTAGCTTCATTACGTAGAAAAATTTGGTATTCCTAATAAGTGATGGATTACAATCCAATTATGTGGAAAGAATTGAGCTGATTATCTTCTACTTCCTAAGTTTAGTTATGGACTTTTAAATGGCACGTCTGATGCCAAATTGACTGATTCATTCAATGAAATTAGTTATTACTAGTGCGTTCGTTCGTATTAGTTTCCTAAATCAATTGATTAACTTATGAAGTTAGAGAAATACAATTTCTAGTTTGTTAAATCTAATGATGAGCATCCATTCAAGATTGATCGTGCAATGCATGAGTAACTGTTGGTTACATGGTCCATTTATGTGATCGGAAGTTTAACAAAATAGTATAATATTGTATTAGCTAGTTGGGGGATTTGAGATGGAAAACTGTGTTTTCAAGTTGATAAGAAACCTGTTGCTCATCTACTTGTTGGTTTTAGCCAGTTGTTGGCAAGAACCAGAAATCAAGAGTCTAATCCAAGATTTGGGGCGTAAGACTCCAGTATTTATGGGATCTACACCTCGCAGCCGCGCAATACATGATTTGCAAGAAATAGGAGAAGGCGCCATACCTGAATTGATAAAAGCGCTGGAAGATAAAAACCCAGAAGTTTGCACTGGTGCAACGATAGCATTAAGCAAAATAGGATACAACGTTGTTCCCTTTCTGATTCAAGCATTACAAAACCCATCGGTCAAATCTCTAGCGTTGGACACTTTTGTATTGATCGGAAAAGGAGCCTTACCCGATCTAATAGAAACATTAGAAGATAATAGATCAGACCTTCGTTCTGCTGCAGCTGAGGTCTTAGGAAGAATTGGGTCCGAGGATCCTGAAACAATAATGGTCTTGTGGAAATTAGAAAATTCTACACGGAAATTTTTGACATCTAATCGACAGGCTTTTGGTCAGACTAACCCAACTGAGTCTGCCAGAGCATTAGAGAACATTATCCCGGCTCTAACAGAAGCTCTTCAAGACTCAGTTCCAAAAGTTCGTGCCAATGCGGCTGATTCTTTAGTACGGATTGGTACACCTGAAGCCATTGAGTCAGTGCTACCTGTTCTCAAACAGGCATTATGGAGTGAAGACCCAGTCACACGAGCCAATGTTGCCAATACTTTGATAGCAATTGGTACACCTGAAGCCGTAGAACCAGTGCTGATGCTTCTCAGACAATCATTAAAAAATAATAATCCATCCGTTCGTTCCAATGCAGCCAAATTATTCGAAAAGATAGGAACTCCCAAAGCGCTGAAAATACTTCAGGAAGATACCGGTGGTTAGCTTTAACTAATCGGTGAAATTTTGCTAACTAAAAAATCCTTTTATTTGGTCAACTACCCTTGATTGATCCTTTTGTAATCCAAAGTACACTCAAATAAATCAGTGTTACTTTTTGCCGATGATTTTAGTCCACGAAATCCAAATAGCCTACATATAATCCTACCCGTTGTTCAGATGAATTCATCACTAGCAGTGTTTCTTGTTTTTGAATAATACAACCGATCAACCACTCTAAAATCAGTTTGATAATGTTTTAGCTAATGTAACCGAGTAAATGTATCAAATAGATGCTCGTATGACATTTGTAAACCATGATTATAAGGCCAATCTAAAGCAAAACTGGAAATGATAAGATCTGGAACGCAAAGACTTTTGTGTAGCGGCAACAGCAGGCCTATTGACTATTTTCAGCTGTTATACGCTGACAAAAAAAGCTGATACCTCCCGAAAGAAGGGTAAAGGAAAACAAAGTGGGAAAGAACGATCCGCGGTCGTGGTAACCACATGATGTTCAATATTGCAAACATGGTAAGCAATACAGTTGGTACTTTTCGGATCGGTCTCAGCTTTATGGTTGATGCAAGCGATCAGACCTTAATTCAGGCCCGTCCAATCTACCAGGAGACAATGGAAAAGTCCAAGAAGATGGTAGCCGAATCTATAAAAACTGAAGATTGGCAAAGTATCCGGTCTCAGATGGAGGAGGTTATGAGCAAGCATAAGTCATCAATCAAGCACCTATTGAGCCAAGAGCAAATGTCAAAATTAGAAAAGTATGAAAAGGAGCGGCAACGTCAACGAAGACAAAATCGTAATTGGGACGGAGACCGATGGGCCAAAAATCGCCGCGACTAAATTATAATGACCTTGGGAGAATTAGGCTAAATACCTTAATTGGCCCAATGCTCTAGCCGACACTGTCAGAATGGCGGCTTTTTAACTTAACTAAAAATTCTCTGACAAGCTTCTCAAAGCTCTAAATTAGGTTTCAATCAGGCAAATAAAAAATACTGAAAAAAATGTTAGGATTTAAATAGGCACCTGTTATACATTTGAGCTTAATTTGAGGTCGAAACTCTTAATCTAGACATTAGATGATAATTTCAGACCAGAATATTCTCAAGATCTTGATGCAACCGCGTGGGTGCATTCACACTGTAGTTTGGGTGGTGGTTCGCAACACTCAAGAATCGCTTACGTCCGAAAGTAAAAAGAAATATGTTTATCTTTTCACCGACGGGTTTCCGAATGCTGAACCTCGACTTCATTCCCAGAATAACGGTTCAATCGTTACTAAGCTNGCTGAANCTGAGGANATAGAGAATCAGATTANGTAGGCCTTAGATCAGCTATCAGTTCAGCTGAAACAGTTTTTTACGCTACTACCAACACTTACCACTTCAATAAANTGCTGAACTAATGGAAATAAAAACTGGAATAGTCAAGACTCACCTACTTAATTCGATTCGAAATTATGGTAACAATTGAGCGATTATATAGAAGTTTAACAAGTAATCCTGAGACAGGAGACCGTGAATGAGAAAGTTCGTATTGATACTGGCAATTTATTATTCTTCTCTAACAAATTATGCTGAAAGTGAATATTGGAATCAGTTTCGTGGACCAAATGGAGACGGTAAATCGAAAGCTCAAAACTTACCCCTCGAGTTTACAGAAAGCCAGAATGTGCGATGGAAAATACCGATTCACGGTCAAGGTTGGTCTTCACCTGTGGTCTGGGGAAAACAAATTTGGTTGACTACTGCTAGGAAAGATGGGACTGAGTTATTTGCAGTCTGCGTTGATTTGGATAGTGGTAAAATGATCCACGATATAAAAGTCTTCGATGTAGTAGAACCACAATCAGAACATCCGGGTTTGAACAGTCATGCCTCACCCACCCCAATCATTGAAAAAGGCAGAATCTATGTTCACTTTGGTACTTATGGTACTGCTTGCTTAGATACTCAGACGGGAAGGAAATTGTGGGAGCGTCGTGATTTGAACTGTGATCATCGGGTTCGGCCAGCCTCCTCACCGATTATTGATGATGGATTAATATTCTTAGTTTATGATGGAGTTGATGTCCAGTTTATCACAGCTTTGGACAAGGAAAGTGGTCAAACCCGTTGGTTAGAAAATCGAAAAGTGAAAAACGACTTAGCTACAGTTCTGACGACCGGTGGTCTCAAAGATGTTGAAGAAACCTTAAAAGAGAAACCGAACGATAACAGAAAATCCTATGCAACTCCTACTATTATTGAACATAATGGCCAAAAGCTGTTGATTAGCCCCGCAGCTGAAGCCACTTTTGCCTATGATCCTCAAACCGGGAAAGAGTTATGGAGAGTACGTCATCAAGGATGGGGTTGGAATGTAGCTTGTCGACCCATTTATAGTAGCGGTTTGGTGTTTTTCACCACTGGAGTAGCAAAAATATTAGTGGCTGTCGATCCTTCTGGAAGTGGAGATGTTACCAACACTCATGTAGTTTGGAGTCATCGAAGAGGAAGTCCTGAAATACCATCGCCTATAATTAAGGATAATCTGATTTTCTTCACCAATGAAGGAGGTGTTGTGTCTTGCCTAGAAGCTAAGACAGGAAATGAAGTCTGGAAAGGGCGTATTCATGGTAACCACTGGGCATCTCCTGTGTATGCAGATCAGAAAATTTATTTCTTCAATAAGGACGGGAAAGTTTCGGTTATTTCTGCGGGGAAAGAGTTTAAGTTATTAGCAGAAAATGAATTGAATGCCGGTTTTATCGCTTCACCAGCTGTAGTTAACGAATCAATGATCCTTCGGTCAGAAACACACTTGTATCATCTTGCCAACGGTTTCTCGCGAGTTATCCTCGAAGATGAAAACTTGCGAAGAACTAAGGGTAAACAAGCTAAAAGAATCCATAAAAAGCTAGAAAAAAAGAAGAATGATAGATCGGGAAAAGAAAATAAGAAAAAAGAAAAAAGTGCCAAGGATCTGGGCACTATTCAACTAGAAGTTGAAGGCTGGACCAACTATTTTCGTACTTCTTCCGCGCAACAAATCCGTCAGGCTATTGAGAGTGAAAAATTTCAAAATTTGGCCCCGAAAATTCAGAAGGAAATTTTAAATCAGGCCCAGAAGTTCTTATCTCAAAAAGATGAATAAATCCCAACTTTATATTTACTCAAACTTGAAATTGGGAATTATTCATCTTTTTAGTTCGAATACTATAGGACTAATGTATTAGTGAGGCCATTGAAACTAGATGCAAAGATATTTTTCTAAGTTCTTATCCAAGTTTTTCTTTTTGTCATTGATAATAATGGTACAACCAAATTTCTGTTCTGCAGAAAATGAAACTATTGTCGAAGTTAATGGACTCTTGAAGGTCAAAGGTAATCGTATTGTCAACCAGCATGGCAATCCTATTTCATTAGCTGGAAACAGCTTATTTTGGTCCAATGATGGCTGAGGTGGAGAACGTTATTACTCGTCTCAAGTTGTTTCTTGGCTCAAAACAGATTGGAACACCTCAATCATTCGAGCGGCCATGGGTGTAGAAGAGCCTGGTGGATACTTAAGTAATCGGGGTACCAATCAACAACGTGTTAAAACTATTATTGAATCGGCAATTGATTTAGGCATTTACGTGATAATTGATTGGCACTCGCATCATGCCGAAGATTACACCGATGAAGCAATCGAGTTTTTCCAAGAAATGGCGATAACTTATGGTCATAGCAAAAATGTGATCTACGAAATATACAACGAGCCGTTGGATGTCTCCTGGCCAGAAACTGTTAAGCCTTATGCCTTGAAGGTTGTTTCGGCCATCCGCTCGATTGATCCTGATAATTTGATCATTGTCGGTAGCCCAGAATGGTCGCAGCGGGTGGATCTAGTAGCCGAAGATCCAATTACTAGCTTTGAAAATATTGCTTATTCACTTCATTTTTATACCGTTCACCATCAAAAATGGCTTCGAGATCGTGCATCAATAGCGTTGAAAAGAGGGATTGCTTTGTTTGTAACTGAATGGGGTTCAATTGGGTATCAGACAGTGGATACAGAAACAGATCTATGGATGTCATGGTGTGCGAAGAATATGATTAGCCACTGCAATTGGGCCGTAAACGATAAGAGAGAGGAATGGTCGATTTTAGTGCCCGGAGCAAGTACAAGTGGTCATTGGACGAACGATGAGCTGACAAGGTCTGGTCAATTAGCCAAAAATATCATTAAGAATTGGAAGAAATAGGTTGGCCTTCAATATTTAAAATGCTAAGCAAATGGAAAAGGTAATTTGCTTAGCATTTTTAATCAAATTCATTGAAGTCGAGATTATGATTACAAGAATGAGTCAGGTATTTGTATCTTTATTAGTATTTTCAATTGATACTCAATGCGGGAACTTGCCAGCTATCCTCCATGAAAATGAACTAAAAGTAAGCCAAGGTAAAAAATTGGGAAAAAGATTAATCTGAAATGATTTTGATTCCAAGTGGCTCGTTTGACATGGTTGATTACTTTAATGATGGTGGAAAGGATCGAGTAACTGTCGGTTAGTTTTATCAGTTTGTCGAGTAAAGTGGATATGACTATCCAATTGATTACTGGAATTTAGTGTTTGAGATATTACCGGGAGACAGTTACCCAACGGCGTATGTAAACTGGAATGACGCTACGACTTATGCTGAATGGGCCGGGAAGCGATTGCCAACCGAAGTTAAATGGAGGTACCCTGCTCGAGGTGGATTGATAGGCCGTTATCCATGGAGAAATGAAATATACCGACGGTGCAAGAGTATAACTTTGATGATAAGAATGCAAACTCAATTTTGAGGGTACTTCACTAAGAATTTGATTGAACTGATGTAGAATTGGATGATGGATATGGTACTGCTACCCCAGTAGGAAGTTTTTAACCGAATGTTTTTGGATTACAGGATATGGCTGGTAACGTACGGAAATGACATACGGACTATAATCGAGAAAATTATTATAATATTTTACCAGTCAAGAATCCAAAAGGGCCAGATAACGGTTCAAGAAAAGTATTCCGCAGTAAGTCTCAGTATGATACTGCAACCACGCTACATGTAGCAACTCGCCTTATCGAAAATTCTCCAACGGATGGGAAAGGTGAGTTAAGCTTTACCAGTGGTCTTGGGTTTAGATTTGTATCAAATGAAGAACAACTTACTTACTCAAATCCGAACCAAAGATAAATCGTGTATCTAACCCGTTTTTAGAAAAACCAAGTTCACAACTCAT
Organism: Candidatus Poribacteria bacterium; assembly: GCA_002729015.1. Next base: position 106,246 of record PBVO01000094.1, read on the forward strand.
TTTCCGTACACTATTGAACGGAAGTAGCTCAGTTGATAATTGGTTGCGAAGCCTATGAACACACTATCTAAGTGCTACCAAAATCATGCCAACACAGGAAATACGACCTTATTCTCATTTCTACCACCCATATTATAATTTCTCACCGAAATAAATCTTTGATAGCACCTGATAAGACTCATTTCATACGACGGTTTTGAAAAATATTTGAAAAGATAAGTCTCAAAACGTACATTCTTGGTATCTTCAATTTCTCCTTGAAGTGTATCTCATAATATGAAGCGCCTAGCTCACCAGTAGCTAGGCGCTCATCACCCCCTTTGACCATTTCTTAACCATAAACTAATCAAGCGACATTCTTTTTTTGCAACTAGATCCAGATTGAAAAGGTATAAAATCAGCGTTGCATATTTTACTCCTTGTCTATGCAACCGGCATAACCTATTCTTATATCATGCATGCCGGGCTGGGTAGCTGTAGCACTCATCACCTACCCAGCTTTCACATTTTATAAAAGAGTGCCTAGCCCACAACTAGGCACTTTCAATGCTTATTCTGACAAAATTAAATTATATCTCTAGTTTATTTAATTGGCTCAATTAGCCCCTCTAGCAGATCCATTAGTTTCCTGAAGCAATACTATGGTATACATACCCACTTGATAATTAGCCGGTTACAAGTAAGGGTAAACAAAGTTTAGTTTGCTGTATATATGGACTGATGGATATACTTCGCAATTACGGATCTTAGAACAAAAAAATCCATCTCACAGGGATCTGATCATATCTATCGACGCCCGCGATATTCTACTACCTCGAGGCGGAATCTTATCTGACCAAGGAAGTCTCTTGTTTTGATGTTCAGTCGTAGAATGGGGCATTATGTGCAATCTGGGGATAATAGTGAATTTTAACTTACTGGTAAAGTCAGTATGGCCGGCTCCTTTGAGTATTGACCACGAAAATCTTGGAGCGTATTGTGGAACACCTCCTCATACAACTATCTATGTCCATCATCGTTGTGTTTGAAGCGCGAGCTTTATCATCTGAAAATACTCCGGGTATCCCTATCGCTTCGAGGGTCGATTATATTACTGGGGGATGCGATTTCTAGTGAGGAATACGCAGTAGGGAAATTCCAGTTTTTCTTTGAACAAGCGACCGGTTTTTTACTGCCAATTTTCAGCGAGACTCGAAAAGAAAATGACTGCTGTATCTTTGTAGGTATAGGCGACGCTATGAAAAGATCGCAGCTAAGATTCGACACAACTGATTTCGGTACTGAAAACCTTCGTGTGGTTGTTGGTGAATCAGTGATTATGATTGCAGATGGTCGTACGTCTGTTGGAGAAATACTTCGCGCCGGAATGAACTGAGATTGATCTTGATAATATAATAAATTGGTGGAAAGCTTGCGTTTCTTACTAATGACGACACCATATAATTCGATTCTTATCACAGTTCCAGATGTTAAAAAGTTTGAAAATCAACAGGTTAAATTTAATTGGTATAATAATCATAATTATCAAATCAAAATTCTAATTTTTTAGGAGACCCAAGCCCTGAATTATATATTTATTCTTTTTTTTACTTCCCTGATAATTGGTTGTGCTATTAATGGAGAAGAAGTTAATACAATTATCAAGGAACAGATTGAAACTCAACCATTATCCGAATTTAACACTAGTATATTGAGATGGCAAACCAATAAGTTGAGTCACTACCAATTTGATTTTAGGTGGATTTGCTTTTGTCCGCCTGATTATATTTCGCCTGTTACTATCACGGTGGAAGATAGTGTAATCAGCCATGTCATGTATAGTGAAACACAAATTCAGGTTCAGGAAGATAAACTGAGTCGCTATAAAACAATTGATGATTTGTTCAGTTTCGTCCAAGATGCCTACAGCCAAAATGCTCATCAGATTTCCATAGACTACGATCCCCACCTTGGGTACCCAATTAGGGGGTCGGTGGATTACGTAAAAATGATAGCAGACGAAGAAAAAGGCTTCGAGATTAAGAATTTCATGGAGTTGAAATCTAACGAAGATGGGGCTTCGCTAATAAAAAGATTACCGATAAATGAGATGTCATTACAAATTAATTAAAGAGAATTTCCCACCTTTGATTAATATTAGAGTAGGGGGTACTTGCCCGATAGCCGTACATCGTTTCATCGGGTTAGGCAGNAGCGAGAAGGTAATTTGGTAGTTGTTGAACTAACCACAAGACGTCCTAGAAATGAGTTTTGNGCTGAAGTGATTACAGAAATATCAAAAAGCATTCAGCTGAAAGGTAATTTTGCCATAGGCCAAGATTATACATTGATTATTAATGATAAAGAAAAGAATTTTAGTCTTTAGTTGAAGNTCATCTCGTTTATCAGTCTCGAATGTTTTGATANAAACGGGACTGAGTAGTTATTACTAGGTTCAACGACGAAGATAGTAGTATCGGAAGTGTTTAAGCTTAAAANTACTAATGTTCAGGTGTAGTCTATTGTAGTTGATGATAGCTGGAGCCAATTGTAATCGTAGAATATTGACGATTATGGGAAGTTTATATTATCTGAATATGCAGTCATTGAGTTTGATACCAAAATAAAAAGAATCAGATTGGAAACAATATTTCATCTTCAATTTTGAATTCTGAGAGTAAATATGAAGAGCCAGAAAAGCTNCCAAATTTCCATCCATAATATATAACAAAACCGATTTACCCAATCGGCTCTACNCCTCTCATAAGAGTGATAAATGTACTTTTGGACTTTACATACCCTTCTTAACAATGTCTGGGATGAAGAAACGATTCTGATAAGGATAAACCGTTTCGAGAAACAGTGTGCCCCGGTGGTCTCGGCTGATCCTTGGTGTGCGACGGCCAGGAATTGGGAAGATGATCCGGCAGATTTTGCTACAGTTCTCAATCGGCTGCGTCATTTTGTAGAGTCTCGGCGGTCTGAGATCCAAGATATCGTAAACGATTATGCAAATGAAGAAAATCTTTTAGCCACGAATCAAAAACAGGATAAATTCAGTAAATCTACTGCGAATTACAAAAAAATCGTATTGATGAAATNGGANGNAAAAGCAGTATTCAGCAAGAAATTGAAGGTTGGATCAACTGTTTTCGTATCGCTTCTGAGCAAAAAATAGATAAAGCTATTCAATTCCGAAAGTTACAGATTCTATCCTCAGAAATTAAAGAAGGAAAGTTGAATCGAGCAGAGGAATTAAAATTAAATTTGGTAACTNAAAGAGATAAAAAAATATTCAGCGAAATAACTAGTATCATTCACATCTGTTTCTTTTCTTTTTAGTGAAAAGTTAATGACTATAAATTCCCANACNACTAAATAGATAGCNCNGTGCNGTTGATTAATAATTACTTTTTAGACGGTTAGTTAATCACTAAATAANGGGAATAAAAATAGATTAGATTTTTGGTAAAGAATTAGATTAACAACGAAACTCTGACTTCCCTCAATTAGTTTCATCGTTTATACTCNCTACGGTCAGTATTACCACCATATTTCATTGCGTAGACTAACAAGTTCGTCATAAATCGATGAACATCTGGTGAGCGACGGTCTTGCAAACGAGCACGACTATCGACTTCTGACGTCTCCATACAACAGAGATAATCCTTCCGGTTAAAAACGACAGCTAGTCGGTTCCCAATAAAAATACCTTTTTGAAATTTGAACTGTGTTGGCTTCGGCTTGTAACCACTGTTCCAAAAAACATCCCCACCCGTGGGTGGCTCAGCCAGCTGGTAGTAAACTTTGTATAGCTTATGGTCGTGTGGGATATTGGCTAATTGAAATTCAGGAAGTACCGACTGCAATTCTCTTCGAAAACGGGATGCAAAATTTCCATTGAAGCCACAGTCGTCGAAGAATAAAAGTCCACCACGGTTGATAAGGTATTTTCGCATAGCAATTCTTTCTTTGCGTGAAAACCCTTCGGCTAAGGGACCATCTTTTGCCAGACTCCGATTCAGAACGATATCTCTGTCGTGTCCAGTCATGAAAATGAATGGAGCATCTAAAATCCGTTCGTCTGTCATACTCAAAGANCCACCTTCGAAATCGACATCAGCTGTGATTTTCGTGTTATCTTGTAGCCATTTAATAAAACTGGGAACTGCAGTTGGATCCTGCCACCAATCTGATAACGAATGTTTGAGTCGAACTAATTTGATATGAGCAGAAAATTCGTTACCACTACCAACAATCTTAGCACCCAGCTTATCTTTCGGAATAATCACTAATTCTCTCATGCTAAAGTTAGAAACTTGACCTGAGTCTTTAGCTCCAGTTGAATTCAACATTGAAGCAATGCCTAGGGATTCAGCACGACCTTGGCTTTGCGCCCTCAATCTGTTAGATAGCAAACCGGCCCCATCCAATGGAGTATTACTAGTCGTATCAGTTGGAGATTGAACCCGGCTTGGACTTATTGTCATCGGAATCCGAGTTTGGGTTGTTATATCCGTAGGTTTTTGGTCCACTAGTTTTGGGTTCAGATCAACATTCTGTTGTATATCGACAGGGCGTCGTTGAACAGTTTCAGCTACACTAGTTGGTGACGTTACTAGGATTTTAGGTTGATTGGTCATCCGTAGAGAAGGATCTGGTGTTATCCGTCGCTGAATGCGATCGACTACCGGTTTTTTGATCATTCGACGTGTAGCTGTCTCAGGAATAGAGACAAAATCCACGGAAATTTTATCTTCTTCAATGATATGATTTCGCAAGTTAAAGGCGATATAAATTGCCAATAGCAAATGGATTAAAAGTGAAATTATTACTGACGGTGATGCTCGAAATACTCTGTGTAATAAGGATACACCAATNGAATCAGAATCAATTATCGTTTCAATTTCTATCGTTTGCTTTCCACAGTTTACAGTTATGATGCCAGCTTGGGCTCGAGTGATAGTAATCTCTTCCCCTAAACTTTCCCTTAGGAACATACCAAGTTGTTCTAGCGAACAGGTTACTTTCCCAGGCTGAATCACCTGTGTAGNAATTTGATCAGATGAAAATAGTAGNTCTCTACTTCTAGCTGACAGTTGAGCCGTTTGTCCACTAGTCGTTTCGATAGTTATATGTGTTAAACTATTCAAAGCTTTTCGTCTAACAGCNAAGGTCTGTACTGATTTTACTGCTTCTAGAAGATTTTGGTGTTTAATTTTGATTTTCATTTGTTTTGGTTGTCAATTAAGAAATAGTACTAAAAGAAATATTNATATTCGTTTGTTACAAGCTTGGTACAGCATTTTCTTTTGACGTTATCGAGTCTAATGAGTTGACGTTAAAAAATTATGTTTGGTGGGTTATGAATTAGTATTTTTGGAAAGATATCTCAACCAAAGCTGAAGACCATGGCGGAATTACTTACGATAGAACTTTATCTAGCCTGTCAACGCCAACGGTGATTAAGAATGNATNAAAGCGTTCTAACCGATTCGTGAGAGGGTAAAAAAGACGAGCTAGGGTTATTAAACTTAATAGAAACGTCACAAGAGATCGGGAAGTAAAATCAATCAGGTGGCGACTAATAGTAATTTGNGCATATCCAGCACTATCGTACTCCTTATCTTTAATATAAACTAAGTTAAAATTAATTGAGTGTTGATAGGTGCCTTTAGCTAAGATTTTCATCAGATTCGCCAAGCAAACGTGTATCTGGAAATATAAACCCAAGTATTATGATTTTCACGAACAATCCTCAAATTTCNATGGGCCCGGTTGAACTGTTAAGAATAATAGGAGGATNGTATATCTAATTTGTTTCATCATTTTTGCTAATTTTTTCTGTGCTNTCCACTCTTGGCTCACGGTCTAAAAGATGGCGTACGAAAAAATCTCGCTGACGTCGGGTACCATAAGCACTTCCTGCAGCTCCATGCCCTACACCTGGAATAATCAATAAATCAAAATCCTTATCGGCTTGGATAAGAGCATTGACCACTTGCATTGTACTCGCAGGATCAACGTTTCGGTCTAATTCCCCCACGATTAGTAATAGTTTTCCAGTTAATTTTTTAGCGTGAGTAACATTACTATTATCAGCATATTGGGAACCAATTGGCCAACCCATCCAAGCTTCGTTCCACCAAATTTTGTCCATTCGGTTATCGTGACAGCCACAATCAGCCACACCGACATGATAAAAATCACCGTAATGCAACATGCCACTAAGCGTGTTCTGCCCACCGGCAGACCCTCCGTAAATCCCAACGCGTGTTAGATCAATTTCTGGGTATTCTGATGCAGCCGATTTAATCCAGGCAATTCGGTCTGGAAAACCAGAATCTTTCAAATTTTGCCAACAGTAATTGTGAAAATNTTTAGATCGCCAATTGGTTCCCATACCATCAATTTGTACCACGATAAATCCAAGTTCTGCCATTTCCTGTTGGTGGTAATGAACTTGAAACTTTTTCGCGACAAAAGCATCGTGTGGCCCAGCGTAAATATGTTCAACAACGGGATACCTTTTCTGTTTATCGAAGTTAGTTGGTCGCCACAAGAGACCATAAATGTTAGTTTTTCCATCTCTGCCTAAGCTGGAAAAACGCTGAGGAACAGACCATCCCAAATTTCTCAATCTTGTCCAATCAGATTTTTCCAAATCTAAAACCAAATTACCATTTTCTGAACATCTCAATTGATGAATAAAGGGTTGGTCAACGCGTGACCAGCTATCCACAAAGAAGCGTCGGTCTAGGGACCATTGTACTTGGTGCGTACCATCATCCTTAGTTAACCAGACTAGATTTTCTCCACTTAAATCGATACGGCCATAATGGACATAGTAAGGGTCTGAAGTCGTGGGTAGATCTTTGTCTTGAGTGAATGCGTCTCCACTAGCTTGGAACCAGATTTGGCGTGTATTTTTATCTACATGTTCTACTTGTCTCACTGCCCACTTACCTTTGGTAATTTGGTGTTTGAGCCGGCGATTAGTAACATCGTAGAGATATAAGTGATTCCATCCACTACGTTCGCTCATCCAAATCAATTCATTATCATTTAACCAATTNAGATACATTTTTTGAGAATAATCAATAAAGCTTGGNCTNTGTTCATTGAAAACAGTATCTGTCTGNCCAGTNTCTGAATCNACTGCAATTAACCGTAAAACTTGATGGCCNCGCTGATTATACAAAAAGTAACAAGTCGTACTATCTTGATGCCAACGNACATGACTCAATGACCANGGGTTNGGNAANAGTCTTGATTCAATTTGTAACTGTTNCCCTNTTTCTATATTAAAAANANACGGGTGAGGNTTGGCGATTTTGTCTCCAGGTTTAAGGTATTGAAANGAATGAAGNTTGGGCTGAATNTGGTCGCTGGGAGATGATTCNATNAAATGTACTAAGTGTTCTTGCGCTTGTTGTACCTTGAAAGANATCAATTTTTGACTGTTTGGTGNCCANTGGATTNGAGTTTGATCATATGNCTCTACTTTATTACCGTCNTGACTCAGTTGTTGTANTTGTCCGTNGTCTTTCCNNANCCANANATTATGTTCNTTAATAAAGGCTANTTTNGTACCATCTGGTGAAAAAANNCCATNAGATGGNANATCTNTTTTTGTGATCTTTTCGCTCTGTNTTTTNTNATGNANNCTTTCTTCNTGNATTGNCACTAANGGTTCTTGNAAGCTAGCTTCGTAGACNCCAAACTTTTGACCTATTTCATCCATTATTAGCCAAATGTGNCCAGTNTAAGTATGTTGCTGATGAANTTCTCCAATTTCTAANGTCGAATAAAGTTTTTGATCGCCTTGTCCATNTAACCAAAACAGNTGGATTGGTCGATTAGTTTCATTACGAAAAGTAACGGAAATTTCAANNCCTGTTTGATAACTTGGCCGGATTGNTGATCCTAGTTTNATTTGNGNGATNTCNACTATANTGGCTATTCNTAAATTGTCAGTTTNGGTNTCNAATTCCCAAGGNTTACCTTGGAAATTAAAACGCCAAATANCTGGCNGATCAGTAAAAACTAAATTGGTAATGGATAAACGATCGGGGTCAACAGATTGGCCAGTAGCATTCGTTAGTTTGGTTGCAAGTTTATTATGATTGAAGGCTAATCCTTTGCTTCGTGTTTGGATAGATACCTTTACGAACTGATATCGATCACTTGCCAGTTGTTTCAAATACCAAAAATGTTGATTGTCGATTGACCAGTTGGGTGTGATTTCTAGCTGAAAAATTTGATTTCTGAACTGTTCTTTTAGGTTGTTAGCTCTCTTGTAATCACTTGAAGAGCCTTGCCCCCAAAGCTGTGTTGTCATTGACAATAAGGCAAACAAGGTTATACTAAGCACAGAATTCTCCACAAATTATCTGGTGAATACATTGACGGATCGGACAGAAAACTAAATTTATTCTAACATGAATACTGATATTACCAGCTACTTTTGCGCAGATTGTGACCAAATTTTTCCTATTACAACAACTCGATACTGTTGTAACTGCGGCCAACCACTCTTGCTTACCACAAATCAAACGCCACTAATACCGGAACAAATAGCCCAGCGTACACCAACCTTATGGCGTTACTGGGAGGCGTTACCTATCGCCGATCCAACTTGTATCATTTCACTAGGTGAAGGTATGACACCTCTTGTCAGAGATCAACTAGATTCCTGTCATCATTGGTTCAAACTAGATTATGTTTTTCCAACAGGGTCCTACAAAGACCGAGGTGCTTCAGTTCTACTCTCAAAAGCTTACGAACTTGGAATCGACCGAGTTATTGAGGATTCTTCTGGCAATGCAGGTGCAGCTATTGCTGCATACAGTGCAAGAGCCAATATCGATTGTATTATTTATTGTCCTGAGAAAACATCGGCCGGAAAATTAGCTCAAATCTTGTCTTATGGAGCAACACTTGAATTGATTCCTGGTAATAGAGCCCAAACCACCCAAGCAGTGTTATCGGCCACTGATAGTATTTTTTACGCTTCGCATAATTGGAACCCTTTCTTCTTGTCGGGTGTACAAACGATGGCTTTTGAAATTGTTGAACAATTGGATTGGTCAGCACCCGATGCTGTGGTTTGTCCCGTTGGATTTGGAGGAATTTACCTTAGCCTTTATTTAGGTTTTCAGAAATTATACCTACAAGGTTTAATCAAAAAGTTACCTCGTTTATTAGGTGTCCAGTCGGAATCTTGTTGCCCCATTTTTCGATCGTTAGCTAACAATCAGAGTGAAATTACGCCTATGCCGGTTGAGGCTGAAACTTTGGCTGAAGGAATCATTGCTGAACAGCCTATTAGAAGTCGTATGATTAAAGATGTTGTCTCGAAAACTGAAGGTGCTTTCACTACTGTTACTGAGGACGAAATCAGAGCAGGTTTGGATACTTTAGCCAAAAAGGGAATTTTTGTTGAACCTACGTCGGCAGTCGTCGTCAGTGGATTGGAACATTTTTCTAATCGCGGAATCGTGCAACCCAATGATTTGGTCATATCTATTCTAACGGGTTCTGGCTTAAAATCTACTGAAACGCTAAAAAAACTTGTTGGATATTAGATTGGTGTTCCAGAATAAGAAATTGTAAAACTTTTCAATAGTTCCTTTCTTAAAACGTCGTATAGGTCTAGATCTTTAAATTGGTTAACAACCACGGAAGTCAGTGATCCGGGACCTGAATTCAACGAAATTGATTTCACAGTATATTACAATTTTGTTGTCAATTTTGTTTTGTATCGATTATCTTGACTTATCAACATGTTATAATACGGTATATGATTAGCGTTAAAGATTTGACCAAAACCTATGGTACTTTTAAAGCCCTAAAAGGGATTAGTTTTGAAATTGATCAAGGGGAAGTCGTTGGTTTTCTAGGACCAAACGGTGCAGGTAAAACGACTACAATGCGAGTTCTAAGCTCCTATATGCCTGCTGATTCTGGTACAGTAGAGGTTGCCGGATACGATGTCTTTCACTCTTCTTTGGAAGTAAAAAAAAGGGTAGGTTACTTACCAGAAATTGTCCCCTTATATCCAGAAATGACCGTAAGTGGTTATCTTAATTATGTCGCCCAAATAAAGGATATTCCCTATCATCAAAGACCAGAACGTCTGGATTTTGTCCTAGAAGCGTGTGGACTCAAAGATCGAAGGAGACAAATCACCGGACAGTTATCCAAAGGCTACCGCCAACGAGTTGGTTTAGCCCAATCTCTGATTCATGATCCTGAGGTGATTATTTTAGATGAACCAACCTCTGGGCTTGACCCTCGCCAGATTATTGAAATCAGGGAACTGATTCGCCAACTTGGCCAAAACCGAACAGTTATCCTCAGTACGCACATTCTGGCGGAAGCTAGTATGACTTGTCAACGAATGCTGGTCATTCATGAGGGAAAGATTGCAGGAGAAATCGAGCTTGTGGACCGAAAGCCGTTACTACGTTTGCATGATGGTGAGGACTTCGCTACAAACGAGCGGCATATTCGCTTAGTTGTACAAGGGAAGCTAGAAATTATACAAAATACTTTGGATGAGTTAAGTCTATCTTACACACTTTCCAATCAAGAACGCAGTACCTATACTTTCCAAGTGGCTCCAAGAATTAATGCAGATAAAAACGGCGATTTGAGGCCACAAGTGGCCAAAGCACTAGTTCATCAAGGCTGCCAATTACTAGAAGTTGCAGTAGTAGAATCTACACTAGAAGAAATTTTTCTCCAGCTAACCACCAGTTAACAATCCATATGAAAATTAGCTTAGTAACCGATGGAATATTGACTTCATGCTGTGTAGCCGGTTTTCTGATTGGCAAAATACGATTGATCGGGGATCATCAAGTAACTGTCCAGTAATCTCATAGCCCCTATGAGCAGCTAGGCAATGCATAACTAGTACCTGTCGATCTCCAAGTAGCTGATGGTTGAGTTGATATGGTTGAAAAGCCTCGATGCGTCTTTTTTTCTCTTCAACGAAATTAGGATCTTTAAAGAACTCCATGTCGACCCAAGTGTCAGTATAAACAATATCACAACCTTCCACTGCCTGCTTTATATCACCCGTAGTAGAGTAGGTACCAGCCGACTGAGCTTGCTGATATAGCTCCACATCTTCTATCAACGGGTTGCTTTCGGGCGCTACAACCGCTACATGCATACCAACCAACATTCCCGCACGAATCAGGGAATTAGACACGTTGTTTGGCATTCCAACATAGGTAAGTTTAACACCTTCCAGTTTTCCTAATTTTTCTTTAATAGTCATCAGGTCCCCAAGTGCTTGGGTTGGATGATACCTGTTGCAACAGCCGTTAATAATCGGTGCAGTTGCATTTTTTTCAGCTACAACGATATCTTCGTAAGATAGCAAACGTGCTAGAATTAGATCAGTGTAAGAGGATAAGCTACGAATCTCATCTCGCAGATCAGCTAGAGCAAAGTTGGTTGTTCGCCAGTCAAGGTATACACTGTGTCCCCCCATTTGAGCAATGGCTATCTCACCTGCACAACGAGTACGAGTAGATGTCTTTTGAAACAATAAGGCAACTGTTTTTCCATCTAAAGACTGGGTAAATCGACGTGGTGCAGCCTTGATCTCGATAGCCAGATCGATCATTTCTAATACCTCGTTAGTAGACCAACCCTTTAATGAAACTAGGCTTTTTCCGGAGAAAGTGGACATGAAACTGGGGGCTCCATTAGTTTAAATTTACCGTCCGCTCGGCGAGAAAACGCTAATTATACAGGCCTTTTGTATAACTGTCAACAGAAATGGCTTACTTGATCATTTGAATGCGAAATGGAATTACGTATAACCGGAGTCAGGTTGATTGAGGCTAATTGATATGGTAACATTGAAAATTGATCTTCAACTGATTATGACTTACAAAAAAATCCGATTAACAAAAACTGTCAGTTGTGCAGGCTGAGCATCAAAGTTAGATCCGGGCGATCTGCAAACTGTCTTATCTCAAGTAAAACCGGTAGTGGACGACAATCTTCTCGTTGGTAGAGAGACCAATGATGATGCGGGAGTTTATCGTCTTAGTAAAGACTTAGCCATTATTAATACTACTGACTACTTTACGCCGATTGTTGATGACCCTTATTCTTTTGGTGCTATTGCTGCCACTAATGCTCTCAGTGATGTTTATAGTATGGGTGGTATACCAAAAACTGCGCTTAATATTGTTTGTTGGAATAAAGACCAGCTGGAATTGTCAGTTTTAGCTGAAATACTGAATGGGGGTGCCGATAAAGTTAAGCAAGCAAATGCCGTTGTAGTAGGTGGTCACACTGTCACAGGACCTGAACTCTTGTATGGCTTAGCCCTAACTGGAACCGTTCATCCCGAACACGTGATTCAAAATTGTACCGCTCAACCAGGAGATCTACTGATTTTGACTAAAAAGATCGGTATTGGTATTTTGACTACTGGACTCAAGTTCGATTCTGTTGACGAGCATATTCTACCAATCGCCATTGAGTCAATGACAAGACTCAATAAGAGTGCCTCTGAAATCATGTTGCAACACCGAGTTACTTCTTGCACTGATATTACCGGTTATGGACTGCTCGGCCATGCAGAAGAGATGGCGACTGGCAGTGGCGTGGTAATCGATATTTTTTCTCAAGAGGTTCCATATTTTGACCTCGTGCCTGAATTGGTACGCCAAGGGATTTCAACTAGAGCGGGTTCGGCTAATCAAGAATTCCTACAAGAGAAAGTCTCCTTTTCGACCAATGTAGATAAGACTCTGAAACAAATTTTATTAGAAGCAGAAACATCAGGTGGATTACTGTTCTCACTCCCAGAAGATGAAGTTAGTGTCGCACTTGACAAGCTCAAGCACGCAGATTGTCCTGAGGCCACAGTCGTTGGGCAGGTTAAGGAATTCTCCAGTAATGACACTAACAATGTTATTAACGTTTTATAGGTCTTAGTTTTTTGATACTAATGACAACCCGAAGAAGTATTGTCGGTGAGCCAAACAAATCAGAACCAAAAAGTAGCTATTGTAACAGGAGGAGCCTCAGGTATTGGACGGGCTACAGCTTTGCGGTTTGCGCAGATGGAGCGGAGCAACAGTGCTAGATGCTTAGTAGTAGTGGCTGACCAGAATTCCGTTGATGGACAACATACAGTTGATCTGATTCGTGAACAGAATGGCAATGGCTATTTTTTTTGTGTTGATGTTTCGGAGGCTGAAGAGATGAAAGCTTTAGTTAAATCAACCATGGAAACTTTTGGCCGTTTAGACTATGCACATAACAATGCAGGTATTAGTGGGGAAAAGAGGTCGATCATTGATTGCAGTGAAGAAAATTGGGATCGAGTTATCAGCGTTAACTTGAAAGGTGTTTGGCTAGGTATGAAATACCAGATTCCAGCCATGATTAAATCAGGGGGAGGTGCCATCGTGAATACTTCTTCCATTCTAGGGTTTCAAGGGGCACCTGGTATACCTGCGTATGGCGCTAGTAAACATGCTGTGATCGGTTTAACCAAGACCGCTGCGCTGGAATTTGCCCAGCATAATATACGTGTTAATACTATCTGTCCTGGAGCTATCCGGACTCCTATGATCTCTCCTCTAACTGGTGATAGCGATGAGGGTGAAAGGCAGTTTACACGCGGACATCCGTTCCAGCGTATGGGAACACCATCAGAAATCGCTGAAGCCGTCGTTTGGTTATGCTCTGACTCAGCTTCTTTTGTAACCGGTCAAGTATTAACAGCAGATGGTGGTTACACTCTTCAATAATTGGGTAATGATTTGAAACTTGCATTTATTGGGGATGTAGTTGGTAAACCAGGTCGAAGAGCTGTCCGAGAGTTAGTTCCCGAATTGCTAAACCAATTTGGCCAACTAGATGCAATAGTAATCAACGGTGAAAACTCGGCTGGATTTCGAGGTATTACCCATCGGATTTTCCAAGAGCTAATACAAGTTGGTGCCGACGTCGTTACCACGGGCAATCATGTGTGGGCTCAGCAGGATATATTCCGGTTTATTGATGACGATGGCCGTATAACTCGTCCAGCGAATTATCCGGGTAAAGTGCCTGGTCGTGGATTTTCCGTAGTTACAATGAAAAACGGTGGTCGTTTAGCTGTGATTAACTTAGCTGGTCAGCTGTTCATGGCGGCTTTTAATAACCCTTTTCAAGCACTAGACCTAATTTTGCCAAATTTGGAAGCAGAAACTGATTTTATTTTAGTAGATTTCCATGCAGAAGCGACTTCAGAAAAAATCGCGATGGGTTGGCATGCGGATGGTCGGGTCAGTGCAGTTGTTGGTACACACACACACGTCCAAACAGCTGATGAACGGATATTACCTGAAGGTACAGCCTATATTACCGACGTTGGCATGACAGGCCCTCATGATTCAGTTCTTGGTATTCAAAGTGATCTTGTTCTAAAAAATTTCACTACTATGTTACCAGCAAGGTTCCAAGTTGCAAGTAGTAATATCAAGATGTGTGGAGTAATAATACAAATTGATGAGCAAACCGGAAAGTCAACGTCGATCAACAGGTTTCAATTATCTTTGCTTTGAACTGGTGGTAATACTAGTTATGCAGGTTGGAGTTTCACCCATTAAATGAAATATTTACAACAAATTGATAGCTCCAGTGATCTAAAAAATCTGGATATACCAGAGTTACAACTATTGGCTGATGACATACGTCAATATCTGATTTCTGTGTTATCCCAAACTCCAGGACATTTTGCACCTAACTTCGCTACAGTCGAGTTAGCCATAGCTTTGCATAATGTTTTTGACACCCCAGCCGATAAAATTATTTGGGACATTGGGCACCAAGCTTATCCACATAAACTACTAACTGGGCGTCGCGACCAATTTCCATCTATTCGCCAGCAAGGCGGAATTAGTGGCTTTTTACATAGGGATGAAAGTGAATATGATGTTTTTGGAGCCGGACATTCTAGTACTTCATTAGCCGCTGCCCTAGGTATCGCTTCAGCTAGAGATTTACAGAAAGAAGATTTCAAGGTAGTTTCGGTTATTGGCGACGGGGGGTTAACAGGTGGTATGGCTTTTGAAGCTATGAACACCGCAGGTGATTATGGAAAAGACTTAATCGCAGTGTTGAATGACAACCAGATGTCAATTTCGGCAACTGTTGGGGCTTTTGCCAAATATTTCAGTCGTCTTACAGCTAGTCCAACTTATAATGTCCTCCGCACCAAATTCAAGGAATTCTTGTCTCACGTGCCCACCGATGCACGTCAAGTTGTTAAGCGCCTAGAGGTTGCAACCAAACCTGGTATGTTGTTCGAGGAATTTGGATTTCGCTATTTTGGTCCAATAGACGGTCATGATATTGAGCTATTATTAGAAATATTCACTCGTGTGAAGAATTTACCGGAACCTATTCTGGTTCATGTACTAACTAAAAAAGGAAAAGGTTATCAGGTTGCAGAGAACGATCCTATTGGTTTTTATGCTGTCTCTGGGAAGTTTGATCCAAAGACAGGTCAAGCCTTAGCCGTAGGATCAAAACCCACCAAGAATTACACAGATGTTTTTAGTGAGACCTTAGTCAATTTTGCTCGAAATGATCAGCGTTTGGTTGCAATTACGGCAGCTATGCCAACGGGTACTGGGTTAGACAAATTCCAAACCTTGTTCCCTGATCGTTTTTTTGATGTAGGACTAGCTGAACAGTGTGCAGTTACTTTTGCAGCTGGTTTAGCAACAGAAAAATTGAAACCAGTAGTCGCAATTTATTCGACGTTTTTACAACGATCATATGACCAAATTCTACACGATGTTTGTATTCAAAATTTGCCTGTCATTTTCGCTTTGGATCGAGCGGGATTGGTTGGAGCTGATGGTCCAACACACCATGGAGTATTTGATTTCTCCTATCTACGACACATGCCTAACATAGTTATGATGGCTCCCAAAGACGAAAATGAACTACAAGAAATGATTGCAACTGCAGTTGATTATCAGGAAGGGCCAATCGCATTGCGCTACCCACGTGGTACAGGAGTTGGTGTACCATTAGCAAATAAACCTAAAGCTCTATCTGTTGGTAAGGCTGAGATTCTTAAAACAGGTCAAGATCTATTAATTCTAGCAGTCGGTAACCGAGTCTATCCTTCTTTGGAAGCAGCGAATGTCTTGGAAGATATGGGGGTTAAGACTACGGTAGTTAATGCTCGATTTGTTAAACCGCTTGATGTGAGCTTGATTGTGTCTTTGGCTAAAAAAATTGGCAAAGTAATTACAGTCGAAGATAATGCTTTAGCGGGTGGTTTTGGGAGTGCAGTTGTCGAATTATTGTCTGACCGCCATGTTCTAGCACATATTAAACGGCTTGGTATTCCTGATAAATTTATAGAACACGGTGACGTTAAGGCTCTGTATAGTCAGTGTGGGTGTGACGAGCAAGGTATAGTTACAGCTGGCCAAGCTCTTTGTAAGTCAAACCTCGAGTTATAGAATCTAGTTAGAAGGGAAGTAAAATGAAACATTCTCAGATTGCAGCTCAACTTTATACTTTACGAGATTTTACTAAAACACCCGCCGATATTGCTTCCACTATGAAGAAAGTTAAGCAAATCGGTTACGATGCAGTTCAATGCTCCGCCTTAGGACCGATTGAACCAGTAGAACTTAAAAAAATTGTTGATGGGGAAGGACTTACCATCTGCGCAACTCATACTAGTTACCAGATTATGCGCGAAAATCCACAGCTGGTAATCGACAATCATCAGTTGTGGGAGTGTAAACATGCAGCCATTGGTGGATTACCCAATGAGTATCGTACTGGAGAAGACACTTACACACACTTCGCACAAGAGGCTTCTCAAGTAGCTAAGCGGTTAGCTGATGGTGGGCTAATCTTCTCGTATCACAACCACAGTTTCGAATTGGAGCGGTTTGGTAGCCGCACGGCGCTCCAAATCCTCTATGATGAAAGCGACCCACAACTATTCAACAGCGAAATTGACACTTATTGGATCCAGCATGGTGGAGGGGACTCTGCAGACTGGATCCGACGTCTCAAAGGTCGAGCTAAAATAGTTCATTTTAAGGATATGGCTGTTATTAACGGCAAGCCCGTGATGGCTGAAGTCGGAGAAGGCAACCTAAACTGGCAATCAATTATCGAATCTTGTATTTACGCTGGTACGGAATGGTATATTGTTGAACAAGATGTTTGTCAGAGGGACCCATTCGATAGCCTCAAAATTAGCCTAGAAAACTTGAAGAGTATGATAAGATAATACTTAATTAGAAAGCTTGACCCAGCTCTAAGTATGTTCTAGCCTTTGGTGTCGCCGACGAATCTGCGAATGGGTATGCATAGTCAAATCGAATTGGCCCAATTGGAGTGTCAATTCGTAAACCTATGCCGATCGAAGACCTTAGTTCTATATTTCCTTTTTGTAACGATGAACTGACTTCTGATATCTCATCCCAAACGTTGCCTGCATCAAAGAAAAGTGTTCCACTTACTAACCCGTAGATCGGAAATCTCAATTCTGAATTCAAAACTAGGAAAAAGTCTCCCCGTTGCGTTTTTTCGGGACCTAAAGATCTCTCAGCATAGCCTCGAACAGTTGTAGACCCCCCGGCATAAAACCGCTCAAATGAGATGATTGGATTCTGACGATTAGAACGTAATCCTTCTGCATAACCAGAACGAACGGAACTAGCAAGGACTAATCCTCCGTAAATTTTCTGAAAATATCGATGGTCTGTTGTTAATTTAATAAAACTGGCTTTCCCACCAATAAAACCACCTGCGTACTCAATGGCTATCTCATTTAGCCAACCGTTTTGGGGATCGAGAAATCGGTCTCGATTATCTCTTCGAAACGAAACTCCTAAGCTGCTAACGGTCGTAGTACTAAGAACTTTATTCTTTATCAATTTCTCTCTGCTATATTGTAGTTCTTGGTATTTATATTGTAGAGCTAAATTACTATTAGGGTTGATTCTCTTTGCTAAATTTGTTGTAAATCCTCTTGCTCGCACATCTTCTCGCTCCTCCAAATTATCTTCGAATAGACGGAATGTACCAATCGTTTGACCGATCAGCCAGGGTTCAACGATCGTGGCTTCATACAAATTCCCACGAGAACTAATACGAATTTTCATCCCAGCTCGTAAATTACGACCATAAAGATTATAGTCAACTAGCTCAACAGTGGTTCGTAAACGGTCCAGTGGATTATAACCACCACTCAGACTAATTCCTTTGGTCTTTTTTTCACTGACTGTTAGTATCACGTCCAAAACTGCCTTTTTTTGTCTTAGATCTGGCAAGTCTATTACTACATTGTTGAATAGTCCTAACATGAATAAGCGCTGCTTAATTTTATCTAAATTTTTTCGGCTAAGTGTTTCACCCTGTCTTAAACCTAAATTTTCAAATTCTCTGATTAATACATGTTTTTTCGTTTGATGGTTACCTACAATTGATAAGTTCCCCATCTCGACAATTTGTCCTTCTTCCAACTGATAATGTAAAGTGCCATTTTCATATTTAGGTTCGCTTGTGGCATAAATATAACCAATTTCATCATATTTGGCTTGAATTAACATCTGGTCTTGCATAACTAAATCAATATTGTATGCCATATCAGGCTTAATTTTTAACCATTGCCGAATTTCCCAGTCTTTAAATACCGTATTACCATCGAAATCAATCGACCTCACTACTTGTTTTCCCATTTCTCGGCAAATGAAAGTTAAACGAAGTTTTTTTTCATCATCTAGTACTTTATCATTCTCGACGGTAACCTGGTTAAATCCATTTTGTCGATAAAATCGTTCAATGGCTCGACGATCTTGTTCAAAGATCGTCGGATTGAAAAGTCCTCCTGGAGTCCGTCCTGGTAAAATCGCGTCAACAAAACGCTTAATTTGTGATCTCATTCGTGGGCGAGTTTTAATTTGATCGAGTAACTCAGTATGTCTGAATACTCGATTACCAACAAAAGTGATAGACTCAATTGGTTTCGGTGGTTCAGTTTCGATTTTAAATTCGATTTTTGTAATACCTTGATGGCTATTGACTATGGGCGGAACCTTCTCAACTTGGAAGGCAACTATGGGATCCAAGTAGCCACGTTGCTGATAAAATTGACGGATCCATCTAGCGTTACCTCTCAGAGTAAATGGAGAATAGTTGTCTTGTTGGTCAAACTTAATGGTCTTTGTCAACTCTTTCCAGAGCTTTTCTACTGTTTTATCGTTTGATACCCCTGAAAAGATAACTTTTGGCCCCTCTTGAATCTGAATAACCAGCTCGATCTGATTGTTTTTCTTTTCATAATTTTCAATGGCTTTGATTTGAACTGTTAAATAACCCGCTCGACGGTAGTAACGTTTAAGCGTTTCTATATCCTGATATAAGATTGACCGATTATAAGTACTACTAATCTTAGTATTGATTTGCTTGAATAATTTTCTTCGTGTGAAATGATAGTTACCTAAAAATACAATTTGCTCAATTTTAGTAACTTCACCTGCATTGATATGAAACTTAATATCGATGTTTAATTGCCCTTCTTCATTAATTTTGCTATAAATTCGAGGTTCAAAAAAACCGTGTTCTTGGTGCAATGCCTTAAGGCGTTTTTCATCTTCCGTAATTAAATGACTTGTGTAACTCACCCCAGGTTTAGCTTTCAAAATAGATTGGCATAATTCCTTACTTAATTGCTTGTCTTTCCGTCCACTTGGACCAAAGATTAGTTCTACTCGACCACATCGTTTTCGACTTGTCATCTGAAATGCCAAAATGGCCCCTTCAGTTCCTTGATTGCGAAGCACTACAACTGTAATCTCTTCGTACTCTCCTTGTCGGTAGATAGACTCAATACTGCGACGGACCTGATGCCTTTGTAAAGGTAAATTGATCTCGATTTCGGTACGATTTTTCAGTCTCTCGAGGGTGGTCTCATCGTCAATGACTTCACCATTTAAATAATACTCAATACTTTTAATAACAGGTATGTGATTGGAATTGACAGAAAAGGTTGTCAATTCAGCTAATACTGACAAGTTGAACGAGTATAGGAGAAAATAAAGAATTAGGAAATGACAGATTCGCTCGATTTGGTTAGCTATCTGCGATAGTAACATCAATTTTTCATTAAAACCGTTTTTCGATTTTTAGGTCGACACCAAATTTCCCTTCGTCCCGCTCACCTTTGATGGCAAAATTCTTTCCTAACTCGTACTCAATCTCAATACGAGGTTCGGAATGCAGTTGAAATGTCGAAGAATAAGTCAAGGCTAATCGATTTGAAATTTCCTTGGTAAGAAGGAAACGAGATGATTCAAATTCGTTTGGATTGAGATCAAAGCGTGTTTGCCTAAAACCCATTAGTTGAGCAAGCCGTCCACTAAAGTAGCGCTGGCTCTGCTGTAGGACAAAGCTCGATACCATCGGTGAAAGTTGATCTTGTGTTCTGATTAGTGTGTCAGTGCTGCCGAAAGTTGCTGTTTGTAAGGTTGAAGGATCAATCATACCTAGTGTCAGAATGGAAAGAATTTGTTTCTGCTCGAGTCGATATTCTTCGCCGACTTCTTTCTCCAATACTTCTGCTGATAAAACTGGGTTGTGTTTTTCATTCAGGTACCCATTCAGGTTCGCTCGGATCACTAGGTCTCGATTACGAATTTGACCGTCAACTGTAATCAAATCGACGTTCCGAATCGGTTGAGTCGTTTCGCTTAGAATCGTGTATTTGGGATTAAAAACAAATTGGCTACTATTATTTTCGATGTAAGATCCGGGTAAAATTTTGAACGGTTGATCAACAGCAAACAAGGAAAATTCACCTTGTAATAGGTCAACACGACCATTAAGAATTGGTTGCCAAACAGGACCTGTTAATTGACCATTAATAGCAGTCTCAATTTCAATATCACCGAATTCTGATATAATTTTGACATTTTCGGGAGCGGAAAGCTCGAGATTTAACTTTAAATGTTGCCAGAAAGGAAACTCTGAGATGAATTGACGTAATGCTAAATCACCAGAAGTATCAGACCAAATCGAGACTAAATCCTCCCAGCGTTGAGCATATTGACCTTCGCTAAAACTTAAATTACCTTTTAAATTTCCGGTCAATGGCTTCCAAGTAAATGGCGATTGGCTACTGGAGGTAGTTTGTCCTTCCAGTATTAAATCGGCCTGATTTAAGCGAATAAAATACAAGTTCGGTTCTTCAAATACACACCCTTCGGCAAGTTGAAATTCTAAGTGTAAGTCGGTGATAATTTGGTCTGCTACTGATGACCACTGAGATTTGACCCAGCCTCCTAATTTGTAAGTGCCATCATTGATTTGTCCTTGACACTGACGAATAGTAATTCCTTTATCAGTAAACGCTAAATCAATATCTGTTTGCTTGATATTAACGCGTTGATCCGGTAGGTTGACTTGTACTTGTTCAAATTTTGCCATTCCTTTCAATTCAGGGTCTGATACATACCCTCCAAGTGTGAGATTCAAATAACCTATACCGTTTGCATAACCGAATTGTGGAAACAATAATGGCAAGATCCCTAGGTCCTTAGTTTGTAAGTCAAACCTACCATTGATTGGTCGCTGGCCAGTCAGTTCACTTTCCCCTATTTCCAAATCAAAAAGCAGTTGATTTTTGTCTATCTTAATTCGAATTGGTTGGTCAGGTTTACCAACAAATAGACGTTTTTTATCAAAAATTACTTCGCCACCGAAGATATCCACTTCAGATAGGTTAATTCGAATTGGTGTTTTCGTTTGACTATAGCTAACTTTAAAATATGGATTTTTCAGTGTGCCTCCTAGGTAGAAATCAGTGTTCAATCGACCACTAATCGATAAACCTGAGGGTATTTTGGCGTCTAAACCAAGTAACTGAACTAATGTTTGCAAATTAATATTAGAAATGAGAACATTAAGGTCAAATTGATCCNATATATGCCAATTNCCCGAGCCTGTAATTGTTAGTTCATCTGAATCTATTTCATTTTCCATTTTCAGAAGGNGNCTTTCACTGACTAAAGTAAACGGATCTATTGTCAACTGTTGTTGTTTNAAATCGAATCTTAAGGGGCGAACATTAACAAGATTTTTAGTCCAACGACCGTGGGTTGTGNCATCGTCGTGTATTAGCTTATCATTTTCTCTTTCGGTACCTAGATTTTCCATTTGACGAATTTGTAACTCAAGTTTTTTAATTGTCAAATCAACAATTGGGTCCTTCACCTTAGCATCTATTTTTTGTTCCATTAAAGGTATAATACAACTAAAATTACCCGTTAATTGGCCCGAGACCAGCTCAAGAAATCGTTCATTTACTACGTTATTTGAGTGGTTAACGTAATTGTACCAAGCTGAAGATAGGGTGATGATATCTGAAACTTCAGCTTCTTTAAATTGAAAGTCTTCCACTATCAAATTCTTGAATTTCAATCTATCGAGTTCAATTTTTGTTCTTGTGTTATAATGGCTATCAAGGAGACTAAATCTAAAGTTCGACGATAACAAACCTACTGGTCCTGCGCTAACTGATGTTTCAACTTTGGAAAAAGGCAAACCGAGAAAATTCATATTTCCATCTGTCAATTCAAAGTTCCCGCGCAGATGGGGATTTGCAGGTGTACCTCCTAAATGAAAATCAACTTTCATTTGTCCAGATACCTCGTTNGGCCAAATTGAGTTAACCCAATCAAGATTTTTNAACTCGGTTATCTCTTTCGNAAATTGAGAAATTTCTCCCACGTCTATAAATTCTCCACTAAGTCTAAAATNCATCGGTTGATTTGGAACTGCCCACTTTTCTTTACCGTACCTGGGTAAAAAAGAGATATTAGCAGGAAAATAACCTGAAAGTTTTAGGGATTCATCATTAGATTTACCATCCTCAAACTTCACCTCAGCTTTGAATAAATCATCTTGATAAGCCAATTGACCACTTAACTTAGTGGGGAAAAAATCTATTTCCCAAACTGAATCAATATTGGGTTTCTCTAACGACTGTGTCACGACCATTTGGCCACTCAACAGATGTTCTTTCCTTTTCTGCCGTTTATCAAAATTCAGTTCCAAATTCGACATCAAGGGAGATATTAAACTATATGCAGCAGACAAGGGGATTTGGCAAAACTCAACCACAAGTGGTTTAGGCTCGATAAGATTACTGGTTGATTGTTTTAGGGCCAATTGGCCATNGGCTTTTAGAACCGTTTCATTGTCGTTAACAGCTTGGGTTGAAAAAGAAAAATTATCAATCTCTAAGAGATTATTACGGTAAAAAAGGTGGATTGGCTGTCGTACGTAAAAGGGTGTATATCCTACGTTTAATGATAGCGTAGAACAGGAGATAACNGCAGAATTCAGAACTAGACCTTCACCTTCAAATTGGCTAGTAAAATGTATAAGTCCATTGGCTGNTTTATCGGAAGCCTTTGCTAAATATTGCTTAAGGTAAGGCTGAAGTTCTACTTCAACTCCATTCATATTTAATTTCCATTTCTCTAATTGGACCGTTCTTTTGGAGTAATTAGCAATCAAACGTGTTTCACCATTAGCTTCATACAATTCACTAACTTTCGAACCGCTGGATTTCCATTCGGCATTAGTTAAACGAATATCAATATTACTAACCGCATTCAAATTATTAGTGGGAGATTTCAGTGAAGGTAACTTACTGCTAGCCTTTAGGTGAGCTGTTAGATTATTGATTGGTATTGGTAATANACTAGACTCAAGGNTTACTTGGTGAAGACCAACTGAGCCTATAAAATTGGGATAATCTAAANTTCCACTGACTTCTGCCGAAANGTCTACTANNCCAGTTAAATGATGATCTACTGGCCAGAATGATGACAAGTTTAGATTAGCCAAATCAAAATCATTACACTGCAAAGAAATTTTGTTTTGACTTTTAGGGAACTCAATTGCTTCAGAAGAAAACACAATTTCTGGTAAGGATTGATTAAGCGAAAATTGTCCCCACAAATTGACCAAGTTCTCATTAATGAAAAGGTTGGTTTGGCTTAATGTCACTCTTTCATCGTCAACTTTCAAAAACCCAACACTACCGTCTAATCGAAGGTTAAGCGTCTTNTTCTTCTCAACGTCTTTCTGTATTGAGAGGGAAAGTTTGGGGGTTACCCATTCAACAGTTAAATTATCCAAAGAATTATTGGCCAATAGACGGTACCTTATTTGACCTGCTGCTACCGATGGAAGATCAAAGAATTTTGTAAAGTAGGATGCCGACATCTGGCCATTGGCAAATTCATGNATTGATATATCCGTACTTACCGGATCTGCTNCTTTAGGTCGTATCTGTTTATTTTTGACTAAAAAAGTCGTTTCAGTCTCTTTGCTTCCTTGCAAAAAGAGTCGTTCGATGTTCCACCCTTTGTCATCTTGACTTTGTATTGGACNATACTGAATTNGTACCGCTCCTTGATTTGTCAGTTGTTTTAACGATTTNGNGTCCTCAANGTTTGTGNTATTTAGTAGATCAGAAGAAAAATTAGGAATTAACGACAAACTACTGAGTTCCATATCCAACTCGACTGTAGATAAATTTTCGAGTTGACCATTTAACATCATTTCGCCTTCAGCTNTTCCTTGAAAATACCGGCCAATATATGGGTTAATAATTTNCAGAATGGGGCTAATGGCCATCTGTTTACCACGCAGTAATAGTTGGTAAGGTGTACCAACTGCCGCTTGTATTGTTCCCAGTAGACGACAGCTTTTATCAAACCCAATCCCTTCTAAATCAAGCCGATTATCTGAATAAACTCCAGTAATTGTTGCATCCGGTAGCCCGATTTTATTAGAATCCAGATGATAGTGTACGCTTTTTAAGTCAGCTTGAAGATCAAGGTNCGGATAATTAGCATTTCCTTCGCCCACCGCGGTGACTACCAACTGGGAATCGAGTGGGAATTCAGGAATATTCTTTGCATAAGCCACTTGTTGAAGACTGATCGGATCAGTTTTAAAACTGAGTCTATAATTTAGCTGGGGGTCAATTTCAAATTTCATTACCCCTCTTTGCTTCCGAGCAAATAGTTCAAAATTTTCTATTTTAACTAAATAGTCATCAATTACCATTGGAAGAGTTAGCGGATCGAATTCCAGCCCCCAAGCTTTTGCATCCGAAATTTTGAAATTACCACGCCCATCCAAAGACGTCAGATTACCGTTCAGGTAAAGATGCCCTTTAGCCAAACCTTCTACTGGATAATCCGCACCAACTAATCGAATATAGTCTTCAATATAAAAGGGATCGGTCTTAAGAATAAGATCTACAGGTACATTCCCAGATGTTTTAGCGGTTCCAATAATTGTCAAAACACTTTGGTTCTTGACGAGTGTAAGTGGTTGGATAGTGACGATACCAGATTCGTAATTAAAGTCAGTTGTTAAAATACCTATTGGTACTTTAAATAATTGAGCCTTTGGTACCTGTAATCTTCCGTTGATTTTTTGACCNATAACCTGTCCGTTTAATTTTCCAGTTCCACTTAGGTCAGGTATATCAAGAATTTGAGATAACTTTCCCATCTGAATTTTCTGAATTGAGAGATCAAGGATCCTTTCCTCGGTCAGTCCCGCTGCGCCAGCAATTATAATATTGGCTTCATCCAAATTTGCTCTAGCTTGTAGTTGGTCTTTGCGGATGGTCCAGTTGAGTTCCGACGTGCTGATTGGAATCTTGTTTAGCTGACCATTGGTGTATATGAGTTGACCATCAATTTTACATTCATCCAAGTCAAGACTNTTACCGCTAAATTCCACCTTGGTATTTACCTGTCCCGTCGCAAGAACTATACGAGTTAGATCGTAAATCGGAGGGAAAAACTCCTCAGCTTTTGCATTCAGTAATTCTATTTCTCCTTTATAGCTTATATCTGACTCGGGATATGCTTTTTTTATTTCTGCGTGTCCATTTAGCATCCCTCCAGCCATTTTGCCTGAAATCTCACGTAACAGTAATTGTTTTTCCGAAAAACGGGCGTAAGTAGTAAACTCTTCTACTGTTAATTCATTAAGCTTGGCGAACGGCAAGTGAATCCCCAATTGTCCGGTAATACCCTTTACTGAACCACGTGTCTCCAGGCGAACTTCGGCTACACCCTCTATTTCATTGGAATGTTTCGGGAAAAAATGGATCAGGTCCTGAAAATCTAGATCAACATCGATTTTTGCTTGGAAGGTAGTAGACGTTTTATCTAGACTAGACTTTGGAACATTAGCTTGTCCAGAAATAGCTATTCTAGAATTACCCAAGACTAATTGTAGCTTTCGAAGTTGACCTGCAGATTGGCTAAGATCGAATTGGGTTTCAATCTTGTCGATTTTTGCTGCCACCCTATTAATAACAACTTGACCGTCTTGAACAACTAAATTTCCTTGGTGGTCCCAGCGATCCAGTGGACCTTTCACAGATAACTGGATACCAGTTACACCGAATTGAAGATTCCGTTGTGGGTCTATGATTTTAACACTACCATGTTCTACCTTAACATCAGCAACTTTAGAACGGCTGGCCAAGGCCGCGGTAACAAAACGTTGTGCCTGCGATCCATCTGAAGGTTCTATGACTCGAATTTGAGGTAAAATCATACGACCATCCGGTGCTATGGTCAGGTGTATTTTAGGATCCACAACCTTAAGTTCTTTAATCAGAAAACGACCAAGCAAAAAACCCCAGAGATGATACTTCAGTTGAATCTCGTGCGTGGCAAGTACATCACCTTTTTCTTGTACATTGTTTTTGATTACAATATTTTGAACGCTCAAATCAGTTAGCATGTTACCGGTGACACGACCAATCTCAATTGGATGGTCGAGTCGTTTTTGCAATTGACTTTCTAGAGCAAAACGGACTTTTTCTCTCAAAAAACCAGACTTCAAGAACCAAATTCCCGTGATTATACCCAAAAATGGTAGAAGCCCAAGCAAGAATAGAATAATTTTACTTTTTTTGAATCTATGATTCGATTTGCTTTCCATGTTGATCTAGAAGGAAAATTAGTTTCTCTTATTACTACAAATCATCTAACTGAACTGACTGGGCTTGCGCTGCCGAAGCGTATATACCGTCAGTAATTTTTTGTATTATCAGGGCGTTCTCGAGATTCGTTTTTGGCTGTTTTTTCTCCTTAATTGCTCTAGCGAAATCTTCAACTGGCGTTGTATTTGGACGCTCCGAGTTTTCATAGATAATTTCCGTTTCTAAGCCGGTTTTTGTTACATAAGTGTGTTCTAGTCGGTAAGGNTTGTGTTTCAGCATATTCATTTTCAGAGAGCCACGGCTACCTATAATTTCCCATGATGAACTTANACCTGTTTGTGTTGACATGTACTCACCTCGCTCAACACTTATAGTTACCCCATTTTGACAGCGAATCAGAGCTGTATATTGTATTTCTGCATCTGACTCTTCTACTACATAGTCGCTAAATTCTTTGGGGATAGGCCAAGTTTGAGCGAATACAGTTGTTGGTTTTAGTTTCCAATCTGTCAGACCAAGCAAAAAATCAAGATCATAACTGCTCCAGTTGACAAGAATTCCACCACCATTAAGCGATTTTTTAAGCCGCCAATCAGGTGGTAAATCAGCTTCAGGTTGGCCACCAATTGGTCGTAATTCACGAAAAAAAACGGATCGTAACTCNCCTAGTTTACCNGTAGAGATAAACTTAGTAGCAAAGTCAGCACCGTCAAATAGACGATAACGACATGAGCAACAACCGCTTACCAGATCCCCTTTTAGCGCAATTAGCTCTTCAACTTCTTGAGAATTCATTGCTATAGGCTTTTCAATGAGTACATGCTTGCCAGACATGAAGGCTTTTTTGGCAATCTCGGTGCGAAATGCTGTTGGAAAAGCTAACACAACAGCTTCAATTTCTGGGTCAGAAATTAGTTCTACGCCCGTATGGTAGACTTTTGGTGGCTGAAACCGCTCAATTGCCCGCACACGATACGATTCTACTAAATCTGATACGGCGACAAGCTCCGTTTCAGGTGAGTCAATGATATTTGTGATATGTTGAGTTCCAATTACGCCACATCCGATTACGCCAAGTTTTACCATTTTGTTCACCTTTACCTTCTGGTTCTTGTTTTTATTCTCTGATTCCTTCTAGGATCTGAATGGCTAAATCCATTGTTTTTACTCCTTCTTGCAAATTGGCGGCAGGAAGTTCAATAGGCGAATCAGATTGAATCTGATCAACAAAATATCGATTCTGTAGCCAAGTGCTGTCTTTTTCTGGCACAGGTAAATCTATAGCTTCTTCGTTTTGACAAATTTTTCCTTCTGATACTCCTTGTAAATAGGCCGAAATTCCGTCTCCATGGATTTCGTAGCGTTCTAATCTAGCACCAGCCGTGTAATTAGAAATCAAGTGTACGAAGCAATTGTTATCAAAGATAATAGTTGCACCATGAACATCTCGATAATCCGAGGTGGCTCGCTTCACCACACTATGGACTTCTACAACCTCCCCACCAGCCAGAAATCTTACTGTATCAATAGCGTGGATTGGTGATTCCAATAACATGACATCATAAATAGAATCTGAAAACTTTCCTGTGCNGATAAGCTGTTTGACATTTTTGTGAAATTCTCCAATTACTTGAACAATAGGCCCATTGTTGGCGACACGATTTCTAGCTTCTCTAATGAAGCCGTTAAATCTGCGATTCCAACCGACCATTGTCTTTGCTTTTGTTCTATTGGCTATTTCAAGTAATTGTTGCGCTTGTTCTAGATTTAATCCTGGCGGTTTCTCCATCAGTGTATGGATCCCACGCTCCAAACACGGTTGAGCTAGTAGATGGTTAAGATGTGCTGGTGGGGCTACCCAAACTGCATCANGANATNCTTGATCCAGCATGGTTTCTAAATNNTCATACCCAGTNATATTANTATATTCATCAACTATNTTCTGAAGNGANGTNTNGANNGGGTCACAAACTGCAACCAATTCNACATCTGGAAATTCTGTTAAGATCCGAATATGTCCACGTCCGCGACTACCACAACCAATAACTGCAACTTTTAAGCTCATAATTAACACCCATCTATCATTAAGCAAAGTGAAACCTATCTGGCACAATTATATCATAGACCAAAGGTAAGTTTAGAAATAGAGTAGAAATGGAAGTGAGAAGAAGTCCTGTTATTGGTAGGGTGTATTCCGCATGCGGCATGTTACCAACCAGCCCAACAGCAAAAGCTGGTTGGTATTATTTCCTTGAAAATTTTGTCTATTTTTCAGACTCTTTGGAATCTTCTTTTTCTGGTTCTGGAGTAGGAGCATTGGTAGTCGATGTTCCATTTTCCCTCCATTGATTAGTTGCTTTTTGCAACCGTTTCAAGTCTTTTGGGTCACGAACATCGATAATATGTGGGGTGATGATAATNACAATTTCNGAATTNTCAACNACTTTTTGTGTTTTTCGGAATAATCGNCCGATAAATGGAATATCCCCTAAAANTGGGACTTTACTTTCTATTTCCTGTTGGGTTTCACGCATCATACCACCGACAACCACTTTTTCTCCATCCTCAACATCTACATATGCACTAATAGTGTTGGTTTCAGTTATTGGAGCATTGAATTCAGTAAACTCAATGAAGTTACTAGCAGTAATATCGTCAATTTCTAGACCAATGGTTCTTTTACCGTTTTCATTTTCTGATGTTCGTGCAATATGAGGAATTATATTAATATTGATACCAACAGGTGGNTCAATAAAACCATAATTGTAAAGAGGCTGAATCCCTGCATTAAATCCTCCAGCTTCTCCTGCCCCACCTAGGTTAGTGGCATTGACGCTTTGAAGATAAGGAATCGATTTACCACTACTCCAGCTAATCTCTTGATTATCTCGTGTTAGCAATGAAGGTCTTGAAAGCGTTTTAACACGGTTTTCTCGCATCAAAGTGTGAAGAAGTGCTAAGTATTCGTTAGTAGCCAAAGCATAGTTAAAACCAGAGATTTCGCCAGCTAATCCCAATTGTGTATTTAAGCTACCGATCAGCGGGTTACTATCGGTTAATTCTTGGCCAAAGATACCTTTTTCAGACGCAGTTAATTCCAGTCCCAATTTCGTATCTTCATCCAAAGTGATCTCCAAAATCTCAATCTGAATTAACACTTGGCCACGAATAAAGTCTAGCTGTTTAATCATGGCTTCAACATCTGGCAGATAACGTTCTAGTGTCTGAACAACTAGAGAGTTAGTTTGTACATCAGCTTCTACTTCAACTTTTCCATTAAGCGATGTAACATCGATTTGCATCTGGCTCATACCCATTCGTTGAGCTTCGATACGTTGCCAACCTCTTTCAACAGCCCCCCAACTGCCACCCCCGCTCCCTTCATCCCATACACGTTCTAATAAATTTTCCATTTCATTTGCATCTGTGTACTCGAGTTTGTACAAGCGAGTGACCTCTCTTTGCCCTTTTGGGGTGGGGAGGTCTATTTGCTTAATAAATTCTTCAATCAATTCGAAGTTACGAGCAGTCGAGGTAGATATCACAATCGAGTTAAGTGTTGGGTAAGCTTCAGCGACTACATTTCCAGCCAATGAACCTTGGCTTCGGCTTTGTTGNGGTAAAAACCAAAATCTACCACCGCCACCACCAGAACTGCCCGAATANACACCATCAATCATTGCCTTCAGGTTTTCAGCTGCAGCATATTGAAGCTTGTAAATTCGAGTTCCCCACTCCTGATCTGGCATGCTTACATCTAGATCTTTAATTAGTTTGTCTATCGTGGTAAAGTTTTGTTCAGAAGTTGATACCAACAGCGCATTGAGGCGTAACTCAGGTACTATATGAACATTACCTTGTACTCCAAATCCTCCTGANCCTTCGTCCTGCCCTCGACCTCTATCACGACCTCGATCCCACCAAGGTCGCCAATCGTCATCTCGACCTGTGTCGCCACCCTCAAACAAGGCAGTTAGATCGTCAGCTAGCTGTTCCGCATCAGCGAATTTTAAGTAATAAATNTCTAACTCATCNTGTGGATCGGNTTCATCCAATTCATTAATGATTTTTTCTAAAAACGAAAAGTTTCGAGGATCTGATGACACAACAACGGCGTTTAGTCGTTCATCGAAAGCTATACTAAGCTCACCAACTAGCCCTTGCCGATTCCCTTCGCCTTCCCTTCCTCTGTCTCGACGGCCACGACGCCACCAATCTCGATCTCTTCGATTAGATCCACCACTGTTTGCTCCTTCCAAAACCTCGGTTAATGTTTCAGTTACGTCCTCCGCAATAGCGTAGTTGAGACGAAAGATGCGGACCTCAGTTTGAAGATTAGGCGTTTTATCTAGTTGTGCAATGAGTCTTTTGACTGATTCGATNTTTTTGGATGTTCCCTTTAAAACCAAAGAATTAGAATTTTCGTCGGCAATAACCTCGACTGGTCCACCGATCATGTTAGTTGTCGCNGCTCCACCTGCTCGAGTAACATCATCTTTGTCCAGTTTATCCCAGACTCTTCTTGCCATTTCTCGGTCGCGCCTGAACATGTTGCTGAAAACATCAGCNAGACTATCGGCTTCAGCATTGATAAGTGGTACAATTTCGATTACNACAGGCTCAATTTCTGANTCATCAACGCTTTGTAGAATGGAGACAATACGTCGTACATTAGAAGAAACATCAGTAATAACCAGAGAATTNCTGAAGTCNTCAGCAAATACGTTAGCTGATTTGTTAATNAATGGTTTGACCATTTTTTCNAGTTGAGTTGCCTGAGCAGTGGTCAGTTCTATTACGTAGGTTTGGATTTCATCNGTATCTGAAACCANGNCNGGATTAGGCGAAATGCGTTTCACTGGAACCTTCATNTGNACAGCTTTTTCGAAGGTCGTTATCAATANGGTCTTATCTGTTCTNATCATTGTCAGATTGTATTGNGCTAAGACTGTTTTGATTTTTTCCAATGTTTCTTCTAGAGTTACTGACTTCAGGTTGGTAAGAGCGAATTTCTTTTCTCGAATATCTTCTTCTGAAGCAATGATTGTATAATCTGTTTCCTCACCAATGAATCGGATCAATCCTTGCAAATCGCCACTAGCTAAGTCAAAGTCAAATTTGGTTGCAAGACCTGACTCATCTCTTTCAGTAACTTCCATTTCTTGACCGATAATCATTGTCGACGGAAACATCATTACTAGAACTAAAAAAGTCCAAACAACCGCTGAGAAGAAACAGTTCAAACTAAATCTTTTGCAAGACTTCGGTTTCTCGAGTGGATTTGAGTAGGGGTTAGATTTCATTGATTTTCCTTGCTATATAACTGTGTGTATTGAAAAATTATCCGATAGTATTAAGTGTTTCTGTTATCAACCGACTCCAAGTCCACAGGTTTATCACAGAATGTTAGCAACAAGGGTTAGGTCAAAACCCAGTTGATTTTTCTTCTTATCTGCTACTACTATTTTGAAATCCTTAACTTGTAGCCATCGTAAACTGTTTTCGACAGCATAAATGAAGCGGCTAACTTGTTCAATTTGTCCTTGAAACTTCATAGTAACAATGTAATGGTTAGGTTGATGGGTGTCTGATACTCGATCTAAACTTTGTCGAATAGACCGATGTCTTTGGTGGGTATGATTCACATAATTCGTAAAATCCCTAATCGCTAGTTGGTCTGAGTCATCGTTCGAACCGTAGTCTTCCAGCAAAATCTCACATTCATCTAATAAAATGCTATTCTTTTTCAGAGGTGAATATCCCTTCACGTCTGCTTGGTTCAAGTTAAGCTGATCGGCAATTAGTCCTTCCTTTCGCTTACTGATTCCCCATAAATCATCTTGAATCTCAGCTTTTATGAAATCAATTAAATCAACACGAGCATCTAAAGGAATTGAAGATGGAAGATGATGAAAGCCATTATGTACCTTTTTTACGTTGTCTTCACCTCGATTAGAATCCATCTCAATTTCAGCTTCAGTTTCTTCTGAATCCTCGTTCTCATTATTTTCATCGACATCCCAAAAATTCATCATCGAACTGACTGCATTTTCGGCTTCTTCTGCCAATTGATCCTGCTCTGCTTCTAGATTAGCTAATTCATCGTTTAAAGCATCGAGATACAACTGATTCACGAAAATAGATTTAGCTTCATTAGCAATCTTAGCTAACTTTTTGCCCGGTTGTTTTTTAATATTTAATTGATAATTGGATTTGACATCTGCACCACTAGCCACACGCGAAATCTGCCGAGCGATAATTGCTTCTGGCTGTTCACCTACAAATATCGGACCTTGGATCTCTTTGAGCTGATCGATACTCTCAATGGTGCCACCTTTTTGTTCACGAAAATCTATCAAAAAATTGGCCTTTTCCCTAAAAGAAGGATGAAGGGTAGCTAAGTCAGAAGATCGCCGTGCCTCATTTAGCTTTTTAAGCAGGTCTAAATCTTTAATCTCACCTGCTAGGGTATCAGAAATAATCCGACCTTGTAGTCCCGTCTGTTCTCTATTAGTTGGTCCAATTTGGATTGCATCCTTGGCGAGAGACACTAACAATTTAGTTTCTACGAGTTGGTTTTTCTTGACTTTTAGTTCTCGCCCCAGCAAGTCTAAATTTAGATGGTCTTTGGCGAGCCAAACAGCCGAGAAAATTACCAAAACACCTAAAACTAATCCTAATTTCTTTTCCCGACTACTTAATTCTTTCATTATATTCTTGTCGATCTATGTTTGTTTTTAAGGCATCGCTTTCCGGATCATCTTTGTCATAAAGTCTTTTTTTCTTAGCTTTGACTTCAGCCTTTTCTTCTTCGCTCATTCTGTCGTATTCTTCTACTGAAGGCCACCTCGTTTCTTCTCGTTTTTCGCCGATTGTCCTCTCGTTGTTTCCTTTTTTCCCTTCAGTAGACTGTTCCTTTCTGGCTTTATTCTCTTCTTGTTCCATTTCAAATGATTCGTCTTTTCTGGATTTCTTTGAGTTCGATTCTAATTTAGCTTCCTCGCTTTTATTTTCTCGTTCTGCTTCGTCTCGATTTTTTTCTTCAGTTGACGGACGATTAGTTTTTGAAATTTGTAGCCCTGTACCGAGATACCGGTGTTCAGCTAAAGTTTTGACTGCCCCAACCTTGATCGAGCAAGTTATTTGGACCTGAAATATATTTTTTCGATCTTTATTTACGCTAATGATTTGTCCCTGCTTTAAATTTTTGAAAATGCCCGATTGGTTCAGTGCAGTAACTAAGTTGCTAATATCCTGATGGGAATTGGCTTCAACATTAAAATTCAGTCGAGCTTTAGTCAAATCATTTAAGTTGGTCAGCTGAAATGTCGTCAAAGCAACCTTGGTCCGATCACTGAGACGGAGGCTAAATTCACGAAGTAAATCCAACGCAGATAATCTAGGTTTCATTAGTTGAGTTACAACCAACTCCTGCTTTAATGTATTTCTAGCTCGATTGGCTTTAGATTTAAGTTTTTGTAACTGTTGATCAAGATCATCCACTTCAGATTGCTGATATTGACCATAGGATAGGACACCGATCGCTAACAATGCTGCAATACCAGTTCCGACTGCTATTCTATACAACATTCGGCGTTGTTGATCGACCTTCTGAATTTGTTGTTTTTCGGGTTTAGGCAATAAATCAAGTTCAACTGAGTCGTTCAAAAACGCTAAACCCTGCCCAATTACCACTGCCAACTGGTCGCTAATTTGTAAAAAATCGCTATTGTATTTGACTTGGAGTACGTCTAGCCTAGATGGAATGTCCCAAATATGAGTCGAAATCGAAAGTGCCCTGGTTAAATAGCTGGCTAACCCACTTAAACGAGAACTACCACCAGTGAGTAAAATTTTATCAATACTAACTGGTGGGCTAGACGTATCTTGTTGGTAAGCAATAGTTGATCGTTGTATTTCAGTAGCTAATCGCTGACACCATTTTCCTATAGTTGTTTCGGACAATTCGTCATGATCAGCTGGACATAATAAATTTCGTTTTTGGTTTTCATATGTATCGAAGTTTTGTATAGGAATCGCGTTATCTTCGATGGCTTCGGTTACAGGTGAAACCTCGCTACTTAGGGACAAGGTGAGCTGGTCCCCACCCAGTGGAAAGCTTCTGGAAAATATGACTTTTCCATCTTTTACGATTGACAAGTCACTCTGGCCCGCCCCAATATCAAGAATCATGGTTCCACTGCTACTTTGCTCAGATAACCTAGATGCCGCGACCATAGCTGGCATGACTGATTGAGGCGTGACGTTTATTGCTTTTAGTGGTGACAATAAATTCTCTATATCGGCACGTCTGGCAGCAACTAATTCAACTGACAAGGCATTGCCTTTTTCAGTCGGATTATAATAATCAAAGACCACTTCTTCAGTTGTAAAGGGAAGAATACTTTCAGCTTGAAAAGCAACGATATTATCTAACTTATTAGCATCGTTTAGACCATCAATTGGTAAACCATCTATCCAGCGGGTTGTGAGTAAAGCTCGAGAAATCGATAATACTACAGGTGATTTTTTTGGAATTTCAAGTGAATTGACTGCGACTTTCATACTATCGGAGGTTACTTGCATTCCTCTACCAAGTAATTTCCTCTCTTCATACTCAACAACCGCACTATGAGAAATAGTAATTTCACCACTGTCGTGCTTCTGTTCTAAATAGGCTGCTTTGACGCTATGTGTACCAATATCTATAGAAACAATGTGTCGTTTTTTTGCCATCTTTTATTTGACCATCATCATTTTTGGACCATTTTTTTTCATTTTGGTTTAGTATTGCCGCCAATAAGTCAATTTGATGTTTTCACCTGTTCGGTCAATAATTGACTCACATTTGGATACTATCTTTCCATTACTATCAATACCTGAACCTGTGATCAAAAACCCGTGGGATCGGGAAGTAATACGTCCAGCTAAATCCTTAAAAATATTCATGTTAAGCCCTTCAACTTCGAACAGATCAGTAATTTTTTGAAAAGGGTTTCCTGCGACGTTTTCCAAACTGGGGTCGGTATCCTGGGGCGTTGTTTCGCGTCTGGTAATAATGGATGAAACGATTTCTTCTGTCATGTTGGGCAATAACATCAGTACTTCTGCGGGAGCCGTATTCAGATTAATCAAACCAGATATTGTGTTTCCTTCGACCACAGTAATATAATCTACGATTTCTCTGAATTCGTCTTCGGTAATTAGCTTGACATCTTTTAAATCATCAATATTATCAAAATTTCCGTTTTCATCCCGATGATTAATAATACGATCCGCTGTACCTTCTCCAATTCCGTCTAAGTCGGCTAATTTTTCCGTATCAGCTGAATTAATATTGACTTTATCTTCATTGTCATCGTTAGTAGAAAGGCGATCTTCAATTTGACTGAAAATATCGTCGGGAACGGCAGAAGCGTCCAGTAAATCGCCGAGACTATCGAAACTTCTTCCTTCAACTAAGGCCTTGGCTTCATCCTCATCAAAAACAGATGAATTATTCCCTCCTTGGATTTGGCGTATTTGTTCTACATCTGCCTGGTTGATGTTAGTTCGTTCTTTACCATCAGCTGAGGTGTTTTTATCAGTTGAGTAAACAGTAATATAGTCAATTAACCCATTTAGTTGAGTTTGACCACTGGAATTAATCTGTGTTGTTCCTAGGGCATTACCAAACAAAATCTGCTCCGTCATACCCTCAACTCTTCCCAAGTCTCGAATAGTACGGAATGGTCGAGATTCTTCTATTTTTTGGGCTAAGGTCTGTACCCCTTCTTCCATATTACTATCTTCTCGGTATCCCGCCGATTGAAGTAATTTATCCAAGGTCTCGGTATCAACGGTG
This sequence comes from Candidatus Poribacteria bacterium, assembly GCA_002729015.1. The sequence goes on from PBVO01000094.1 coordinate 143,124, forward strand.
TTGATGTTAATTTTCGATCCCTCATCAGTCAAGTTTGCTGAAAAGTTTAATACTTTCCCAACCTGAATCCCATCTTCGACTTGTCCACTGATAGGTTCGGCCCAAACTTCACCCAATGAATCAAAACTAGTCTGATCAGCACGCAAATAGGCTATAGCTGTCTCAACACCGGATTTGGCAGCATAGTAGTACTTGGTACGGTCAGTAAAATTAGCTTGTGCCCTTTGTTCTAACCGAATAGAAAACAAAAACTGAGTAGCTAACACCGATAAGATAGCCATAACCCACAAAGCTGAAATCAAGGATAAGCCTAATTCCGGATTGTCAGAATTAATGTCCTTTCTTTTTTTTCGATCCATTAGTCACATTGTGCCGTTAACCACCTGTTTCTCTAGAAAAGTTGGCACTCATTACTAAATAAACCAGTGTGGATTGAGTGACAGTACCACTGCTGCTCGATACTGCGTTATCGGACAAAGCAGAACTGACAGAGTTTGTTTCTTCTTGATTGTAGGTTGCGTCTTCCGAAACGGAAACTAAAACCTGTACGGCTAATGGAATCAGTTCTGGGTCTTCCCATGATTCGTACCATTCCTCACCGTCAAAATATTTTAAATCAAACGAAGATACTTGTGTTGCTATGGTGGTCACTACCGCCTCGATTGGGTTTCCTTCCTCGTCGGTGTCTGGTAGTTCACCTGTTTCTAACAAAGGTGTAACGATTACTTCTGGATCCAGCTCAGTGGTAGCAATTCTTAACAAGGAAACTTCGGTTGTTTCTTCTTCTGATCGATTGGCTTGCAACTGACCAGATAGCGATGATGGGTCCCACATTGATTCCAACGGTTCAGGTTCTGGTCCAATCATGTAAATAATGCGCTGAACATCCGTCGTTGTTGCGTTTGACAATTCATCTGTTTCGCTACTGGTTTCAATACCACCAATCCTATTCAGTTGTTGAACAATAGGATCAGGAGTAGTTTTGACCAAGGTGACGAAACTGATGATATCTTGTTGCATAATTCCACTATCATCGGATTCTGTATCTTGACTAACTAATAATAGGTTAGTATCGCCCTCGACTGCTTGCAGATTCACCAAATCAGTTGTAACTTGATTTAAACTGGCTCGGCATTTTTGCATTAGTGATATTCTGACCTCAGAGTTATTGTAGGTACGAGTTGCCATTCGAAAAGTAGAGTATGTGACACCTGCAAAAATAGACAAAATAGAGATTGAAACTAGCAACTCGATTAAAGAAAAACCGTCAATATTTGTACTACTGAATTGTTCCCTGTTTTTCAGCTTATCCATTGCTATTTTCTGGGTTTCCTTGGTTTTGTTGCTGTTGGATTTGTCGATCGGATACCAATGCTTGCAAAGACATGGACTTCTCCTTCTGACGATATTGCCAAAAAACCGAAACTGTTATTCGCCGCAGACCTTCTAGTTCTTCTGACTCAATATCAGAGACGGTAATGGACCAAGTATACTGGTCGTTTCCATCAAATTCTCCTTCCTCAGTTCGTACCTCAGGGAAGCCTTCTGCTTCAACCTCCCCCATTTTGTATTTAAGTAGATACAGTGCGGTGGTTCTATTTTCAGCCAGTGCCTGCCCTCTGGCTCCTGAAGTAAAAGCATTCAATAGAGGAGGCAAGGACAACCCCAATATAGCGATAGTAACTACGATTTCAACTAGCGTAAATCCTCTCTCTTCAGATTCGGCTAACCGACCCGATTTAAGAACTATTTCTCTCCAGCATTTCGGCACTGATCCGTTCCAATTTTATACGAGCAGTAGCATGCTCAATTTGAATTAGTATGGTTGGTTTTTGTTCTTCGCTTACGGCACCGACAGTTGAATTTTGGCTTTGAAGGACAATTTCAGCTTGTGAGGCCGTACCGTTCGGTGAAAAATAGATGTAACCTTGTCCTGTTTGGAGGTTACTAGATTCGATTTGTGTGATATTATGTTTAATATCCAGACTTGAAAATTGAACTGAGTCATTCAACTGTTGTGGTTGACCGATTAGTATTCCAGCCCGTGTGGCTGTCGGCTGACTAGTATTTAAAACTGACCCTGTCTGCAAAGTAGCTACTTGTTGACTAACTTGGCTAGGCTCCACCAGCGACATATTTTGCCCCGTATTGGCGCTAAACTGTTGATTCAAAGTTTCTACATCGGCTAGCCAGTAACGATTCTGATCCATATCTAAAACTACGAAAAAACCAGATTGTTCGGTAATCGCCATGTTACGAGCAAAGTAGCACAAATCCCGTATTCCCTTTGCTGAGGCTTTTAACCGACGGGAAGCAGCCACACCTTTGAATGAAGGCATAGCAACTGAAGATAGAACCGCAATGATAGTTAATACAATCATCACTTCTATTAAAGTGAATCCTGCAGATAACTGCCTATCAGATTTAACCTTCGTCTTCAACCCAATTAGTAACATCTGCGTCGTAAGAATCTCCACCCTCTTTCCCATCTTTTCCATAAGAGCTTAGATCATAATCGTATCCATAATGATTGCCGGGTGATAAGTAGACGTAAGGGTTTCCCCAAGGATCATTGAAGGTAGCATCCGAGACATATGGCCCACTCCAATTCTCGACGGAGTCTGCCGTCCGCCAGAGAGATTCTAAACCTTCCTCAGTTGAAGGATAATTACCTACGTCAATTGCATAGTTTTCCAGTGCAGTCGAAAAGCTTTTAATTTCCAGTTTGGCTTTAGAAACTTTTGCTTTATCAACATTCCCAATAACTCTAGGACCTATTACACTTGCTAACAAACCAATGATTACGATTACAATCGTAATTTCAATTAGTGTTACACCTGATTGATTATCATCTTCTGGTGCGACGATTTTATGCCATATTTTTTCTAGCATGCTTAATTTTTTCTCCTTAAAATTATCGCTTAGTAATAGGAACCGAGGGATTATCCACCAATCATCGAACTCGCTTCGAATATTGGCAAAATCATTGCTACTGCAATAAAACCAATGACTAACCCCATAACCAAAATCACTAGTGGTCCTAACGAGCCCGTAACACGTTCTAGCGTTTTTCTGACTTCGACATCGTAATAATCAGACAGTTTCCCTAGCATCTGTTCTGGTGAACCTGACTCTTCACCAATGGAGATCATATGTACAACCATATCTGGAAATACACCACTACCATTCAACTCGTAAGCTAGTGTTGAGCCACCCTCAATTTGTTCGCTCGCTTTGGTTAGTGCATCACTGTAAATTCGGTTGCCGACAGTATCCTTAGCTACGTTCAGCGCAGGTACTAGAACTACCCCATTTTCTAAAAGTGTGGCCATTGTTCTAGTGAAACGGACAATAGCAAAATTACTGAATACTTTACCAAAAATCGGCAACCTCAGCTTTAAGCGGTCAAAAAACAATTCACCATCTGTAGTTTTGGCAAATTGACGCCCTAACAGTATAGAAATGATTCCACCTCCAAGTACAGCCCACCAATAGGAACTGGTAAAATCGGCAATCGAAATAAGTACTTGTGTCGCTCCGGGTAGGGAATTACCACCCATAGTTTCGAACATCGCAGTAAATTTTGGCACAACAAATACCATCAGTACCGCGATGGCAGAAACACTCATAGCCATCAGAATCAGTGGATAAAATAAGGCTGATATGACCTCATTGGTCAAGTTACGCTGTCGCTCAGCAAACTCTGCTAAGCGAGACATAACTTCACCTAGAACTCCACTGGCTTCACCTGCTCGAATCATACTTACGTATAAATCTGAGAATTGTCTAGGGTGTTGCGAAAGCGCATCAGCCAATGTAGAACCATGCTCTACATCATACTTGATTTGTTCGATGATACGCTGTAGTTGTGGGTTATTAATCTGCGATAGAGTAATATCTAGTGAACGAACTAGCGGAATATGCGAATTAACCAAGGTCGCCATTTGATAAGTGAAAAATTCGACTTCTGCAGGCTTAACTTTTTGCACAGTTAGCTGTGCTAATTGGGATCCCAATGTACTAACAGTAATTGAAGTCTTACTGTCAATGGAACTTGAGGGCGCAGTCTTTTCGGAGCCGTCAGGTGATACCTCAGATTGCTCAATCATAGTTGGCCAGTATCCTCTAACTTTTAATTTCGCAACTAGGTCAGCTCTCGAATCGGCCTCTTCCGTGTTGGTAATGCTGGTTCCAGTGTTGGTTACAGCTTCATATCGAAATCGTGGCATTACGTTATTTTAGGCGGTCGCTCGACTTTGAGTCGGCATTTTGGATACAGAAACTAACACTTCGTCTTCTGGTGTTAGGCGAGTGATTTCGTCAACGGTTGTCAAGCCGTCGACAATTTTACGCCAACCATCTTGGCGCAAGCTGAACATTCCTTGATCCAAGGCCAAGCGGCGAAGCTGACTACCAGAAGGGTTGGTCAGTGTTAAATCCCGGACTTCTTCACTAATCGGTAGCACTTCAAATAAACCTAGTCGACCGCTATACCCTCGATCACGACACTCTCGACAGCCAATGGCTCTCGGTATTCTGAAATCATCCATATCTAGATATCGTTGACGTTCAGCTTGGGAACGAACCATTCGATGAATCTCACGCTCGGTTGGTTTATAGTACTCACAACAAGAAGTGCAGACACGCCTCGCTAATCGTTGAGCGATTATACCCTCTAGTGTTGAAGCAACCAAATAAGGCTCGACATCCATATTAATTAAACGTGTAATAGCTGATGGAGCATCATTAGTATGAAGTGTACTAAAAACCAAATGGCCAGTCAGGGACGCATGAATAGCCATCTCTGCTGTCTCAAGATCTCGAATTTCACCAACCAGTACGGTGTCGGGATCCTGCCGTAAAATGGAGCGCAAACCTGCGGCAAAAGTAACACCGATTTCAGGGTTGACGGGGATTTGGTTAATGCCTTCTAGTTCGTATTCCACCGGATCTTCGACGGTGATGATTTTGACACTTGGTTGGTTGATTTGCTCCAGACAAGCGTAGAGAGTTGTTGTTTTCCCATGACCTGTTGGTCCTGTCGCTAAAACAATTCCGTATGGTTTTTGCAAGAATTGTTGAAATAGCTCAAGATTATCTTCCATCAATCCCAGTTCCTCTAATCCATAGGAAATCGACTGCTTATCAAGAATCCGCAAAACCACACTCTCGCCGTGAACTGTGGGAACCGTCGAAACTCGCAGATCAATTTGACGATTTCCTAAACTACGGATTCGTAACGCGATTTTCCCATCTTGTGGTCTTCTTCGTTCGGCAACATTCATATTAGCCATAATTTTAATCACCGATGTAATAGCCCACTGTAATCGCGCTGGAGGTGCTGGCTGTTCTTCCAAAATTCCATCAATTCTGTAACGAATTTTGACTTCGCCTGCAAATGGTTCAATATGAATATCACTAGCACCAACACGAACGGCGTCAATAATAGTTTGTTCGACTGCGTGAACGACTGTCGGATCCTGAGCTAAGTCTTGCTCATTGATACCAAAGTCATCGATTGTTTCTCGCTCTATAGTCGAGACCGCACCTACTGGTCCTTGAATGCTTTCATTGAGAATTGCACTTGCCGTTTTGCCATAAAAAAGAACAATCATATCCTCAATTTCTGAATCTTCAGCTTGAACGGGCTGAATCTCATAACCAGAGATCAACCTCATTTCATCTACCAGTACAACATTGAGTGGATCAATCATTGCGACCGTTAGAACACCATCTATTAAGCTAATGGGAAAGACTTTATTGTCGTAGGCAAAACTCGCTGGGATTTTTTGAATGACTTCTTCTTCTGGTGTTATATCTTCTAGAGAAACCTGTTCCGGATTATTTAGGTGATCGAGATAATCTAACGATTGCAATTGTTTCCTCCATCAAGAGAGTTCAACCAAAAAATTCAGCAAAAGTCTCTTATTAGACTCACTGATATTAATTATGTTCGTACTGAAGCAAAATCACCTATCAAAGCAATTTTCGACCTTTACACGGGTATCCATTATGGCCAATCAAATCGGCCCGTTTAGACGCCATCTAATAGTCTAGGTTTAGCATTCACAAATCGGTTGTTGATTTTTGTCAGGTATAATTTTGGTAGCTATGAGATGTTAATTGGTTGACCGTCGTATAGACTTTACAAGCCCTCGAGAATATGTAAATCTTTCTCATAATCGATTTCGAAAATCTAGTAGTAATATATTTCCAAGTTAGCAAATTGATACGAACGGAAAGTCAAACAAGCCGAAGATCGGTATATGTTTTATCGTTCATGATTGAGTCCTGTCAATGATTCTGTAATTTTTTATACAGAAAAGACTTTTGAAGTAACAGATTTTTTATCAATTGAATAATTATGACTAGAAAATTTACAAATATCATACCCGCAAACATCAAATTGGATATCATCAGATGAGCAAACTACCGAACCTTATTTTCATGATGACCGATCACCAAAGAGCAGACAGTATAGGAATGACCCAGCTGGGGGCCAAGGGGCAACCAATTNCCGTTTGNCCAACCNTAAATCGAANCAGTTAGCAGAAGAAGGAANCTATTTCCNTCGNACCTATANCACTTGTCCACTATGTGTCCCCGCNAGAACGGCACTTGCAACTGGTAANTANCCNACTANAAACGGTGTTGTATTCAATGACTGGCNGGGAGANAGAGCNGAGGATCATTTAACTATNCATCANATTTTNTNNGAGTCNGGNTACGATNTTGCTCATATTGGGGTNGATCATATNCNNGTTATGCCNTCTTTNAAAGAACGTATTAACTTTGCCAAATGGATNGATAAATNCGANCATCAACGATACCTNAAGGATATTGGTTTAACTCANCCGACAATCAAANAAAAGTCGNCTTTTAAGCGACCANTTCGTGAAAATCANCTAGGAAGATANGTNAAAAAGGCCTATTCAAATACCTTTTGNAGTGNNTGGAANGGTTCNGTAAAACANTTTAAAGATAGTTATTTTTGTCAACAAGCGANCANTTTTNTNAAATNCCAAACNAAAAAGAATCANCCNTTCGCTTTNTTNTTGTATTTATGGGCNCCACACCCACCNTTCTGGGTCCCNGAACCTTATCNNACGNTATTNCCNCCAGAACAAATTGANNTACCCTGTAATATTAATAAAGNCNCGANGGGTGAACCTAAAAATCGTCGNCATGGNATTGCNGCTCAGTTGGCNGAGGATTTGACNGAAGATGANTGGCGGCANGTTTGGTCTGCNCACNTNGNGCTAGTTCGGTTAGCNGATGATGGACTNAGCAAAGTNATACACGCGTTNAAACAAACTGNNCAATTTGACCANAGTTTAATAGTCTANACATCNGATCATGGAGATCATTTAGGNCAACATCGTATGTNTCAAAAAATGGAAATGTATGAGCAGGCTATCTGTGTTCCAAGTATTATTTGTGCTCCAGATGTAGTGTCAAAACGATTAGAACAGCCTATTTCTCATTTAGACTTAATGCCAACAATTTTAGATTTACTTGGTTGTAATGTGCCCAATGATTTAGATGGCAGGTCCCTGTTTCCAATCATAGCAGAAGGTCAACAGATGCCAGAACAGTCTGTCTATTGCCAATACTCAGGCAATCCCAAATTGGGTGATACCCGACGTGCTATAATCAGCCGAAGACATAAATATATCTACGATCCAAATGATCGACCAGAACTATATGATCTTCANCAAGATCCTATGGAAATGGTCAATCGAGCTGATGACATCGATTTTTTCAAAATCCGACAGGAATTACATCAAGACCTAAAGTCGTGGTCGCAACAGCATGGNGACTGGTTGCAATTTGATGAAGTTAGTTGATAAAGTTTCGGGTTCGATTCTCTAATATCAACTCACCAAGATTACCGAAACGAACTTCCGGACTTATGATGCTGAGAAAATTAGTAATTAGTTGATGTTCTCTATGCATTAATCAATATTCTGTTAACGCAAAACTTTTGAATGAAAAATAATTACTAAAAGTCAAATATATAGAGCATAAATTAGTTGGTAATAAAAATCTTATTTGCCTATTTTCCTATACAGAATTGAGAAAATATTCGACCCAAAATGTCATCGCTGGTTGTGTGNCCGACTATATCGCCGAGTGAATCTAACGCACCTCGTAGGTCTAAAGCAATGAACTCAGCTGCCATATCAGCTTGAATGCTATCAATAGCTTGGCTCACTGAGTTTTGTGCATTTTGCAAAGCCTCTTGGTGCCGAACGTTGGTAACTAACACTGATTGGCTNAGGTCGGTTTCCATCACAATTGCTAATATTTGTTCTTCCAATTCCTTGATCCCAATAGAATCGAGAATTGAGGTTTTGACAATGATCGGAGAGGTATTAGTCTTGCCATCGGAAAATNTATCCGATAATTCTTCAGCGGATGTCTCAATAGGAAGATCAATTTTATTGAGTACAAACAAAGTTTGTTTGGGCTCAACCAATTTCAATAGATATTGATCATTCTCATCAAGTGGTCTAGATGCATCGACTACTAGTAATATAAGATTTGCAGCTTGTAAAAGAGATGTGCTTTTTTCTATACCGATTTTTTCCACTAAATCATTAGTCTGACGAATTCCTGCAGTATCTACTAATTGAATTGGTAGACCTTTCAATTGCCATGTTTCCTCAATTGTGTCTCTAGTAGTACCGGGAATTTCGGTTACAATTGCACGATCAATGGCTAGGAGCTCGTTAAGTAAACTTGATTTCCCAACGTTGGGTTTGCCCAAAATAGCAATTTTCAGTCCTTCTCTAAGCAAGCGCCCATTATTACTTGTTTGTAAAATTTGCTTGATAGTGTCTGAAATTAGCGATGCCTTGTGGTTAATTGTACCACGATCAAGTAGGTCTAATTCTTCATCAGGAAAGTCAACTGTGGCTTCAACTTCAGCTAGCAAGTCAGCAATTTGGTCGTTGAGTTCGTAAATCTGTTCTGACAAACGACCCACCAGTTGATTAGCGGCAGCCTGTCGGGATAATTCAGTTTTNGCGTTAATCAGGTCNGCAACAGCTTCCGCTTGGGCTAAATCGAGTCGACCATTTAAAAAAGCTCGTTTAGTAAATTCGCCTGGCTCAGCCACTTTGGCACCATAACGAATCGTTAATTCCACTACNTGCCTTAGTACGCTTTGTCCTCCATGACAGTTGAACTCGACTGTATCTTCCATGGTGTATGAACGAGGAGTACGCATTAATCCAATCAGAGATTGATCAATTAGTTGTCTATTGTCGGGATCAATAATTTGACCATAGGTCAGGGTGTGTGATTCAAGATCAGAAACCCGACGACCGTGTGCGGGTTTAAAAAGTTGATCAGCAATCGAAATAGATGCAGGTCCACTCAACCGAACAATACCGATACCACCTTGGCCTGGTGGTGTCGAAATAGCAACAATGGTTTCATCATTCGGAAATAAAACCGACATTCAGTTAGCCTTTATTCGGTAATTACAGATTTGGATTTCCACTAAATGAATTCTATAGTAATCTAAATGAATTCTATAGTAATCGAACCAGTATCTATCAATTAAACAAGCAGGAGCAAAGTTAGATTTTTCACCAGAATCGATCANTGCCCTCAGCCAGTAATTGGTAGGTCNTCTTCTCCTAATATCCTTTTAGTAATTAAGTTTTGAAAAATAGTGAATATATTACTACAAAGAAAATATAGGATTAAACCAGAGGCGAAGTTATAAAAAATAAAAGTGAAAATTAGTGGCATATACTGCATCATTTTCATATTAGGATTATCAGCGGCAGCAGTTTCCATTCCCCCACCTATCCTTTGTTGAAGTAGAGTAGTAGCAGCGTAAAGTAAAGGTAGTAAGTTCAGGTTTTCGCCCAAGAAAGGAATTGCGAAGGGTAGAGCATAAATGGCATCCGGTGCTGTAAGATCACTAATCCACCAGAAAGAAGCTCCTCGTAACTCGATAGCGTTTCTCAGTAGATCAAAGAGTGCAAAAAATATAGGCATACTTGGTAGCATAGGTAAACATCCACCAAATGGATTAACCTTATGCTTTTTAAAGAGAGCCATTTGTTCTTGGTTGAATCTTTGTGGATTGTCTCGATACTTCTCTTTTAAAGCTGTTAACTGCGGTTGAACTTTTTTCATATCCAAGGTGGCCCGGTAAGCTTTTAGCGTTAAAGGTGCTGTTGCAAGTTTGACAATCAATGTTAGTAAAATAATAGCCACGCCATAATTGTTGACTATTTTATNACAAAGATTCAGAATGNCCAGTAAGAAACGAGCAACCGGAGCCATCCAACCAAAAGATAACATTGCATCAAGGTAAACCTTTTCAGGCTTTTCCTCCGTACTGTCGGGGGCTTCTACTTGTGATAATAAACCAGTAATCTTAGGACCAACAAAAATACGAAATCGATCAAAGTTCTCACCAGTCAGGTCGCTTTCCGGTATGAGTAAACTAGCCGCCTGCGTTGAAGCAACAACCCTCGGTCGGGTTTTAGATTTTTCAGTAGCAGGNAAGTTTAATTCACCTAACTCTATCAATTTTGCGTGCGCACCGCGACTTGTTTCTGGTATCAGTACAGCAGCAAAATATCGATTGTTGAGTCCTGTCCATAAAACTGGTTCTGGCTTTTCGTCTTTTCCAGTTATAATCTTTACNCCATCAGTCCTATTGTCTGGCTCGCCTAATTCCTTACGTTTCATAAATTCAACTTTACTAGGCTCACTTGGTCGTAAAGCGATGGCACTTTCATTTTTTTCGCTTGGGGCTTGATCATGAGGAATACGATCACCAAAAATNCCTGGCCCCCAGCGTAGACTATAATCGTACTGCCCATCACCAATTTTAACTACTTGGCCTGTTGGTGATATGTTCTTAAATGTAATTTCGAGATCAGCATAATATGTGTCAGGATAAAAAGTAAATTTTTTCCAAATTTTTACTTGCTGAGGGATTTCAGTACTGACTACTACTTGTCTAGGTGATGTATTTTCTCTGAGGTCTAAGCTATAAGATTCTATGTTTTCTTCAGTCCGGTTAAATTTAGAACTATCAGTCAGTTGCCAATGTGCGAGATCAAGTGCTTTACTAGCTCGTAAAATCGCATCTGTAGTGTTGGGAGCAAGAACTATTTGTAAACAATTTTTGGCTCCCTTTGGGATTAAGTTAACTAGTACTGAGTCAGTAGACTCATTAGCCTTCCCGCGTTCTAAGTATTCGACGAGCTTCCATTCTAGAGCAACAGCAGATTGGTCGAGGGTAACCTCGTATTTGTTAGTTCGAACCGTTATTTTCCATTGACGCTGTATTTCTTTCGCAACCTCCAAATTNTTTGAATTAACTTGNTTTGTAGGTTGATTGTCAGTGGAGATTTGCCGTTGGTCTGTAATTTCGGTGGGAGGCTTTTGGGGCGGGCGCTCTGGTTCAATTTGGCGTAGAAACACCATTTGCGCTACGATAACCAGGGCGATTAAAACGAAGGCCAAAATATAACGTTTTTCCATATTTATTCTGTTTTCTCTTAATTCTTACTTACTTATCTCTACAATCTAACGGGTCATATCCACCTGGATGGAAAGGGTGACATTTGGAAATGCGCAGGCTNGCTAACCAAAACCCCTTGACGACGCCGAATTTCTCAATTGCCTCGATTGTATACTGGGAACAGGTTGGCTGGAAGCGACACCGAGGAGGCAAAAGAGGCGATACACGCAGTTGATAAAAACGAATGACTGCGAGCAAAATTGCTTTCACGTCAATATTTTTGCCCGACGAAACAATTGAAACANTGCTGATTGTGCGTTTTGCAATTTTAAGCTTGTTGCTACCCTTCGACCAATAACAATCACATCTAAGCCAGTTCGCAACTTTGGTTTTAAATTCCGATAACTCTCTCGGACCAGACGCCTTACTCTATTACGCTGGACACTACCACCAACTTTTTTACTCATAGTAATACCAAGGCGAGTTGTTGATGTGTAGTTAACGCAGACATATATAACAAAGTATCGGTCCCAGTACTTTCGTCCTTGCTTGTAGCCTCTCTGAAATTCTGATTTTCGAGTCAGTTTGTCTGGGTGATATCTCAATTGGTTAACCTTATAGGCACAAATTTCGAAATTGTTACAGAGTGGNTTCCTAGTATTTCTTGATTTGCAACTGACTTCGCCAATCTTGCAATCTGATATTACCAGAGAAGTACTGCAGATAAGTAGTAATTGTACCTTCTAACATCATCAATGGTGAGCCAGAATCGTCCTCTGCAATAGCTCTGACTGTATCAATAGTATTTTTTTCAAGCTGCGAACCATAGGCGATTGCTGTCAACAAGAGAAATTCTCTTTGTATGGCAACGTCGGAAAATGCCTGCGGAACAAAATGGATTTGCACGACATTACTATCTCCACGTAGTCGTCCATTTTTCGGCCGCCAGTAAATCAATTTGATATTTTCTTCTTGGCAAATCTGGCGAAATGCGTCATCCTGAATGGCGATGGCTTTTTTGGGTAATGTTTCCACAGGTAAAGGCGCCATAGTATCTTTCCTGGTTGATTCCGCGGGTTCTGACAGACTTACAGGAATGAAACCAAGAAAACCTGCAGGTTTCTGACCTATAGCAAATGCTACTACCAAAGGTTGTCGGTTCTCTGGCGGCTTAACGATGTCGCCAACAGCACGTTTAGTATTAGAACGATTCTTCTGCCCCCAAGCTTCCATACCCCGAAATAAGAGGTAATAATCGTCTGGTGCCTTGATCGAGCAACCANAACTGACNAGCAAAACTAGTACCAGAAAATACCTGAACATATACAATATTTGTTTATTTGTTTATTTGTTTATAAGTAGAGATACTTCTTCCAGGAAGGATCATAATTTTGGTGATTAGGGTGCAGATGAGATATGATAGTTGGTGCCTTGGGTTTACGCTTGAGGACCATTTGAGCCTCAACTGGTGTCCGATCTCCTTTTTGATTGTTACATTTGAGGCACGCGACAACCATATTCTCCCAACCAGTGTTTCCGTTTCGAGACCTTGGTACTACGTGATCTAAAGTTAGTAACTGTTTAGTGGGTTTAGTTCCACAATACTGACACATATACTGGTCCCGTACGAAAACATTTTTTCGAGAAAACTTAATAGCTAAGTGGGGTATATGAACATAGCTCACAAGCCGAATCACTAGTGGGATTTTGATGTTAAGGCTAGCCGCGCGGATCTCGAAAGACTCAGAGACCTCTTCGGTGCGGGCCTTCCCCTTGACAATCATCTTTATCGCCCGCTTTAAATTACAGACGTTAATAGCCTCGTAGCTTGCATTCAAAACTAGAACTTGTGATTGAAATGTTACCATCTTTCAAAACAACCATCCGCTATAAACTCAGCTAATTCTAACATGCCCTAATTTTAGTGAGCAAGCAGATAATTCAAAGAACCTGACGACTCTACAATTCATTCAGCCCATGAGATTACTGATACAATCTATTAAAATAAATGGCCGACAGAATAATTGACGACGGGAAATTTAGACTGGCGACCTGGTAAATCTAGTGGATAAGAAAATTCTAAACGATAAACACGATAGTTAAGCTTGGGACTACTCAAACGCAANCCAGCACCTACGCTTCGCTTTGGTCGGCTGGAAAGAAAGTTTCCTTTAGTCCAAATATGGCCAACGTCAAAAAATATTATTGAACCAAGAATTAACCAATCATTTTCCCAGTATAGGCCTCGACTTTCGATGTTAAGGATAAGATTATTATCTCCATCAAAACGGCGTAAAGGATAGCCACGTAAACCATTTGATCCGCCCAAAAGGACTTGGTTTTGNCGATTCAAAGTACTACCAAAAGTGGAGGTAGTTGATAGTTGAATTGCAAGTGACTGGTTGTNGAAATTCTTCTTAATCAAGCGAAAACTAGCACTAAGAATTGCCGCTTCGATTACTCCNTTGTGAATTTGACTTAGGAGTTCAGACTGGCTATTTAGATATAGTTGATATGAACTCCTNTAGAAATGCTGAGCGAAAAANCTCAATTGTGTTTGACTTCGATCTGAACCCAACCACATTAAAGAACGGCCAATTTTAGTGCCGTAGGTATAACCAAGCGGAATATCCTCAATNCGNCCCATTTGATTAAGGTGACGCGTNCGAATGAAACTAGCATTTTGTTTGGCNATAGANATNCCAANAAACTCNANTCGCTGATCATCNGGTATGTANGATNTATNTTTTGTTGATACTGATTCNGATTCATGGTNGCGNCTTGTGTANGAATTAGTCCATAANCCAATCTGAGATTTATTNGTTTTGGTTCCAAACGATCNAATGACCTGACCTGANTANAGATATCGGTTACGNATAAANGAACCCACAGGAGAACCNCCTTTNTACCAGTACANTTCGTCTACNGANTCAGAAATAGAAAAATCNGCTCCCCACTTTGANTTTAAAGAATAAAGTGGGTACGAAAGCCCAATTATCCAAGAATCACCTTCTGCTTTTTGAGTNTATCGGCCAATTGTATTTAAGTGAGTACCAAAGGTCCTGGGAATTTGGTACCCAACACTAAGTAAATTCCGAGTTTTTTGCTGGGCCTCTCGTATTTGTTGGAATCGAAATTGATAGCTGTTTCCACTGCCAAATACATTGCTTTCAGACAAACGAACCAGCACACTTGATTGCTCCTTAGAAAAAGCCGGCAAATCGAGCGTTGGAATCAGTGTCCAGGCTTCATTAACACGAACATGAATATGAACTTTCATTGTCTCAGGCTGCCATTTTGAAATGATTTCAGCCTCACTTAAGTATGATTTCTTTCGCAGAATACGTTCACTCTCTAGCTCTTCATCGTAAAAATAAACCGTGCCGACTGTAAGTATTAATTCTCGAACAATCACTTCTGTTCGTGTCCTGTGATTTCCTTCGACGGTGATTTTTCCAATTAGACCTTCATCAATATGAATATGTAGGTACAAGCCACGGTCAAATTGTTTAACAAAGAGTCTATCTTTATCTATTCGGGCAAATCGGCAGCCAAGCTTGTAGAATTGAGCAACTATTCGATCAAAATCTTTTTGAAGTTCAGTCTCATCAAAGTCCTCACCGACTCGGGTTTTCATGATTTTACGAATTTCGTTATCCGTTAGTATCCGGTTACCTGTCAAAACGATGCGCTGAATTTTGGTCGTTTTGGATTCAGCGATGCTAATTAGATTTGTCCAAATTGGTAAGGCGAGCAATAGGAATAACTTTTGGAGCAGATGGTAGTTCAAAGGAAGAAGGTATTAGGGAAGAGAATGTGATTTTGCTTCGTTAATCTGACTCGCACGTGTCTATTATCTCATAGTCTAATTCTTGCTTCAACCCCAATATTGGTTATATGCCTGATAGTTAATTGATTAATCTACTTGACTCTATAGCTATTGAATAACGAATTTTTATAATATAATCCAATGGAGTCTCAATAGGTCTAAACCCATTCTGAAGTCAAGGTATGAAGAAGAATAGAAGCCAAAGATTGGATTTGGCTTTATACACGAGCTAAAGATGGTAGAATAACTAGGCAAAATTGTCTGGTTGATTGAGAAACCCACATCAGACGATAATTTGTAAGTTAGTGTGTAAACCTGAATATCGATTGATAACAATAGATACCTTTCAGTGTATAGGCTATATGATTGGTAAGTACATTTTTGCCCCAATGAAATTAACTAACTAAAGTACCAAATAAGGATATTCGATTGAGTTCTCAAACATCAACTAAAGAAAATATTGAGCTAGGAAATTTAAGCATTGACCAGCAGATAGCGCTAATCCGACGAGGTACTTCCGAGATCATCTCTGAATCTGAACTAAAGCAAAAATTAGAAATTGCAAATGATGAAGGAAGACCATTACGCATAAAATTGGGACTAGATCCAACAGCACCTGATATTCATCTGGGTATAGCCGTTGTATTGAGAAAGTTACGCTTGTTTCAAGATTTGGGTCATGAAGTGATCATTATTATTGGAGATTTCACTGCAACTATAGGAGACCCGAGTGGAAAATCAAAGACTCGTCCCCAACTAACGAGCCAAGAGGTTGCGATTAACGCTAAAACTTATCAGGATCAGTATTGCAAAATTTTGGACGCCGAAAAAACTCGTGTCGTCTTTAATAGCGAGTGGCTTAACCAGATGAATTTTTCAGAGGTGATACAATTATCTGCACAAACAACGGTAGCCAGAATTCTTGAACGTGATGATTTTGCTAAGCGGTTTACTAATAATGCCTCGATTGGCATCCATGAGATACTTTATCCAATTTGTCAGGGCTATGACTCGGTGGTTTTGAAGTCAGATTTGGAAATGGGTGGTACCGACCAAAAATTTAATAATCTGATGGGGCGTGACTTACAACGATCAGATGGTCAGGAACCACAAGTTGTATTGTTAATGCCTTTGTTAGTCGGGTTAGATGGTGTGGAAAAAATGAGCAAATCATTGGGTAATTACGTTGGTATCTATGAACCCGCTAATGAGATGTTCGCCAAATTGATGTCGATACCCGACTCATTGATGGAAACCTATTTTGAGTTGACTACAGATGTCCCAATGGACGAAGTCTCTCGAATGATAGCTGGCCTGAGTAAAGGAAATATTCATCCGAAAGTAGTCAAACAGCGCTTGGCTCGTGAAGTTGTAGCAATTTACCATGATCATGAAGCAGCAGAATCTGCACAAGCCGAATTTGATCGTATCCACCGTGATCGTCAAATGCCAACAGACATTCCCAAATTTTTTGTTGATAATTCGGAATTGACCAATGGTCAAATCTGGGTTGGTCGGTTATTAACTTTAGCTGGCTTATCCAAAAGTTCTAGTGAAGCTCGCCGATTAGTAGTTCAAGGTGGTGTCCGTCTAGATGGTGAAAAGGTTGTTGACCCCGCACAATTAATCAGTATAGAGAAAAACCGGATCGTACAAGTAGGTAAACGTCGCTTCGTACAAATTGAGCTTCGTTGATTTCGGTATAATTGACTTTGATGAGAACTTGCCTGATACTACCTACTTACAATGAAGATAAAATGATAGTTTCCGTCATCCGGTCTGCTCGTCGGGTTATACCGGATGTTGTGGTCGTTGACGATGGTTCCACAGACCAAACTGCAGAACGGGTTCGATTACTTCCTCAAAAGGATAAGTCAACTGTTACCTTGTTACAACATAAACACAATTTAGGTAAAGGAATGGCACTCAGAACAGGATTTGCCTACGCTTTGTCAAATGGATTCGACCTCGTGGTGACCATGGATACTGATGGTCAACATGATGTGGCTGATTTACCCAGATTTCTATCTGAATTTCGTCGCCGTTCTCGGAA
This sequence comes from Candidatus Poribacteria bacterium, assembly GCA_002729015.1. The sequence continues at coordinate 160,503 of PBVO01000094.1, forward strand.
GAACTCAATCGACATTTTGGTTGGTAGCCGAACATTGTCTGTGCATAATTCCTCAATGCCTCTTCACCGCCGATTAAACAATTGGCTAGTATCGACTGTTGGCAGTCAATTGTGTGGTCAGAGAGTTCCCGATTTCCAATCTGGATTCCGTCTGATTCGATCTACAGTACTGAAAAAAGTTAAGCTAGAAACCGTTCGGTATGAAACAGAATCTGAGTTACTGATTAAAGCCGGTTTACTTGGTTTTCGCATCCATACTCTACCAATTTCTGTAATTTACGGTGATGAAACCAGCTATATTCGAGCTGGGCGTGAGATATGGTTGTTTACTAAACTATTAATTAGGAGTCTGCAAAGTATTTGAAAATGATCTTGATTACTAATGACGATGGTGTACAGGCACCAGGTATTTTAGCTTTAAAACAGGCATTAGTTGATATAGACCGAGTCGTTGTAGTGGCCCCAGACCGAGAGCGTAGTTCGATTGGCATGGCGATTACGCTCAATAGCCCGTTACGCCTTAAGCAGGTATCAGATGATGTATATTCCGTGGATGGGACGCCGGTTGATTGCGTAGATTTAGCGCTAGCGGAGATTTTATCACGGCCACCTAACCTAATAATTTCTGGTATCAACCGTGGCGAGAACTTGGGGCACGACGTTCATTTTTCAGGAACTTTGGCTGCCGCAAGAAAAGGGGCTTTGCTGAATGTTCCATCTCTTGCCATCTCACAAACTGCTTGGCGAGGACCATTACCCCATCAGACCGTCAACAAGCCGGTTCGGTTAGCGATACCTGACACTTTAGAAGGTTACCAATCCTCAGCCCAAATAGCATCCCAATTAGTGAAAAAAGTTTTGGTTGACGGAATACCAAATAACGTCCTATTAAACGTAAATGTGCCCAATTTGGACTTATCTGAAATCCGAGACATGGTTGTAACACGCCAAGATCGAGGACTTTATTCTGCTCAAGCAATCAAACGAGAGGATCGGTATGAACGTACTTATTATTGGATTGGTGGTGTTCGCTCAACAGATGATCACGGAGATGATACAGATATCCACGCTGTTCAAAATAATCGAGTCTCCATTACCCCCATTAAAGTTGACTTAACTGATTATCAGCAAACTGAATCAGTCAAAAACTGGCTATCTTATTAAGAAGGATTGCTTTATTTCGATTAAATCATTATTGCTAAACAGGTTTTTGATATACATGTGCTGACCATCAAATAGGAGTAGAAAAAGTCATGAAGTACATAATGTTTACCAAACATTTAGAGAGTATGGTTATAGATCAGATTATTGAGGCTCTACTATCAGTAGGTGTAAACGGAGCTGATTTATGTGTTCGACCTGGTTATCCAGTTAACCCAGATAATGTATTAAAAGCTTTGCCAGCAGCGGCAAAACAGTTTACACAAAATAATCTTTCTATCCCTTTGGTTACAGCACCTGGTAATTTCCTGGATCCTATGGTTGACGAGACCGTGCGTGTTTACGAAGCTTGTCAAGAAGCTGGGGTTGAAAATATCAAGATTGGCTACTGGAAATGGTCCGTTGGCACCGATTACTGGCAGGAAATCGACCGTCTTCGTGGTGTTTTGGATCAGTTTCAAAAATTATCAAAACGGACAGGTGTTCGTACTTGTATCCATAACCATTCAGGGACAACAATGGGCTTAAATGCTTCTGCAGTTATGACTCTCGTTAAAGAATTTGATCCATCTTATGTTGGAGTATTTGCTGATACAGGACATTTATCGATCGTAGGCGAACCCATCGACATGGCACTTGATATTGTTAAATCTCATTTAGCTGTTATTTCATTCAAAGACTTAGCTCGTCGTCCTGGTGACCGAGGTGGCACAGTTGTGCACATGGGACATGGCTTCGTTGATTGGGAGGTGACTCTACAGTCCCTTGGTCGGATTGGTTTCACTGGACCGATTAGTTTCCACAGCGAGTATGGTGGTGAGCCAGTTTCAACTGTCATTGATCTGGCGCGAATTGATGTCCGATTTATTAACAGGCTGCGAGATAAGCTTTCGAAGGAATAAATACCATCAATTAAGATATGANCCCCAACGGTAATAATATTGTCAGTAAGCCAACTGAAGCCTTTTCGATACTGATCTTTGCTCGTTCAGTTATCGGCGGATTATTGATGGGGTTGGCTAACCTAGTACCCGGTATTAGTGGAGGTACTATGTTATTAGCGGTCGGTATCTATCCACGTTTTATCAATGCCATTTCAGATGTCACGACGATGAACTTTCGATTCACGTCTATTTCTATTCTGACTACCGTATCAACCACCGCTGCGTTGGCTATTTTGTTGCTAGCTGGTTTGGTAAAAGGCCTAGTAGTTAGTCACCGGTGGTTGATGTATAGCTTGTTTATTGGCTTAACTTTGGGTGGTTTGCCTATAGTGTGGAAGATGTTGAAACTGAAGCAAAAAGCTACATTTGCCTACTGTTTTATTGGATTCTTGTGTATGGCCTTATTGGCTTACTTTCAACAAGCACCAACTAGTGATAGTACGGTTGGATCTGGGTTTACCATGCTATTCTTAGCTGGTATAGCAGGAGCGAGTGCCATGATTTTACCTGGAATTAGCGGAGGCTATTTACTTTTGGTCCTTGGGCAGTACGTTCACATTTTATCAGCAATTGATAATTTTAAGTTGGCCCTAAAAACTGGAGATATAGCTTCCGCGATCCAAATCGGATTTTCGGTCGGTTTACCAGTTGGTCTTGGTGTCGCTACTGGTATTATTGTGGTCAGCAACTTTCTCCGATTAGTTCTGGACAAATACGAGACAGTTACGCTTGGTGTCTTAACTGGTTTATTACTCGGTTCAGTAATAGGTCTGTGGCCATTTCAGGAGACCTTCTCTCCTGAAATTGGTAGTATGGTTAAAGGCCAAATTGTCACCGAAACTGTTCTCACAGAACTGGATGTTGCTGATTACCCTGTACAATACTTTAGACCTACCCTATTTCAAATTGTTTCTTCAACTGGTTGTGTCATTTTGGGTTTTTTTCTTACTTCGGCTATCGCCAAATTTGGTATTGAAGAGTAGTGAGTTTGGTTATCTTGATTCCACTACTTCTCGCTGTATTCTTCACCACGAAAAGCAGATCTTACTTCAACACGGTTATTAGATTTCATAATTTTCTCTTGTAATTCTCCTTCTTCTTTTACTAACTGTTGTACATTCTCTAACACTTCAGCCATGCGACTAGCGGGAAACTTGACTGCACCATTTTCGTCCATATGAATAATTTCTCCTGGTGCAACGTCCATACCACAGATTGACACAGGAACATTAACTGCGTGGACTGCTTGCTCTCCATGCCCCGGCGTAATACCAGTTATCATGTACTGAAACTTCATCGGTCGAATTTCGTCGATATCTCGTGATGGACCATTGGAAATACATCCTAAACAGCCCAAAGTCTTCATCGCTGAAGTCATATTTCCTCCAGCTAAACCTATTTTTCCTGCTATCTCTGGNGGGAAGTTCTGTTGTAAAGCCAAAATAGTTGGCCGAGGAGACTCATCTAGTGCATCGACTACATCCATAAACGACAATCGGTTGAAACTAGGGTCAGGTAGACCGTAGATGCAAGTTACCGCGTAACCAACTTTAGGTCCGAGGTCTGGGTACATACACTTAATCCGCTGATCAGTATACCAATTAACGGTCCATGGGTTATATAAACCTAAACATAACGGACTGTTTGGGTAGGTAGCAACAACATTAGTGATTGAAGGAGTATCATACTTTTCCAATTCTTTCAATATTTCTTGATTAGTCATGACCAAATTTCATGTNAAAAAGAGCAAATTATTAACTGNTGCTAGCTTAACAGAATAACGACCGTTTTCCAAGCCGATACTTATAAAGGCAAAACCGGGAAGACATGATACACTAATTCAGTGATTGTTTATCATTATTGATACTACAGACGGAGATTTATGGTGGAACAGCATCATATCCAATACGAAATATTAAATACACATAGTACAAATACTGAAACTGGCCGTTTCTGGAACATTGACGTTCATGCTACCCCAGAAGAATTGAAAAAATTTGATCAGACAGGAATGCTATTTCGAAAGAAATTATTTCAGGGGCAGGCTTTAAGTCGTTTGCAATTCGCTCTCGACCAATTGGAAGAACGAGAGAGCCAAGATAAAGATCGTGCGCTGTCCAGTAAAAATGGATGGGGGTTTATCCCTCGCCATTTAATGGATAAAGACCAAGCTTTTTTAGATCTACTAAAATTCCAACCTTTGTTGTCGATTGCTCGTGCTATGATGGGTCCGTTGGTGCGTTTGCGCGGATTAAGTGCTAGAATTGCTTATCCGGGTGAAGATCGACTTCAACAAGCACCCTGGCATAGACATTTACGAGTAATTTCTAAGCCTTTGCCCGTTTGGTTTTCTCATCCACACTGTATTGATTGTTTGATTTACCTGGACGATCTTAATGATGATACGGGCCAAGTTATCGTTGTTCCAGGATCACATAAATGGATGGATCGTGAGCCTCCAGATGTGAGCGACGAATGGGTTGAAGGACAGGTCGAATTAGACATCCAAGCTGGAGGCGTTTTGTTAATTCATGGGAATCTGTGGCATCGCACCCAGCCTACCCGAAAGACCAAGCGCCGAATTTTGATCTTGAGCTACACACCAACTTGGCTACGGGAATCTCCGCATGGAGGTACAAAGCCGGAGAGTGGATTGACAAACTCTTTTTTGCAACAGGCAGATTTCGAAGAACGAATGTTACTTGGTATTGGTGGCTATTCGTAAAGCTNATTATTTAAATTGGGCGATCATAAATTAGTTTGTTAGTTGCGTAGGGGTCTAGAATAGTGATTCCATCCCTACCAAACTTAGCAGTAACGGGCGTGCCTAAATTTTGATTNAAATAGCTAAAATTAGCATCTCTCACAATTCTAGCGGCTTCAATCAAGGCGACTGAAAGTCTTCCATCTTCTGGGGTAGGAAAGGTTGAATGTAGTTCAACCAGAGGTGTTTGATAAAATTTTCGACGTAAGATAGCTAATACACAAGCAATAAGGCTATCTTTACCATAACCAACGTAGGACTTTGATTTATCGGGCCTTAGTATATCTCGCGTGAAGTGTGTATTACTAGTTCGAGTACCTCCATTCTCCAAGGTATATCGAAGCCCTCGATATTGTGAGTCAGACTCAACTTTCCCATTAGTAAGCAAAAGTTCAGATTCTTGGTTAACAGGACCTTCAAAATCAGATGGCATAATCCAGTTATTAATAAACTGAACATGCATTTTGTTATCAAAAACTACGCTAACTTGCACAGCATCATAAGCATCAATGCCGTACTGCTGGCATAATTTCATCTTTTGGCCAACAGCAAATAAAGAAGCTGGCTTCGTTTTTAGGTAATGAATAAATAGATCCGTCCAGTGAACACCAACATAACTAAAAGGGTCGCTCTTGCTTGCCCATTTGAAGGTTGTTGTTGAAACTTCCAAGGGTTCTTCCAGAACGGCTCTACCATATATAGGACTTCCCATCTGATGAACTAAGTCGTGAAAAATTTTGCAATGATCCGGATCATACCGCTTGTGCATATCCAATCCAACCACNAANTCCCNTTCATTTGCTAGTTCGATAATCTTATCAGCTTCTGTCATTTGCAAAGTCATTGGTTTTTCTAAAATCACATGTATGTCATTNGTCAAAGCATGCCAAGTTGGTTCAAAGTGCAGATGGTCAGGCGTTGCTACGGCTAGGAAGTCCAAGTCTGGGTACTGACCTATCATTTCCACCCAAGGTGTGGGTCCATGGAAGTAGTCAACGGCATTTCCTGTCAATGACAGATAATGGTTTTTTGCTCGAATTGCAGAAGATTCTGTTCTAGAAGATAGAGCTATTAATTGAAATTCAACATCTGCAAGTNCAGGAGNAAAATGGTCGAAACCAATACGACCCAACCAAGGCGAAATTCCACTTCGCTCTAAATCNGCATAAGTCCGTAAATGTACATCACCGCCGAACATTCCCACACCAACTAAACCGATTTTAATATTTCGTTTCATAGTTTAATTCTTCTTATTTCTTCAGACTAAGTTGGTCTAACACACGATTAATTTTTTTCTCATTCATCAATGTATTATATCGAACAACGGCTTTGACTGCATTTTGGCGATTCCCATTATAGTATCGCCAGAGTATCGAACTCCCTAAAAGTATAGCTGACTGTCTTCGGCCAGAGCTAAACAAATGGCCCATATATGAAGCAATAACCCCGTTTAACAGAAAAGAATTAATTCCGTCAGCCCATTCACCCGCATAGAGTTGCCCCAGACCTGGACAAAAAGTAGATAACCACTTCGCTATACTAGCCGATTTGTTTACATCTTTTTTACCAGACTCATCTAGTAAAGTAATCACTTCTAGAGAAACCAAATCACTGGCCAAAAAGGCAGCTTTCGCCACTTTCCAGTTTTGTCTGTATAGTTCGGAAATTCCTAGGAAAAAGTAAATTCGAGCTCGATCAGCTGAGTTAACATTTGCGGATGTTTGATCTAGTGGAGTTAATACTTGATCACACACAATTACAGCACGATCGGTTTGGTTTTCAGCAATCAAGACTGGAATTAACTGAAGACCAATTTGTAATTTTTGTGCTACGTCACTGGTTCGTTGGAAAGCCCCCTGAAGTAAATCTATAGCGGACTCAAAGTCAGCTAATTGAATAAAAACCTTTCCCATTTGAAGATTAACAAGTGATTTTTGTGGGTGATCAGGATGAAAAAATAGGAACCGCTTGTATTCAGTAATCGCTTGATCATAATCTCCATCGAGGCAATACTTTGTTGCTTTTTGAATTGCCGGATTTTCTGATATGTTGGCTAAACTAATTGTGGTAATCAACCAACAGATACACAGAATGCTATTTTTTGATGCTATCATTAAACAAACATCTCAAGTACTGCTTGTATGATATCGAAAAGGTGGGGGGAAATTTCCCACACCAAACATCATATCCGAATAGACACCTGGCGGTACGTNGAGTGGATCTTTCATTTTATAATGTTCAACTAAATCCATATCTAGTTCTATTCCTAATCCTGGTGCTGAAGTTAGATTTAACCTACCATCTTTAATATTCAGTGGTTCAGTCAGCAGATTTTCGACGAATGGATTGGCCATTTGGTCAATTTCTACAGTAATTCCATTGGGCATGGCTGCAATTACGTGAGCATTAGAAACGATAGCAATAGCATCGCTCCAAGAATGTGTNGCNACACCAAGGCCGTATTCGTGAGCCATTTTGGCTATNTCCCAGGTAGTACTAATTCCACCACAACGAGCCGTATCAGGTTGTACAATATCAACTGCATTGGCCTGAATTAACTCCCTAAAGCCTGACAATCCAAATTCATTTTCGCCAGCAGCAATAGCAACATTGGTATTTTGTTTCAGAGTAGCATATGCCTCCAAGTCATCCGGTGTGAATGGTTCTTCATACCAAAATACACCTTGCTCTNTGAAAAAGTNNCCCATCCGTTGNGCNAAGTCGGGCCAATAGCGCATGGAAGNATCGACCATGATATCAAAATCAAAACCNATCGCTTTACGAACAGCCTGTACGGCTTNCTTATCGTAATCTTCANTNCTGGCTANCCTCATTTTAACCCGANGGTATCCCTTTTCAATATAACTNATAGCCTCTTCAGCTAATTCCGTTGTTTCCTTCCATAACAAGCCACTTGCGTAAGCATCGCAAGAAGGACTNTCACCACCCAAAATCTGCCAAATAGGNAGGCCTTTGATTTTTCCACGTAAATCCCACAAAGCNGTATCAACACCACCNAGTGTCGTCACAGCTGCGCCTTTACGACCGTACCAAAGCGTCGTTCCATACATTCGGTCCCATAAATCATCAATATCTGTGGGATCTTGTCCCTTTAGTAATGGTTCTAATTGATCGCGAACAATCAAATAAGCCAGTGAAGGGTGAGTATAAGCTGAACCAATGCCGGTTAATCCGCTATCAGTGGAAACGGTAATCAATGTTGTTACGCGGTGAGTACAGATACCACCACCATAACGAAAGCGTTGGTNNGGTAAATATTCATAAGATAAATTAATGGCATCCACAGACGTAATTTTCATGAGTATAATCAAATTCCTTTATGTGATTTCCCGCTCAGCACATGAGTATTCTGCCATATTTCATATGTATTCGGCAATTCATGTGGGCAATTCTACTATTTTGTAAATCAAACCTGTTTAGCTAAACCAACACAAAAATTTGACTTTAGGCCTTTTTACACTAGTGGCTAGAATTCAGTTTTGAAAAAATAGCAATGAGAGATATGAANAATAAGAGTAAATTAAGGATTATTTAAACGCTGTAAAGAGCTTCTATGACGNGAAAATGGATCTTGGTTTACAAATCAGTANTAGCGAAACAGCAAAATTTTTACTGTTAAGCTTCTTAAACTACAACGGAAGGTAAAAAGGATACAGACAGAAGATATTAGGCAATATTTAAAATTAATCAANGGTTGATGGGTTAATTGGGTGCAAACAGTTGATACATTGAAGTCCGGTAAGCCAACTAACGAAATTAGGGGAATTGCCATCGGTTGAATGGGTTATACATGGGGTCTTCAAAAAGCTTCGGGTTTAATNTTTATTACCCACGAACCAACCGGTCATGATGATTGGATTTGAATACATCTGTTGTCTTTCAACAAAACTAAACAAATGGACCATGATATTTTCGAGAGAACCTTAGCTGTTATCGAGCATTAATATTGCCGGTTTCTTTTGTGAAGAGATTGGCTTGGCATTATTTCCGGTTTTTNTGTTTGCTCCTAATTGCCGTCCACTAATGCCAAATGTTTCTCACAATCAATTGAATTCAGGTGTGTAGTTGATGCTGAAGANCTGTGTAAAGTAGCAATTGGATATGAGCGACAAACGTCGAGAGATTTTTCGTTACTATCTTTTTACATTTTACTTTTGGACAGAAAGTTAGGAGGGGNAATTTACGAAATTAACTCGAAGTTTGGTAGATGTTCCATTTGGTACNCTCTTTCGGTTAGAAATATGACAGCCCTACTATAGTNTGACTTAAAAAAATACAATAACCCGAAGCCGATAGTAGTAAAAGAATAGAAAAAAGAATATCCTCTTTGTTGTACATTTTAATCCAACACAGATGTTAATTTTTGCCATAAAGATTTAGTTCTCATTTCTATTAGTTTCTGGTTTTCNTTCTTTTTGAGGAAGGTGAAAATCCATATCGTCATTATGACCATTACTCAAACTCTGTTTTCAGTTTTTTCCAGAATGAACGCGCTTTCATTTCGATTCTATCTCGACGTCCTAGACTGACTTTGATCGACAGCCTAATATTTTTCACAGGTCGTGCTCCAGCTGGATCTTTCTTCCTACTAGCTCCTATTTCAGTTTGATATTACGCTTGTCCCCTACCGGTCGTTTCACGTACTCTAAATTTCAACTTTTTCTAAACTCATAGCTCTGAAAAAATTGCACATTTGAGAAACTCACAGGAGTGTTTCGTGGAATAAAAGATAGTAAATACTTCTGTTGTTTGAAGAAAAACTGACATCGGTATTTGAATAAGATGTACTGTTCGAGATAAAAATTTTGGAATTTTTCTGTATTATTTAGACTTTTCGGTGACAAATTTAGTTCACCACCTATNGTGGAGTGTAAGAACATCTTTTATTTANTAGTAATTCTTTCCATGTGATAAAAGAATCATAAATTGTTTGGAATGAATAAATATATAGTGCTTTCATGCGGGATATTTAGTTGTATATGATGTACCTTCAGAAGACCGTAAAGCACAAAAACCTTCTGATAGATGATCGTTGGAATGTTTAAGGATACAAATGAAAAATGAATAGGTCGACTTTTCCTCGCTTCTGAATATTTTTGCTTGGTCATTCCTTAACCATAAATCAATTAAAAGATCTTGATTTATAATTATGAGNTNACATTGAAAATGGTATAAAATAAATGTTGCATATGTTACTCCTTGTCTATGCAACTAATAAAACCACGCCGGGTCAATCATGGTAGATACCCTCACCATTTACCTGGCTATAGCCTTTGNTCCCTGAAGGCAAAAGTGCCTAGTTTAATTGCTTCCTAGGCACTTTTTTTGTTCCTAGGTTATTTCTTGACTGTAAATCGATTAAGTACTTTTTNAATAAATTTAGACTCTTTAGGAATTAAACTTCCGGTGATACTGACTATTTNAAATAATTACTATTTTGCATGTGNTTTAGACAGTATTAATCTGTTAGGTTATACGATCAAGCGATCAAGCGATCAAGCGATCAAGCGATCAAGTATGCTAAAANAATTAAGTAAAAAGGAAANGCCCTCGATTGCTTCAGTTCTATGTTGTTTTAGGATGTTTTACCTTTCAGCCTTCAAGTCTTAGGGGTAACGGCTCAGNCGATCTAAATTGCTAATAGATTATATTCGATAAGGCCCATTATTAGACGTTAATGTGATTAAATCTTAATTCTCTGCATTTTCAGTTTTTGCCATTTTTCAGATTTTCTTTTTTCTTCTGTTCTGCTAAAAGTTTGGTCTTTTTTCTCATTCAAAAACTCAACCGCTTCTATTATTCCACGGTTTAACGTATTATACGTCCTAACAAATTAAAATGGACTCACAGGAAAAATACTCTTATAGAAGAATGNATATTACCAAATTCTCTATAAAACAGATATAAATTATATTTGGTACAACTAATGCTCAATCCTAAGGTATTGATCAGTTTATTCATTATTAAGCAAGTAATAATTAGGAAACAATAACGGNATATANCTATCCTTCCTCCATGCATCTCTTAGTTGTGTTTTAGTATNNTGGATTTTTTAATCGTTTAGGTGTACAAAATTCAAGCAAATAACCCATTCCTTTGATCGCCAAGTATTATCTTGTTCAACCTTTCTTTCATTTTTTTAAGTGAGACTATTTATAATGAAAAGATTATTTATAATTTTATTTTTTTACATAATATTGAGCATTTCATTGATCATCAATTCCAATGCGGGAAATGTATTTGTCGAAAATTTCGAANATGCTAAAATCGGCGATTGGCTAGTTTACGATGAATTAGACAAGAATTTATCTTGGAAGGGGCCGTCAGATTGGAAACTCAAAGAGGATGGTATAGAAGGAATAGGACTTTACCAGGGAGCGAATCTCTGGGGAGATCCTACTGATACTGTGCCTATTGGTTCAATAATAGTTTATTCCAAGTTGAAATGGACTGACTTTATTTTAGAAGTTGATGTGCTTACCACAGATGATGATACTATGGGTATTGTTTGGCGTTTCAAGGATTTGACAGAACATTATCGTTTTGTGACACTCCAATCGAACTTGGATAAAGGTGAGAGTGGCCCTTGGAGAAAGTTAGAAGTTCGATTAGGAAAAGGAAAAGGGGAAAAACTGCCATTCTATAAAACTATAAAAACTGAAAAAGGTAAATCTTATACTTCTGGCTCTCCAACCCATTGGAAATTGGCAGTTAGAGGAAATACCTTTTCGGTCGAAATTGATGGGAAAAGAAGTTTATTGGGTACTGACGATCGATACAAATCATCTGGCTATATTGGTTTCACAATTTCCTCTCAACAAGGAGTATTCTTTGATAATTTATCGGTAACTGATATTCTTGATGTACAGAAAGTGAATGTTATAGCTTCAACTTGGGCAAAGATTAAGTCTGTTCACAAATAATAAAAGTAGCAACAATAGGATATGTATCAAAGTTGAGACCGTCTGAGCTCCCCCCTATTCCCTATGAGCAAAAGGTTTATCATGCTGTCACCTACCGGTCGATTCTTATAGGTGCCTTACTGATTCCACCGAATAGTTTCTGGATTATGCAGGTAGAAGGTGTTTGGAACATCGGTCACTCCACGTGTCTTTCACTGATGTGGCACGTGATCTTGAACCTACTTACCCTGATCCTGATTAACCGGTTGTTGGTTGAACGAAAATTCCCCCAACAATCCTTAACCCAAGGAGAACTGATAACAATTTATACTATGCTCTCCCTAGCTGGTGGTATTGCTGGAAGGGATTCTTATCAGATCTTGGTTCCTGTTATGGGCTGGGCTTTCGAGTTTGCTACCCCTGAGAACGAATGGAACCAACTATTTCACCGTTTTTTGCCTGATTGGTTAATATTGCGAGAACCAGATGTTTTGCGTCAGCTATACCGTGGAGATTCAACACTCTACAAATGGCCGACCTTACGGGTACTCGTGACACCCATCCTTTGGTGGAGCCTGTTTGTATTGGTACTNGGCNTAACTATGTTCTGTTTGAATGTTTTGGTTCGTAAGCAATGGATACAGAATGAGAAACTCAGCTATCCGATTATCCAATTACCTTTAGCTATTACCCAAAGTAACGATAGTCATTGGCAAGCACACGGGAGCCGATTTTTTAGAAATCGACTTTTGTGGGCCGGATTTTCGATCGGTGGGGCAATCAATATTATCAATGGTATCCATCATTTAGTACCATCTTTCCCACATCTTCCTGTCACTTACTTAGACTATAATCTAGGCCAATACTTCACCAACAAACCGTGGAGTGCTGTGGGAAGATTTCCTTTTCCGATCTATCCGTTTGTTATTGCCATCGGTTTTTTCCTTCCCTTAGACTTGGCATTTTCAACCTGGTTTTTCTATTTGTTTCGTAAAGTTCAACAGGTAGCCGGTGTGGCGTTAGGCATAAAATCTCTACCCGCCTTCCCCTACCTTAATCAGCAATCAACTGGTGCTTGGGTAGGATTGTTCGTGGTNGTTATGTGGGCAGGCCGTACTCATTTTAGATCTGTTTTTCGCCAGGTCTTTTCTCTATCATCATCAACTAAGGACATTAATGACGAGTTGGGTAAAGATTCACCAATGTCCTACCAACTAGCTTGTCTTGGTATTCTCTTNGGCTCAATGGCGATCNTTCTATTTTGTCATCAAGCGGGTNTATCTTTATGGATTATTCCGCCTTTCTTTTTCATATTCTTCATGCTTTCGATTGCTATTACTCGTGCGAGAGCCGAGTTGGGTCCACCTACACACGAACTAGCTGGGATGAACCCTGGAAACCTAATGGTGGATCTAGTCGGTACTCGTCAAATAGGTGCCAATAATTTATCAATCTTCCCTCTCTTCTGGTTTTTCGCTGGCCGCGGGTATCGCGGCCATCTGATGCCTCACCAACTAGAATGTTTGAAAATGGCAGAGCAAACCCGAATGAATGTCCAAAAATTAGGATTGGCTATGCTAATCGCCATCTTTTTAGGTAGCCTCTCCGCTTTCTGGGCTCTGTATCACTTGGCTTTTATCGAAGGTTTGGGCGTCATTCCGATTGGGCACGATTCCGGTGTTTTTCGGATGTTAGCGGGACGTCTTAACCACCCAACACCAGCTGATCTGCCGGCAACCAGTTTTATGGGAGTTGGTATGTTGACGACCTTTTTGCTGATGTTTTTGAGAACTAGATTCTTATGGTGGCCGCTTCATCCCGTAGGTTATGCACTATCGATGAATTTCGGTATCGATTACATATGGTCTTGTCTGATTTTTAGTTCTATCATCAAGCGAATTATTTTATCTTACGGTGGCGTTGGAACCTACCGTCGTGCTATTCCCTTTTTCCTCGGCGTTATTCTAGGAGAGTATGTGATTGGTGGTTTTTGGAGCCTAATTGGTGTGATACTNCAGTACAAGACTTATGATTTCTACTTCGCCTGAGATTNGGCTCAGGAAAAATTTAGATGGGACGCTTAAACTTCTTGATATAGTATGTTNAAACAAGAGACTACACAAAATATATAGGTGCTATAAGTAAAAAAGATTATTATGTTCCTATTTCTGATAGAAAAAATAATCGGTGTTAAGGANAAAGGTGAATTGGAAGAGGTTAATAGGCTTTTCAATTCCAGCATTTGAGTAATTTTTGTATCAATGTTTACTTTGGAAAATTAAAAGAATACCCTAAAGCGACAGGCTGGTGAAAGACGAGAAACCATACTTAGACAGCAGGGGCTACTAAGAGACTCAGAAAANGAGGATAAAGAAGGAGAGATGAATCCAAATATCTCTAAGACAGAGTCTNCATCGTTCTAATATCGAGCAACAATTAAATCTAAGTTTATGGTGTTTAATTATACCATTTGATAATCTAGACCTGTAAAATTGCCCCCGATTATTTCTCAGTATGCTTGAAATCATTCTGTTAAAATTCCGTTTCCNCACACAGTTTTTTCGATTATTTTCCTTGGACTAGTGTATTCCTACTCCATCCACTTTTGTTTGTCAACCCATTTGGAAATGGGGCCTCGATTGTTTTGCTGGTCAATGGACAAGCCAAACCAAATAGAAGTCTAGTTAGTTGACTCACTTAGATTTTCTTTGTGGTTATCAATCAAANTATTCGGTATTTCGAATTGNCCTACCATGTGTAGGCTGGTGTTCTTTCATTAGGGGTAAACCTAATTGAGACCATTGGTTTGGCCTCATCAGATTTCTAAAAACTCCCACCAAAAAATATCTGCTGATGAATTATATTACCTACGATTGTCCAAATACTTCCGATTGTATACTCTCCCAAAATTAACCCAAGAAAAAACGGTTGTGCTTGTTGATATTTCTTAATCCCTCCGTACTTGATTAATAAGTATTTGAGAAAAAAGCCAACCAAGATTGAAAACCAGAAATGGTTAATGTCCAGGCTATTTGATATTGCGTATCCCGCAGGGTGTAATTTCCACCATAAGAAGTATTGACGCATAAAGTTAAACCATATTACAGCTCCAAATCCGGTACCAATAGCTAATAGCCCACCATAATCTATATCATCTGATGGGCCTGTTAACCAATTTGCTAAACGGGTATACACCACGTGTGCAAAACGCTCTAGCGAACTCCCCCCATGCTGGTAAGCTACGTGTAAGTAGATCCAGAAAAATGATACGACTCCTACTACAAGAGCTATCATTACAGATGGAAATAATAAACTGTAATGAGATTTTGCTCTATTCAATAGTGCATATCCCTCGATTTGGTGAGGTTGTGGATGAGCACGATAGGTAAAGTTAAAAAAACCAAGCATAGACATTATACTGATATTTTTATATCCCAAGCGGCGGGGGCTGAAAATACTAGGTAACATTTGGTCAGGACCAGTGAAATGAAAATCATGGAGTGGTACTCCCATTTCAGCACGAAAACGTGCTACGCCCAGCGAAATAAAATAATATAAAATAAAAAATAATAGAGCTAACCAGATTGATAAACCTGCTTTCCACATAAAGATAGATAAAATAATAATACCTAGTACTATACCTAGAAGAGGCCATTTTAAAGTCATAAAGTCTTTTTTGGTTTCCCTATCCAAAGGATATGATTGNNCTTGCCGGCTATTTCTCATGATTGAAGTACCGGAAATGAGTTTATGCCCACTCCACAAAGCTATAACGGTAATGCCTGCTAATGCACCAAAGGACTGTTGGTTTAAGTAAACCAAGTACCCAGAATAAGCAACCTGCTGTGCCCCTAAACTAACTGCTACAATCCGTTGAACTTTAGATAAGAAAAAAAAGAAGACGCACGAAATTGACATGTCAAGTGGCATAAAGAAAGCCAAGCCAATCACTGGGGCAACGACTCCGACTCGAAAGGCACCCATTGATCTCCAGGGTTGAGCTGTTATGTATTGACTTAGATTGTGATTCTTAGGATGTATTTTAATCGGTGGAATGGTTGGAAATAGGTCAGCTAAACCATTGACCAAAGCAATACCGCCAGAAATTGCTACTCCAAACCAAAGGGCATTTTGGGAAAAAATGCTCTTGTGATTTGACCTAATACTTAGTCTAGTTTGATGGCTCATTGCCAGGGGCAATTGGATAATTGGGTAGGATAATCGTTCGTGTTCTACCCAATTCGCACGGATACACAAGGTAATACAATGCATTACAAAGACCAAAACAATTATAAAACCTGACCACCATATGGCAGGCATGAACCAGCTTGCTATGTGTGGCCAATGATAGAAAGTCGAATCACCTTGGTAATAGGCCATTACGGATTTTTTGTTACTTACTGACAGCCAGCTTGGTATGTATTTACCAAATAAATTTTTCCAGTCATTTTCAACTGTTGCTCGGCGAAACGGCACTTCCATCATAGTAGTTAATGTCTGCATCATCTGGAATGACTGAATAGCCGAGGCCACACTCAGCATTACATAGATTATGATCAGTTCTTCTCGATTTAAAACTGATCTGGGCAAGAAACGAGCTAATACTTGGTTAAATATGACGAGTAGAAGTAAGATGAAAATGACATTAAAAAAAGGTGAGATGATAGTAGGAATGGGTTGGTATTGGTAGGGCTGGCGAGAAATTATTAACCAATAACAGTTGATTGGAATCAGTATAGAGCCTAATATTGTCGCTCTTGCAGATAATCGAAGCATAGAAGTAATAAGAAATTAATGGCCGACTGTAACTGTTGCAACTACATACTGGGGCAGATGATAAAAAATTCCACAATTCACCTTCAGTAATGGATTATACTCTAGCATGTTGACTTTCAAATTTCTAATGTTAACAGCGACACAAAATCGTGTTTGATTGACTTGTTCAAAGTTCTTTTTTTAGACATTTTTTNAATTCTCCCTATTTGGGTGTGTAAACACCTCCAATTTATAGGTTAATGCCTACTAGTAATTGTGTACAATAGGTAAGCTTCTAATCTCCTCCTTTAAGGCAAATATTATGCAATTAGATTCAGACTTGTACTCTAGCGTTTATCAACTCCTTACTCAAGTGGATGAAAATCGGTTGCGTAAAAACCTGTTCCATCTTTCAAAGTCTCCTTTACCCTTTCGNAAACTCAATTACAAAAGACTCAANGCAGAAGAAAATACGTTATATGAAGCTGATAATTTCATCAGTGAACAGTTGCAAAAGTCTGGTTACTCAGTGGAAAAAGAAAGTGTAGTTGTCAAAGCTTTTAGTTGCGATACTTCCAAGCCAAAGGCTCACCAGTATTCCCCNCCAACGGCAGATTCGACAGAATTTACAGCCTATAACCTATATGCTAAAAAGTATGGATCACAATATCCGGAAGAAGTTATTCTCTTTCTTGCACATAAAGACTCCCAGAGTTGGGTGGATTCACCAGGAGCCTATGATAACTGTACTGGGACTGTGGCTACAATGGAGATTGCTCACCTGCTAGCTAACCATAATTGCAAAAGATCCGTTTGGTTTTTGTTTTGCAATGAGGAACATACTCCTTGGACGAGTATCGCCGCAGCCCAAAATGCTAGGATTAAAGGCACCAACTTAATTGCCATCTTTAACCTTGATTCATTNGGAGGGAAATCGAAGCAATCTTTAGATTCTGGGCTAAAAACTAATGTTACATTGTATACTGAACCCGAAGGAGAACCCTTTGCCGATCTAATGACCGAAGTCAACGAGATTTATAACATTGGACTTCTACAAACAAAATTCATGCGTCAGCGACCTGGAGATGACGATGGATCCTTTATCAATGCGGGCTTTCCAATGGCGGTTATGAATGTAGGCTCTTATCCTTATGCAGACCCTAATTATCATCTCGAAACCGACCGGCCTGAGCTCGTAGATATTGAAAATGTACGATTAGCCACCCAAGCCAGCTTGGCATCAGGATTACACGTGGATTACTATGGAACATAATCAGAAAATGCTTATTCAGGAGATAAATAACCCTCGGCAATTTTCACTTCCCGGCAAATCGTCCAGTTTTTGCTAATAGACCAAAGCATTTGGTCTCATTATTACCTAAACCAATTGCGCCGATCANCCTTNCTCTTTTCAGCTTTTTCAGTGTGTGAATGATTGAGATACATAGTTTTTCGTACCAACCCACATCTCTATTTCAAGCCCATGCCTGAATACCGATTTCTAATCTGTNTTTTCGTAACAACCATAAAGAATGCCCAATAACCCTTTCATCTAAAATGGTGAACGACCATACGGTCAAGATTGTCAACTTTAGTACTAATCAAAACTGATTTGTTATCATGTTAGCTCAGTATAAGNCTCATTAATNCTTCACTTTCCACTGATCCATATACGTTTATGTTAGTATCCAAGGAAAATAGATGATCAAGTAAATATATTGTACCCGACTGAGAAATATTTTGAATTCACCGATAAACCAATCACAACCTAAACCAATGCACATTACTTGNTAGCAAGTCCAACCAATCCTATTGGTTTGTAACATATCCTTATTCTATCCCAATTCACTCACATATAAAATTAGGTGATTTTATAGTTTCGCAACAAAGTCTTGTTTACCTTTACAATCATAGAGATTTATAATGTCTTATGAAAAATTCGCGGNGGCTTCTAGAACGCAATTGGTTTGGATGAAGTTTCCTCNGATTGATTGATTATTTTTTGCTTCCTGATTCAGATTGGGCTATCTCTAGGTTGTGTTTCAAGGTAGTACTCTTAGGTAAAAGTTTGAGTCCCTCTTCGAAGCGAATAATTGAAGCCTCAAATTTCTTGGCATCAAGTAACTGAAATGCAGTTTCATTATAATAAGCTTCAATTAACTGGTTGAAGGTTTGTCGATCTTTTTTTGACTTTTGACGACCATTGACCAAAATTTGGATTGCTGCCTTGAAATCTCCTCTATTGTAGGTTTGCTGNCCCCATTGTAACATGACTACATCCCAGTTATGGTTTAGTGGCTCCGAGCTTGGATCTAAATCTAATCCCTGCTCAATGGTAATCTTGGCCTGACTATAGTTTTCATCATTTAATAATTTTANGCTCAAGTTATTTAACATTGATAATAACTTGGGCCGAATCATTGATTGAAATGGCCTGATAGTTGNTTCTATCTGAGCTTTGTGTAGTAAATCAATAGCTTCCGATAGGTTGTCCTGTTGTTTCAATTTTTCTGCTTCTTTAATGTAATGNTAAGCAAATATCTCCTTCAGTTTCAAATTATGTGGAAATTTAGAAATAGCATTTAAAAAAATGTCTTCGGCTATATGAAAGGATGAGCTTTTCGCGTAATTCGAAATCAGGTTAATAGCTAATGTNTGAAAGTCGCTTTCGGCTGGAAACTGGTTAATCATCTGTTCGATTAACTTGAATGCAGACTGAAAATCGTTAGCTTTAGATAAAAGATAAAACTTGTTTAGAGAGGCTGCCTTTAGATTTTGTTTCAGTAATATGTCATTTGCGAAATAAGTCAGACCTTCACTAGCCGTTGTGATGGCCAGTTGGTATTGTTCGCTTTCTACTAATTGCTGAGTCCAATTGATATAAATACTATATTGTAGTTGGCTTATTTTATCAATTTTAGGGAAGAGAACGGCCAGTTTGGATAATGCGTATAGAGCATCTGGTGAACGTTTTGCATTTTCCAGTGAGACGATATAGTTATTGATAGCATTTTCCCAAGTATTAGAGGTAAAAGGTAAATCACCAGCCAGGAGGTAGGCACGATAAAGTAGGGCAGTTGCTTCTTTTAGTTGGCCTTGTTTGGTCATTTGGTCATATCGGTTGGAATAGATCAAAGCTAGCATTTGGTGATCTTTGATTTCTTGACGTTGACCATAATTCTTAGGATCCACATACGTAAAACCAGTTAGCTGTCCAAATTGGTCTAAGATCCCTGTTTTGCTAGAAGGATCGAAACCAAATTTGACAGTAGTTTCAATATCAATTTTAGTACTATCAGATAACTGTAATTGAGCGAGAACATGGTCTGTGGTGGCCACCCCAGTAATTTTAATATTAAAGCTTCGACAGGCAATCGCATAAAAAATTGCAGATGAAACACAGTTAAAACTATGTTGACTAATAATTTGGTCAATTCGATGTTGTTTGGGATTATATTGACCAAAAACAAGGATATGGAGTAACTGGAGAATATGATCAGAACGGGATAAGATGTTTTCTGAAATTTGCCGAAGAACCAATTCTTTCTTCAATTGGCTGACTAATTGGTCTATCTTTTTTTTTGACTCGACCATTTCATTTGGTTTAACACCAGAAGCCGACAGCCCAAAGTTTACATAGTCGTTATAGTTGTACGGAGCTTTTGTGTTCATCATTTTTTGCTCCAACGGAGACAGCTGTAACATTTGGTCGAAATCGTTAGTAAAATCATTGTCATTAGTCGTCTTAATTACGTTTAGCTCTACTATTTGCTCTTCTTGACTAATAGCAATTCGAGTTACCCCTACAACAACAAAGATTAAAAGAGGCAGAAGGCGTATCGTTAACATTGAATGTTCTCCATTTTTCTCGCTAATTGGTTTGCCACATGGTTTATAATAACAGGATTGAAAGCTATTTTGAGTGACAAGATTCGTAGGAGCAGCCACTCAGATTTTGATAGTTGTATCTATTATGATCATGGTCTATGTAGAAGTAGCCAAAACTGCTTGTTTCTGTTCGGCTAATGTTCCTATCCTTGTATTATCTCGATTTTTCCATGAAACCGAAAATTTTTAATGACCTATTTGAATCGATTATGATTGGCATCAAATTGGAGATTTTGATAAACTATTTTTTTCGAACAGGATGAGAATTTAGAAAAGAGGGAAGACTTTCATGCAACTGAAATTTGGGCAGGAAACGCCGCATGTTATGAATGTAGGAGCCGAAGGTATTGGTACTATTTCACGTTATGTGTGGTACCCTGAGCTTCATCCTCATATTACTTGTTTGTTAGGGCCAGGCAAACGTAATGTACTGGAAAATCAACCAGCTGATCATCTACACCATCATGGGATTTGTTTTTCACATGGTGTAGTTAATGACCATCTTGATTTTTATCTCTATCGGGATAAACGTAATTTGGGACAGATCAACCTAGTGGATACAGTACAAACTGAAGCTGTAGATAATGTAGGTATTCTAACACACAAAAGCGAGTGGATTGCCCCTGATGGAAATGCCTTAATTAAAGACCACCGCTCATATCGTTGGGAATTACTAAACGATGGAGAGCTCTATTTAGATACTTCCATTTGTCTGAATCCCGTTAATCAACAAGTTACCTTCCACCCAACTAATGAATCTGGGATGCCATTGGTTCGACCAGCTGACTGGTTAGTTGCCAATCATGGGGGAATTCTAACTGATAGTGAAGGTCGGCGTGGGGAGAAAGAGATGTTTGGCCAGCCTGCGCGTTGGATTGATGAAACAGCCGAAACTGATGGTACGCTAATTGGCCTATCTCTTTTAGATCACCCTTCGAACCCTACTCCAGCTCATTGGTTTGCCAGGGATTATGGTCCATTGTCTCCCAACTATAATTATTTTACTGGCCCGATAGAGCTAGAAGTTGGGGATCAACTCAACTTAAGATATCGAATTTTTGTCCATACTGGCCCAGGTGATCCGAATCGGATTAACCGCGAATATGAAAAGTTTGCCCAATCGTAAATTAGTATAAGTAGAATTCTAGAACAAGGAAAATTAAATGGATAAATACCGAGTTGGTATCGTGGGCTGTGGAGGTATCGCTCATTTTCATGGTCAGAATTATAATCGTTACCCAGACGATTTTGAAATTGTTGCTGCTGCGGATGTAAGTCAGGAGTCAGTTGATAAGTACTGTCAACAGTTCGAGATTGCTACCGCCTATACTGATTATCAAAAAATGCTAACTGATGAGCATCTGGATATAGTAACAGTTTGCACTTGGCAAGGTACACACGCAGAAATTACCGTAGCCGCTGCAGAAAGTGGAGTCAAGGGTATTCTATGTGAGAAACCGATGGCAGTCAGCCTAGGTCAAGCCGACGCCATGATTGAAGCTTGTGAGAAAAACAAAGTTAAATTAGTTATTGGTCATCAACGCCGTTTTGAAGCTATCTACCCGGAAGCGTGCCGCCTTCTAGCCGATGGTGTAATTGGTGAGCCAATTTCAGTAGTTAGGCGAGTTGGTAGTGGTTTGCTAAATTGGGGAACACATGTTATCGATATGACTCGACAGATTTTGGGTGACCCATCTACTAGTTGGGTCATTGGTCAAGTAGAACGGAAAACCGACCGCTATGAAAGACGTTGTCGGATTGAAGATCTTTGCATGGGTTTGATCTGTTTCGAAAATGATACACGACTAATCTTAGAAATCGATATGCCAAAGCCGCACCTGAACAATATTCTGATCCAAGGATCAAACGGAACAATGAGTTCAGATGGTGGAAAGTTGAAATATTTGAATAGTGATTCAAGTGGTTGGCAAATCGTTGAACCTAAATCAGATGGCCGAGATTTATGGTCGGAATTCAAACTATGGTTGGACGGTGACATAGACGATCACAGGTGTAGTGGCTACCAGGCACGTGGCACAGTTGAAATTATGATGGCTATTTACGAGTCTGTTCGTACGAGAGGATTAGTTCATATTCCTTTCCAAACACCAGAATCGCCTCTAGAGTTACTAATAGACAATGGAATGTTACCTGTAGAAACACCGGGCAAATACGACATCCGTGTTCCATTCTAGATCAAAGTAGAGGAGGGAAATTCTATGCCAGTGTACGACTTCGAGTGTATTGATTGTGAAATTATGTTTGAAGAAAAATTATCTATCACCGAATCTGATAAAACTGTAAGTTGTCCCTTTTGTCAGAATCAAAATACCAAAAAACGACTCAGCGTGCCAATGGTTTTCAAGAAACAGAGCAGTTCTCCAAACCCCGGAGCTAGGCTAGCATCCACACCAAGAAGCCATCGATCAGGTTGTCCCTGCTGTTAGCCATGATTTATGTAGGTTTATCAATCCTAATTACGATGCTCGGTGGGTTTCTCGGGGCTCCAAATACTTAATTGCTTAATCATATTTATTTTACGCAGCGACTACGATTTAAAATTTGGAGTCCTTGTTAACAATCTCGGTGGAATTAATATCGACGCTGGATGTGTTTCTGATAACTCGGTTAATTTATCCAATGGTTGTGTTTTTCTTCGATTCG